>JAHECO010000059.1 GCA_024641705.1 Candidatus Kryptoniota bacterium
CATTACGTAGTTCGTGTCGAGATTCAATTTTCCGCTGGTGAGCGTCAGCGTATCCGCACTAACCGATTGAGTCAGCGTAACACCCGCAGCGTTATCGATCATCAAATTGTTGATCGTCGCCGGCAGCAATGTACCGGTCACCTGGGCCGCCGACCCGTCAAACGCATAGTTCGCCGAGGTGCTCAGCGACGTGGCCCCGCCAACGGTGATATTTCCGTTAAGGCCATCTGCGTGGCCGCACTCAAATGTCCCGCCGGCAAAAAGTGCAAATGTCGTGGAGGATGACGTACCCATGGTGTTCGAGCCGTCCATGGATAAGATGGCGCCGGGATATACGGCAATCTTGATATTGGATAGAGAACTAACCGAATTAGTAAATGTTTGCGCAGCCGTCCCGGCAAAGATGAGTGAGTCAGGATAGGTAGAGGATGAGTGAGTCGAAAACTGGCCGTGCGCTACGGGGGTCGTCGCCACGTTGCCCTTCACTATGAAGTTCACCTGGCCGCCGCTACCGTTCCCGAGTTGGAAACTTGAAGTGTCAGTGCTCGAACCGGTGTACGAAAGGTTGCCGTTGACTAGGACCCGAATATAGTGTGCCGGCGTCCCGGAACCAGTGGCTGTACAGGCGGAGCCACCGCTTATGATGAGGTTACCACCAATCGTGATTATGTTCGGACCGCTCGGACTTAGTCCAAACTTGTTGCTCGTGAACCTGAACCAGTGGAACCCATTGGCGTTGTTGGTATTCAATACAGACACGTTGCCTGCAATACTGACACTATCCCAAGCTACGTTGAGGTTCGAGGTTTGACCGGCGCAGTCCCATGTGAAGTCATAAAAATCCTGACTAGCATTCCCTGGTGCACTTGAAGTAGCGCCGGTCACCAGGCACGTGGATCCCGAATTCCACGTCGCCGCAGGAATGTCCCCTCCGTTCTGATCATGCTGATAAACTCCCCCGTTGCCAAAGGTAAGGTTAGAGCCACCCTTGACAATTCCCTGGTTGTCCAGGGTATCGGTTATCGTGACGGCAGCATCCACATAGACAGAATCCGTCGATTGAATGATGATCTTCGGTTCCGACCCTGTCGGGGTTGAACTGGCCGCGACCCACGCAGAACCGTTCCAGGTCTGCCAGGTGGCGGCACTGCTCCAATCGCCTCCGGTTGGTGTAGGAGCGCTGGATCTGTACTCTCCTGTCGTCTGTGCCATTAACACGGCACCGCTCGATACGAGAATAGCTGCAGTCAGCAGCAGCACTCGCAGTTTAGAAGTACCTCTTTTCATGATTCCTCCCAAGATTTTGGTTGGTTAGATCCGGTCATTGCGTTCTAATTGACCATTTTTATTCATATTACAATTCAGGCTCTCTCTGGACCTTAAGAACCCAGAGTCAGATTGACGTTGCGTTGATAAACGGAAGCCATCGTGCCGATAAGCTTCCCTCCGTTTTTCAGAGACAATCCTGCCAGATCGTTTTCAGAAATCAACTGAGCCGAATCAAAACGGATCGTGTCGGAACCTGCACCCGAGTTGTACACAAGTGTCTTACCGTCCTTCGAGGTGAGAACCGGTTTTCCATTAACTGTTATCGGCTCCTTGAAAAACAGCAGGAGATATTTGCCGTGGATTTCATACTTAGCGATCGAAGGCCCCGCAGTGCTTTCGGGATTCCAATTGCTATCGAATGTCCAGGACGGCGTCACTTCGTCCAGGGTCGGCGCTCCGGCGGCCGTGCTCAAATTGTTCGCGAACCAACCGTAGTTACCGCCAGCACGGCTGCAATCATAGTAATAGTCCCTCTCTCCCCAATTGAAAGGACGGTTCATGGAAGAGTCTTTGTATGTCACACGGTAAATCGGAGTGTCAGCCATGTTGCCTGAGAATTTGCACTTGACGAGGTAGAACTGAGCCTCGTAATGATGTCTTCCGAGTCCAAATCCCTTCACCCCGTCGAACGAAGAATTCACTATCACGAATTTCTGATCGATGTTGAGTCCGCCTGCATGCCAGATCGATGCCGTCCCCTTCTTGAGTTCGTAGAACTTCGAATCACGGACAAAACACCATCCTCTCGGACATACGAAATCGACAGCACCCTGAAAACGGCAATTCGCGTAGTAATACATTCCCGTCTTGTAGTCCCACATCGAGACCGTGTCTCCCCCGTTGCTGACGACCTTGCAGTTGAGAAGGATAGTTCGTGTCCCGTCTCCGTAAACAGCGAACGCGTGTGGTCCGACTTCCGGTTGCGTGTTCTCTATGGTTAGGTTCTCGATGACTATGTCGTCGGCGTGCAGGTTGACAACCGCCGGTCCTATCGAATCCTTGTGTGCGATCCAATCCGTCCTGAGCTGACTGTACTCAATGATCGTGCTGTCTCTGCTTTCCCCGCGCAGTGTCACGTAGTCCTGAGTGATTCTTATCTTCTCGTTGTATACCCCGTTCTTTATGTAAATCACCACGCGTTGATAGCTGAACATGGAAAGTGCATCGATTGCCCGCGTTATTGTTGTAAAATCGCCTGTGCCGTCTTTTGCGACGACGATGAAATGTGGATCGAAGGAGTATGCCGGCTGCGACGCGGCCAGCAAGAGAAGTGCACAGACTCCGGTGAGTTCAATGGTCTTCGCGCCGCGAGGGGCGTGACTCGGCGTAGCTCCGGTCGACGCAGACCGTGATTTCCGACTCTCCCGGGCCGGATGAGACCCTAAGAGAGGATCTTCACCCCCGCTACCAAGGAACGGTCTCAGACCTTGGGAGACAGCAGCACTCAGTCTCAATTCAGATACTCACTCTCCTGCTTGTTTGGCGAAACCGGACAACGAAGCCTGTCCCGACCGGAACATGGGACGGATGCCCCGAGAGAACAAAAGATCCGACAGGGGGACGATTTGGGAATCTCAATGACCGACGTCGGCTGGCAGTGCATGAGAAACATGGAAGCAGGATATGCCTTACAACCTGTTCCGAATGTTCCCAGATCGTCTCATAATATCTTCAAATTTTCAAAATATCGCTCACTTGAACGATAACTTAACCGATAACTTAAGTACGCCTAAGTTTACACGCCTTGAACTTAAATGTCAAGGACTTTCTTCAATGAAGCCGGCCTAAGGACAAGCCGTTGCACCGCCCATTGGCGCAGAGGCCCCCCTATCGCCCGACTGCCCCCTGTTTGGCTCCGGAATGCAGCAACCGGTTGAACCCCTCCCAGACCGCGGAAGCTATCTCCTGCTGTCCCGCCTCGTCAGGGTGAAGTCCGTCCACATAGTGGGGAGGCGAGACAGCATCCAGAAGGGAGATGAACCCGACCGATTCGCTCCGGGCAAGGAGCCGGTATTCAGCATCAAGGGCTGCAAGTGATCTTTCGGTATTCTCGTTGTATTTCTTCCTGACATTCGACGGAGACATCTTATTCAGGTTGATACGGGCGGGCGACAGGAGGACAATCCTTGATGCAGGGCTGGCCCGCTTTATTTCACGGATCATCCACCGGACATTCACCGCACACCTGCTTACCATAGTGTCGTTGCCATCTTTAAGATCGTTGACTCCGAGAAGTATCAAGAAGGCAGCCGCGCCTTTGTACTTCCTCAGAACGGGCAGCAGCTCTTCCCTGTCGGATGTCTTTCTCCCGTTGCGTCCGGCGTTGATGAAACGCAGATCCCTGTGCTTTAAGGATAGGAAATAAACCCAGCTATGCCCTTCGACGCGGGCGCCGTAAGTAATGGAGTCCCCAAAACAGACGATCTCCCCATCCATTGTGCTACCAGCAAGCTTGCCGGCGACAAGGAATGCCGAGACTCCGGCAAGCAGGAAAAGTGAAAGGACCTTCATAGGTAGTACTCCACATGACGAAAGAAACGTTCATCGTACCACTCCGGGCACAAACAGCGGCATCAATCCGGCTCGACCGCCGACTCTTATCGTTCCACCCTTCCGGAGCCGCTTCCCTTTGCCAGCTTCTCAACCTCTTCGACGGAAACAAAGTTGAAATCGCCGGGGATCGTCTGTTTCAAGCAGGACGCAGCCACGGCAAATTCAAGCGCCGTTCTTGTGTCGCTCATGTTCAGCAGACCATAAATCAAGCCTCCCGCAAACGAATCTCCGCCGCCGACCCTGTCGACGATCTGCACGTCATACCGCTTTGACCGGTATGGCTGCTTGCATTCTTTGTCGTCGTGCATCACTGCACTCCAGCCGTTGCGGGATGCGGAATAGCTCTCGCGAAGAGTAATCGCTACGGCTTTGAAATGGAACTTCTCCTTCAGCTTCCCTGCAAGTTCAAAGTAGCCCTTCTCGTCGAGCTCCGCGCTTTCCACATTGGTGGTGCCGGCCCGGAACCCGAGACTTTTCTCGGCGTCCTCCTCGTTAGCGATGCAGACGTCCACATATTCCATCATGGGAACCATCACGGCCTGTGCCTCTTTCGTCGTCCACAGCTTGGCCCTGTAATTGAGGTCGACACTGATCGTCGCGCCGTTCTTCTTTGCCGCCGCGCAGGCTGCCTTCAGGGCTTCCTGCACCCTCGGCCCGAGTGCGGGCGTGATCCCGGTCCAATGAAACCACTTTGCCCCGCGGAACACCGAATCCCAGTCAAGGTCGTCCTTCCCGAGTTCCGTCACCGCGGAGTTTGCTCTGTCGTATATCACTTTCGATGCCCGCTGGCTTGCGCCGGTCTCGAGGAAATAAATGCCCAGCCTGTCTCCTCCCCTGACGAGGAAGTCCGTCCTGACGCCGTATCGCCGGAGGCTATTCACGGCGGACTGTCCGATCTCATGCTTGGGTATCCTCGATACGAAGTAGCTCTCGAGCCCGAAGTTGGCAAGTGACACGGCGACGTTCGCTTCCCCGCCGCCATAGTTCACATCGAACTGCTGGGACTGGACAAACCTCGAATAAGCCGGGGTGGACAGCCTTAGCATGATTTCTCCCATCGTAACGACTTTATCAGCCATCTGACTTTCCTGCAATTGTTTCGGGTTCGGCCGTCACGCGGCCTTCATTTCCTGTCTCGCCCTGATAATGCTCTCCATGAGAATCTTCGCGTTTTCGGTCAGGGCTTTATAGTTTTCCGATGCGATCGCTTTCTTGTCGAGGAGAGCCGTCCCCACCCCGACGGCACAGGCGCCTGCCTTGAGCCATTCGCCGGCGTTGGTCAGCGTAACGCCCCCTGTCGGCATGAGTTTCAAGTGCGGCATGGGGGCAAGTACCCCCCTGAAGAAGGCCATCCCCACGACATCCGCGGGAAAAACCTTCACGATGTCTGCCCCGGCTTCGAAAGCGGTTTCTATCTCCGTCGGCGTAAACGCTCCCGGCATGGCGGGCACATCGTTCCGGTGCGCGGCCTCAATTACCTCTCTTTTGAATATAGGGCTGACTACGTACTTTGCGCCGGCTCCGATCGCCTTCTCGGCGATCTCGGCATTCAGCACGCTTCCAACTCCCACATTCATATAACTTCCAATCTCCTTCGTGGCCTCGCCTATCACTTTTATGGCATTCGGAACGGTCATCGTAATCTCTATGCCAGACACGCCACCCTGGTAGATTGCTTCCGCAACTCTTATGAGTTTAGCCGGATCCTGCAGTCTGATGACGGCGACGGCCCCGGCATCAATTACCCTTTTTGTAGTCTCTTCTCTGCTCATTTGCTTGTTTCTTCCGGATAGTCCGGTTCAGAACCGGATGATAAGAACGAAATGTATGGAGACTCCCGACAGCCGGCGCACACACTCGCAGCCGGTGATCGGAGTCACTTCGCCGCGGCGTTCACAGCCGATTTCTTCTTGATACACGTGTCACGAATCACCAGCTCGGTCGGCACCTCGATCAACTTCGGCTGATAGTTTTCCGTTTCTCCTATATGCTCGATCACGAGGTCGACGGCAGCTTTGCCGAGAGTACGTGTCGGCTGGTCAACGTACGTGAGTGCGGGTTTCAGGAACTTGTTTATGCTGGCGCTTCCGAAACAGATTATGTCAAGATCCTCGGGTATTCTCACTCCGACTTCGGCGGCAGCGGCATACACGCCGAGAGCGACCGGATATGTCACGGCAAATATGAATTCCGGCATCTTTCCGCTCTTGTAGATCTTCATGAAGCCCTGGTAGCCGTCGTCTTCGCCGAAACCTCCGTGGATAACCCAATCCGGGTCGACCGGCAACCCGTGCTTCTTCATTGCCTCCGCGAATCCTTCGTACCGGTTCTTGCCGATGTTTATCTCCTTGTAGCCGCCTATATGTGCAATCTTCGTATAGCCGTTGCTGATTGCAAGTTCGATCGCTTTGACCGCGCCTCCCCTGTCGTCCACCGTTACCTGACTCGTGCCTCCCACCTGGAGGACACGGTCCATGAAGACAAGCGGCACGTTTCTGCTGAGGACCTTTTCGAATATAGTGCTGTCCTTTGTTTCCTGGGTGATTGAGACTATGACTCCGTCGACGCGCATCGCCATCAGCGTCTCGATGTGCTTCTTCTCGCGCTCCGCGTTCTCCTGCGAAACGGTGAGCGCTATGTCATAGTTGTTATAGAAGGCCTCATCGTAGATGGATTCAATTATGGAACTGAAGAAGAAGTGAGCGATCTTCGGAACGACGACGCCGATCGTGTTGGACTTACGGGAAGAGAGATTCCTCGCGGCAAAATTGGGGGTGTACCCAAGCTCTTCTGCGACTTTCTTGACAAGCCTCGTCGTTTCCCTGGAGATGTCCGGATGCCCCCTCAGTGCTTTGGAAACTGTTACTTTCGACACGTTCAGCTGCTTCGCGATGTCGCTCAACGTGACGTGTGGTTTCCTGTTCAACTTGAAACTCCTATTTGGTGAAGGTCGTAACTTGACCGGTTACTATGATAAAAATAGCACACTTTTGCGTCATTTCATATCGTTTCAGTAAATTATTGCCTCATTCTTCAGGGCCTCAAAGCCGGTAGGCTTTCTTCACCAGATCGTAGGCAAGAGCCCTGCCCATCGATTTTGCCTCATCAATGCCGATTATATGCCTCGCCACCAGGCCCGCAAGGAAGTTGGAATCCATCCTCCTCGCAAGGTCATGCCGGGCCGGTATGGAAAGAAAAGCCCGCGTGTCGTCCGTGAAGCCGACGGTATTGTAGATACCCGCAGTCTCAGTGATGTTCTGCCTGTAGCGAATCATGCCCTGGATGCTGTCGTGGAACCACCACGAAGCCCCGAGCTTGACTGCGGGATAATGTCCGGCTATAGGGGCGAGCTCCCGTGAGTAGGGAGTCTCATCAAGCGTAAAGAGGACCACGGTAAATTTCAGATTGTTCCCGAACTCGTTCAGGAATTCGTGCAAGTTCCTGGTGAACTCGGTCCGAACCGGGATATCTCCTCCCTTGTCAGGACCGAACCTCTCAAAGACATTTCTGTTGTGATTCCGAAATGCACCGGCGTGGATTTGCATAACGAGTCCGTCTTCGATACTCATCCTCGCCATTTCCATCAGCATGTTGGCCGTGAAAGCGGCAGCGTCCTTATCGGTCGCCTGGCCTTTCAGTGCCCGCTGGAAAATCGCGTCAGCTTCCCCTTCTGACAGCCTGTGCGAGTATGGACTCTCCACCCCCTGGTCGGTGGAAACGGCGCCGAAGGACTTGAAATACTCGCGCCGGTTCTCGAGAGCCTTTATGTAA
Source organism: Candidatus Kryptoniota bacterium (assembly GCA_024641705.1). Lineage (GTDB taxonomy): Bacteria > Bacteroidota > Ignavibacteria > Kryptoniales > JAKASW01 > JAKASW01. Next base: position 7,654 of record JAHECO010000059.1, read on the forward strand.
CTCCGGTAGTCGCGGATATCAATGCCTGAGACCTTACTGATACCGGCAATCTCGTCCATCCATTTTTTCGAAGCTACGTTCACTGCCGCGTCGGGCCTGAAGCAAGGGATGACCCGCTTCTTCCATCCGGACTCTCTCATCTTTTTGTGATACTGAAGCGGGTCGGATGGAGAATCGGTCGTGTTCAGCACCTCGATGTTGAACTTCTCGAACAGCGTTCTCGGAAGGAACTCCTTGGTCTTAAGCTTCTCCACCATCCGGTCGTAGATTTTCATGGCCGTTTTCGAATTCAGCTTTTGCCGTATGCCGAAGACCTCCACGAATTCGTGCGCCAACCAGACGCCCGTAGGTGTCCCCGCGAATAGGTAGAAGTTGTCCCCGAAGGTCTGCCATATCTTTCTGTGGTCTTTCTCGACCGGCGTGCCGTCGGTGGTCGGGATGCCGAGCGATTCGAGCGATATTCCCTGCGAGTACAGCATGCGGTAGATATAATGATCCGGAATTATCAGGAGCTCTGTCGGATCGGGAAACGGTTGGTTGTCCGCAAGCATCTTAGCTTCCACATGCCCGTGGGGACTGAGTATAGGCAGGTCCCTGACATTCAGATATAGTTCGTATGCCGTCTTCCTTAGGGCAGGCTGCGGATCAAAAAAACGGTATTCGTCAAGTATGCTCTTCTTCATTTTAGTATGCGCTTTCTTTGACATGATTAAACTATAAAATTCGCCGGCTTCGCCGTTTCAATTTCAATGACGCTGGACGGGCGTCGCCTTTGAGAGCAGCCACAGGAAAAGACTCTTCGCCGCGCCGAAGTTGTCGAAGCCCACCGGGAGCTTCCTGTTGTCGATGTATTCATTATAGAACCACGGATCGCCCACCGCGAAGACGAACCCCTTCCCGAACTTCGCTGCTGCCATGATGATATCGCCCCGGTTCTTCAGCAAAGGTTCGGCCGGACTCTCGATGGTGAGTGTGCTGATCTCTTTGAGATAAATCTTCTTCACTTCCTTGAACATCGGAATGTCCGGCAAATCCGAGAAAGCGCCCGCTTCGAAGTCTGTTCCGACTACGTCGTTCCGGCTGTCTTCTTTGAAACGAATTCCGAAATGCTCCGCAAGCCTGTTGAGGTGGGTGAATTCACAGTTGCCGCTGTCGTTCGCGAAAATAGCCAGGACCCCGCCGTTTCTCACCCAAGACACGAGCGCTTCTATCTCCGGGGGGGTAATGTAGTGGGGATTCTTCGTTTCCGACGGAGTATCGGGATCGACTATGATGTATATGCTGGCGCTGTCGAGCACCGCCTTCGTGGGCGCCACGCGTGATTCGACCGGGACAGCACCGAGTTTCGTTATTATACTGTCGAGCCCGGAGTACCCCGAATCTGCGGTGTCTCCCCAGATGTAATGATACCTTACCTCGCTTCCATCCTTCAGTTTCTTCCACTCGTTGTTGTGGTAACAATCGAGACAGACCACAACCTTGCGGCCGTTCGAATTACCGGAAGGCCACATACCCGCCTCGCCCGCGAACGAAATCACGAGCCCGGCAATTATCAGATAGACGTATCTGTAGCTTCTCATGTCCAAAATCGTCAGGCACCTCCGGCCTGCCGTTTCAACGCTCAACGCTGCGCGGTCGCTTCCAATTCCAGGGCCGCGAGTATGAAAGGCCCGACGCCTTTAAAGTCGTTGTCCACCCGGGGCACCGAGACGTAATAATCGTATGAACCGTCCCTGTACGGCCTACCGCCGAGTCCGGCACCGGCACATGTGTTCGTCAAAGTAGGATAGCCATCCGTACCGGCGACCACCGAATACTTGAGCAATCCGGCAAACGCGGCCCTTGCCGCTTCGAGGTATTTCTTCGCGAGATAACCTTTCGCGGTACCCTTCGTGAAGGCGTATGTAAACATGGCAGATGCAGACGACTCGAGGTAGTTGCCCGCGGCACCCGGCTTGTCGACGACCTGATACCACAAGTTAGTCCGTTTGTCCTGATACTTCAAAAGTGCGGATGCAAGGCCGTCGAAAATCCGTATCAGTTTCTCACGTCGAGGATTGTCCTTCGGGAAATAATCCAGGACGTCCACTAAGCCCATCATGTACCAGCCCATCGATCTCCCCCAGAAGGTTGGCGAATCACCCGTCGCCGGGTTCGCCCACTTCTGGGTTTTCGATTCGTCCCAACCGTGATAGAAGAGTCCGATCTCCGGATCTCTCGCATGATCCGCCATAAGGATGAACTGCTCGGCGATGTCGTCGTAATCCGCGGGCTCGTCGAACATCTTGGCGAACTTCGCGTAAAAAGGCTCCGCCATGTAGAGCCCGTCGAGCCACATCTGGTGCGGATAAATCTTCTTGTGCCAGAAGCCTCCGGCCTTGATCCGCGGCTGCTCACGCAACTGCTTCCTCAGCAGGAAAGCCGCTTTCTTGTATCGCGCCTCCTTCGTGGCACCATATAGATCGAGGACTACTCTGCCTGGAGCGATGTCATCGAGGCGGAATTCATCGAAGTGATACGTCTCGATCGTCCCGTTTGAGTCGACATAGTGATCGATGCTCTTTTGGACGTAATCGAAGTACTTCCTGTCCCCGGTCTTCTCCCGGACTCTCCAGACGGCATTGAGCAGAACGCCTTCTTCGTAGTTCCATGCCATGGTGCTGTCGTGGGTCAGATAGTCCGGGAGTCTCTTCATGACTCCATCCGTCATTCTAACGGACCAAGGGACGTCATTTCCCCTCACACCGGCAGTGTCAAGGGGGTTCCCGGCAAAAGCCGTCAGGGCGAGCACGACCGCGATCGGAAGCATCGCCGTTCTATCGTGCACGAAGCGACTCGGTTTGGCAAAACGGTGGATCATATTCGTCCTTTCACATTGCACACTTAACACAAGCGCATGCCTTGCGCGGTTTCCTCTAGAACGACATAGCAACCGAGATGCGATTGATATTGTTAAAGGCGCTCTGCGTAATCTTGGAAAAGGAATAATTGACCTGTATATCGTTTCCGGCGACGGTCGTATTCAACCCGATACCGGCGGACCAGGACTGTATATCGCGATTAGTCTGGTAACCTCCCCTAAGGGCAAGCATGCCGAGCATCCTGTATTCCATTCCGACATTTACCCTCTCCGAATAACTATTGGAATGCAGGACATCGACAGCAAACGTGAGGCCGGTACCCTTGTCATGATTCTTATCGACGAAGTCGAGCAGGTCGATCGCCGCACCCATCGTGAAAGTCAGTGGGAGCTGCTCGTTCAGTTCCTGCCACTTCACATCGGACGAGAAATTTCTGATCGCCATACCGAACCTGAACCCGTTGAACATGGTCTGATATTTGACACCCAGATCGAACGCCAGCTTCGTGACATTGTTCGTGGTCGACATGCCGTTGATGAAGTTGTTGCTGCCGAGACTCTGCCCGACCAGACGGACGTTACCGCCGACCATAAACTGAGTGTTGACATACTTCGAATATGTCAGGCCGATCGAGTACGCACCGACGCCCGAGACGGGACCGTTGTCAATATAACCTCCAAGCGGGTTAAGGCTCGTCCCGTTAATAGTGCCGTAATCGACGGATAAGAAACTGAAACCGACAGCGCCGTAGTTCTTAAGATTCCAGGCGATCGCACCCGCGTAATAATTGATGTCGGCAATCCACTGGGTGTAGTCGACTGCTATGTTGAAGGTTTTGTCGCCGAGGTCGGCCATCGCTGCCGGGTCGTAAAAGACGGCATCCGCACCCGTGCCAACAGCAGTATACGCATCTCCCATCGCACTGGCGATGGGAGAAATGCTGACGAGCTGGAAGTTCATGGTACTCTGCGCGACCTTATCGATGACGACCTGAGCATGCAGAGAGCCGGAGACAATCAAAACCGCAAAGGCCGAAAAAAAGAAATTTCCAAACTTCATTTCCATCATCCCCTCCATTGGTTACCGCACGATCAGGAATTTCTGATAGGATACTGCACCCCCGGGAGTCTGAAAAACCGCTATGTAGACACCGCTGTAAATGGTCTGTTGCGTTCGAGTCTGCAAATCCCACGGCTCTGTTCCGGACTGGGGCCTGCCGGCCTGAGGATGATAGATCGTCTGCACCAGATCTCCGTTCTCCGTATAGATCTTTATCGTACAAACGGGCGGCAGGTTGTAGAATACAATCTCGTTCCCGGTTTGACTGCCCAGTCCGAACGGCGCAGCGGTCAGCAGGGGATCTTTGATGTTGTACGGGTTGGGTACTATTCTGATCTTTGACAGGTCATTCTGAGGAAAGTTGGTCGGTTGAATCGGATTGAGGCCCGGATACAACGCTCTCCCGCTGTACATCATCTTTCCCCGGGTGGTAGGATCCGCGTTCGGATCGTTAACTCCGATCCTCGCCTTCGACTGGATATAGTAGTAAACCTGAGCACCGTAGTAGCGGATCGAGTCTATGTACGTATGTGGTGTCCCGACATCAGTCGAATCGGAATTATATATCTGCTCAAAGAAGAGCGTGTCGAACCCCGACACCCTGCGCATGATTCTGTAGCCGGCGAAATTGCCCATCGCCTCCGCCGCCGGATCGGACCAGGTTATCGTGACGCCTGTTGGATTTGCGGAGATATTGACGGACTGGGGAGGCGGAGGGGCCTGAGGGATATCGTAATTGTGCTCATAATTCCATTTCGCTCTCCAGGCGGTCTGCATTACTGAATCGATGCCGAGACTCAGCCATCGGTCTTTCGCCTTGTCCACAGCGGTCGCACCGTTAGGGAACTGGAAGTTGCTCGGGAACAGTCCGGTGTTCGTGTTCCAGCCTGGAATCTGAGAAGCGTCCGGCGGATCCTGAAGCGTGCCGTCCAGCCACTTCTCGCCGATCTCCTGCCCAAGTTCATACCCTATGCCCGCGAAGCCGCTCGCGTAGACTATGTGGAGCTTCTGACCGGGATAGAACGTGTAGGGCCCGAAGCTTGCGCTCCTGTAAGAGACGCCGTGCACCTGTCCTCCCGGGAAACTCGAATAGTTGTTGACACCCATCTCGTCGTTGTTTACGCCGTGGTGCGTACCGGGAATCTCTTCCGGCATAGGAAATGCGTCCGAGTAAGCACCCCTGATCGCGTAGAAGTTCCTGCTGCCGTAAGCATCGTTCGCCTGGGTGAACGGTATCGCGTTGGCCACTCCCATATATGTCACCTTCGGCTGCAAACTATCATTGACATCCTGAGTCGAGTCGGTATATGGCGCTGCTGAGGCGTGGAGTATCGTGTAAAAGAGCATATTCGGGTTTATCAGCCTTCCACCCTGTGAGACCTGGGGTGCTCCCATATCGTCTCCGGCTAATTGTGGATTGTCGGCGCTGTACTCGTAGAACACTTTGAGACTGTCGCCGGGCCTGCCGCCGTAGTAGTGCTGCCACGACATGGTTTGGTCGAAGGTTCCCGCAGGGTTGTTCCCGTTTGAGTAATAGAAATTTGCGCCGGTTTCCTGCATGTTTACGTACATGCTGTCCAGCGTGTCCTTACCGACATTAGTGAAGAGCAGGTCGGTAATGACGTAATTGTCGTTGTAATTCTGAGACCAGGCATAGACCTTACGTTCCACCTCGACACCGAATATCGTCGAGTCCACCACGTCCGCCACTTCATCATATGTATGATTTTGAAATCCCACGTACGACGGATTATACGTCCCGAAAAGTGCCGGAACGACGGTCGATCCCCCGACATTCATTTGAGGATACTGGTACCTCAGATAGTTGGTTATGGGCACCGTGACTCTGCCCACGGGCATTGAGTCCGAGACGAAGGCATAGACGGCCGCCGATTCCATCGAGTCGGTGAACGGGTTGAACCAATGCGTCGCTGTCAGCTGAATTCCGGCGCCGGTAAACGCCTGCGCATACTGCGCCCTGTCGGCAGCGATCCCGTAATCGTTAGGGAAGAATCCTCCGATCGGGTTGAAGTTCATATTCCCGCCGTTCGCCGGCATGCCCAGCCAAAGCCGCCCGAGTCTTATGGTCGTGGTTTGCAGTTCAGGTGCCTGGGTCTGGGCCAGCAAATCCGTGTCCAAGACCGTTATGAAAAATGCACAAAGGAATAGTATCCCGGGCGCTCTAAATAACATTCTTCTTCGAAACACTTCCATGAGTATCTCCATTTATTAAACTTTCAAAAGTCCACTCTTATCCCGAGCCAGATGTCCCGAGGCTGACCGTATAGAAAGACACTCGCGTAGTCAGGGTCGTTTATGTAAGGCTTGCTGCCCGACCGGAGGTCGCCGACCTTGTCGTTACCCGGGATATAGAGCCCGGGATTCTGCTGCCGCAACTGATCGTATGCCGGCGAATTGTACATCGGCAGGTGCAGCGACTCGAGATACAGTGCCTCGTCGGACATGTTCGGCGTCCAACCCGCCTGCCCGGGACTTGTCGAGGACGGACCAGCAAGGTCACTGGAGAAAGCATAGAGGTTGCCCATCTCATTTATCTTCAGATTCAGCACATTCGTTATGTTCAGGTACGCGGCGATATTGATGCCCCCAATCGTGAATGCCTTCGTGAGCTTCATATCGAGCCTGTAGTAGTCGGGCCACTGCATGTTGTCCTGCAGATGGATGTCCCCCAGCGGATTCCATGAGAAATAATCGCCGGCCTTCCACTCTCCGAAGAGGGTCAGGCTCCAGTTCCCGAGTATATCGAGTCCGCCAGGTTGCGGACCCCAGTTCTTCGGCGATCTGAAAGTCACATCCGCGTTCAACTGCGGAGTAGGAAGAGTGGGCGACTCGTTGCTCTGGTAGAGGTTCGACTGGTCGGGAGGAGTATAATCATATATGTACCGAAAGCCGGTGTTTCCAGTCTTGCTCAACATGTAGTTGAAATTCATCCATCCGGTTATCCAGGAGTTGTCGTTTTTCGAGACGTTAACCTCGACACCCTGTATGCTCCTGTATTGGTTGTTGAGGTAGCCGGTATACTGGTACGAAAATGGCGACAAAACCGACTGATATGTCACCGTCCCCTGCTGTCCTGATATGTCTTTATAATAACCCGACACCCTCAACATTACGCCGGGAAATGCGTTATACTCGACCCCGAGTTCGTAAGATACCGTCAAAGGAGGTTCCATGTTCGGGTTCGACAGCTGGTACAGACCGTTCTTAGTGTACCGGTACTTGTACTCGTACATCGAGTAGTACGGGGGATTTGACCGGAACTGACCGTAGTTGAAATAGAACTTGGAGCTTTCCGTTATCGGGAATGAAAGGCCTATGCGCGGACTAATGGTGAAGTAATTGTTGATCTTCTGCAGGAACCCCGGATGATCCCGGTTGTACTGCTCCCAAAGGGTCCAGATGTACGACGTACCTGAATTGAGAATCTGATAGAGAGTGTCTCCTATCTGATACGGCTGATATGCCGGGACGAACAGGGATGCCGAGTCCGAAGAAGGCCACATTCCGCCGCCACCGAAGTAATAATCGAACCGCACTCCGAGGTTCGCCACTATCCCCTCGTAGTTGACCTGGTCCTGGAGATAATAGGCGGACTGACTCGGCGTCCGGTGGTAGTTGAACTCGTACGTGTTGTACGCATTGTTGTTCCACTGTTCCCAGAAGTAATGGTCGAGGATTATCGAGTTGTACTCGAAGCCCGTCTTTACGAAGTTGTGATCACCGATCTGCGAAGCGAAGTCGACCTTGGCCTGGTATTGATAGGTCTTGGAGTTGTCGTGGAGGTCGCCCTCTTTGCCTCTGAACCTGAAGCCCGACATTCCGGGCGGGGCATCGTAGCTGAGAAACGTGAAACCGTTCACGTGGTGGGCCGTCGCAAACTGTAGCTTGCCGTAGGGGGACATATCAAGGTTGAACGGACCAATCTGTGTTATCTGGGTGGTATCCCTGTTGTCGCCGCTCGGCGAGAAATCGGAGATAGCCAGCCTGTTCAGCGTCACCTCGTAATAAGTCTTGGAACTGAGCATGTGGTTGAACGTCAAACCGGTCATCAGAGTGGTCTGATTGAGAATCGGGAAATAGGCCTGGTCATAAAGGTAATTTATGTTGTCTCCCGTCAGGCCGGCGTTGTCGAAAATATAATTGAGGTTATTCTGCCGCATGAATCCGCCCCTGTCGCCCACGTTGGGTTCATCCCCGGAAGCTGGGCGGATCGGACTTATGCCGATCTCCCTTTTCCAAAGTCCGTTGAGAGTGAGAGTCATGTTGCTGGCCGGGGTTGACTTCACGGTAAGAAGAGATGTGGAGTTGAAATCGCTTTTGAGAGTAACAGGCTCGACGTAGTTCGTGTTTTTAGTGTTGTTCGAGACGTAGAAAGTCGCGTTGCCCAGGACCTTGCCGACGAGAGGAACAGGTCCTCCGAATCCGGCGTCGAGGTTGTAGTCATTTCCGGCCTCGCTGTTTGCATGCTTTGCCAACGCATTCCTCGTAGCATTCAACATGGAATCTGCCTGGGCTTTCGTCATGTTCCCCAGGATTGTCGAGTCAAGCATCATCTGTTGCTCCAGTCCCTTGTAATCAGGAACGGTCATCGTCATCCACGATGTCAGCAGGTACATCTCAAGCGGGGATGCTTGCTGCTCAGGGAGTTTTCCTGCGTTGTACTGTGTGGCGTAATAGTTCCAGCCGTTGAACTGTGCATGCTGCTGCTGCTGGTAATCGTCCCAGACCCCCGACGCGGTGCCCTGGAAAGCGACGCCCGGATCCAGGAACGGTGCCAGGAACGGGTTGCTCGGATCATACAGCGACTGGCCGAACCTTCGCATGTGCGACTGGTCTCCCGAGATGTCAAAGGTGGCATGGTAGGCGCTCTGACTTCCGCTCTTCGTCGTAATGTTGATGAGTCCCGACCTGAAGTTGCCGTATTCGGCGTTGTAGCCGCCGGAAAGAACCGAGATTTGCTCGACGGCGCTCAACGGGATACTGGTCTCCGCATTCCCGACGGCCGCGTTGTCGTACGCAAGTCCATTGACAAAAGTCCCGACCTGGTCTGCTGTTCCTCCGCGAATTGTCAGAAAGCCGTTTTCATCCGCAGACACACCGGGTAATTTGGAAAGGAACGCGTTGACCTCTCTTATTCCCGCCACACTCGTTATCTCGTTACCGGTCGATACCATTTGAGTACCGGAGACTTCCCTGTGCAGCTGATTTCTCTGCGCGACAATCACGACCTCGCTGGTCTGTATCTCCGACGATTGCAGGGAGAAATCCACGGTCGCCACCCTGTCCAGCGAAACAAGGACGTCCCTTACCAGCATCGAGCTGTAGCCGACCATTGAAGCCCTGACTTCATAAGTACCGATCGGAACGTTAACGACGAAATACTTCCCTTCCAGGTCGGTCACCGCTCCCAGTGTTGTTCCGACCACGAGGACATTTACCCCCGGCAGAGGCTCGCCCGTCTTTGCGTCCTTGACCGAGCCTTCTATCCGGCTGCGCGACTGGGCTTCTGCAAGTCCCATATTCATGATCAGCATCACCAGGACAGCGAAAGCCATTCCGATCGTTTTGGGAAACGAGAGTCTTGTCATTTCTTTCTCCTAAGACTACTAGATTGTTCGATCACCAGTAATTTCACATCGATACTTCGACAGGGTTGTCAAGCTTCATGACGGCCTTTTCGAGATACTCCCTGAATTCCTTCTCGTCCCGAATTCCGCCGGGTTCGTCCTGCCACGCGGCTCCGAAATAGTAAGTCAAGTCACCTCCATGCGGATGCAGGACCACAATCTTGCTCAATGAGTCTTCCGTCACCGCGACTTCGTCGGCTATCCGGTAGAAGACGGCTATTCCCAGGTCGTCACCCGAGAGACTCTGCCTTCCGTACAGAGCGATATAGCCCCACCCATCACGCTGCCCGGAGGCTGACCGGATGAAGCTGCAGTCGTCGTGCTTCGCCAGGCCCGTGCAGAGTTCCAGCGCCCGGCCTCTCAGGTCGAGATGAACTCTCGTAAGCCTGCTGCCTGCCGATATTGTGAGGTGGGAATACAAATCAAGCGTGTCGCCACCGGCCTTCCAGCCCAGATACTTCGCGTAAATGCCTGACACTATAGGGCCATCCTCGGAGACATAACACTTCACTTTGTCTACATCGCTCACTGTGACCGGCCCGGAGTTGCTCCACATCGCTATCGAGCCGATGCCGAGAGACTCGCCCACCTTGAATATGTCCATCCCCCAATCAAGCATCCTGGTGTAAGACTCCTTGCTGTTGGAGACGAGGTCGTGCACGCCGAGCTGCCGGAGGATCAGGCCGTCGGTCTTCTTCCCGAAAATGTCGTTCCTGTTCCGGGAGTCGAGATAAAACCTGTACGCTATCTTATCGGATTCCCATGCGGGCCCTTCAACGCGATAGAGCGCGTCGTGAGCAAAATGGTCGGGCGGCACGGTGACGGAGTCTACGTCGACAAATCTGCCGCCGGTGTAGTATCCGTCCACCTTGCGGTAGTCGACCTTTATACCTATGACAGCTTGAGTCAACTTCCTGTACTGATGCTCCGTTGAACTGTCGGCTCTCCACGAGACCGCGAAGCTTTTCTTTTCCATCGGTCCGAACGAGCCGAGGACAAGGACGGCGCCAGGAGCATTCTCAAGATGACCGTCGTCGAACTGACTCGGGATTTCTCTACCGTTGCAGGTGACCGTGAAGCCGTGGGGGTTGAAAGTTGGATGCTTGGAGAGAATCGTGTTCAGCTCGATCCTTATGATCTCATCGGTTCTTGAAAGGTCGGTGGGATTTGAAGCGTCGAAATGGAAGACGTGGAGCTTCTCGTGCAGGAATGCGGGTCGCGCGGAGAGAGAAAGTGTTGCCGTGAGGAGAAATGCGACCGCCGGAAGAAACGCCAGCTTGTTCAGCTTCATCTTTCACCTTGGCAGTCTGAGGTTGAACTCGTAGCAAAGCAGATGACGATACATCCTCCTTTCGAATCTCGGCAAGCGACTGAAAAGCCATGTCGGCTCAAACTGCAGGGCACCGCCCGCGTCGACTTGGGCAGCACCCGCGCAGACAGCAAGCGATCCGAGATGACCGGTTCCCCGCTCCTAGGCGCGAGGAACTATGCGAAGCCGGTTTCAGCGACTTCGGGTCGACAGTCCACAATGGATTTCAGCCCTGAATTTTCAACGAAGCAAATAGGTTACCGTTGACTTAAACGGTAACTTAACCGTGAGTAATCTACTGCCGCCATTTTCGATTGTCAAGTCATTTCGGAAAAATTCTAAGCGACGCGGATGAGTCGGTAGGTGCCGCGAGCAGCTATCGCTCGGGGTGGCGGGAGAGAGGAAACGCGTAGGACCCGAGGGGGCACGAAGGCCCCCCGGGAACCCCGCGTGTTTGGCAGTTGAGATTTAGCTTAGGGAGAAGCGTTCTCAGCCAACATCTGGCGGATCTGTTCCGGGAAACACGAGACAGTTCATCCCCGAAAGAATAGGAACCATATCAGAACAAAAATCGGTAGTAAAATCGGCAACGTGTATCTAATGATATAGGAGACGAACGATGGACACTTCACTCCCGCCTGCTCGGCGATACTCTTCACCATGAAATTCGGACCGTTGCCGATGTACGTCATCGCACCGAAGAACACCGCACCTATCGAGATTGCCTGTACTATTATCTTCCTCGTGGCAAGAAGATAGGCGGTGGACACCTGGTCGAGGCTGGCGCTGTGAGAAGCAACCACGGAAGGATGGTAGTTCATCATGGCACCGACCGTGCTCTGAACATCTGCAGCGTAATGTCCGCCGGCAAGACCGCTGCCGTGGATGTGGATCAGGCTGTAGATCTGCTGTACCACTCCGTTCTTCACGAACATCCCGAATGCCGCACTCAAGAAGTTCAGGTATGTCGGAGTGTTGTCGAGGACCGAGGACAGTGCGCCCGTTGTCCAGTAGAATTGCCCCGCCCTGTCGAGTCCGAAACCGGCCGCGTTTCGACTTATCCACTCGAGAGCCGGGACCATCGTGATGAATATGCCGATGAACAGGATGGCAACTTCTTTTATCGGCACAAAGTCAAAATCGTTCTTCTTGTGTATATCCGAAGGCGTCGTGAAGTAGGAGCCCGCAGCGGCGGCAATCATCAGCGCCTCCCGAACGAAAAGCGGACGCGTGATGAACACCGCGGCGAGCACTATCGCAAGGAAGAACAGGTTGTGCAGTCCGACAACCTCCCCCTCCTCTCCGACTTCCTCCGCAAACTCTTGTTCCCCTTTATTCAGTTCGGAAAATTCCCTCCGGTCTATAACGTAGAAGACAGCCAGGATCAGGAGCACCGCGATGAGCCATATATACCAAAGGTTGACGACGGACCAGAAGAAAGGGATTCCTTTCAGGTAGCCGACGAAGAGCGGCGGATCGCCGACCGGCGTCAGCGCGCCGCCGACGTTGCTGACGATGAAGATGAAGAATATCACATGGTACGGCCTGATGCGGTAATTGTTCACCCTGATGAACGGGCGGATCATAATCATAGAGGCTCCCGTCGTGCCGACAAGATTGGCTACCACCGCACCCACGGAAAGGAAGATGACGTTCGTCAGCGGCCTCGACCTGCCGC
>JAHECO010000086.1 GCA_024641705.1 Candidatus Kryptoniota bacterium
TTCTCTTCGTTGTTTTCAGGGTACATGGTGCATAACTCCTTTCTTTTTTCGTTTCAAAATTATCCTAAAGGATTATGCGCCTTACCCTCTTTAATTTCCACAAACTAATTTACACTGCCGAGCACACGATAAGGGCTAAGGAACAAGCCGGAGATCTCTACTGGTCGGATGTTGCCTCAGCCCGTGGGATACTTTCTGGGTAGCTGGATATTGACCGTCTAACTGGATATTTCCCGGCTAATTAGAAATCGCCTCACTAACTGGGGATTACTTGACAGATGGGATATTGCCGCGCTCACTGGGCATTGCCGCGAGCTTTAGCTCGCGGCAATGCACAAAGCCCAAACCGGCTTTAGCCTAATCCCCCGCCTTGTGATACAGACTCTCCAAGTACTTCTCCGCGTCTATTGCGGCCATACAACCGGTACCTGCCGCCGTCACGGCCTGGCGGTACTTCTTGTCGGCAACATCACCCGCGGCAAATACACCAGGGACACTCGTCTCTGTCGACCCGTTCTTGGTAATAACGTAACCGACGGCGTCCGTCTCTATCTGACCTTTGAAGATGGATGTGTTCGGCTGGTGGCCGATCGCGACGAAAACCCCGTCGCACTTCATCTCGGTCTTCTCGCCCGTCGCGACATTCTTCAGGACAACGCCGCGCACTCTCTTCTCGCCGACGCCGAGCACTTCGTCGACGACCGAATTCCAGGCAAACTTGATCTTGGGATTGCTGAAGGCCCTCTCCTGCATAATCTTCGACGCCCGGAACGCGTCGCGGCGGTGGACGACCGTGACCTTGCTCGCAAACTTCGTGAGGAAAGTCGCCTCTTCCATGGCGGTATCACCACCGCCGACGACGATCACCTCCTGATCTTTGAAGAAGAACCCGTCGCACGTGGCGCAGGCCGAGACGCCGTATCCCATCAAAGCCTTCTCAGACTCGATCCCCATCAACTTTGCGGAAGCGCCGGTTGAAATAATGATCGAGTCGGCGGTATAAGTCTCATTACCGCTCTTTACGACGAACGGCCTCTTGGAAAGGTCCACTTCCGAGACGTCCTTAAACATCGTCTTCGCGCCGAACTTCTCCGCCTGCTTCTTCATCACGTCCATCAGCTCGGGTCCCATTATCCCTTCCGGGAAGCCGGGGTAGTTCTCAACTTCAGTCGTTATCGTCAGCTGGCCACCGGGCTGACTTCCTTCGAACAGCAGCGGCTCAAGATTAGCGCGTCCCGTGTATATCGCCGCGGTGAGACCGGCCGGCCCGGACCCAATGATGATGACCTTTCTGTAATTCATACTTTCTCCCTTACTTTCGGCCCGAGAGACTCCCCGGGCTTGATTATTCTTTTCAATGTTTCGTCGGTAAAGTCTTTGATAAAAAAGTCCGCTTTCTCGAGAGCTTCCCTCGTGGTCGTCGTAAGGAGCGCGACGCAGACTGTGCCGGCCGATTTGGCCGCCGTGACTCCGGGAAGCGAATCTTCGAATACGACGCAATTCTCCGGAGATTTATCGAGTCCCACAGCAGCTTTCAGAAACACTTCGGGGTCCGGTTTGCCGTGAGTGACGTCATCGCCGCATACTTCTGCGTCGAAGACACCGCGCAGTCCGAAGGCATCCAGGAAAGCGTCCGCGTTCTGACACGGCGCGGAAGTTGCGAGGGCGATTTTCTGACCGGCAGATTTCAGAGTTCTAACGAACTCCAGCGCGCCGGGAATCGGAACCCCGACCCGCGCCACGGTTTTCACGAAGTTGGAATCGATTTCGTCCGAGAGTCTCTTCACTTCTCCGTCGCTAAACTTTCCTTTTCCAAAAATGGCGGTCAGAGTATCGGCTCCTCTCTTTCCGAAATACTTAGTCCTGAAAGTCTCGTAATCGACATCGCTGCCGAGACCATTCAGCACATTCTTCCATCCCTGGAAGTGTATCCTGGAGCTGTCTATCAAGACACCATCCAGATCGAATATATATCCCTTGTACTTCAATCAATCTCCTTATATCAGATCAGACGTTCTACGAGCATATACCTTACAGCGCCACCTTGTCCCGGCTCAACGGCGAGATTCATTCCTTATGCGATTGATTCGCCCCGGCAAGAGCGTCGGCGTTGCGGCGGAAGCCTTCATATTTCGCGCGCTTGACGGGGCTCCGCCGGTATATCTTCGAGAACTCTTCTCTTGTCATTAGATGAATATTTTCCGCTTTCAGATTCAGATTTTCTCGGCGCGGGGAAAATGCCGGTTCATCCGTGGGCTTCTGAAACTTGACGTTCCACGGACAAACATCCTGACAAATGTCGCACCCGAACACCCAATTTTCAAGTTTGGAGGCCAGACCGGGTGCTATCGTGTCGTCCCGGTTCTCTATCGTCAGGAAGGAGATGCATTTGTTCGCATCAAGCACATACTCCTCGACGATGGCCCGAGTCGGGCAGGCGTCGATGCAGGCACGGCAGCTTCCGCAATGATCCACTCCCGGCTCGTCATATTCACAAACGAGGTCGGTGATTACCTCCGACAGGAACATCCACGAACCCGTCTCGCTGTTTATCAGGTTCGTATGTTTTCCTATCCAGCCGATTCCTCCCCGCTGGGCCCACGCTTTGTCCATAACAGGGCCGGTATCACAGTAGTATACAAATTTGTTGTTGGGAAAGTGTTCCTGCAACTTAGCCGTCAGAGCCTTCAGCATTTCACCGACGATGAGATGATAGTCATCGCCCCATGCGTACCGTGAAATCCTGGCCGTATTCTCCGGGTATTCGACAGGGACATAGTAGTTCTTTGCAAGCGAGACCACAGACTTCGCGCACTCGAGAATGAGCGTGGGATCAGTTCGCTTGTCGGGATTCGGTTCCATCCAGGTCATGCTCGCGTGGTAACCCCGAGAGAGCCATTCGCGAAGCCTTGTCGCTTCCTCCTCCAGTCTGCCCGCTTCGGCAATCCCTGCCATGTCGAACCCGCATTCCAACGCCGCCTTCCCGACGAATTCCGCGTTGCTCCTCCGGTCACCGATCTCCAAACCTTCTCACCCCCTCAACTTCTTATCTTCTGATCTTCTCAACTTCATCCCTTCTCAACCGACCATCCCTATACTTGCACCGGGTCACCACATTTCCGGCTTGAATACTTTCCTGACATGTACACCGCCGTCCTTGATTTTCACCTCGAGCATCCTCAGCTTGCCGCTTTGGTTGACGCACCGGCCGCTTCTGAGGTCGTACGTCCAGCCGTGCATAGGACAGGTAAGCTCATCCCCCGCGATCTGTCCGCCGTACTTGTCGACCAGCGGCGTGTGCTGATGCGGACAAACGTTTATGAAAGCATGTACGCTGTCGTCGAGTTTGACGATGGCCACGTCGTCGTCCTCGAACTTCCGGACGATCCCCTTGCCTTCGCGAAGCTCGGAAAGGTCTGCGATTTTTGTAAACTGGTCGGGCATTAGTAGTTGGCTTTCAGCATTCGGCGGTCAGCGTTCAGCGCAGCATTCCTCGACTACGGCAAGGGTTCGTGGTGCTGGCATTATTCTCCCGCTTCGCGGGATCACGCATATTCCACATCCACATTGATGAGCGGGACAATATTCCATTATCCCATCTTTCCAGCATTACTCATGTCAACCGGCTTGCCGGCTTTATACCCTTTGTCTGTTTTCTCGATGAGCGTAGAGGCATGTTTCGGGTCGTGCTCGAAGAAGAGCGACCAGCCCTGCTCGACCGCACGCCTGAGGATGCTCTTCTTCTCTTCGAGTGTAATCAGCGGGTAATTGTCGTAGCCCATGATGAACGGGAGCGGGACGTGGGAGGATGTCGGGACAGTGTCGCCTGGGTGATACAGAGAAGTACTGCCGTCCGTCACGAGCACGGTCTGATGAGCGATTGTGTGTCCGTCAGTGAGACTTATGAAAATCCCTGGGAAGAGCTCGGACTCGCCGTTTAAAAGCTGCAACCTTCCATCATCGAAGAGCGGGACGTACTTCTCGTTGAAGTAACTCGCGCGGTCCTTTTCGGAAGGGTTCACGGCCCATTCGTACTGCTTTCTCTGGACGTAATACTTCGCGTTCGGGAACGACGGCTTGACAGCGCCGCTTTCATCCCTGAACGTCGCGCCCCCGACGTGATCGAAGTGAAGGTGCGTCAGGATCACGTCGGTGATACCGTCCCTGGACAATCCGGCCGCGGCGAGGGAGTTCGCCAGTGAGTACTTCGTATGATTGATACCGTAGATTTCCGCAAACTTCTTCTCCCAACCTTCGCCGACACCCGTATCAACGATGATGCGGCGCTCTTTGTCCCTTATGAGGAGTACCCTTGCCGCCATCTCGATCCTGTTCCTGTTATCGGCAGGATTCGATTTTTCCCAGAGTACTTTCGGAACGACGCCGAACATGGCGCCGCCGTCGAGGTAGAACCGGCCGGTCTCGAGCGCGGCCAGGGTGTAATTTCCGATTCTCATTACGTGCTCCACTTAGTCAACTAACAGAACAACCAATCCGTACTAAAAAGTTTAAGCCCACAGTTGCGTTAAGAGGGAAGAAGTACACGAATCGCACGAATATTGTCTTAATATGATCAAATGACACGAATGGACATGCTCTAAGTTAATTGATTTGTGAAATTCGTATTCGAAGAATCCATTATTCGAGGCATTCGTGTTTCAGTTCTTTCCAATAACAAATCCGGTCTAAATAAAAGAGGCCGGGCATTGTACCCGGCCTTCATGAAATTCCGCATTACGGCGGTGAAACGAAACCGTCCGGCTTATTTCCGGAACCTCGATGTCGCCGCAGAGAGCTCGAGCCCGGAGAGTTCCGGATTGAGCTGTACCGCTCTCGCAAAAAGTATCTCTTCCGCTTCGGGATGGTTCGGATCGGGGATGCAGCAATCGACCGGACAAACCGCCGCGCACTGTTCCTGATCGTGGTGTCCCACACACTCCGTGCACTTCTCGGGCACTATGTAATAGAAATCGTTAGAGACGGGGGGATGCTTTTCGCCGGAGAGTTCCCACTCGACGCCGCCCGCATAGATTGCCGTGTTCGGGCATTCCGGCTCGCAGGCGCCGCAGTTTATGCACTCTTCAGTGATGAACGTAGCCATTAATTTTCTCCTTTTTT
>JAHECO010000087.1 GCA_024641705.1 Candidatus Kryptoniota bacterium
CAACCATGTTAAGATCGCTGAGCAGCGATCCCCGACACCGCAACAAGAAGACAACCGGACTTCAGAAGTCCCAACAGATCTCAAATCCACAACGCCTGAACCAGTCTTCCATCTTAAAGAATTTGTCCACATGAAGATTTTTGTCTCATTAACATATTTTTCAACAGCCTGCTAGTTGTTGCATTAGTTTTGTCCGGATGCACTCATGCGACTGATCAGTCCGCGACGGTTCCTCACGCATTTACCGCCGCCGCGTACCAGTCCCAGGTCGAAGCCCTCACGAGGTCGTACGGCAGAGGATTGCTCCTCGTTTCCGTTTGGAGCGAAAATGCAGACCCGCAGGGACGATCCTCGAAGTGGATGTTCAGCTATGCAAATACCGCTCAGCCAGCGAAGGAATACCTGATGCAGGTCGATTCAACGGGTGTAAGCCTGCTTCGCGTGTCGGCAATGTCTGTCGGATCGGGGCTGATTTCGGGCAGGTGGTTCGACAGCGATTCGGCTTTGTTATTCTCCGAGCGAAACGGCGGGGCCCTCTTTAGGCAGAAATATTTGAATTGTTACATAAATGCGTCGGTGGGCGAACCGGTCGTGCCCAACCCGGCCACTACATGGTGGATAAGGTATTACTCCCCGCGTGACACCACCGTCGCGTCACTCCTGCTTGGTATTGATGCCACAACAGGCGCCGTCACGATGAAGTATCCGGAATGAACGTCATGGATTGAGAGGAGTCAGGTATATGTCAAGGTTTCTTGCATTTATGCTGGTGGCTGCGCTTGCCGCGTGCAACAGCACGGGCCCAACGTTAAACTCTCCAATTCAGCCCGGCACGTACGAAGGGACTTTTACAATCATATATCATAAATGCCGATGCCTGGATTCAAAAGGGATTAGGTCATGAAACTTGCAGGCCTCATTTTATTCTGGATAGTCCTGGCACGTTCCGGCTGCAGCACGGAGCCGGAGAAGAGCCCGGGAGACTTCATCATCAAGGTCGACAGCGTGAACTACATCGGAATTCCCGCTGTCGGCGATACAGTGACCATGAAACTCTACGGCTTCATCGGGCCGGACGGCTGCTATTATTTCTCCCGCTTCGAAGACTACCTCCAGCCGCAGCGGCTCGACCTGACGGTCTGGGGTCATCATGCCGAACGCACGGCATGTACTCAGGTGATGATCTATATGGACGGAAAAGAATACAGGATCCCGATTACCCGGATGGGATGGTTTTACATAGATATCCACCAGCCGGACGGGAGTGTATTGCAAGATTCGTTGCCGATCGAGTAAATTTGGACATAGGAAAATTAACGTTGGACCGGAACGGCCCGGGAGTATAGGGGGAATTATATGGACAGACGCAAGCTGATACGATCGATATTATTCGCACTTTCAATCGGACTTCTTATCCAGGCGTGTCATGTTGCGGGGCCGCCCTCGTCGGGCGATAATCCTACCATTACTTACACCGTGACAGGCGGGTTTTTCGGCGGCCTTCACACGAAGCTCGTCGTCAGCCCGACGGGGATGGCGACGCTCGAAACCAGCTATCCGCAATTCAAACTGCAGCTCAGCAGTGAAGAGTACTCTGCGCTTCTCGGCCGTTTCAACGATTTCTCGGCGCTGCAGGACACCTTCCCAAACAACTGCATCGACGGATTCGTCTTCACGGTGCAGATGGAGGGGAACGGCTATTCCCGGCATCTCTCCATCGACCAGTGCACTCTCGATTCCCAGAAGGATTCGAGCAGCGTGGTCGCGAAGATTTATACCATTGTCGGCGCGCTCGACAGCCTGGCAACCAGGGTCTATCAAACACAAGCGCCCTGGGTGGGTTTGACCGCCGATTACTCTATCGACGCCGACACTTACGGCGTAGGCGAGCCTATCACGCTGAAATTCCGGATTTCCAATCCGACACAGGAAGACAGGGCCATCTATTTCGAGCACCAGAGCCAGTTCTGGTTCTCGCTGCACCGCTACAATTTCCCCGGTTTCTATTACGTGTATCCGTCTGTCGTGTACCCTGATACCGACTCGTCCGCTCCCTCCGAAATTCACTTTGCGCCGGGCGAAACCAAGGAGATCACTTATGTCTGGGACCAGCGCGTTGAGCCTGCAGACACCATGCTGGCAGTCGGCTGGTACGAACTGCGCATTGGACTCCTTGCAGGAAATCTTTCTTTGGCAGATACCTCGTTCGAAGTGATCGACAGAAGTATACCGATCTCCGGGGCTATAATTCCCGACACCTACGGTCAGGACGTCTCTTCGCCGACGTACACCTTCGCGCTCTCCGTGCGGAACTGGACCACATCGCCCGTGACGCTTCACTTCCCGTCGAGTCATACTATAAGCGTGGAGCTCTACGATCTCGGAGGGCTGTCTCCGCGCGATTCCGCCATTTACACGAGTCCCTCCGTCACCGACGCTGTCCCCTTCGAGATGACTATCCCGGCTCAGTCGACGAGGACCTTCACCAGCACCGTCTTCAAGTCGGAGTTCGCTTCCTGGTACATGTGGACCTACGCGAGGATTAAATTGCTCTGCACCGATTATGATTTCGTCCGCGACGGTGAGCTATTCATCTCTCAGTACGTTCCGCCCACTTCCCAGAACCGCGTTCCGCCGGGTCGCCACTGAACGACATGAGGAACGACCGCTCTTCCGTTCTCCGTGTTCCGTTCTCCGTGCTCCTCGCTCCTTTTTCCCGTCTCCGGTCTCCGTTTTCCGTGCTCCATGTTCCGTTCTCCGTTTTTATTCTATATATTTGTCCTGGGAAGCTAAGGAGGCAAAATGGATACATCTCAGATTTACATCCTGATTTCGCTCGTAGTCCTTGCGGTCATCGCGGTCCTTGTGATCGTTGTGAACAAGAAGAAAGGAGTGCGCAAGCTTACTCCCCTGGCGGGGATTGCCTTCGCGTTCGTCCTCGCGGGTATATTCTTCGGGACGGACAGGGTCGTCGGTTACAGCCTGATGGGAGTAGGGGTGATATTTGCGGTTGTAGATATCTTCAAAAACCTGAGGCAGAAGTAGTCCCGGCCTACATCCCCCTCAGGGTGGGTCTGAAGTTCGGACTCTGATGTGGGGTGATGCTCTCGGGAATAACGGATAACCACCTGCAAAGGAAGTCATGGCCATGAAAACTTCAGAACTTCTGACACTCACAATAGTTTTCTATTGTGTCACGTCGATGTCGGCAAGTGCGCAATGGGTGCAATGCAGCGGACCCTACGCAGGAGGACCGTAGCCCGTACCGACCCGTTTTGTCCTTCAACAGAATTATCCGAATCCGTTTAATCCGACCACAGCCATCAGCTATCGGCTTTCGGCGGTCAGCCACGTGACGTTGAAGGTGTACGATGTGCTTGGCAGGGAAGTGGCGACGCTCGTCGACGGAAAGCAGAACGCGGGAGTGTACAAGGTTAATTTCAACGCGTCCCGGTACGCCAGCGGCGCGTACTTCTACAGGATCGCTGCCGTCGGCCACGACGGTGAGGAATTCACTTCCGTGAAGAAATTGGTGCTGGTGAAGTAAAGCCGTGATGTGACCGCCACAGCGGCTCTTATCCCGGGGCTATGCGGCGGTCACAGACTCCGGATTTTTGGAGCGGATGGAGTGGGGTTGACTTTTCAGAATAGAGGAGATACTTTCGTCTGTCTGAAAAGGGGAGAATCAGGATGCAGAGGTTCAATCGATGAGCCTGAGAAGCGGGGGAGGTCAGAACGACCGGGAATTCGAGATATCGCAAATGAACATTACAACTCCTCCGATCCAGGGCGACGATGGAGACGGCTGGGTGGATTTGTCCGCACCGACGATTAAACCCTGACGAACTTGTTTGCGTGGCGGTGGCTTAGAAAGCCGCGAGGGCAGTCCGATTGCCCGGCCGCCCCGGGTTTTCGTGGAACAGATTCAAGAAGAAGGAGAAACGGAAATGTTAAGCCGGCACAGATTAATCCTCTTGATTTGCGCTTTAGCGCTGAGCGCGATGAACGCGCGGGCGCAATGGGTGAACCGAACGCCAACCCCGGTGCTGCGGGCGTACAGCACGGTATTCATGCTCGATGGGCGAACCGGGTGGATAGGAGGGGCTTACGGATCGATCCTGAAGACAACGGACGGCGGAGGGTCGTGGCAGCTTCAATACTCGACCGGCTCCCAATTCGACAACGTGAGCCAGATAGGTTTTATAGATGACTCGCGCGGGATCTGCCTGATTTCCGTAGGCTTCGGCAACGAGATCCTCACGACGACCGACGGCGGGGCCGCATGGAACGTCGACACTTCACTCTACAATCTCACCGCGGACAGCATGGTCTCTCCCACCCAATTCTGGATCGCGGGATCGGGGGATTCGGTTCTGGTCGGAGCGTTCTGCTGGGGATACTTCGGCAACCCCGCCGAGTCGCATATCGTCCTTTACCACTCCACAGATTTCGGAGTGACATGGTCCCGACAGAATGACTTCCCGGCGCCGAACCAGTACATCAGCAGGATACTCTACACGACGCCTCTGAACGGGTTGGTGTTTGGAAGAGATTCCATATACGCGACGACCGACGGAGGAAATAGCTGGAAGGCGGACAGTTTCAGCCTCACCGGGGACAACCTCTTCGCGGTTGCCGGATTCCTAAACCCCGACACTGGCTACTTCGCCGGACCGGCGAACGGGGGTGATATCAACTCCCCGACGTTGATCGGCTGGACGCATGACGGGGGTAAAACCTGGTCCGTTGATTCCACCGACTCGTTCACGGGCTTCTTGGTAGGAGGCGTCGTGTTCGCCAGCCGGGAACGCGGCTTCGCTGTGAGGTCGAACTTCCCGGCGATCTACACGACCACTGACGGCGGTCTAAACTGGACCGCGGACACTCTGTCGAACAACATCCCGCCCCAGGATATAGCATCAGCCGACGGGCGGACCGTCGTCGCCGTCGGATCGGGAGGCGAGGAAACTA
>JAHECO010000060.1 GCA_024641705.1 Candidatus Kryptoniota bacterium
CCGGACTTCAGAAGTCCCAACAGATCTCAAATCCACAACGCCTGAACCAGTCTTCCATCTTAAAGAACTTGTCCACATGAAGATTTTTGTCTCATTAACATATTTTTCAACAGCCTGCTAGGCCTTTTCCTGCCAGGGTCACCCCGAACCAATCACTTTTGACAAACAAAAATCCCGGCGGTATCAACGTATGATCTGTCGAAAGATCCCGCCGGGATAAATCGTTAACCGAGCCGGACAGGTCCGATCAGCTGAACTTGACCTTGGCCATGTTCGCTTTGACGTCTTCAGCCGACTTTGTCAACTCGGCCTTTTCCGAGTCGGTCAGTTTTATCTCGACCACCTGTTCCATTCCCTTGCGGCCGAGCTTGACCGGGACTCCGATCACTACGTCCTTCATTCCGTACTCGCCCTGGAGGTAAACTGAGCACGGCAGGATTCTCTTCTTGTCCTTCACCATCGATTCCACCATTTGGACGACAGCTGCCGACGGTGCGTAATAGGCGCTTCCGGTCTTGAGCAGGCCTACGATTTCTGCGCCGCCCTGGCGGGTGCGCTTGACCATCGCCTCGATCTTGTCTGCGGGCATCAGCTCCGTTAGAGGAATTCCCGCAACGGACGTATACCGGACCAGCGGGACCATCGAGTCGCCATGCCCGCCGAGGACAAAAGCCTGCACGTCTTCAACGGAGACATTCAGTTCCGCGGCTATGAAACTGCGGAACCGGGCCGTGTCGAGGACGCCGGCCATCCCGATCACACGGTTTCTGTCGAAACCGCTGACCTTCAACGCAACATATACCATAACATCGAGTGGATTTGAGACAACGACTATTATGCTCTTCGGAGAACGCGGTGCTACCTGCTCGGTGACCGACTTAAGCACGCCGGCATTCGTGGAAAGGAGGTCGTCTCGGCTCATGCCGGGCTTCCTCGCGATACCTGCCGTGATAACGATTATGTCGCTTCCGGCAGTGGCATCATAATCGTTTGCACCTGCCACCCGCACGTCGCTCCCGACGACCGGGGATGACTCAAGCATATCCAGACCTTTACCCTGCGGGAGGCCTTCGACCACATCCGTCAGAACCACTTCATTGGCAAGCTCCCGGTCAACCAGACGCTGCGCCAGAGTGGCGCCGACATTACCAGCCCCAACTACTGTGATTTTCATTGCGAGACCCTTTCAAAAATTAATTCTTGCTCGCGCTCAGAGGAATTACGCTTACCTTTTTTCTTACTCTTCTATATGTTTCGAACTTGACTATGCCGTCGCTAAGGGCGAACAGACTATCGTCTTTCGCCACCCCGACGTTCTCGCCGGGAAGTATCTTCGTTCCGCGCTGCCTGACAATAATGCTACCGGCAGTAATCTTCTCACCGCCGAATGTCTTCACGCCGAGCCGCTGCGAATTGCTGTCGCGGCCGTTTCTTGAACTGCCGCCGCCTTTTTTGTGTGCCATAAGAAACTCCTGTTTCGGACCCCGCTACCGGGATTTCTTTATTGTGTCGATATGGATCGTTGTATACTCTTCCCTGTGACCCTTCGTCACCTTGAAGTTCTTCTTTCTCTTCTTCCGGAAAACGAGGATCTTGTCTTCCCTATCGTGTTCGAGGACGGTGGCTTCAACTACCGCTCCCTTGACCATCGCGTTGCCTACCGTCTTGGACTTGTCGTCTTCAAGGAGAAGAACCTTGTCGAGCTTCAGCTTGTCTCCAACCTTCGCGTCAAGCCGCGGGACGGCAACATTCGTGTTCTCGGAAACCTTGAATTGTTTTCCGGCTATTTCTACGACAGCTAACATCTTACCTCCAAATTAGGGGTATAATTTAGTCAAGAAAGGCCATAGATTCAATTGATTTCTGATTACCGATTGAGTTTCGGCGGGTTAACCAGGTCCCCTATGATAAGTCATAACCAGGACGATATTTTCACGTCGCGGAGCCCCTACTCGTGACATCGTTTTCAGCGAAAGAGCGTTGGAATTCCCCCTGGAGCGGAGGTGGCGCGTGCCCGCAAGACGAAGCTTCAGCGTAGTGTGTGCCTGCCACATGAAGCTTCAGCGTAGTGTGGCGGAGAGGGAGGGATTCGAACCCTCGATACCCCTTTACAGAGTATGACGGTTTAGCAAACCGTTGCCTTCAGCCACTCGGCCACCTCTCCAAGAAAACAATAGTGTTAAAAGAACTGCAGCCTGTGACGGTTTAGTCCGCCTGCGGCGGATTGCCTTCAGCACCGACAGACCTGACTCAGCCTTGCAACAATATAACTGTTAAAATCCTGTATTTCAAAAGAATCACTGGAGTATCGGTGGCTCTCACTTCCCTAGAGCCCTCTCCGCCGGAAGTCAATTCATAGCTTAAGCGGGCGCATACTTCGCCTTGTACCTGTACACCAGCCAAATCGCGGCCACACTCGCGTTCACTGCCGAGAAGAAGATGTCGGAGAACCAATGTGCGTTGTAGTAGATCCTTGAAAGCGAAACCAATACCGCCATGAGTATCCAAAGCACCTGCCAGACCTTGTTTTTCCAGAGGCCGGCCATCACTATACCTAGAGCAAAGGCGACGGCGGCATCCCCGGAAGGAAAAGATAGGTAGGCATTTGGACCGGTAATCAAAGGGGTAAAAGTGAGATGCCCATGCCACTGGTTCGGTCTCCACCTTCCGACCAAAGATTTCAGCGAGATCGTGATCAATCCCGAATACAAATACGACTGAAGGATCATCAGACCACCTGCACGGGTCTTCTCTGAATTCATCACAACCCCGGCGATATAGATCAGCAGAAACAGGTATAAGGTTGGCCTCCCCGTTCCAAAGATATGGACAAACCCGGCTATTCTATCTCCAAGCGGCCCGTGCATCGTCAGGGAATAGTAGCGGATGGGTTCGTCGCAGTATGCCGTGATGAATACCAGCAGAATAAATTCGACGAAGATTAGCCACTGCCTTACTTTCCAGTTCTTCGGTGTTGAATAGTACTGCCCCCACCCCGTGAAGACACCTCCGAAATCCTGTCGAACGCCCTTCCAACGACTGCTCACTTGTCCTCCTCCACTGTCTCCGCCGCTTCCGGCGAAGTAGTCGGTATGTAACCAGTTCCGTTCGGTTTAAAAGACATATGGTATGAACATTTTGGTTCTTTGTGCATACTCATGATAGCGGTTACCGAACCTCTCTTCATTGACTGATTCCTCCGCCCTGGCGGTAGTCACCAGAGTGAAGACTACTCCGAAGAGGAGTATTGAAGAAAAGAGAGACGGCTTCTTGAAAAAAGCTCCGATCGCTAGGAATAATAGCGAGGAATAAAGAGGGTGCCTGATTTTTCCGTAGATGCCCGATTCAATCAGCTCTTCCGAATCGACCTTTCCTTCGGCTCCCTTCAGCCCCAGCAGACTGAACCCCGCAAGCACGAGGCAGAGCGATGCGATGAGCGACAGCCAGGACAAGATCTGGAGAGGAGACACGGGGTCATCGAACCATACACGCATGTTCGTCACGACAAGCAGAAGGGCGAACTCGAAAGCAAAGAATCTATAATAACCGTAGGAGTGGCGCTGGCGCAACCAGTTTCTTGATAAGAAAGCGATGATAGCTGAACAGACAAGAAAAACTGATAACTCTATGGCTCCTCCAGGTCTAGGCAGATTTTTCGTAACAATTTCAATAAAGTCGGGGACAAAAAAAATAGCCTGCGGACCGAAGTCGCGCAGGCTATCTGCAAATCACTCAGTGTTCGGGAGGATATGCCGGCATATAAGGAGGAATGGGAGGAAGTGTCTTCGGATTCTTCTTGATCTCGTTCAGAAGATATTTCACCGCTTCCTCAATCTGCGGATCCTGTCCCATCATGACCATCTTCGGTGCCTGGTCGACAGTGATGTCCGGCTCGACGCCGTGATTCTCCATGACCCACTCGCTCTTAAGGCCGTACACAGAGAATTCCGGAGTGGTCACGTATCCGCCGTCGACCAGCGGTCTGTAACCGCGAATTCCCCTTACGCCTCCCCAGGTTCTGGTACCGATCAGCGGACCGAGCCCGTATTGCCTGAAGTAATAGGGGAAAATGTCGCCGTCCGAGGCAGAGTAGTGATTGATGAGACATGCAATGTAGCCGTTGAAGACTTCGTCCGGCGTAGTGTTGGGCATGCCGTGGCGCGACAGGCTCATGCCGATCAGGATTCTCCTTAACCTTTCAAGTATCAGCTGGTCCACGAAGCCGCCGCCGTTATACCTCTCGTCGATGATGAGGCCTTCCTTCCTTATCTGCGGATAGAACTGCTCGACAAAAGCGTTCAGTCCGTCGCCCTCCATGTCGGGCAGATAGACGTAGCCTATTTTACCGTCCGAGAGTTTGTTGACCATTTCCCTGTTGCGCGCGATCCAGTCATTGTATCTCAGATTGAGCTCACTCTCAACCGGATGGACCTCCACCGTCCATGCACCGGTGACTTCCGGTTTTGAATTCACAAGCAGAGACACCGTGGTACCGACAGTGTTCTGCATGACGCTGTCGATGCTCATCGGGAATTTCACCGGACAATTGTTGATCGCCAGGATGTAGTCTCCCTGGTGCACGTTGACGCCCGGCAGCGTCAGGGGAGAAATCCTGCTCGGATTCGTGTTAAGCCCGATCAGTATCCTGCTGACCTTGTAGTAGCCGCTGGCTCTGTCGAGCTCGTAGTCCGCCCCGAGGAGACCCGTGAGGACCTTGTGTTTTTCTGGGAAGTAACCGCCGCCGGTGTAGGTGTGCGAGTTGCAAAGCTCACCTACCATCTCACCAAGGATATATGTAAGGTCATAGCGGTTGTTCACGTACGGGAGAAGGACTTCGTATTTCTTCTTGACTGCTCCCCAATCCACACCGTTCATTTCGGGTGAGTAAAAGAACTGCTTCTCGAGCCGCCACGCCTGATTGAACATCTCTGTCCACTCCTGGTGAAAATCGACGAACTTCTTCATGTTGGAGAGATTAAGTTCGCCTTCACCGACTTTCGCCGGCGCAGGTTTGGAATCAATGATCCCGTACTTGCTATGGCTTTTATACATTATCTTCTCGCCGTTCGCGGAGAGATCGTATCCGCTGATCGGGGAGAGCATCTCGGTGTCTTTCTTCTCCTTGATGTCGTAACAGTGGAGTGCGGATTCCTCGCCGGAGGCATTTCCTGAAAGGCCTTCAGTCGGGAAAGTGACGTAGTAGATCCTGCTGTCCGCGGAACTCAGGCCGGCAATGTTGTTCGCTCCGACGGGCACCTGAACGGACCGGGAGCCGAGGCCCTCGAAGTCAATCTTGACCTCCTTTGAGCCGCTATTTCCCTTTTCCTTCTTGCCTGCCTCGCCCTTCGATTTTGCCGGTTCCTGCCCCGTTATTTTAACCTCATCGTTCTTCGGGGCGAACGGAGAGGCACTGTCGGCCTGCAAAGTGGCGAGATAGATCCCCGTCGTTTTCGTGTCGGTAAATTCCATGTCGAAACTGCCGATCACTCCGTTGTAGGTCCTGTCGGAAAGAAATACCAGGTACTTTCCGTCGGAGCTGAATATGGGATCGTAATCGTTCGTGAATCCGGTCGTCACTTCATGGATTTTCTTATCCGGCAGCGAATAGATGTAGATCGAGGTGAACCCTGTTTTGTGGTGCTTCGAGTACGCGATGTACTTGCTGTCCGGAGACCACGAGTAATCTCTCATCTCCCACACGGAATCCCGGTCCACGCGGACGGGCTCCTTCTGGTTTATGTCGACATACCACAGGTTCAGCTCGGCATCCGAGTAAAGGAGTTTCTTGCTGTCGGGCGACCATACCGGCTGGTACAAATACCTGGTGTTGCCGTGCGTAACCTGCATTGCCGTTGAGTTGGCTTTGTCCTCTTGCAGGTATATCTCTTCATTTCCGGTCTTGTCGGAGACGTACGCAACGTATTTCCCGTCCGGCGACCAAACGGGATCCTTCTCGTCGACGCCGGAGGTATTGGTCAGGTTGCGGGTATTTCCGGTCTCCTTCGGGACGGTGAAAATGTCTCCGCGCGCTTCGAACACGGCACGTTCTCCGTCGGGAGCTATGGCAAAATTCTTGACTTCCTTACTCGCATCGACCCATCTGGACATCCCGAGCGTTTCATCGTTCGGAATGGAAATATCGAGTTTCCTCAGCTTCTCACTGGGCAGATCCAGGACATAGAGGTACCCTCCGTTCTGGAACACTATCGCATCCGGGCCTAGTGAAGCCCAGTTGCAGTCGTATTCCGTGAACTTCGTCACTTCCCTGAATTGCTTCGTGGACAAGTCATATGCCCAGATATTCATGCGTCTGTTTTGATCCCGATCGGAAATAAAGTAGACCGTATTCTTGTACCACATCGGGTCCGTATCGGTCCCCTTCCAGTCCGTCATCCGTTCTTCGTCCATCGTCTTCATGTCGTGGATGTAAATATCCTGCGCCAATCCGCCGTCGTATCGTTTCCACGTTCTGAAATTTCTGAATATGCGGTTATACGCGAACTTGCTTCCGTCCGGCGAGAAACTCAGCAACCCGCCTTTGGGGATTGCCATCTCGACGGGCATTCCGCCGTCAACCGAAACCGTGAATAGTCTTCCAAACCAGGTATTCCATGTTTCCATTCGCGAAAGGAACACAATGTTCTTGCTGTCGGGAGTCCAGGTTATCACTTCGTTATTGGGTCCCATTCTTTCGGGGACACCTCCAGCATCCTGGCGGAAAGTCAACTGTCTCGGCTGGCCGCCTTCGCTGGGCATCACATATACGTTGAAGTTGCCGTCGTACTGGCCCGTGAAAGCAAGCCACTTGCCGTCGGGGCTGAACTTCGGAAACAGCTCCAGACCCGGGTCGGAAGTGAGTCTGCGGGCGACTCCGCCCTGCGTCGAGACTTCATAGATGTCTCCGGCATAAACGAAGGCGACTTCATTTTGTGAAATGGTGGGAAACCTCAGGAGCCTCGCGTCATTCATTGCGAAGGCAGTCGAGGTGAGAAAGAGAATTGCTGCTATTAGCTTTCTCATTGAGAACCTCCAAATTTTGTTGAATCTAAATGTTGAACGGGTGAGAAAAAAGGGGGGTGATAGGACGATCGCCTTTGGGAAAAGGCGATCTCGATTAACCGACATTTGTTCAAGCTGGTGGTGGTTGTTCTAGTATCTTCTGACTTTCACCGACGATACGCCGGCGGAGATATCTATGAGTATTTTCTTTTTCGCAGAGTCATAATTTGGCGAGACATAATATCCGCCGTCCGTTTTCATGAAATCCTGAAACGACTTGCTGGACAGCTCGGCGTCTTCCTTTATTCTGCATCCGGCCGAAAGCGGCACGAACACACTTATGCTGGACACTCCTGTGTCGAGCCGCAACCTGGTCGTGTCGGCCCTGTCGCCGAGGCGAACTTTTATTGAGGATGCCCCGGCCTTTATGATCGCTTCCCGGACATTGTAGGGAGTCAGGTCGAAATTCACCGAGCAAGCCCCGACGTCCGCGTCAAGCCGCCAGTCCGGTCTCGAATTCAGTCTCATATTTACTGTGTTCTTTGAATTACCGAACCGCCATCGCTCTTCCTTACCGTTGAACTCCAGATCCAAGTGCTGTGTCGTTCCCTCTTTGTTTGATTCGAACGAATAGCGGCCTATGTTGGTCTCGGCGCTGGCCTGAAAGAGCGAGCTCGTGGTGTCGTTTATCGTCATAGTCCCGGCGCCTGCCTTCAATGAGAGCGTTGCATGCCTCACATCCCTGTCCAGGTCCTGCGTGAACTCCTGAGTCTGCACGCCTTCGGTGTGGCCGCGGAAGATATTGCCTATCTTCCCCCAACCGACCGAAGCCACGGAAACGATCCACCCGATAACCAGAACGAGAGTCACGGTGTATAGAACGGCACGCCACTTTGGATTGGAAACGAGTACGGAAATGCCGGCCAGAACGAGAAGCACCGGCCACATCCTGAACACAAGATGCCAATCGAGTCGCAGGACGTCGAAGTTAGAAAGAAAGAGCGCCACACCGAGTAGGACGATGAGCACTCCAGCAAAGAGCCGGCTAACTTTCATGACTCTCACCCTTCTCATCCTTGTGAATCGAACCAAATATCAACGCCACGCCTATCGCAATCAGTATCAACGGCCATGTGTCGGAGAAGTCAAAATGCGGTAGGTAATTATTCGCAAGAAATAGCAGGCCGAGAACGATCAGGACAACGCCCCCGGTAAGGCTGTTATGACGTTTTCTGTACCCGTATTCACGGCTGAGATTCTTGTCTTCCATAACCGTTCCTCCTTCCGCGGTTTGCAATTTTGATTCGAAATCAAATCTTTCATTCGGAACCACTATCCACAAGATTATGTACGCCAGGATCCCTGAGGCACCTGCCAGAGTCGCCAGGACAAAGATGACCCGGATGAAAACCGGGTCGATGTCGAAGTATTCGCCGATCCCTCCGGCGACACCGGCTATGACTCTGTTCTTCCTCGAGCGGTATAGTCTGCGTTCCATAAACCAACTCCTTTTGAACCATCCTACGGGCAGCCTCGGAAAAAGTTACCCCTTTCCGCTACTCGCTGGAGTTGCCGCTTCAGAGTCAATTCGAACGGGCAAAAAAAATCCCGGCTGAATTTCTCCAACCGGGATCAGAAAGCTAAGGCGACTTCAGATCTTCTTTACTTTCGCCGCCTGCAACCCTTTGGGGCCCTGTTCAACTTCAAATTGAACCTTGTCGCCCTCTTTCAAAGTCTTGTAGCCTTCGCCGATGATGGCTTTGAAATGAACGAAAACGTCGTCACCGCTCTCGCGAGAGATGAAGCCGTATCCCTTGGTTGCGTTGAACCATTTTACGGTTCCTTGCTCCATTGCTGGATCCTTTCAGTAATGTTACTAAATGCGTACCCGAGCCGTCGCGCCAGATGTTCTTGGCTTATACAGTATTGTCCCGACTTCAGTCGGGATCCCAGCTAGAAGCCGGGACTGGCGGAGCTGACCGGAGTCAGGACCCTCGCCTCTGCATACGATGCTACGCCTCGTGTAGAACCCGCAGCAACGGAGCTCGCACACCTGCGTGTCGAAGCACTTCCGACTGAACTACGTTTCGCCGGACAGGTCGGTGCGTAGACACACGGGGAATTACATCTGCAGCTACAACCTATAAAAGCATGACCGCTTCCACCCTCTCGGGGTGACCTGCCATCACTGACGTTCACTCGTCCGACAGGCGAAGGCGGCATGACGCCAGGGGCGTCATTTGGCGCAAACAACGGTGTACTGTTATTTGCGGGTATATGATAGCTTCTTAGAATATCAAAAGCAAACAATGTTTATAACACGGCGCAATCGCACTGTCTTCAAACGCGCCAAAATGCGCGAATTTCCGCAGAGCGCGATGCCAAAAACTCCTGCCACCCGGAACATCCGGCTTACTTTCCCCTCACATCCGCTTTGGCCGCCGCCTCACGAAACCGGTTGACGAGTTGAATGCGGAGATCTTCAAGCGTGAACGGCTTGTGCAGGAGACCCGCTCCTCCGTTGTTCATGATGTCCTGGACCCTTCCCTCTGAGCTATATCCCGTCGAAACGAAGACGGGAATTTCCGGACGGAGCTTCCGGATCTCAAAGTACGTTTCTCGCCCGTCCATCCCGGGCATGATCATATCGAGGACGACGACGTCTATCCTGTTGCTGCTCCTGATCTGCTCCAACGCCTTCTCCCCGCTCTCCACTGCAATTACGGTGAAACCGAATCGCGACAGAGAGTCAGTGAGCATGTCCCTGATCTCCAATTCATCGTCGACAACGAGAGAGACTTTGTCCGTAACGATCCTCTCGACATCGTTTCCCGGCCGATGACTTCTCGCGACGACCTTCTGTGAGGTAGCAGGCAGGAATATCCTGAAAGTGGTTCCCCTGCCGAGTTCACTTTCTACTGCAATATCGCCTCCGTGGTTCTTGACTATTCCATAAACCATCGAGAGTCCGAGGCCCGTGCCTTTTCCTTTGGGCTTGGTAGTGAAGAAAGGTTCAAAAATCCTCGACTGATTCTCCTTTGAAATACCGTGACCGTTGTCGGTGACCTTTACCACGACGTAGTCCTTATCATCGAGACTAATTCCTGCGTCGGGACGATGATCACGCCTCATCACCGAAGTCGATATCTTCAGTCGCCCTCCGTTCGGCATCGCGTCACGCGCATTGATGGCGAGATTCATCATCACCTGCGAAAGCTGGGATTCATCACCTTCAACTGCAGGAAGTCCGGGATAAAGGTCTAATGAAACCTCGACGTTCTTCTCGATCATCTTACGAGTCAGCTCTACGGTCTCTTTGCATATCCTGTTGAAATCGACACTCATAACGGTCGTTTTTCCCCCACGCGCGAAGCCGAGAAGTTGTTTCGTGAGTTCTGCGGCTCTCGCCGCCGACTTCTCCACCGTATCAAGATACTTGGTGAGCTTCTGGTTGTTCTTGAGCTCGAGCCTCAGAAGCCCCGCGTAGCCCAGAATGGCGCCCAGAATATTGTTGAAATCGTGCGCGACCCCCCCGGCAAGTGTTCCGAGACTTTCCATCTTCTGTGAGTGCCTGAGCTGTTCCTCCAACCTCCGGGTCTCAGTCTCGCTGACCTGACGTTCATATTCAAATGCGAGCCTCTGCTTGATCAACTGAAGGATACTCATCTGTGCCCTGTCCATGTTGATCAGGCGTTCACTTGCGAGAATAATCACGCCGACACACTTCTTGTTCACCTCGATCGATGTTGCAAAGAATGATCTCCAGCCGATCTCATTTCTGAAAATGTCCTCTATCCGGCCGATGTCCTTCGGATCGTTCCGGAGCAAATCCTTAACGCCGCTGAAGCCCAGCGTATGCAAATACTTGTCGCCGACTTTGGCCGCCTGCGCCACGCTCGAATCGTTCGTCTCGTCATATTCTCCTATGTATACCAGCTCAGCGTTCGAAACATCGGAGAGCAGATCCAAGTAACTCTCCACTAGGTCCACGCCGGTTCTCTTCAGGCCCACTTCGTACGCCCGTTCCATCCAGTCACCTGTCCTGACTACGTCGGACACGTCGTTAAGGAAGAGTATCAGCTTCGGCAGCGCAGCCTCAGTCTTTAACCTGCTCGACACGACGTCGAAATGATGCTGCAGCCCCTCGATTCTCGCTGTCAGACGGTGTTTCTTCTCGGGATTGGCTGTTCTCATTATTTCGGTGATAGATTCCCGAGAGCCCTCCTCGAAGAAATCGACGAGCATTTTGCCTCTCGCCGACATTGCCCTGCTCCCGAAGGTTTCAAA
Organism: Candidatus Kryptoniota bacterium; assembly: GCA_024641705.1. Taxonomy (GTDB): domain Bacteria; phylum Bacteroidota; class Ignavibacteria; order Kryptoniales; family JAKASW01; genus JAKASW01. Next base: position 11,287 of record JAHECO010000060.1, read on the forward strand.
AAACCTCTCGTTGCAGAATTCGATTACTCCCCTGTCATCAGAAATGACGATCAGGTCGCTGCTCGATTCAGTGATGGTACGGTAGCGGGACTCGGACTCCTTCATCTCACTGTGCATCTGCTCCTTCTTGAGGGCAAGAGCTGCCAGGTGCGCGATAGCCTCGAGGAAATGAAGCTGTTCACCACCGAAGGCCCCGGTCCTGCCGAAACTGTCGAGTGAGATTATCCCGAGAACTTCGTTGTCGACCATTAGAGGAGCCGCAATGCACGACTTTACGCTGTATTCTGCCGGCAGGTTCAAGAGAGCCTCCGGCATGGGATAGGATTTGACATCTTCAATGATCAGAGATGAACCTTCGCCGAAAACAGTTTTGATCCACCCCTCATCAGGACGTAAGACAAACGCCGCCTCAAGCTCTTTTGGATAACCGACCGTACCGTTAGGCATGAGAAGCCGCGAAGAGCGGTCGTAAATCAGCACGACACCGGCGTCAGCCTGTGGCAGGGCTTCACGCGCAGACGCGATGAGTTTCTCGAGCAGTTCGTTGAAATTCCTGCTGTGCATCAGCATCATGTTTATATCAAGCAACTGCTGGAGCTGTTGCGTCTTCGTCTCGAGGTTCTTACGGGCTATGATGTCATCCGTTACGTCCCTGGCAACACCCAGTAGTCCCGTGATCTTCCCGTCTTCCGAGATGGCGGTGACGTTATAATCGACTGTCCGTACCTCGCCGGATTTTCTCACGAATCGAAACTCGTACCTGTTGGGGACTTCCTTGCCCGCCATCCGTCCTCTGTAGTAGCCGCTGACCAGTTGTACATCATCAGGATGGATAAGGAATTGGAATTCTCTGCCGAGCGCTTCTTCCGCCATGTATCCCGTCAGCTCCTCGAACTTCGGATTGACGAACAGGAGCTTCCCGTCCGTTCCGACGAATATCACCGGGTCGTTGACGTTTTCGAGCACCAACCTGTAGAGACTCTCGCTCCGCTGAAGGTTTTCGTAGAGTCTGGAATTGTGAAAGGCAATGCCGAACTGTGAAGTGAATATCTCGAGGGCTTCCCTGTCGGTTTCGGAGAACGGCTCGTCCTTCAGCCGCGTCATCGCGATCATGCCGAGGAGCTCTCCGTGGTGAGTTATCGGTACCGCCAGGAGATGCTCCAGGTCCGGCCGGCCCGTCGAGTATATCGAGTTGGGATGAAGATGGGCGTTATTCTCCAGGATGGACTTGCCTTCGCGGGCCGCCCTGCCCAGCAAACCCTTCCCGATAGATATCTCGTGAACCATGAATCCCGGGCGCCTCCCTTTACGAACCATTGTCTTCCGTTCAATAAGGGAGTTCTTGCTCTCGTCAAAAATGAACAGGCGTACTACGTCGGCAGGGACAATAGTGTCCAGCTTCTCGTGTATGATGTCGAATATCTTCTCCGGTTCGAGATTCTCGTGCAGCTGAGAGCTGATCTCGTGGATTGCCTGAAGCTTATGGTTCTGGATGATCTGCGCCTTAACGCTCTCGTTGTACTCGAACAAGAGCGAGCTTATGTGGACGATCGCGTCGAAAGCCTCGAGCTCTTCGTCGCTGAAACTCTTCCTGACGTTACCCACAACGATCCCACCGAGCAACTGGTCCTTGCTGTAGAACGGCGCATTATATATCGAGCGCACTCCGGCGAACTTCTGGATCATCCTTGCAGCCTGCGACGGCATCGTCGTCCCGAAAACGTCGGCGAAGTCGTTGCCCATCCACGGCTTCCGCTCAAGAGTGTAACGATCGACTACGCAATTCTCGGGATCGAAGGGGAAGACAAAAGTGTCGAGCGAGATCCCGAAGAACATCTGTGCAAATTTGACGAGCTTGCCCTGAGGATAAATCCCATAAACTGCGAAGCCGCGTTGACGAGGGAAATACCTCTGCAGGCTCACAACTTTCATGTCGAGTTTCTTTACGACCTGTTCGGCCATTTCCTGCATGACTGATTTCAGATCGTTGGTCTCCACCATTTTTCGAACCAGCGAGGCGAGAATTTCTATCTGATACGATTTCAGAGTGGACTGGTGCCGGGATTCGATCGCTTCCCTGACGAAGCCGATGCCCTCAATGCGTTCGAGTAGAACCCTGGGAAACATCTTCATCGAAACCGGCGTAACGGGGATATAGGAATCCACCCCCATCTGCACACTTTCCCAGTAGATAGAGTCTGTAAAATCCCTGGAGACGACCACAACCGGCATGAAGGGGTCGATCTCTTTCGCGGTCTTGATTATCGACGCCGGGTCCCCCACGGCAAGGTCGTAGTCCAGCACCAGCGCGTCATATTTCTTAGATGTGAGTTTCTTGTTGAGCCCCATAGAGCTCGGAAGCGCTTCAACTATGAACCCCAGCTTGGAGGCCTCCAGAACCCGGTGGAACTGGTCACGAAGATCCATCGAATCCTCGAGAATGAGGATCTCTATTTCCTGAAACGAGCGCTTAGCCGTAAACGTCTTTCCTATTGTTCGTACGCAAAGTTAACAACGGGAGGAAAGTTTTCAAACAAAAAAGGCACCCCGCTTCCGGGATGCCCCTGTCAAAAGCAGTTGTGATTAACCCAGGTAAGCCCGAAGCGCCTTGCTCCTCGTTGCGTGACGCAGGCGTCGGATTGCCTTTTCCTTTATTTGCCTGACGCGCTCACGAGTCAGGTTGAACTTCTCGCCGATCTCCTCCAGCGTCAGAGGATGCTCGCGCTCGATGCCGAAGTAGAGCCTTATTACCTCTGCTTCCCTGTCGGTCAGTGATTTCAGAGCGCGCTCTACCTCCGTCCGCAACGACTCCTTCATAAGCGTGTAATCTGGCGGCAGCTGGTTGTCGTCAGCCATGACGTCAAGAAGCTTGTTGTCCTCACCCTGAACGAAAGGCTGGTCCACGGAAAGATGCCTTCCCGATATCTGGAGGGTCTTGTCCACTTCGTAAAGGCTCATGTCGAGCTGTTCTGCTATTTCCGAAGGACTCGGCTCGCGTTCGAACTCCTGCTCCAACTCGCTGAATTTCTTCCCGATCTTGTTGAGAGCACCGACGCGGTTCAAAGGCAGTCTGACTATCCTCGATTGTTCGGCTAGTGCCTGGAGGATCGACTGCCTGATCCACCATACCGCGTAAGAAATAAACTTGAATCCACGAGTCGGGTCGAAACGCTTGGCCGCTTTTATCAACCCGAGGTTTCCTTCATTGATCAAGTCCCCAAGCGAAAGCCCCTGGTTCTGGTATTGCTTCGCAACGCTTACAACAAACCGCAGGTTCGCCTTGATAAGTTTCTCCAGAGATCTCTGGTCGTTTTCCCGCACTTTGATCGCCAGCTCAATTTCCTCCTCGGGCGTCAACAGGTCGACCTTGCCTATTTCCTGAAGGTACTTGTCGATCGTTTGATTTTCCCGGGAAGGATATTGCTTACCGACTTTTATCATTTAGTTACCTCTCTAATTGGCAAAACACATCTTCTTCAGACGCAATCCACTCACATTTGACACCACCGAGCCAGATTGGTTCAATTACTATAACATTAATTTCGCCGTTTATGCTCCCTGATAGAGCATCGGTTGGACGGCTTCGTACCGGTAAGAGCCTTGCTGCTGCCGTCAAAATACGGGTTTAGCTGTCATCTCGGACTCGGGACGACTACCCGCAGAAAGTACGCGTACTTCTTAGATCAGGCGTACACTTCCTTCTCGTTGCATTTGCACACTTTGACGAAATGTTGGTTGTATTTGTAGCTCGCTTTCTCGCTTTTCTCTGCCGATATGACGAGGACATTTTGCACCATTTCGCCGCATTTCGGGCACTCCGAGCCCCTCTTTCCGGCCATCGCTTTGGCGGCCTTTTCGGCAAAACTAGTAGTCTTAGCCATTCTATTTTCTCCTTTTCTATAAGATCTTCACAACATTTCCACCGCTCGTGTGAGCTCGCTGTAAAACCTTCTGAGCAGTGATTACAAGCTCGGATGGATCGTTTTTACTGTCTATGTTCAAAACCGCAACACTTATCGTCGCCATATAGTTTCTAGAGCCTATCGGATATACTTTGGTGGCAAGATTCTTCCGGAACTTCTCTCCCCAGGCCAGAGCTTCGTGCTGGGAGAATCCTTCGAGTATGATCCCGAATGAATGTGCCGAGACTTTTCCGATCGCGTCGTAGGGTTTCAGCCAGCCGCGCACTGTTTCAGCAACGTCCGCAAGTATATAATCGACACCTTCGACGGAGAACCTGTTCCTGATATCGTCCACCCTGTCCAATCCCATAAGGACCAGCGCGCTCTTGATGCCGAGATCGTTCACTCTTCCGATCTCTTCCTCCAGTCTTTCTACGAAGAACCTCTTGTTGAGAGTACCGGTCGTTCTGTCAAAAACGACGAACTTGTCGAGAAGCTGATATGCCTGACTGACTTCGGCCGCGAACGCGCCGAGGTTCACAAGTTGCTTCATACCGTCGACCTCCAGCGCCGAAAACTTTGCCGGAGTAAGACTCTCCACCGTGATCGCTCCGTAACATGCATTCAGTCCGGAGATCGGGATCGCAACGAACGATCCTTTTCCAAGGGGTTCACTCTGGTTAAATCTGTGTTCTTCAACCCGCGAGAGATCTTCCATATACAGCGGCCTGTTTTCCCTTACTGCCTTGCCCGCAAGCGTGTCGCTGAGACTTACCTTGCACCCCTCCTCTACGTACTCAGCACCGGAACGTTTCACGATTCTCGATACGGACCAGGTGTGTACTTCGCTCTGTGAAACCAGGCTTACAAATTCAGCATCAACCGTGTCGGAAATCGCAGTGGCAATTGTCGTCAGGATCGAGTTGAAGTCAGATTTAGTAATCAGCTCATTCCCCAACCATTTCAGGGAATTGAACGCGTTCTTAACGACGGCCAGATCATACTTATCAGTGATCGCACGCAGTATGGCGGAGAAGAGCCGCGTGAAATTGCCGAGCAGCGGGACGGTCTCCCGTCCAAATCCCTCGTCGGTAAGGCTGTCCGCGACGAGTACGGCAATGACTTCGTCCCTGTAAAATATCGGCACGCCGATGAGGCTCTTCACTCCTGCGGGCGATTCGTAATACGGCACGACATCGACTTCTGCAGCCGGATTTATCTCCGAAATAATCTCCGGCTTACCGCTCGTCGCTATGCGGCTGATAACATCTTTGCCTATCGGGAGACGCAACTCTCTGGTGAACGAGCTGGACTTCGTCATCTTGTCCGCGACCGCGAGCAACTGTCTCTCGCGGTTTACCCAGAAGAGAGCCGTGGTATTGGCAAATAGAACTTCCTGAACAAGCTCGAGCAGCTTGTGAAGAATGGAATGAAACTCCGCTCTCGGCTCGGCCGGCGCCTGCTCCTCGGGCTTGAAATAGAAAGTATCGATTATGCTGAACCGGGGCCCCTCCTTCTTTGGTGCGTAGGTGCGCTGCGGCTCCGGAGGAGGCGAAGAAACGGGCTGCCGGGGAGTTTCCTTTTCGGGGCGGGCAACCTGCGGCTCCTCATACTCGGCGTAGTACTCCGAGCTGATGTCGTCAAAGACGTACCGTTTTACCGGTTTATTCTGTTCTTCGTTCATATGAGGAGGTTAATAGGGGTCGTGGCCGCAATTGTTCATTTTGTATCAAATATAATAGATTCAGAGCCACAATTTCAATCGCGATTTACGCTTCCCGCGAATACAGCGAGCATTAAGGCAATCCATTCAATTGTTTGAAAATCGGCGAGTTATGCCGTAAATTTTAGCATGACTATCGATTCATTTAACCCTGCCACGGGAGAGAAGATCGGAAAGGTCGAATCCACCCCGATAGGTGACATTTTAAGAATTCTTGACGAGGCCCGTGAAGCTCAGAAGGACTGGGCAAGTTTACCCTACCGCTCGCGTGCGTCGCTCCTGAGAAGTTTCGGAGACATCCTTCTTTCCAGGAAACGCATCGTCGCGGAACTCGTTTCAAGGGAAAACGGAAAGCCGCTCACCGAAGTTTACACTTCCGAGCTCGTACCTTCACTCGACATAATCAAATACTTCACCAAGAAGTCGGCGAAGATACTGCGGCGAAGGCACGTTCGCATCGGCATTCCTCTCATGAAAACAAAGAGGGCGTTCGTACAGTACGAACCGTACGGTGTCGTAAGCATAATCTCACCCTGGAACTACCCGCTGATGCTTCCCCTCGGTCAGATTGTGCCGGCTCTGATGGCGGGCAACGCAGTTCTGTTCAAGCCTTCAGAACATACTCCCCTTGTCGGCGCGATGATCGGGGAGCTGATGTGGGAAGCCGGCATCCCGCGGAAACTCTTCGCGGTAGTCCAGGGGGCCGGTGACGTCGGCGCGGCGCTTGTGTCGGCCGGCGCAGAGAAGGTCTTCTTCACCGGGAGCACGGCAGTCGGACGCAGGGTTTCCGAAATCGCTGCGAAGAACCTGACTCCGGTTTCACTGGAGCTGGGAAGTAAAGACGCGATGATTGTTCTACCCGATGCGGACATCGACGCCGCCACCAGCGGGGCGATGTGGGGAGCTTTCATGAATGCCGGACAGACATGCGTCTCAGTCGAGCGGTGTTTCGTCCATGAGAAGATGTTCGATTCCTTCCTCGCTCTCCTTCAGAAGAAAATCAAAGACCTGCACGTCGGAGCGGGCACGGATGAGGAGACCGATATAGGGGCAATAATTCACCGGGGACAATTTGAGATCATAAAGAAGCAGGTGAACGACGCAACTGCTAAAGGAGCGGCCATAGCGACTGGTGGAGCCTTCCGGGAAAAAGGAGGTACGTATTTCATTTCACCGACGGTACTGGTGAATGTACCGATGGACTCGCAGATTATGAAAGAGGAGACCTTCGGGCCGATCTTACCGATAGTCGAGTTCCGGTCGGACACGGAGGCTGTCGATCTGGCAAACGCGTCGCGATTCGGACTCGCTGCGAGCGTATGGACAGCCGATTCAAAACACGGCCTGCAGATAGCTAAGAGACTTCGGGCCGGAGCCGTGATCGTTAACGATCTCATCAGCTACTACGGCATAACCGACGGTGTCGTAGGCGGAGTCAAGGAGAGCGGGACCGGGCGTGTCCACGGAAAGGAAGGGATCCTTGAAATGGCTCTGCCGAAATACTACGAAGTGGAACGTGCCCCCCGAATGAAAAAACTCTGGTGGTATCGATACGACAAGACCACTCTCTCCTTTTTCGAAGTTGCGTCGGACTTTCTATTTGCCAGGAAGATCTCTCAGCGGGTAAGTTCGTTATTGAGACTAGCACCAAAAATCCTGAGGATGAAGAAAATATGAAACTCTATGCACTGGCCTTCGGAGCCCATCCGGATGATATCGAGATGAGCTGCGGAGGTACACTTTCTATGCTATACAGAAATGGGAAACCGTTTGGAATGGTGGATTTTACCAGAGGCGAAATGGGGACACGCGGTAATGCGGCTATCAGAGCAAAGGAAGCCAAAGAAGCTGCGCGAATACTCGGTGCCGATGTCCGGGTCAACCTGGGCATTGCCGATTCTAACATCGAAAGAAACAGGAAGAATCTCCTGAAGGTCGTGGAAGTAATACGAAAGTATCAGCCTGAAATCGTTTTCGCACCATATCGCGAGGAGAGGCATCCTGATCATGTGCATGCCCACCAGCTGGTCAGCGATGCGGTGTTCTATTCCGGGCTGAGGAAACTCAAGACCGGCTCACTCGCGGCGTACAGGCCGAAGAAAGCCTACTTCTACATGCAACACCGCACTTTTATCCCCACGCTCTATGTAGA
>JAHECO010000061.1 GCA_024641705.1 Candidatus Kryptoniota bacterium
AGTGGCGAGGGTGACTGCGTCGGTCGATCCGAAGCCCGGGACGGAGCTCAAGATGTACTTCGACACTACGCGCGCTCAGTTCTTCAGCAAGGAGAACGAGAGATCACTCCTGCTGGACTGACGGAAAAGAAGGAACGGCGCCTCCGTCGTTCACACACCTAAATTGAATCGGTCGACGAAAGTCTTGTCAACTCCCTGCGTATTTCTCTCAAGCTTGCGCGTGTAACGAACCACAGCGGAGAAGTACCACTGAACGCCCCCGCAATCGCGTAGAGCGTGCGAAACGAAATCCTCGATTGGTTGGAGATCGCGAAGATCGGCTCCCATCTCTCCGGTAGGAATTTTGATTTGAAGGAGTCGAGCCCGTCGAAGTTGTAGAATCGTGTACCGAGGATCCGCATGCCCCGGAGAAGCCGGCTTATCCACGAAGGAAGAGCTACCTGCGGGATGCCGGAGCGCACCGACAGCGGCGAGAGGCCGAGTGTAACGTACTCCGCGCCCGAGTCCGCGAGGTTCCGCATCACCGTGTCGAGCATCAGCTCGGCGGTGCCGTTCGGCGCGTCCGCGCCGCGGATTATCTGTTCGATCAACCATCCGTTGCGCAAAGGGACCGGGGATGCAACGATGAAGCCGATGCTCTTCCCGTCCCGCTCGGCGACAAAGACGCGTCTGTCATACAGCCTCGCGAGAGTGTCCGGCTCGACGAGGAAATGCATCGGCGGCAGCCCGCGGGTGTCGAGCCATTCGAGTAGACACCGCTCGAGGTCCGCGTTTCCGGTAGCCCGGTACTGATCCCACATGCTCACTGTAACTCGTTTGTTTCGTGCCCTTGCGAATTGGGCACGCAAGAAAGATTTTGCCGAGACTCTCGCGGTCCATCTCGAAGGACCCCACACCGGCTGCGAACCGAGAAGGAGTTTCGAGACCGGACCGAACCCCGACATGATGGCCGCTATATGCTCCTGAGCCCCGAAGTAGCAGACCTTCTTCCCTTCGGCTGAAGCTTCGCGCTGGAAGGCCGCGGCTATATCGGGTAGTTCACCCGGATCACAGACAGGCGCTCCCGCTACCACGCGGAACCCGTAAGCGTCGACATACCCGACGACAGCCTCGAGGTCTTCAGAAAACCAGAGCTGGATTCCGGGGTTGAGTATCTGGTATGACATCGCGTTCCAGCCGTATCGTCCGATGAGATCCCTCGCACGAAGAAGCGCCTGGCGCGGGGCGGGAAGAAGATGAGACAACCCAAGCTCAGATAATGACCTCAGGTCTTCCTTTGAAGGAGACATGTGGAAGCGACGGTTCGCTGTCGTCACTATCTACGCCGGGATAAGTAGTGGGTCACGAATATAATAACATGACGGAGAGGAAGATTGTCCCCATCTTTCTTAAATTCGTACATGCGCGTGTTTCGGTCGGATCACCGGGGCGCGTTCGCGGCAATCAAAAAGGCGAAAGGGTAAGAAGATGGTGGTGCGGCTGTGCCGGACAAAATCTGATCGTAATTGCAAGTCCACCGTGTACACGATATGTATCGCAATCATCGCGGCGTCCGTTGTTCCTGTCTCGGTCGCGTCCCACGGCAAAGCCGGCCTCGCAAATCGGGATACCGTTGCGGAAGCTCAGAGCGGGAAACCCGCCGTTGCCGATGGAGTGGATCCGGCCGACTTCGTCGACCCGTTTATCGGAGTGAGGGATGAGGTCAGCAACTGCGTAATTGGGCCGCAGCTGCCTTTTGGATCGATCAACCCGAGCCCGCAGACTCCCGGCGGCTCGCACGACGGGTATGCTCCCGATGAACCTATAAGGGGCTTCGGACAGCTGCAAGTCAGCGGCGCCGGCTGGGGCAAATACGGCCAGGTATTCGTGTCGCCTCAGATTGGTCTGGCGGTTGGGGAGAAGCAGCACGATTCGCCGAAGAGCGGTGAAGTCGCCAAGGCCTACGAGTACTCAGTCCGGCTTGCCCGTTACGGCATAAGAACCGATGTTACTCCGGCCCGTCACTCCGCTATCTACCGTTTCACATTTCCGAAATCGGACTCATCGAGCATACTGATCGACATTACGCATAACATACCGATGGACATCGCCCCTTTCATAGGCGGCAAGGTTTCATCCGGCGAAGTTAGAATCGACCCGGAAGGGAGATACTCGATTGAAGGAGAAGGGACCTACTCCGGCGGGTTCGGCGACGGAGCTTATGACGTCTACTTCTACGCCGAGTTCAGCACGAAACCGCACTCGTACGGGACGTGGATGAACGGTAAGATCGAAGCGGGAAAGAAGGCTGAGAGTCTGCGCAAGCCGGACGACCGCGTCGGTGCCTACTTCAGATTTTCCACGGTCGACAGCGAGCAGGTATTAATGAAGATCGCCGTGTCCTTCAAGAGTATAGGGCAGGCAAAGAAATGGTTAGACTCGGAGATCCCGGCGTGGAATTTCGACGCGGTCAGAGACTCGGCGAAATCCACCTGGAACAATGCTCTCGGGAAGATAGAAGTCGAAGGCGGCTCGGATACGTTGAGAACACTTTTCTATACCGCTTTGTATCACGCCATGCTGATGCCGCGCGACAGGACCGGAGACATGAAGGAGTATCCGGAAGACGCCCCGCTTTGGGACGATGAGTACGCCGTCTGGGACACGTGGCGGACCATGTTCCCTCTCATGGAGTTCGTTGATCCCGATATGGTCAGGGGGAACATCAACTCGTTCATCGAAAGGTACAGGAAGAACCACGAGGTCCGGGATGCGTTCGTTGCCGGAATAGACATGAACGAGCAACAGGGCGGCGATAATGTCGACAATGTCATAGCAGATGCCTACGTCAAGAAACTGACGGGGATCAACTGGGAAGATGCTTACCAGGTTGTGAAGCACGATGCTGACTTTGAAAGAAAGGGGTTCCAGGATTTCGGCAAATCGAAGGTGAATGAACGGCAGGTCGTTGCCTACAGGGAGAAAGGGTGGATACCTGCCGGCATTATGTCATGTTCAAAAACGCTGGAGTTCGCCTACAACGATTACTGCGCGGCCGAGATGGCCAGAGGCCTGGATCATATGGATGATTACAGGGAATACTTAAGGCGAAGCACGGAATGGGAGAACCTCTGGAATCCCGGGCTCACCAGCGACGGCTTCAGCGGTTTCATTGCTCCCCGGGAGGAAGACGGCAGATGGGTCGACATCGATCCGAAAAAGAACTGGGGATCATGGCACGACTACTTCTATGAAGGGAGTTCGTGGACATATTCGTACTTCGTTCCCCACCAGTTCGACCGGCTTGTGAGTCTATGCGGCGGAAAGAAGGAATATGCCGCGAGACTGCAACACGCGCTCGAGGACGGGCTGATAGACTATTCTAACGAACCGTCTTTCCTCGCAATCCACACCTTCCATTACGCCGACCGCTCCGATCTGGCAAGCTGCTGGGTACGCCGGCTCATGGACGCCGGTTATAACATGAACGGGTACCCCGGAAATGACGACAGCGGTGCGATGAGCTCCTGGTTTGTGTTTGCCGCGATGGGCTTTTTCCCGAACGCGGGGCAGTACTTCTATTATCTGCACGGCCCATCTTTCTCGAGCGTCACGATCCATCTGGAGAACGGTAAATCGATTCGGATCATAGGTGAGAACGCCTCGGAAAAGAATATTTACGTTCAGTCGTTGAGAGTGAACGGCGAAGACTGGAACCGGCCGTACATCACACACGCCGATCTCATGCACGGTGCGGTCCTCGATTTTGTCATGGGTGATAAGCCATCGTTCTGGGGAAGGTAGAGGGCGCTTTGCGCGAGTGGAACGCGGGTGCCTAGAAATTGAATGAGAAGCCGATACTCATCGGGGTCGTTGATGGCGAGAGCGTGCCGTTGACAATGGCCGCTGCCTCCTGAGAGGCGATCCTATTATAAACACTTCTGTAGTATTTCCCGACCGTTGATCCTATCGCGTATGACATTAGGGCTGCGGCTACCGCGTCGGAGAACCAATGCATCCCGCCCCTGTTCACTGACGAAACGGCGAACATCGTGTACGCGACAAGGCTGAACCCGGCGACCTTGAGCCATGTGCTGTTAGGGTAATAGTTCGTCAACGCCGATACGACGGCCATCGTTGCCGCCGTATGTCCCGAAGGCCAACCCCAGAATACTCCGCCTCGAAGAAATCCGAATCGAAACGTCTTGCTCAGACTCTCCATGTCGGAGTTGTGCCTCCAGTCGGGACCGGGTCTTCCGGTAATTGCCTTGAGTGCGGTGTTATACATGAGCTCTATGATGCTTGCCTGAATCACGGCGAAGGATGCCCCGAGCACTTCCTTATTCTCCGAGGCTCCCGCGTACATCAGGAGCGAACCTCCCACGATGAAGGGAAGATACTGCCCGGTGATGAAGACTGCCTTGCCGTAGTTACCAATGTCGGGATTGGAGTTGAAGTAATGTTCGACGTCGTAGTCGATGCCGCCGGCAACGAGGAGGAAAGTCGACGCGGCGGCCGTGAGATGGAGATAGATGTTATCGCCCCTGAAGCTGTCCAGGATATTGCCTCCGAAATTGCCGACAAGATCGAGTTGCGTTCCTCCGCCGGAAGCGGGGTTCGTGGAAGCAAGGCTCAGCGGGGTGTTCTTTCTCGCGATGAATGCCGGATCTTCGGAAGGTGTGAATGGCTGCAGCGAAGCGAAGCCGTGTGCATTCCCGGCACTTTCAGGACGGAGGAATTGTGCGGAGGCCGGGCGAGACGAAATGGAAACTAACGAAGCCGCGAAGATTGCGAGAACAAGCCTGTTTCCCATCGGTTTACCTGTCCGGTTTCATCCAAAATAACAATTTCAACGTTCAAAGCAATCGATAGGAGTTCCTGCAGATAGGACGGACACCGTGACCTGGGCGCTCACTTACCGGCAAGCGCCGAGACAAACTTGGCAATCGACAGCGGCGCGCTCCCTTCGAGATGGTTGTTGAAGTTCGCGTAGACGTCGAACTTTTCCGGAATGAGTTTGAGAACCAGGCCCGCGATATCGTTGATCGTCTTGTCGCGAGGGTCTACGATCTGCGTCCATCTCTTGCGCGTCTTTTTCTCGATGCCCTGCCGGTCCGCGCCGAGCAGCCTTATCGCGACCTTCTTTGCCGGCAGCGCGGCCTTCCCGTGTTTCTCGAAGACGCTGACTGCGGACGGCATGTAGTACCCGTCGACGAACACGTGGCCAGTCTTATGTTTCTTCAGGAGCTCGAAGTATTCCTCCCTTAGATAATTCGGATTTCTCGTCTCGATCGCGAAAGAATAGTCAGCGGGGAGTGAGGAGAGAAAAGGCCCGAGCTGATCGAAGAAGGCTTCTAGCGAGGGCATCTCCTCTTTGTTGAGGTACTCAAACTCGAACATTACGACGCCGATCTTCTTTCTCAGCGGTTCAAGCGACTTCAGGAACGATTCTGTCAACTTCTTACTGAGGAAATGTGGGTTGGGTTTTCCGGCGAGATCTTTCGGCGCTTGCTTGTAGAAATGCGTAAGCGTGATCGAGTTCGGCGCTTTGACGGTGAATCTGAAATTGTCCGGCGTCAGGTCGGCGTAAGCCTTGACGTCGTCGGGGCGGGGAAGGCGGATCACGTCCGGCGATTCGAGGCTCCAGAACCACTGGTCCACTTCTGCGGTGTTGAAATGCTCTGAGTATTCGGGAAGATGGTCGTAGTGTCTCTTCTGCTGCTGCGAGTAAATCCCTATCTCCTGCCACTCGGGATAGTTCCAGCTGCACGTTCCTATCCGGAGGTGTCCTGGGAGTTTCTTCGAAAGGTCAATACGGGGCTGTGTATCGCTCGGTTTCATGGATGACATTATAGAGAGTGAGTGGGAAGAAAGCAAAAGTGCGGGGAATGGAGCGGGACGAACAGAAAAGAAAAGAGAGAAGGGGCGCCGCATCGTTTTCGAGGCGAAGCGGGCCCCTTCCTTAAAGGCGTCGTTTCGCCCGGTCAGTTGATCCTGATAAACTTCACCTCGAACGGAGTGAAGTCCACTTCGGAAGACACTTTCTTGAGCGGCTCCTCGATGCTGTTCACCTCTTCGACGCTTTTTACGAGTCCTGATTTTTTCAGAACGGAGAGATGGAGCTTTGCCGGTCTTCCGTAAGTCTCCCTCATGCAGAGTATGATTCCGTGGCCATCCCACGCGGGCCTCGCGTAGATGAGAAGCGGGTTGCCGTCACCGAATCCCAGAAGAGACCGCGAAGTTACTTCGGTTTTTTCGGGTCCGCGTTCTGCGGTCCTCGCCGCGAGCGGGACGCGCGATTCCCATCCGAACTTCGTCGCGTACCCGATGGAGCTGTCCGGAGTCGACGTGATCTCGTACTGCCAATCCATTCCACCTTCCTGGGAGGCGGGGAAATTCGTCGTCCAGTAATTGTTCAGGACCCATGAGTAGATATACGGATTCTCGACTTTAGATACTTCCTGGAACTTGCCCAGGTTTATGTCTCCGAATTCCATGATAGGTATCTGCGGACTGACGAGGACAATCTGACCCTTGCTGTTTCTGACGGTCGCGAAGTTCTGTACACCGTCCCAATCGGAGGCGCTTCCAGGGAGCTGGTTCTTTCCCGGCACGACCGTCCCGCCCTGAACTTCGAAGGAGATTTGTCCGTCCTTCATGCCGAACGGGAAAGCGATGTAGGCACCTTCGGGAGTGAAAACCTGCAGCTTCTTCATTGAGTAAGCTAGCTCGATTCTCTTTTCGGTCTTGTAGAGCCTTACCTCGCACGTCACGCCGCTGCTGTCTGCGCATCCCGGGACTTGTCCGGTGATATCGACGCTTGTCCAGATCGGCCCATCGGTCACGTTACCGATTTTCACATCCTTCATAGTCGTCCGCGTGTACCGCCTCACGTCGTGTCTCGAGATTTGCTCTCTGTCGGGAAGCGTCTCATATATGAACTGGCCGAGCTTCCAGGGCGCATGGGAATCGACGAGCTGGATGCCCTGAGCCTTGTCAAAAATCCCGCTTATCGCTCCATCGGTGGTGTCGAATGCAATAGTGTAAAATCTGTTGTCCAGAGTCCCGTTGAACTGACGAGTCGGATATGGACGGGAGGGTTCCTCGCCGGTCTCTATTTTGTAGGTCTTGTATCCGAATGCCGGAATGTCCTCGGCGTAAAACGCCCAATAGCTTCCTTCGGCGCGACTGCTGAGGAGTTGAGCGGGAATTGAATTGCCCTTTGCGTCGACGATCCGAAACTGCCTATCGGACGGGAGCAAGTGATTATAGATGAATGTCTTCACGATACCGGATCTAGCCGAGTTCATAGTATTAAAGACGGTGATCGTAGGTACGTCGGTCTTGGGGATAAATGGCTGCAACAGCCCGAGTGCTTCGTTTTCGAGAATCCCGTTGACCCTGAACGCATTCCAGGCGAAGGCACGCTTTTCATTCCACTGGACCGTAGTATTTGAAGACAGCGGATCGGAAATGGACTCGGCGGCCCCGAACGTATGCTCGTCGTAAAACGCGTCGTCTTCGTTGACAGTACTGACGTGGTCGATGACGGCCTGGCTGGGATGTATTCCCAGGAGTTCAGCCATGGCGAGCAGCCCCTGGTTAACGATGAGACTCGCCTGCGTATCCCTGACATGGCCCGTTTCTGCCTGTGCAGAACCGAACCCGTCGATCCACCAGTCCGGCCATGCCATCCGGTACGTCGGGAGTTTATTGGCGTAATTCTTGTCTATGTAATTGAAAAACTCGCTGATCGTCGCAAGCTTAAGTTTGGGCCACTCGTAATTTTCGTTCCATTTCTTCACGAGCTCGCACGCGTTTGTCGAAGGCGGTGCGTTGTCTGTGAAATAACCGAGGAACTGAAGCATAGCTCGGTCGTATGGAAAGCCCTTTGCTTCGAGGCTTTTCAGGTAACGGAAGAGATTACCGCCGAAAGTGGACAGGTCTCCGTTAAGTATTCCAAGTCCGTCTCCGAACATGTAGTGCTCACCCCTGTATGCCATCAATTTCTTCCCGGAGGGAGATTCCCACCAGAACGCCGTCGGCATCTTGAAAGGCTCCATGGCACGGTCGATGTTCTGCCCCATCGTAAAGTATTTCAACCCGGCACTCGAGAGATAATCGACCTGGCACCATGCGGCCCCATTTACGTCGTCCTGCATGCCTGTCTCGACGGGGATCCCGATCTTTTTGAACTCCTTAATAGTCTCCATCAGATTAGCGAGAGTAGGTTCGTCGTTCAGGTCCGACATGTTGAGAAGGACTCCGGTCACTTCGATGCGACCTTCCTTGATTCTTTTCAGTAGGCGAGCAACCTGCGAGGGAGGCCGCGTACGAATGAATTCTCTGACTGCCCACGCCGTCTCGCATGTCCAGTGGAATTGCGCGTCCGGCGGATAGTTGTCGGTCTGATCACAGTAGTCCAGGGCCTTGTCGATGTAATCGACCTGCGCGGGAAGTATTTCGTTCTGTGGTCGGGTATAGCCTATATCGGTGTGGGTGTGCTCCACCAGATACAGGGTCCATTTGCGAACGGGCTGTGCTTTGAAATTCAGCTTCGTGGTTTTGCCGTCCATCAATACCGTGGCGGTCATTTCCTTTTCTTGTCGCACCTCGGGAATATCAAACGGTATTGAATTGTAACCGGGTTCGATCTTCACGCTCTGGCTCCCGCCGTTCTCGAGATGAATTTCAGCCTGAATGGGATTACCGAAGTGGAGTAGCTCGAACTGGACGAGGTTATACGCCTTTCCCCCCTTCTTTACAACCGCCTCGAGCTGCCTGACATTTATCCGCTCCCTGACGGGAGACTCGAACGTCATGTACCAGGCCTGGCTTCCCGCGCTCTGGCCGGTGATCTTGATGTCCTGACCTTCATCCTGTTTCACGAGCCGCGACGGGAGCTTGAGAATCGCATACCCCATCAGGTCGTCAAATTGATCTATCATCGTGGGCATGAAGATGATCTGCGATCCACCGATGCCATCTATCGACCAGTACTTCTTTGAAGTCAATCTGGGATTCTGAAAAGTCAGGAGGTTCTTGTCGTTTACACTGACAGTGAATTCGTGACTGTCCGAATTCACATCTATTCCGAACATCCAGATGAAATAAACATCTTGCCCCTTGTAACCGGCCGGGACTTTCCCGGTAGTCCATTCGATATAATCTGTCGAGAGGAGTGACCTGATAAGCATAGAGGAAGTCACCTCTGGTTCCGGCGAATGATAAATGAACCCTCCACCATGGACGGTCTTCTCGTAGCCGCTGAAAAACTTCTCCGGCCAGCTGAAATCTTTTGCCTGGCCGAGTGCCATCGAAGGTATGAGGACCAGCAACATGAATGCCTGAATCTTCCTCTTCATTCCGGAAACTCCTTTCTTGGGGTATTGAAATGCGTTTGACCGCCCTCTTTAACGTGATCCATCCCTGAAGCTGAAGGCGCGACCGTTATTTGCGATTCCGAATAAACAAACAACGGAATTGAGCGCCGTTTGCCAGTACTGCCATCGTTGAAGGTCGGAAGACCGCCAATTCACGCAAAACAACCCTAATACCTTCTCTAGCGTGGGCCGGTTTTTCTATATGGACGGGGCCTGGGATCTCCGATTGTTTTCGTTGAAAATATACAATCGCTTTCTTATAATGTACAAGCAGTGACTGCACTTGCTGCTGACTTCAGGAGACATTTGAATACCGTTCATTTGATGATCATTCTTCTATTTCCGAAGATAAAACAGGGACAGGCCCAATGAAGAGAACATACGCACCGGTCGTCGCGGCAGTAGCAGTACTGATGATTTCGGTTTCCGTTAAGGCACAGGCAACCGATCTCGCGCAGTATGTCGATCCTATAATCGGCACCGGCGGGCACGGCCATGTCTTCCCGGGCGCAACCATGCCGTTCGGTATGGTCCAGCTCAGTCCGGACGAAGAGACCACCGGTTGGGACTGGTGCTCCGGGTATAATTACTCATCCAAGACGATCATGGGGTTCAGCCACACGCATCTCAGCGGCACGGGTGCGATGGACTACGGCGATGTCCTTTTCATACCCACGGTTGGGAAAGTAAGGGTCGTTCCGGGAACGGATGACAATCCCGCCGAAGGCTACAGGTCATGGTTCAGTCATTCATCTGAGAAGGCAACACCGGGTTACTACAGCGTCCTCCTCGACAGGTACGATGTCAAGGCGGAACTCACGGCGACGGACAGATGCGGAATGCACAAGTATACTTTTCCCGCATCGGACAGCTCGAACGTAATCATCGACCTCCAGCACGGGATAGGGAACACTTGCACCGGTGGGTGGATCAAGATTGTCGGCAACAACCGGGTGGAAGGTATGCGCCGTTCGCACGGATGGGCGAGCGACCGCTACGTCTACTTCGTCGCGGATTTTTCCAAACCCTTCGTGAAGTACGGTACGGCCGAGGGTGTGTCTGTCACGGCAGGGAGCCGCGACGCGAAAGGTGACAGCGTCAAGGGCTACCTGACTTTTTCTACGAAGAAAGATGAAGCGATAGTCGTCAGGGTCGGAATATCGGCGGTCAGCATCGACGGCGCGAAGAAGAACCTTGCCGCGGAGATGCCCGATTTTGATTTCGTGAAATACAGGGCTGCTGCCCACAGCGCATGGGACAAAGCTCTCGGCAAAATACGTGTTGAAGGCGGAACGCATTCAGAGAAGGTGACCTTCTACACCGCCCTCTATCACGCCATGATGCATCCGAACCTCTTCCAGGACGTTGATGGGAAGTATTACGGTATGGATCACAAGATCCACGTCGCGAAGGATTTCACCAACTACACGGTTTTCTCGCTGTGGGATGTCTTCCGGGCTGACTTTCCGCTGATGAGCATAATCGAGCCGCAACGCTACGATAATTTCGTCAAGTCGCTGATCCAGGGATACAAGGAGGACGGTCTCCTTCCGGTATGGTCTCTTTGGGGCAACGAAACATACACGATGATCGGCTATCCTTCGGTCCCGATCATCTTCGATGCCTATATGAAGGGGTTCAGGAATTTCAATGTCGACACGGCATTCGCCGCGATGAAGCACAGTGCCGATCTCGACTGGCAGGGACTCATGTACTACAAGCAGCGCGGCTATATTCCCGCAGATAAGGAGGACGCATCGGTTTCGAAGACTATGGAGTACGCATACGACGACTGGTGCATCGCCCAGATGGCTAAGAAGCTCGGAAGGATGGATGATTACCGGCAGTTCAACCAGAGGTCGCTCTTCTACCGAAACGTCTTCGACACGAGCACCGGGTTCGTCCGCGGAAAACTGGCCGACGGGAAGTGGATCACGCCGTTCGACCCGTTCGCGGCAACCGGACAGTACACCGAAGCGAATGCGTGGCAATACACCTTCTTCGTTCCCCAGGATATTGGCGGGCTTATCGAGCTCTTCGGAGGCAAGAAGCAGTTCGCTGAAAGGCTCGATTCAATGTTCAATGCTCCTGCGGAGGTGACGGGCAGGCCCGATCCCGACATTTCCGGCCTGATAGGCCAGGATGCCCAGGGGGACGAGCAGAGCCATCACGTCGGATACCTCTATGATTATGCCGGACAGCCGTGGAAGACGCAGAACATCGTCAGGAGGATCATGTCGGAGCTGTACACCGATAAGGTCGATGGACTCTGCGGAAACGATGACTGCGGACAGATGTCCGCCTGGTACGTGTTCAGTGCCATGGGATTCTACCCGGTTACACCGGGCCAGAACGTATATGCGATAGGGAGCCCGCTGTTTACAAGGGTAAGCGTCGATCTTGCACACGGTAAAACCTTTGTCATCACGGCCGACGGTGCTTCAGATTCCGGGAAGTATATACAATCCGCATCGCTGGATGGCAGGCCGTATGATTACGCTTATCTCACCCAACCCGATCTCGCTAAAGGCGGCACACTCCATTTCAAGATGTCCGACGAGCCGAACGAGAAATGGGCGCTCGACAACCCGGACCTCTTCGTCATGGAACCCGATCGCGACGTTGTTCCCATGGTTTCGATGGAATCGAGCGGCGAGATCTTTTATGACTCCGCGCGCGTCGAGCTGTCTTGCCCGGCCTCGAATGCAGTTATCCGCTACACTCTTGACGGACATGAGCCGGGGGCGAAATCGCCTGTCTACAAGACCCCGCTTGTCATCAGGCAAGCCTGCACGGTGAAAGCGGTCGCGGTGCTCGGGACCAGAGAGAGCATGACCACCGTCGCGAGCTTCGTCAAGTCCCTGTATCCGCCGGCGACCTATGTCCATCCTTTCAGCACTCAATACAACGGCGGCGGTGCTATGGCGCTGACCGACGGGCGGGTTGGTACAGCAAATTATCAGGGCGGCCAGTGGCAGGGATTCGAAGGAACGGACCTCGATGCAGTCATAGATCTTACGAAGGAGAAGAAGATCGACCAAGTCTCGGCGGGCTTTCTTCAGGACACGCCGGTCTGGATATTCCTGCCGGAGTACGTGGAGTACTATGTGTCCCAGGATGGCAAGACCTTCACGAAGGTGGCACATATAACAAACGATATCGATCCGCGCGAGCAAAGCCTCGTTTTCAAACCTTTCGCAGCAAACCTTCACGGTGTGAAAGCAAGATACCTGAAAATAGTCGCGAAGAACATGGGAGTCTGTCCGCCGTGGCACCCGGGCGCGGGCTACAAGGCGTGGATCTTTGTGGATGAAGTGACGATAAAGTGAATCTCCCGGGTATGAACTGCCGAACGTTATCCGTCCGTTCGAGGTGACCGGACAATAGAATTGAAACAGCCGATATATCAAGTCACAATGGAGATGGAGAACAAGAAATGGTTACCAGGTACGCGATGAAACACTCAGTGATCATGGCCTTGGCAATAGTGGTGCTGGCCTCGTCGAATCTATTCGGGGCCCCCGCCCGGACGCAGGATTTTGATAACGGACTTTTCCTGAAGAGGCACGGAAGCGGAATCACAACCCCTGATCCCATCGTCGCGAAGATAATCGAAGGCAAGGATATCTCGGCGCAGGCCGGGGAAAAAGTCACCTTCGCAAGCGGCGAAGTCGAAAGCTGGACCGAGCACGCCGCCGGAGAAGACGGGTGGTTCAAGGGAGATTTTCTGCATGGTGCGTATGCGTATTTCGTCATCAACTCCTCAAGTGATAAAGTGGCCCTTCTCGAGAGTATGGGTGACGATATGGTCTACGTCAACGGCGTGCCGAGACAGGGAAACAAATACGGCTATAAGGATACCTGGGAAGGCTGGGAACCTCCATTCAATTACTCATTTATTCCCGTCAAGCTAAGAAAAGGGAAGAATGAATTTCTCTTCGACGTCCGCCGCGGCGTACTCAAGGCGAAATTGCACGAGATCGATCCGGGCGTGGTCTTCAATAGCAAGGATGTGACCGTCCCGGATCTCCTGATCGGGCAGAAGATTGACGACTACGCGGCAGTTGTCCTCATCAACGCGACGGACAAGCCCCTGAGCAACGCTTTCATAAGAGTTTCCGATAATTCCGGGATATCCACGGAAACACAGGTGCCGCTGATCCAGCCAATGAGCCTGAGAAAGGTGGGCTTCAAAATGACGGGTCCTGCGCCGACTACTGCAGACACGTTGAGTCTGAAGCTGACCCTATTCACGAAGAATGGCGGCGCGTCGAAAGAACTCGCAAACGCCGAGATCCCGATCAAAGTCGTTTCTCCCTCGGCTACTCACAACGTCACGTTCCTGAGCGATATCGACGGCAGCGTGCAGTATTACGCTATCGTCCCGCCCCGGGGTCCGGACAACGGCAAGCCGAAAGCTCTCTTCCTGTCGCTCCATGGAGCGGACGTCATAGCGACAAACATGGCGAACTCATACTATCCGAAGACGTGGGGTTACATTGTATGCCCGACGAACGGCCGTCCTTACGGCTTTGACTGGGAAGACTGGGGAAGACTCGATGCGCTGCAGGTCCTTCATATCGCGAAGTCAACGCTTAACATCGATCCCAGCCGCATCTACCTGACGGGTCACTCGATGGGAGGACACGGGACGTGGATCATCGGCGCCCAGTACCCCGACCAGTTCGGGGCGATCGGGGCGAGCGCCGGCTGGATAAGCTGGTGGACGTACGTGTTCCGCCATGATACTGTTTCATCACCCATGGCAGCGATGCTGAGAAGAGCGACGATGCCCGTTCACACCTACAGCCTGAAGGAGAACTACAAGCAGCTAGGTGTCTACGCGCTTCAGGGAAGCAAGGATGACAATGTTCCTGTCACCGAATCGATCGATATGGCCGACACGTTGAGCAAGTTCCACAAGGATTTCGTGTTCCACGAGGAGATGGGGGTCGGCCATTGGTGGAGCCTGGGCGATCAGGCGGGGGCCGACTGCGTCGACTGGCCGCCGATGTTCGACTTCTTCGCCAGGCACGCGAGACCCGGTGAGAGCAGGATAGAGAACATAGATTTTACGACTTCGAATCCCGGCGTCTCCGCCAGGGACTATTGGCTGACCATCTATTCCCAGGAAAAACAGCTTGAGCCGAGCAGGGCCGTCGTCAGGTTCATCCCTTCGAGGAACAGGTTCGTCGGCACGACGGACAACGTGAAGGTCATGGCTTTCGATCTGGCAATGGCCGACAGGAGCAAACCCGTTATAGTCGACCTGGACAGTACCAAACTCGATAGCGTCACCGTTGCGGCAAACGCCGACAAAATCTGGCTGGAGAAAGACTCCGGGACATGGCGCGCGGTGGATAAGCCCTCGCCAGCGCTGAAAGGCCCCGCGCGGTACGGAACCTTGAAAGATGCCTTCCGTCATCATGTCGTTTTCGTCTACGGGACGCATGGGAACAGTGAGCAGAACAAATGGGCGTTTGATAGAGCCAGGTTTGATGCGGAGTACTTCTGGTACCAGGGGAACGGTTCGATCGATGTGGTCCCCGACAACGAATTTGATCCCAAATCCCGTCCGGACGGGAACGTGATCCTTTACGGAAATGAAAGTACGAACTCCGCGTGGAACGAGGTCCTCGGCAAGGGTCCGGTGGAAGTCTCCAATGGGAAAATAGTCTTCGGCGGTGAGGTGATGAAGGGAAAAGGACTTGCCTGTCTGATGGTCAGGCCCAGAAAAGGAAGTACAACCGCCAGCGTCGGAATTGTCTCCGGAACCGGCATAAAGGGGATGAGGCTCACTTACACCGTTCCTTATCTCCAGCCGTGGTTCTCGCTGCCCGACCTCACGATATTGGATGCGAGCTACATCTCGAAGACCGAGGGAAAGAGCGGTAACAACGGCTCCTTCGGGCAGAAGAACGGCGGTCGGATCGGCTTTGAGACCGACGGCGGTGTGAGAGTAGCCGGTTTCTTCGGTCTGGACTGGTCGGTCAGGAACGGCGACTTCGTGCGGCAATGATGGACGAAAAGAGACTCGGTGCCCGGGCAGTGTACAGGAAGGATCAACCGATTGAAGAATTTGGATCCGTTCAATATATTGAAGGGAAAGCAGGATATGTTTTGGGTAAAAGGTAGGTAACCGAAATGCGTACAGGAGACCTTAAGCTAGTAAAGAGTATTAACGACCGCTTAGTCCTTAGCCTGATCAGGGTGAACAAGGTCATATCGAGTTCCGATCTTGTGAAGATCACGGGGATGAGGCCCTCCACCATCTTCAACATCCTGAAGGACATGGCCGCGAAATCCCTGGTGATAAATCTCGGAAAGGGAGAGTCAACCGAGAAGGGCGGGAAGAAACCTTACCTGTGGAGCCTGAACAACCAGGCTGCTTATGCTCTGGGAGTCGACGTGGAAGTCGGGGAACTTACCGCCGTCATTCTGGACTTCGGTGCAGAGATCGTTGCGAAAAAGATCTACAAGATCGACCAGTTCGAGACGCTCGACGAGCTTGTCAATCATATCAAGGTCATAGTGGATGATATCCTGACCGACTCGGGGATCGAGCGGAGCAGGGTAATCGGGTTGGGGGCTGCAGTTGCCGGCATCGTCAACAGCGACACCGGTCTTGTCGTCATGACGGACGTGTT
Organism: Candidatus Kryptoniota bacterium; assembly: GCA_024641705.1. Lineage (GTDB taxonomy): Bacteria > Bacteroidota > Ignavibacteria > Kryptoniales > JAKASW01 > JAKASW01. The sequence goes on from JAHECO010000061.1 coordinate 16,010, forward strand.
CCAGGAAATGAACGTTCCGATGCTGGCTAGTCTGAAGGAGCATTATTCGTTCCCGGTCATCGTGGAGAACAACGCAAACGCCTCCGCGGTGGGAGACAAATGGGTCGGCGTCGCCAGGGAAAGCAAGAACTCGATGACGGTCCTGATCGAATTCGACAGGGGAGTTCACGGAATGGGAATCGGTCTGGTTGTTAATGAGGAGTTGTACCGGGGATCCTCCTTCTGTGCCGGTGAGCTTAATCTGCCGCTTTCCGACCTCGCTGAGATGCTCACGAATGTCAGGAGTCTTCTGAAGAAGGGGACTAAGCTGAAAGAATATGACGCGACGCCCACGATGATAGATACGAGGGTAATGATAAATGCCGCGAAGAACGGTGACCCGATCGCCATCGCGTTTTTCAACAGGCTCGCCTTTTTCATCGGCAAGAGAATCAGCAGTATCATTGCCGTCTTGAACCCTGATATGCTGATCATATCCGGAGACCTCGCCGAGCTCGATGACCTGATCATAAACCCCGTCAAAGCGGCCATCGAGATAGAGACGCTGTCGATCACGAGCGAGACGCTCAGGGTGGTCACGAGTTCACACGGCCATTATTCTGTAGCCATGGGAGCCGCTTCAATCATACTGGGCAGTCACTTCGAGATCCCGGACGTGCGTTCCTTGAATTCGGTCATGGGGAACGGGATCAACCATAGCATCGCTCGAGTCAAAGAGGCTGCCGGCACGGGTACGATCTCCCCAAGCTTCCCGCGTCCATCGTAGACACGCATATCCCTCTGGTGTAAGTTTTCAGGGGAATTAAACGGGGGCGCTAGTTATGCCGCTTTGGGGTGTTTCCCGCCTCCAACCACCCGCTAACCCCGCGCGAAATCGTTGATTTAGAGTAGGCTGAGCACATATCCAAGGGAAAGCGCGGCCCGCCTCCTCACACATCTACCCTTTTCGACCCAAGAGAAAGTTTTTCTTGCAAATAAACCGCTGTCTCGCTACATTGCGAACGCGAATCGTAGTACATTTTGAGGAATTTCCAGAATACTGAGATGTGCGCGGCCCATGAGCATCCCCGGTTTCTGGAGGTTCGGTTGAACCCTCGCGGTCGGCAAAGGCCAAGGATCGGGCATTACAGCCGGTACGGTCTCAGCCCCCGGTCGTGGCATGCTTGCGGTCCACCGAATGGCCATGAGCATAGCCGCCGTTTCGAGGTCTTTGCAGGAAGCATCTCGCCTGTCGCATTATCCTGCAGACGCATCGAGTTCGTTCCGCACAACCAAGAAATAGGCAAAAGAATTTTGATGAATAAGTCGGATTCAAAAGTCGAAGAGAAGGTGCTCAGTTCAGCATCGGAGAGATTAATGTATTCTCCGGTCGAAAAGATAGGCGTGATCGTGGTTGAAAATTTTCCGATGCTGGGGAAGCTGACCGCACTGAGATTCCTCGAGTGGGTACAGCACAATCCCGGAGGAGCGGTATCGCTACCCACCGGGAAAACGCCGGAGCATTTCATAAAGTGGGTGACCCATTTCGTCAACAATTGGGCGACGCCGGATGTGGCCGAGGAACTGGAAGCGAACGGCGTTGACCCATCGGCGAAGCCGGATATTTCGTCGCTCCACTTTGTCCAAATCGACGAATTCTATCCGATCAATCCCGAACAGCAGAACAGTTTCTTCCATTACGTCAACAAGTTCTACCTCAGTGGCTTCGGTTTCGACGAGAAGAAAGCCATGCTTATAGATTGCAGCAGGATAGGCTTGCCGAACGGCAAGAAGCTGGATGAAGTATGGCCGGAGAACAAAGTCGACCTGACCCTGAGGTTCAGGCAGGCCAAGACGGCGCAGGAGCGGCTTCAGCAAGGGGTTCTTGAGAACATAGACCAGTGGTGTGCAGATTACGAGGAGAAGATCCGCAGGATGGGAGGCATAGGTTTCTTCCTCGGAGGAATCGGACCCGACGGACACGTCGGCTTCAACATACGCGGATCAGATCTCAATTCGACGACGCGTCTTACTCCCACCAACTACGAGACGCAGGCGGCGGCGGCAACCGACCTCGGAGGGATAGAAGTATCGAGGAACCGGCACGTAATTACCATCGGCCTCAGCACCATCACCTACAATCGGGAGTGCACGGCAATAGTGATGGCTGCCGGTGAAGCCAAGGCCTGGGTTGTCGCGGACGCCGTCCAGCACAAGAGACATGTCCGTTTCCCGGCCACGGCACTTCAGACCCTTCCGAACGCCAGGTTCTATCTCACGCAGGGCGCGGCAAAACTCCTCCTGGAGCGCCAATATGCAAGACTCGCAAGGAAGGAGGCCATACCGGATCATGAGGTGGAAGAAATTGTCATAAACCTCGCCCTTGAGAAACGCAAGAAGATACGGGATCTCTCTCAGCACGATTTCGAGGGGAACAGGTTTGCTGCCGAATTGCTGAAGAAAACGCCGGAAGGAAGGGAAACGATAACGAAGGCCATCGAGGAGAGGCTGATCGCCCGGATCGAGCTGGGGAGTAAATCCGAGCTGAACACCGTCTTTCTCCATACGGAACCTCACCACGACGACATCATGCTCGGCTATCTTGCTTACGTGGTCCGTCGTGCCAGGGACGCATCCAACAAACACACCTTCGTGACCCTGACCAGCGGCTTTAATTCGGTGACCAACGAGCACATGCTCGACCAGCTTCGGAACCTGAGGTATTTCCTCGGTCACGGGCTCTTCGATCGTCTCCTCGCCGAGAACTATTTTGCGCCGGACGGCGACCATAAACGAAACCGAGATGTGTGGCGATACCTTGACGGAGTAGCCGAGGACAATTCCCACACCAAGCGGGAGGGAGAAGCGAGGCGCTTGCTCAGGAATCTCGTTTACGTTTTTGACGACGACAGCAAGGACAATCTCCTTCACCGCATAGAGGA
>JAHECO010000018.1 GCA_024641705.1 Candidatus Kryptoniota bacterium
AGACCTGCCCAGACGTGATAGTAACCGACGGTATGAAAAGTTAGAACCACTGACATCATAATGTTGACGCAATCCGCTTTATGGAGGTGCCTGTGAAGCCCGCGAACTAGTCCGTAGGAATCTGCTGGAAGAATTATAATGTCGCTACAATCGGAAGTCAACAGGGTCAGGAGAAAATGCATTGGCTCTGCAGGCAAACGAGAGGACAAATGGAATAGCGGCCTCATTTTAAGAAAACTGAAAGGATATTGCTCCGCTTTTGATTCTTCGAATATTGACGCGGATCTTAAGCAGGAGACGGTTCGAGTCATAGTTCCGATCGGGGAGCAAAAGGGGTTAGATCCTCGAACTGCAATAAACGCAGGTTTGGAAAAATGACCACGAGGACCCAGTCTGAAAGCTTACTTCCTGAAATATTCAATTCCACGCGCTATTCCGTCAATCATTTGTATCCAACAGTCCTTCAATTCTCTTACTTGTCGGTGTCTGACCGGATAACTAACTCTGGATGGGTACAGAATATGGTGGCACGTCAAAGAGGTTCGCAAGATCCCGCAAATGGGGAAGATGACACCCGTCACACCTTCCAGGGCACAAACTTGATCTTGCCCTAGAGCAGGTTTAACTTTACGGCGCATTACCTCCAGAGCGTCAGGCGCAAAATGGCAAGCGAAAGGGCTTCCACAAGCATGGATCCGGCACCTTTTTCGCCGTAGAAGGGATTTTCACCATTTTTGACCAACGGCGGCGCCGGGCAGGTCCCATGTGACTTCAGATTTCGAGCAATCCCAGAGGAGGTCAAAAAGAGGGGAGGTTATGGCGACAGCAGGTGATTATCCTGAGTCGAAAATTTTTACCTTTCGGCGCCTTGTGCCGCGGGGTTTTGTTTCGGGAGATTCCGTAGAATACATCTGCCGAAGACCTTGTTTTTCCCTTCCGCAAAGATCCCCTTTAAATATCACGCTTTCCCCCCTGTGGTTGATTCTCCAACGCGCAGTCGTTGCCGTGATTGCAGCCATGGGGCAATACAAATATCGTATTGCCCGACTGGAGGTTTGCGGATGAGGAGCAAGGAGGGAAGGTCGCTAAACGCGATACTCCTCAGCGGGTTCATCCTGATCATAGCTCTCTTCGCGGTTTTGATACTGACCGCCTACACGGGGCTTGCCGACATAGAGCGGTCAGAAGGGTACCTCTACGCCAGAAATTTTGAAAACGTATCGAGCTTAAAGACATTACGTTCCAATTTGAATGCGGAGAGGCTGGATGTGGCAGTGATGCTTGCCACGCTGAGGTCTCACTGGGGGCCATGGCAAGACGACCTCGATCTTCGGAGAAGAGAGGACAGCCTCGAGTTGTCGCGGCTTACCGCTGCTTTTGCGACGGATGGCGTGCAAAGGGGAAGACTGCAGAGGCTGACCGACGTTCTGAACAAGTTTGCAGCGACTCGCGACACCCAGGTTTTACCGTCGCTTGATAACGGCAAAATGCGAAAAGCCGGAGAGTTGTTTCAAGGGATCCAGCTGGAGCGACACCTTGAAATAAGCGCGATCCTGGCGGAGATACAGGAAGATGAAAGAGCGATAGACAGTAGTCGTGTCGTCGGGATAAAGAACAGAGTGTGGCGCCGCGTCGAGATGTTTGCGCTCTTGGGATTCCTGTCGGGTCTGATAGTTATTGCGCTGGCTGTATTCATGACGCGTACCGTGTCGCGGCAGCTCGCGAGCCGCAGGGTCGCGGAGGATGCGCTGGATGAGTCCGAGCAGAACTACCGCGACTTGGTAGAGGGGATGGCGGAGGGTTTAGCCGTCGATAGTGTCGACGGGATTTTGGCATATGTAAACCCACGTCTTGCGGAGATGCTCGGATATTCCCCCGCGGAGATGGTGGGAAAACGCTTGACGGAAATCGTCGCGGGGGAGAGCCTGGACCTTGCCGAAAAGGAAATTGAAAAACGCAGGGAGGGGATTGCCGGCAGATTCGAAATGTCTTTTGTTTCGAAAACGGGAAAGAAAGTCCCGGTCATCGCCTCGGGCAGATCTTTGTACGCGGAGGGCAGGGTTATCGGCAGCCTCGGCCTCTTCGTCGACATCACCGAACGAAAGGAAGGGGAAAAGGACATACTCGAATCGGAGGACCGTTACAGAAGCCTGTTCGAGGGAATCGGCGACTCTGTACTTGTTTACAATCCCGACGGACGGTTAGTGGACTGCAACCAGGCCGCGCTAAAACAGTACGGGTACAGCCGCCCCGAATTCCTTCAGTTGAAGCTGGCCGATATAGTTGATGATGATTTTCTTGAGTCGGCGAACGATAATGACGAAAAGATATGGGCCGGTGGGGTCGTCATAGTCGAATCGGTGCATCGGCGAAGGGACGGGAAGCTGTTTCCCGTGGAGGTGCACGCGCGCAAAATTGTTTATCAGGGCGAGCCGGCCATCCTCGGCGTCGTGCGCGACATTAGCGAGCGTAAGAGGGCGGAAGAATCGATCAGGCAAAGCGAAGAGAAATGGCGTTTGCTGGTGCAGACGATTCCCGACTATGTGGCATTGTATGACAGTCAGGGGAGATATGAGTTTATCAATCATTACGCAGAAGGCTTTTCGGAAAAGGATGTAGTCGGCAAGTACTTTGAAGATTTCATATCGCCGGATTCCAGGAAGATTTTCAGAGAAGCCTTCGAGAAAGCCAGGCAGAAGGGGATTACCCAGTACATTGAATACACAGGTGCCGGAGATCGCGGGGACATGAAATACTATGACAGTTACATCGTCCCTGTAATTGAACGCGGCAAGTCGGAACACCTCCTTGCGCTGGCTCGGGATATCACGGAGCGCAAGCGTTCGGAGGAAGCACTGAAGGTGGCCAGGAACCGGCTCGAGAGACTTTCTCATCGTCTTCTCGAGACGCAGGAGACCGAGCGTCGAAATATCGCGAGAGAGCTCCACGATGAGATTGGGCAAATCCTGACCGCGATGAAGATAGACCTTCAGGTGGTCCGGCGCAATCAACTACCCGGGAAGCTGGCCGAGCGCCTCGACGAGAGTATCAAGATGCTGAATACGTGCCTGCAGCGTGTCAGGGATCTCTCGCTCGATCTGCGTCCCGCTGTCCTGGATGACCTCGGGCTTGAGGCGGCCCTGAGCTGGCAGCTGGAAAGGTTCCGGCAGCGTGCAGGGTTTGATGGACACCTCACCACAAGAGATATTCCGAACAGATTGAAGCCGGAACTGGAGATCGCGTGTTTTCGTATTGCACAGGAAGCCATGACGAACATAACAAAACACGCGAAAGCAAAGAGCGTGAAGATCGATGTCGATATCCGCGGCGGGGAACTGATCCTGAGCATTAAGGACGACGGAATAGGCTTCGATGCAGGCAGGGCATTGGCCGATGCGGCGCGCGGGAAGTCATTCGGCGTGCTCGGTATGCAGGAGCGGGTCGCACTTCTGGGCGGACAACTGGAAATCAATTCCGCAAATGGTAAAGGGACGGTCGTGGCGGTCCGGCTGCCTCTCCGGCCTCTTGTCCCGAACGATCAGGAAGGGGCGGGCGAGAACGTATGACGGCTGACATTCGAGTCCTTGTCGCGGACGACCACAAGCTCGTGCGCGCGGGAATGATATCCCTTCTGAACAAGCTTACAGGAGTAGAGGTTATCGGCGAAGCGGATAACGGCCGCATGGCAATTGATCTGGTGGGGAAATTACATCCGGATATCGTTCTGATGGACATTGCCATGAGCGGTATGAACGGACTCGATGCGGCCGAACGAATCATCAGAAAGCATCCGGAATCCAGGGTGCTCATACTCAGCATGCACTCGACAAGGGAATACGTGGCGGAAGCGCTGCGCATCGGGGTGATGGGCTACCTGATCAAAGATGCCGCCGCTTCGGAGCTTGAAGTCGCTATCAGGGCGGTAGCCCGCGGCGAAAGATACCTTTCTTCGGTTGTTTCCACGGTCCTCGTGGACCGGTTGAGAGAACTGACTCCCTGGAAAGAAGACGCGCGGCAGGCACTGACCCCGCGCCAGCGCGAAATCCTCCAGCTCATTGCGGAAGGGCGCAGTACGAAGGAGATTGCCGGCATCATCAACGTGGCCGTCAAGACTGTGGAAACCCACAGGACGCAGCTCATGGAACGCCTCGGTATCCATGATGTGGCGGGGTTGGTTCGTTATGCGATTCGCATCGGCCTCGTTTCTCCTGAGCGATAGGCCCTTCTTAAGCAAATTGTTGATTACAAGCTTATAATCCCCCATCCAGCTGGCTCCCGCCTGCCGATTCACTCCTAAGGTCTAAGGTATCTTTTCCCTTTATTTCAGGTCTTTACCCGATTGTCCTCCGGGACACGCCCAATTAAGTTCTTGGACGTCAGCTAGCGGTCGGTAAAACAGGCCGAAAGGAGTGGTTCGATTGAATCCTATCAAAGTCCTGTTGGTGGACGACAACAATCATTTCATCGACTCCATTGAGCGGTATCTCAGCTCGATCCGTGACCCGGAGACTATTATTGTCGGGAAGGCTGCTTCCGGTGAGGAGGCAATACTTCTTGTGGGAGAATTGAATCCGGATCTAGTCCTGATGGATGTAACAATGCCGGGAATGGGGGGAGTGGACGCAACCCGTGCTATTAAAGAGGGAAATATGTTCCCACGCGTCGTGATCGTCACTGTCCATGAAGAAGAGGCATACCGTGCCGCGGCCGAATCGGCCGGAGCGGATGGATTCGTGGCGAAGTCGGACCTCACGGAAAAACTTCTTCCACTTGTCCGGTCGCTTTTTCCAAGCTGTTCGGCGGGAGCAGGCTGTGACCCTCGTCCGCCGGCCGCATTCGGTTCGTTAAGCAAAGGGCAGAGCTGAGAGGGATGGAGGAATGGTGAAACCAGAGATATCGGTCCACGTTTTCGGGGGGAGAAAGGATTTTCCATGTGTCCCGGCCAGGTCTTTCCCCGAAGTAGTTGAGACAAAGGGGGACAGCCTGTGACACGTCACAGCAACATTTCCACAAACGGCAGTGCCGGAGTCAATTGGGAAACAAACGTTTTGCGCCTCATGGGACCAGTCTTGGCGGCTTTGGCAACCCTATTAAGCATGATCATAGTGATTGCATGGACGACAGATTCACTGCGGATTGCTTCAATCAGTGCCAAATTCATCCCGATGGCTCCCACCACCGCCATTTGCTTCACCTTGCTCGGTGTGGTTCTGCTGTGCAGGCAATGGCGAACCGGTGATAGAACTCTCCAAGGTGTGCGACTTTTTCTTACTGGGATGGTCCTGCTCTTTTCCGTTGCAATAGTCCTTCAATTCATTTTGGTTTCTGCGACAAAGGTTGTTCTGGACATAGAGGGGTGGATCACGCCGGCCTTGTTGTCGGAGCACGGTTATGTTATCGGTCGAATGTCGCCGTTGACCGCTCTCCTGTTTGCTCTCCTCGCTGCGGCCATGCTCCTCTCGGCCTCCGTCGACAATGGAGATCGCGGGCGCGATCGCCTTGCTCAGGGCGCCGCTGCGGTTGTCTTCACTGTGTCGGATACTCTCTTGGTTGGCTATTGGTACGGCGCGCCGCTTCTTTACGGCGGGACGTTCACTCCGGTTGCAGCTACTACATCCATTGCGTTCATCCTGGTCAGTACCGCTTTCCTTTTTGAGAGCAAGAAGGCCTTGCTCGCTCGGTGGGTAATGAGTCCCTCTGTCTTCAGTCGCTTCACTCGCATGGTGATTCCCGGCACGATGGGCATCATCCTTGTTGTTGGTTGGGTTCAAACGTCTGTGCTGACGCGATTGCGCGCTGTCGATCAGGTGCTTTCCTTCACCTTGAGCGCGCTTCTCACTGCCTGCCTTATTGGTGTTTTGGCAGTCATTGTCGCGCGGCAGGTGCAAACCGCGGTCACGCGTGCGGAGGGTGGACTTCGGGATAGCGAACAGAAGCTCCGGCGTTTTTATGAATCGAATCTGCAGGGTGTTATCTACTGGAACATGAACGGCCAGATAGTGGATGCAAACGACAAGTTCCTGCAGATGGTGGGTTATTCACGAGAGGAACTTATAGCGGGCAAGATCGATTGGGTCAACATGACTCCGCCGGAATACCGGGTAGTTGATGAACAATCGGTCCTTGAGCTGAGAACCGCCGGAGCGAATGAAAAACCGTTCGAGAAAGTCTACATCCGGAAGGATGGAACGCGACTACCTATCATAATTGCAGGAACAATGCTGGACGAGGCACGCTTAAATGGAGTTGCATTTGTTTTGGACATCACAGATCGCAAGCAGGTGGAGGCTAGACTTGCAAGAGCCAACCGGGCTCTAAAAATGTTGAACGCCTGCAACGGAATAGCGATACATGCAGACAACGAGGAACGGCTTCTGAAGGATACCTGCAACAGGATCGTCGAAGTTGGGGAGTACAAGCTCGCGTGGGTCGGATATGCCGAAGATGATGAACACAAATCCGTCCGGCCCGTGGCTCTTGCAGGTACCGACGGCGACTACGTCGAGCATGCCGATATCTCGTGGGGGGACAACGAGAGGGGACGAGGACCGACCGGGACCTGCATCAGGACCGGCGAGATCGTAATTAACCGGAATACTTCGACACAACTGCATTACGACCCATGGCACAGCAGAGCTACCGAGAAGGGATACGTATCATCGGCCACTTTCCCGCTTTGTGTGGGAGATAGGGTCTACGGTGCTCTTATGGTCTATTCCGGAATCTCAGACGCGTTTGATGATGAAGAGACAGAGCTTCTTGCCGAAGTGGCTAACGATATGGCCTACTCGGCTGTCGCACTTCGTGAAAGGTCGGCGCGAGTAGAGGCGGAAGAACGATACAGATCAACGCTGGACTCCATGTTGGAAGGATGTCAAATAGTCGGACATGACTTCAGGTACCTCTACCTGAACGATGTGGCTGTGCAGCAGAGTCACATCAGCAAGGATCATCTGCTCGGAAGAACGATGATGGAAGTATATCCCGGGATCGAGACCACCGAGATGTTCTCAACTCTGAAGCGCTGCATGTCCAACAAAGCGCCAGGTCACCTGCAAAATGAATTCGTATACCCGGACGGAGCGAGAAGCTGGTTCAACCTCAGCTTCGAGCCCGTTCCGGAAGGGGTGTTTATCCTCTCCGAGGACATAACCGAAGACAGGCGGCTGGCCGAAGAAGCGAAGAAGTACCACGAGCACCTTGAAGAACTCGTGGAAGAACGGACAATCGAGCTTACCGCTACAAATAAGGAACTGGAAGCGTTCTCATATTCCGTTTCACATGACCTGCGGGCTCCTTTGAGGTCTATCGACGGGTTCAGCCTTGCGCTTCTCGAGGATTACGCGCCGAAGCTTGATGACCGCGCGAAGGACTATATCGGCCGCGTGAGGGGGGCATCGCAGTCTATGGCTGTCCTAATAGATGACCTGCTTCAACTGTCACGGATGACCCGCCGCGAACTGCACATTGAAAATGTTGACCTGACTTCCATGGCACACCGCGTCATTGGGGATCTTAGGCAGGGAGAGCCCGGTCGGCCGGTTGAATTTACTGTAATGCCCAACCTTATGATCAGCGGGGACGCTAATCTGCTCAGAATAGTGCTCGTGAATCTGCTCGGGAACGCATGGAAATTCACAAGCCGAAAGCCGATGGCAAGGATTGAATTCGGCAAAATCCAGAAACAGGGTGAAACGGTTTTCATCGTCCATGACAACGGCGCCGGATTTGACCCCAAGTACTCGGACAAATTGTTTACTCCTTTTCAACGCCTTCATAACACGTCCGAATTTCCCGGGACTGGCATCGGACTGGCCACCGTCCAGCGAATAGTGAGGCGGCACGGCGGACGCGTTTGGGCGGAAGCGGAAATCAACGAGGGAGCTACTTTCTTTTTCACATTAAAAGGAATAGAGAAACCATGAAAGGCAGATCGATACTCCTGGTCGAAGACAATCCGAACGACGAAGTCCTGACACTCAGGGCTTTGAAGAAGAACAACATCGCGAATCAAGTGACCGTCGCCCGCGACGGGCAGGAGGCGCTGGATTATCTTCTCGGTTCCGAAAACAACCTTCCGATTGAGACCCCGGCAGTCGTCCTCCTCGATTTGAAGCTCCCGAAGGTCGACGGGCTGGAGGTCCTGAAGAGGATGAGGGCGAACGCAAGCACGAAGTTCATCCCGGTGGTGATACTCACATCTTCGCGCGAAGACAGTGATCTTCTGAACGGATACCTGAACGGCACGAACAGCTATATAAGGAAACCCGTTGATTTCAACCAGTTCGTCGAGGCGGTGAAGCATATCGGGTTGTACTGGCTGATTTTCAATGAGGTCCCGACGTTCTAGGAGAATTGCGATGAAAAAGGAACTGAGAACCCTGATTATCGAAGATTCCGACGACGACACACTCCTTCAGGTCAAGCATCTCGAGAGGGAAGGATACAAGGTGGATTACCTTCGCGTGCAGACAAAGGATGAGCTGGAAGCGGCGCTCGGGAAGCAAGAATGGGATGTCGTGCTGAGCGACTTTACCATGCCCCACTTCTCGGGCACGGAAGCGCTGCAACTGGTACGGAAGAAGTCAAAGCACCTCCCGTTCATTTTTGTGTCCGGCACGATCGGAGAGGACAGGGCGGTCGAGGCTATGAAGAACGGTGCGAACGATTATGTGCTTAAAGATAACCTGAAGAGGCTCGCGCCTTCCATTGAAAGGGAGCTGCGTGACACGCAGCTCAGGATAAAATCCGAGAGGGCGGAAAAAGCGTTATTAGAAAGTGAAACGCGTCTTTCGCTTGTTTTCAATAACACCTCCGATATGCATGTCCTAATGGAAGTGGAACCCGACGAGAAACTACGAATGGTTGCTGTCAACCGCAGCTTCTTTGACTCGTTGAAACACCTCAATATTGATCCATCCCAAAGCAATAATATTGTCGGAAAATACCGGGACGAAACTTTAGCCGCGTTGGGATTTTCAAAAGAGGACTATGATGCTGAAAAACGACATTTCCTGCGTGCCATCGAAAGCGGCACGCCGGTACAATACGAACAATCCGTTCCCTTCGGCGCGCTGACAATTCATCTCAATTCCACCATCGTGCCTGTACTCGACGCTGAAGGACGATGCACTCACGTGTTGTACTCTGCCAGAGATATTACCGGGCAAAAAAAAGCCGAGGAAACGCGTCTTCTGCTCACCACTGCTCTCGAATCAGCCGCAAGTGGCGTCACAATTACAGATGTGAAGGGAAACATAGTGTGGGTCAACAAAGCCTTCACAGGGATGACTGGCTATGACCTGGACGAGGTAATAGGTCAAAACCCAAGGATTCTGAAATCAGGGAAACAAGACGACTTGTTTTATCAGCGCCTTTGGGAGACGATTGTTGCAGGCAACGTGTGGACGGGCGAACTGATTAACAAGAAGAAAGACGGAAGCCTTTACACAGATGAAACGACCATAACACCGTTGAAAGACGTTAATGGCAAGATAACGCATTTCATCGCCATCAAACAGGACATTACGGAGCGGAAGCGAATTCTGGAAGCATTGGAACTGAGCGAACGGAGCCTCAAAGAAGCGCAGAAAGTCGCACATATTGGCAGTTGGAATCTTGATAGGACCACGGGTGTACTCAATTGGTCAGAAGAGCTTTATCATATTTATGAAGTCAACCCTAAGGAGGTAACGCCTTCATACGAGGTTGTTATGGATGCCGTACACCCTGATGACCGGGAATGGGTGGCACGAAGCTATGCCGACTCGGTAAAAGATAAGACCTCTTTTGACGGTGTGCACCGGTTGCTGATGAGAGACGGCAGGGTAAAGTATGTCCACGAACAATTCAGCAATTTCTTTGACGACACAGGCAAGCCACTGCGCTCGACCGGTACTCTTCAAGATATCACGGAGCGTAAGCTGGCTGACGATGCCATGGCGGCATCCCGGGAACTCCATAAGAGCATGATTGCTTCCTCTCCTGATGCAATCCTCTTGATTGATACCCAAGGGCACATTATCGAATGCAACGAAGTGATGCTCAAGCTTATCGGGGCCGAGCGCAAGGGGGAGATAATTGGATCCGATGTCTTCGAATTCCTCGGCCGCAATCGTGCGGAGCACGCCAAGGCTAGACAAAACATACGGGATGTCCTGCGCGACGGCATTGTCAAGAATATTGAATACACATTTGTGAACAAAGACGGCGGTGAGTTCCCGGTTGAGGTGTCCGCCGCGCTGATCCGCGATGCGGCGGGTATGCCGAAGTCTTTTGTCGCCGTATTAAAGGACATCACGGAGCGAAATCGGGCAATCGAGAAAATAAGGGAGCAGGCGGCATTATTGGATGAATCGCACGACGCGATCTCGGTGATGGACCTGGATACGGGAATGGTCTTCTGGAACAAAGGCGCGGAGGAACTTTTCGGGTGGAAGACATCCGAGGTTCTGGGAAAAAACCAATGGGAACTCTCCGTGAACGGTCCCCCTGGTGGAGACAGCACCGAGAGGAGTGCGAACATGAAGAATCTGGCATTTACAGACGCGGCACACCAGGCCGCTTTCACGGCTACATTGGCTGAAGGAACGTGGAAGGGCGAATTCCGCCAGAAGACCAGGTCCGGCACGGAAATAGAAATATTAAGCGACTGGACACTTATAAGGGACGCCGGAGGGAGGCCGAAGTCGATCCTTTTCATAAGTACCGATATTAGCGAACACAAAGCGCTAGAGGCTCAATACAGAAGAACGCAGCGGATGGAGACGCTCGGTACTCTGGCAAGCGGGATTGCACACGATCTCAACAACGTACTCACACCCATAACTCTCGCGCTAGAGATCCTTCAGAGGAAATATGCTGACGACGAAAAGACCATCAGGCTCTTGTCGACGTTGGAATCGACCGTCAACAGGGGCACCGGCGTCGTCAGGCAGATTCTCGCGTTTGCACGAGGAGGAGAGGCACAGCGGGAACATCTCGATCCCGCAACTGTAATCGAAGACATGAAGCGCATCATGGAGGAAACGTTCCCGAAATCGATTGCGACCACCGTGAAAGTGGAACAGGGAACCGGGCTGATCACGGCGGACAAGACACAGATTCACCAGGTGTTGATGAATCTTTGCATAAACGCGCGCGACGCGATGCCGAAAGGGGGACGACTTACAATCTCCGGCAGGAGCGCAAAGATCGACGAAAGCTACATGAAAATGAGCAGGGCGGCAAAGCCTGGTGACTATGTACTCATAGAGGTCTCTGATACCGGTGGGGGAATTAAGAGCGAGAACCTGGATAAACTGTTCGAGCCGTTTTTCACGACTAAGGAATCCGGCAAGGGGACGGGACTCGGCCTTTCTATCGTTCATGGAATAGTGGAAGCGCACGGCGGATTTATTGAAGTGGAGTCCAAACTGAACAAAGGGACCACATTCCGGGTCTATTTGCCTTCGGGCATCGCCCAGGAGGTCCCCATCAATCTCGAACTGGAGGTGAAGCCTCAGCTCGGTCAGGGAGAACTGATAATCATAGCTGACGACGAAGCCGCGATCAGAGAAATCACGAAGTCGACACTGGAAGCGTACGGGTACAATGTCCTCGATGCGGGGGATGGCAGCGAGGCAGTCGCTCTCTTCGCTCAGCACTCAAACGAGGTTGCGCTTGTCCTGACGGATATGGTGATGCCGGTGATGGACGGCGCCGCCACAATTCGCGCGCTGCGGAAAATGAAGCCCGATTTGAAGATAATTGCCGCCACGGGATATACGGAAGAAGCTCGATATTACGAACTGCTTGATGCGGTGGACGCCGTCCTGAAAAAGCCCTACACGGCCGGTACGCTTATGAAGAGTATTACGCAGGTATTGGCAAATGTACCACAGAATGGATAAACGGCTCGCGAGAACGGTTGAATCATTTCCGAAAACCGCGGAGCCGACTCATATCTTCCCGGAGGGGGCGGTGGCAGTGATCCTGACATTGGCGGCGAGAGGAGGGACGCTATGGAAAAGAAACTGAAGATTATCGTTGTCGAGGATTCCGAGAACGACACGGTCCTGGAGATAAGGTTAATTGAGCAGGCGGGTTACAAGGTGAAATACGTCCGCGTGGAAACGAAGGAAGACCTCGAAGCCGCACTGAAAGCGGACGAGTGGGATGTTGTCCTGAGTGATTTCACGATGCCGCATTTTTCGGGGGCCGAGGCGTTGAAGGTCGTGCGATCAAAGGATGACTTCATACCCTTCATTTTTGTCTCCGGCACGATCGGGGAAGACAGGGCGGTAAGGACGCTGAAGGACGGGGCAAGCGACTACATACTCAAAATTGATCCAAAGCGCCTCGTCTCCTCGATAGAACGGGAGCTGCGTGACAAAGGACTCAGGCTGCAGCGCATAAGGGCACAGGATGAGCTGAGGGAGAGTGAAGAAAGATACCGGGATCTCTTCGACAGTGCCCCTGTTGGATATCATGAAATTGACGGCGATGGGCTCATAGTCAGAGTAAATAGGCGTGAGCTTCAATTATTCGGATATGAACTGCAGGAAATGGTTGGTAAGCTTGTCTGGTCTTTTGTGACTGATCCGGATTCCGTTGAGGAAAGATTAAAGGGGAAATTGGCGGGAAGAGTCCCTGTCAGTGTGAACTTTGACCGAATATATGTCAGAAAGGACGGCACCACATTTCCGGCCATAATAGACGAAAGCTACATCAGGGACAAAAGAGGTAAAGTGGCGGGCATCCGGACAGTGGTCCAGGATGTTACGGCACGCAAGGCAGCAGAAAAGGGGCTGAGGGAATCTGAGGATAAGTTCAGAACGCTTGCGGAACAATCGCCGAATATGATCTTCATTAACAGAGCCGGAAGGGTTATCTATGCGAATCATAGATGCAGCGAAGTGATGGGATATTCGCAAGAAGAAATGTGCTCTCCTGATTTTGATTTTCTGAACTTGATAGCTCCGGAATCGCGCGGGCTCATCAAGGAGAATTTCAGGAAGCACTTACAGGGGCAGGAAATCCCTCCTTGCGAATACACAATGCTCGACAAAAAAGGAAATAGTATCCAAGCGATCTATGCAACAACAATCGTGAACTTCGGGGGAGAACAAGCAATCTTCGGGACCGTTACGGATATCACTGAGCGCAAGAGAGCAGAAGAGACGAACCGGCAGGAGGCCGAGAAGTATACAGCCATGTTAGAGACGACAACCGACGGGTTTGCCCGGCTGGACGGAGCCGGAAAATTCCTGGAGATAAACGACGCGTTCTGCACTACTAGCGGGTACAGCCGCGAGGAACTCCTGAACCTGAGGATTTCCGATATAGAGGCGGCAGAGAAGCCGGAAGAAACCGCCGGACGCATGGAGAAGGTCGTGAAATCCGGTTTTGACCGGTTCGTGAGCCAACACCGGAAAAAGGACGGAACGATCATCGACGTGGAGATCAGCGTTACGCATTGGCAGCGGGCCGGCCAGTTCCTGATGTTCTCCCGCGATATTACTAGGAGTAAGAGAACCGATGAGCGTCTCCGGCTCTTGGCTCATACTATAACAAGTGTCACAGATTGTGTGACGGTTACAGATACCGAAGGGGTCATCGTTTTTGTCAACAAAGCTTTCCTCAAAACTTACGGCTATTCTGAAAGTGGGGTTATCGGCAAGCATATAGACTTTGTACGCTCTCCGCTCAACGATCCGGCGTTAGGAGCGGCGATCAAATCGGGTACACTGGCAGGGGGCTGGCAGGGTGAGCTTCTGAATCGCCGCAAGGACGGTACTGAATTCCCTGTCCACCTGTCATCATCCGTCGTGCGGAATGAAAGGGGCGATGTCATTGCGATGGTGGGAGTCGCTCGGGATATCAGCGAGCGGCGTCAGGCTGAAGAGGAACTTCGTTTGTTCAGGCAGCTTGTTGATCACTCTAATGACGCCTTTGAGGTGATCGAACCCGAGACCGGGCGGTTTCTCGATGTTAACCAAAAAGCCTGCACTGATCTGGGTTACACGCGGGACGAACTGCTTCGCATGACCGTGTTCGATATTGATCCCGCATTGGACCGCGAACAATTCATCGGTGCCACGGCGACCTCGGGTGAGTCAATCCCTCCGGTAGTTGAAAGCTTGCACAGACGGAAGGATGGATCCACTTTCCCGGTAGAGGTCAGTCTCAGTGCGGTGAAACTGGAACACACATATTTTGTCGCTATAACCCGCGACATCACGGAACGGAAAGCGCTTGAGGAGCAATACCGGAGAACCCAGAGAATGGATATGCTGGGCACGCTGGCGAGTGGAATAGCCCATGACCTCAACAACGTTCTTACCCCGATCACCCTGGCGATAGAGATGCTGCAAAGAAAATATGGCTCCGATGAAAAGACCGCGCGGCTGCTTTCCACACTCGAATTGATGGTCAACAGAGGTAGCGGAGTGGTGAAGCAGATCCTGGCATTAGCCAGAGGTGCCGAAAGCCGCCTCGAGCGTCTGGACCCGGTTAATGTCGTCGAAGATGTGAGGCGTATGATGGAACAGACATTTCCTAAGAACATTTCGCACGCCGCGACCGTTGAGAAGGGTACCGGCCTTCTTCTCGGGGACAGGACGCAGGTTTATCAGATACTTGTGAACCTATGTATCAACGCCCGGGATGCGATGCAGGACGGCGGAAAGCTTTCCCTCTCTGCAAGGAATGCCGCCGTCGATGAACAGTACGCGGGAATGACGCGGGGGGCGAAGGCCGGAAAGTATATACTTTTTGAGGTCAGGGATACTGGAACAGGCTTCATGAAAGAGGACATGGGGAAGTCGTTTGATCCGTTCTTTACTATCACGGAGGCGGGCAAGGGGGCAGGGCTCGGACTGGCGATTGCCCACGGACTCGTCGAGAGCCACGGCGGGTTTATCGAAGTCGATTCGGAAGTCCACAAAGGAACCGTCTTCAGAGTGTACCTCCCCGCTGCAGCCACGGGCGAACAGATCCCGCAGCCTGTACCTGAGCCGACACCGGGGCTCGGACATGGAGAACTAATCCTGATCGCTGACGACGAGATGGCGATACGGGAGATCACTAAATCAACTCTTGAGGCTTACGGCTACAAGGTACTTGTCGCCAGCGACGGGAGCGAGGCCGTGTCACTCTATGCCGGCCAGCGGGACGAAATCTCGCTCGTCGTAACCGATATGGCAATGCCTATAATGGACGGAAGCGCGACGGTGAGTGCACTCAGAAAAATCAACCCTGAGGTCCGAGTGATTGTCGCGACCGGTTACATGGACAGCAGTGACACACTTCGTATATCCGGGACGGCGAATGCAATTCTGAAGAAGCCTTACTCCGCGGCGGGACTGATGAGAGTGATAACCGAGGTGTTGAGCACAGCCGATAGCGAAGTGTGAGCCCGGTCATGCTCCCCCCGGCTGTCCGGTACTCATGAGGGCGGGACGCCACGTTGATGGATCGGCTGTTTCAGGATTTCAATACATCGGACAACACATTGAGCAGCACGTTGGTGCCGTATGGCTTTTTCAGGTAGGCATTCGCGTCCAGCATCAACTTCTCTTCGGGTGCCTGGGTTGAGCCGGTTATGATGATTGCTTTGAGTGCGGGATTGATCTCCCTCAGGGCTTTCAAGGTAGCTCTCCCATCCATCACCGGCATCATCAAATCCAGTATCACGGCCCTGATCTTTTCCCTGTTTTCATTGTACATAGCCACCGCACGTGCACCGTCCGTGGCAGTAACAGGGTTGTAGTCGTACAACTCGAGCGTATTCCTTGTCATCTCGACGACGGACATCTCGTCGTCGACAACGAGTATGGTCTCTCCGTTTCCTCTTGGCAATTGCGCTTGTCCCTTCGCGCCTGCGGCCTGCGGTTCCTCTTCAACTATCGGAAGGTAAATGGAAAACGTCGTGCCGCCCCCAACTTTGCTCTGGACGTCGATGAAGCCTCCATGGTTCTTTACGACGATAGCCGCAGTCGACAGCCCGAGCCCAAGCTTCCTCTCGGTTTCCTTCGTCGTGAAGAACGGGTCGAATATCTTGGGCAACACGTTAGCAGGGATACCTATGCCGGTGTCGCCGATTTCGAGCAGGATGTACTCTCCGGCGGGGGCTCCCACCTGCATGCGGGCAAGGTTTTTTCCGACCTTTCCGCGGCTGCAGGTGATGCTTAGTTCACCTCCCATCGGCATTGCTTCGACGGCGTTCTCGCAGAGGTTCATGAGTGCTTGGTATATCTGCCCCTGGTCGCCCCGGAAGTTCAGAAGACTCTCGGGAAACGAGGTCGTTATTCGTATGTTACCCGGCGTCGTCTGCCTCAGGAGGGCGCCGACTTCGTTCACGATCTCCCTGAGACTGATCGGGACCTGTTCCCCGGCCGTGCCCCTGGTAAACGAGAAAATCTGCTTGACCATGTCCGCTCCCCTGGCCGTGCTTTCCTGCAATTTCGCAAGGATGTGAAGGCTCTTCTCGTCTTTCATCCTTTCTTTCAGAAACTGGACCGACAGCATGATAGGAGACAACACGTTGTTCAAGTCATGTGCGATTCCGGACGAGAGTATGCCGAGACTCTCGATCCTTTGTGAACGCAGATATTGTTTCTGGAGAAGTGCCTTTTCGGTTATGTTGTTATTGGAGATCAGCACCGACTTCGGTTTACCCTTGTTATCCCGGATCAGGGTCCAATGCGACTCGACGATTATTTCATTGCCTTCTTTTGTCGCCCGCAGAACCTCTCCGTCCCATTTACCGCCCGCGATCACAAGCGCCATCTCTGCTTCGATTTCGGCCTTCATCTTCTCGGGGAAAAGCCACGAGACTTTCTTGCCGACGACGTCTTGAACTTTCCATTTGTATATAGTCTCAGCTCCTTTGCTCCAGAAGGTTATGCGCCCTTCCAGGTCTATCAGGAGGATCGCGCTCGGGGCGATATCGATGAGTGCCGCCTGCTCCCTCAGCCGTTCTTCTGCCTCGAGTTGGGATGTCATGTCTATCAAGATCTCTCTCAGGCCGACCGTCCTGGACTCCGAAAGGATCGGGGAAGAGTACACCCTAACTGGGAAGGTAGTGCCGTCTTTGCGGCGAGCCAAGAAATCGGAGGGGGAAGTTTTTTCTTTTCTGATGCGCTGCCGAAAATTCTCCAGGAAATCGTCCCGGTCTTTCGGGGCTACGAGTACATCGACGTTCAGGCCGCCGCCCAGCTCTTTGCGGTCGTATCCGAAAGTCCTTAGTGCCTTCTGGTTTGCAAAACCGATCCTGCCGGCCGCATCAATTTCGAAAACTGCTTCGGGGAGCAGGTCTGCAAGCTCCCTGAACCTTCTCTCTTCATTCCTGATTTTTTGTTCGATCGCCTTCTGCCCGGAAACGTCCCTTACGATCGTGGATAGAAAATCGACAAGCTCGATTCCGGCCCTTACCGATTTGTGGGCCGCTATGACCTGGGACACTGTAACTTCCCGGCCGTCCGTGCGGGTCATCTTCGACTCACCGCTCCACATGCCCTTCCGCATACATGACGGCAACGCTTCGCGAGTTATTTCGGTCCGGTGAGGTTCCGGGTAGAAGTCTAGAAGGTTGATCTGTCCCACGTCCACGTCATCGTGCAGACCGAGAAGCATCCGACCGCCCCTGTTTATGTAGTCTACCTTGCCGTCCGGCTCGAGAATCGCCACGAGATCGGTTGTGGATCCGAGGGCGGTGGTGAGCCGGTGGGACAGCCTGCCGGTCTCACTTCGTGCGATCGCATTAGCAACTGCAGGCGCGAGTCTCTGCAACGCCGACTTCGGCACATAATCGTACGCGCCGTTCTTCATGCATTCTACCGCCTTCTCTTCACCGAGGGCGCCCGACACCACGATCAGCGGTATACCGGGCCCGAGCTCGCTCAGGACGGCAAGAGCACCGTCTGCGTCGAAGCTTGGAAGGGCGTAGTCTGCCAGGATTATATCCCAAGGCTGGGAATTGACCTCCTCAACGAACTCCTGCCTCGTCTCTATCCTCTTTGCCACGAACTTGAAGTTCGACTGTTCCAGCGCCTGCGTGATGAGCTTGGCGTCGTTCTCCACGTCTTCGAGCAGCAAAATCCTTAGCTGCCTCTTCGGATCGACCCACTTCGGATTTTCCATCTTTCCCCTCTCCTTTCAGAAGGCTGCGCGTGAAAAAGACCAAGAATCCAGTCCTCGTGGCTGAACAATATGAATCAATTTAAGGGATATACATGATGGAACAAATTGAGTCAATGGTTTCGGTATCCGAAGGATATCCGGCGAGTTCCATTCTGACGTCGTTGTGATTTGAATTTCAACGTCTTCTGCCGGTTGTTAGACCTCAGAACCTGCCGGACAGGAAATGGGAGGGGAATGGTCTGCATTCCAATTCAAGTCCACAAATATGCAAAACGACTTATCCGCGAGCTTGTCTTTGGACAACTACCGATATTCTTACCCTCAGCAAGTTCGAGTCGTCGTTCCGATCGGGGAGCATGGCCCGCCGGCCGTGCGAATCTCCCACTCTATGTTTTCAGGCCCTGCCTGGTTTTAATGATCATTCCATTTATTCCGTCCTTTGTGAAAATGATTCCCGTCATTTGGCTGCGGTATGAGGATGTGGGAGGGAAGCGGGGTCTGCCTATGCCTGACCGGATAACCGGCTTCGGATTGGCACACAATATAGGGGCGGGTCAGCGAGGAGTTACAGGTTCACTTCGGGAATGTCCTTCTCATTACACTTGCGAACCTCTGGCTAAGTACAAATTGTTCATCGACATTCTTCAGAAGCACCTTGTAAGTCCTTATGCCGGTCTGCTGGATTTGCTCGAGATAGGTGAGGTTAATAATCGTTCCTCTGTGAATCCTCAGGAAAGAATCGGGCGGAAGCAACTCTACCCAGTTCCTCATAGACTTCCTGACGACTATCTTGCAGCCGTCCGCCGTGTTGATCTTGGAATATTCTTTCAATGCCGTGATGAAGACGATCGTTGAAAACTCCACTATTCTCAACTTAGAGCCGATTCGCACGAGGACATGATCGACCTTCTTTTGCGATTTCGCGGGGCTGTCGAGTGAATCGGTGAGTTTCTCGAGAAGTCTCTCCTTCAGCACTTCCAGCTTCCTAAACTTCCTATCGACCGTCTTCAGTATCTCGCGCAGTTCCGCCGGGATGATGATGAAATCGTCGGCGCCCGACTCGATCAGTCTTCTCGCGTGAGAAATTTCCCGACAGCGGGAAAGTATCAATAGGGGAATAGACTCCGTCGAACAATTACTGTTAAGCTCGTGCACGGTTCTCAATTCCGCATCCGGATCGTTCAAGTTACAGATAATCAAGTCGGGGAGATAACGAAACGCGATTCCGATTCCATCCGTCTTCCCATCGGCGATGTATGCGTTGTAGCCTGCGGAATTCAGGATCTGTTGAATCTCTTCGCCGCAGTCCTGGCTTCCTTCTATGATCAGTACTTTTCTCGCCAACGATAGCCGGACCGGTTAGTTCTGAATTCTAATATAACCCTCCCGCATGAAAAGTTAATGGTACTACAGTCTGCCCGCGTGTGTCGGGCCTTCCAATCAAGGGCATCCAATTTGCTGATTTATGTGAGTTTCTGTTTTCTGATCGTTCGGGACAAATATGGCGCGTTCGTTGACGAGGAATTGGGGAGTGATTCGAACGAGCGTTAAACTGCTGTCGCTAACTACAGGCTGGAAATGAGAGACAGAAGCACCACAATCGCAGAAGTTGTTTTCCTATCTATAGATTCCCCCTTTCCAAACAAACAATCGCCAATCCGATGCACAGCCCTAGGCAAATTTCTGCTCTCATATTTTTCGCTTTCCTTATCTGCTCTTCCAGCGCCCATGGCCAGGGACCGAACGTCAGTCTGGGAACCGACTTTGTAAGTCGCTACATCTGGCGCGGGATCAATGCGAACGACGCGGTAAATATCCAGCCATCTCTGTCCGTGGAGGATTGCGGTTTCGCATTCGGATTCTGGGGATCATACAGCTTTTCAAACAACAACAAGTCCGACCAGAATTACCGTTCTGCTCATGAGATCGACACGTGGCTGAGTTACACGAAGGATCTCCGGAGCGGATCGGCCATAACCCTGATTGCCACCGACTATTACTTCGCAAACTCGGGGGTAAGCTTCACCGACATCGGCAACTATGACAGTCCCGACGGTCCCGGGGCTCACACCGTTGAACTCGGACTTGAGCTGACAGGGCCGACACAATTTCCGATCACGCTTTCCGGCTACGTCAATGTTTACAATGATCCGGGGAACGATACCTATTTCGAGATAGATTATCCTGCAAGATTGACGGAGGTCGCCTTCAATTTCTTCGCGGGTGCGTCTGCGGGGAGTATAGAGAACCCGTCTTGCTATGGCACTGACAAGTTCGCGCTCATCAACATAGGCGTGAAGGCCACCAAGACGATAACCATTACAAAAGAATTTTCCATCCCGCTTTCGGTATCATACATCGTTAATCCCAATGCCGGAAGGGCCTACCTGGTATTGGGGCTCAGTCTCTGATTATCGACCAACGCATGAAAAAATCTAACGGAGGTGCATATGTTCGAAACTGGTAGTACCGGGTTCATGTTAATCGCAGCAAGCCTTGTGATGCTGATGACGCCCGGTCTCGCATTCTTCTACGGTGGACTCGTAGGCAGAAAAAACGTTTTAGGAATAATGATCCAGAGTTTCTTTTCACTCGGATGGACGACGGTCTTGTGGTTCGCCTATGGCTATTCATTGTGTTTCAGCGGAGGCCAAGGTGCAATCATCGGGAACCTGAAGATGGCGTTCTTATCCGGCACGAGCCTGCACTCGGTTTTCATGGGGAATCACGTGATACCTCTCTACGTCTTCGTCGCATATCAGATGATGTTTGCGATCATCACTCCCGCCCTGATTACCGGTGCCTTCACGAATCGGGTGAGGTTCCCCGCCTATGTGTTGTTCCTTACCGCCTGGCTTACGTTTGTCTACTTTCCGCTTGTCCACATGATATGGGGCGGCGGACTGCTGGCAAAGTGGGGCGTGCTTGACTTTGCAGGCGGTCTTGTCGTGCATGCAAGCGCGGGAATGGCGGCACTGGCATCAGTCTTCTATGTCGGGAAAAGGAATGTCTTGGAAAGAGGCCCGCACAGTATTCCCCTCGTTGCCCTGGGAACCGGCCTATTGTGGTTCGGTTGGTACGGTTTCAACGCTGGAAGCGAGTTGAGAGTGGACGCGATTACGGCGGCTGCATTCCTGAACACTGATGTGGCAGCCTCGTTTGCGGCAGTGACATGGTTGTTCCTCGCCTGGACGTTGGAGAAGAAACCGAAGCTTATCGGTCTGCTGACGGGTTCCGTCGCGGGTCTTGCGACGATAACTCCCTGCGCGGGCTACATCGCGCTTCCATATGCAGCACTCATCGGAATTGCCGCCGGGTTTGTCTGCTACTTTGCGATAAGCTTGAAGAACAAATTGCATTGGGACGACGCGCTCGATGTGTGGGGAGTCCACGGAGTTGGCGGTTCCCTGGGAATAGTCATGCTGGGACTCTTTGCTTCAAGTGCCATCAATCCCGCAGTTGCCCACAACGGATTCTTCATGGGCGGAGGAGGCGAATTCCTTGGGGTGCAACTACTTGCACTGGTGATCGTGGACGTCTACTGCTTCCTCTTCACCTACGTGATGCTCCGGCTCATCAATTTGGTAACGCCGGTCAGAGTCACGAAGCAAGAAGAAGAATTGGGCTTGGATAGCTCTTTGCACGGTGAAATCGCGTACGAGTAGAGCGGCCGCGCAGTCGTCATAGGCTGTCAGTCGACAGGAACTCAGGAGGAATGCCTCGTGCAGATGAGGCATTCCTTTTTTTGCGCTGGATTCTGTGGCCTGTCGGGCAACAATCAAATGATCTTTTCTCTTGAGTCTCTCACGATGCGGAATGGCATTATTACAACCAGACAGTTCGAGTCATCGTTCCGAAACCGGGGGCAGGTCACTGATAATGACTTGTTTATTTGTTCGTCCGGGTGTGAGAGCTGGGAATTAGAGCGGACGAACGAATACAGTTGTGACTGGTGGAATCCCCATAAAAAATGTGGGAGAGGGTTGAATCATCGTTTCATTATCCCAATATTGTTCGTAAAACCCACAAAATTAAAGGAGTAAATATGGGAAAAGCGATGTCAAAGTCTCAAGTGGCGGATTATATGGCCAAGAAATTTGAGCTAAAGAAAAAGGTCGCTGCCGCGTTTCTAGATGAACTCGCAGGTCTGGCTTACCGGGAAGCCAAGAACTCGTTTACGATTCCGGGGATCGGAAAACTCGTGCTCGTAAATAGGAAAGCTCGTCTCGGAAGAAATCCTGCGACGGGCGAGCAAATTCAAATTCCTGCCAAGACAGTCGTTAAGTTTCGAGTGGCAAAAGCCTGCAAGGACGCAGTGTTGGGCAAAAAGTAAGAATCGGTTCTTAAATGAAACGATATCCCACCAGGCAAATGCCTTTGGTGGGATTTTTTTATCTTCTGAGGCTGTCCAGAAAGTCTTGTCTGTCATGCTGAACGAAGTGAAGCATCCATTTTTCAGAACGAATAAGTGGATTCTTCAGTCGCTCTGCTCCTTCAGAATGACATTTTCCTTGTTTTGGGACAACCTCGATATGCACCGAAGCTCCGCTTCGTAAGATCTTCAGGAAAAGCTGAATTTCCGGAAATCAAAGAACGTCGGTAAGCGAATTAGAAGAGCGCCGACATCATCTCTACATTTGTGCTACGTTTTGTCCGTGTATCTTCCAAAAACTTTGATGAAGCCGCCGATTAGGCCTCGACGGATGGACGGAGCGGGCGTTGCGAAGCTTGCCTGGGCATGACGGGCTCACTAACTTGGCCATTGGCGAAAGTAAGTAAGGATGGCCGCAGGATCCGTTTTGACTCTGGAGCGGACAACTACAGTTCCATTCTCATTGACGGTGCAGAGGGCAATGACATGTCGATGAAGATCAATGCCAGTGTACAACATAGGTATCTCCTTTAGGTTTGTGAGACGCGGCGTGATTTTGTTTTGACAACTTATCATAGCTACTTCTCTCGACTTAAAGGAGACCTTTTTTAAAATATCATTGGTACACCGACCGCGTGCAGGTCAACATTAACCCTCGTCTCCAATTCTTGGATTTGGCACTACTTTACCCCCAGGGTCGCTTTCAGTTGTGCCTCGAGTTCTGCCGCTATTGGGAAATTTGGCTGCAACGAGAGCGCTCTTTCGATTGCCTGAAGAGCTCTCTGGTAATCCTTCTTGCCAATGTAGGCTTCCGACAGGTAGTACCAAACCTGCGCGTCCCCGTCGTTGTATTTTATGGATGCTTCGAGATGGCTCATTGCCGAGTCAACCCGAAGATTTACGAGATCGATGGCGCCGATCCACTTTTCGGAAAATGCATTTGCCTGTAATTGATTTCTCTTGATTAGAAAGTAATACGCTCTATTGTAATCTTTCGCCTTCAGAAGCTCAGTGACAGCGAAATCGTAGCTGACCATTGTATAAGGGTATTGATTTATCAGAACATCCATGATCCGGGCGAATGAATTCATGTCTCCTCTTGAATCGTACCATAACGACGCTTCCTTGTGAGAAGCTTCCCACCTCATCCTGCCCATGGCTACATCGTATGCCAGTGAATCGATATAGTCTTTCGGATCAAACAATTTAGAGGATGGGATTCTGTTTGCCTCGCTTACGTAGGGCCAATCGTTTTTCAGTTTTTTTATCAAGTACTCGCTGATTACGGAATCAAGCCGGCAGAAGGGGAAATCAGCAACTGTAATGCTGTCTTGCTGACGATCTGTGAGACCTAGAGGCCTCGTTCCGGGAAGAAGGTGTGCTTCTTCCATCTCATGATAGAATAGACGGCCCATGATCTGATAGCCGCGTAGTGTCGGATGAAGATGGTCGGTCATCAGATTGTCGCCGACAATGTGATCGGGGCTGATTGCGTCGAAAGCCGAATCTATGTTCGCCACCGGATACTTGAATCCATTTCCCAGTTTGGAGATTACTTCGTTGATTGCAGTCGGCGCTCTAAACCTCAGCGCATCAAGATCCTTTGCATACCGGAATAGAGAGTCGGCTGTGTGGTAGTCCTTTCTTGCCAGCTCCCTTCTTGCCTGCATGAAAACCGTGTCGGCACGGGGAAGACCATTCTCGCTAACTGAAATGAACGGATATTGATCCTTGAGATTGCAGGCGAGAGTTCCCAGCATGACCGGAACGTTTCGTCTTTTCGCCATCTTGAGAATATCCGTCATGTTTCCTTTGAACTGGGTGATTCCTTCTTCATAGACTTTAGAACCGAGCGTAATGTACTGGTTTCGAGCCATGCGGGACATCAGGGTGCCTGTTGGAACCTTTTTTTGCCTGAAGAGGCCCGTCAATCCTTGGATTACATTTCTCAATAATTGGAACGTTCTGAACTGTTCGAGATATATAACAAGGTTGACAAGGTCTCGCGACGTGCCGAAGGATTCCAGGGAACCCACTCCCAAAGCGCCGTAGTATTCGTTATTCCCGGCATAGATAATTATCAGATCGGGCTTTTCTGCGAGAATCCCTGACATGAAGTCGCGCAATGCATAGCTGTTTATTGCCGTCATGGCACAGTTCACAACTTCTATCTTGGAGTCCGGATACTCAAGGCTCAATCGCTCCTGAAGGTATCTCGAAAAAGATCCATTCGGAAGGAATGGAAAACCGGCCGCAGCGCTTCCCCCGAGAATGAATACCC
This sequence comes from Candidatus Kryptoniota bacterium, assembly GCA_024641705.1. Classification (GTDB taxonomy): domain Bacteria; phylum Bacteroidota; class Ignavibacteria; order Kryptoniales; family JAKASW01; genus JAKASW01. The sequence continues at coordinate 24,777 of JAHECO010000018.1, forward strand.
TGAATGCATTTGAACTTTTCACCTTCTGGAAGGCATCACCGTCGGACTCGGGCATATCCTGAACATTGTGAAAATACTTGTGAGCAATATCCGGATTCAGGATGAATATCTTCCCGGCAGGCCCTGCCTCCGTCGTATAGTCGACGCCATTCGGCTTCAATGCTTCCGTAACAGGGCTCACCCACATCGTGTAGTCATAACCGTAGCCGAAAATCCGAAGCCCAAGTTCGAGAACCACAAAGAAGAGGACCGGAATCAGAGGAAGGGCAAGATAGAAAAGTTTGCCTGTCGACCGCTGACCGGCAGCTTTTAAAGGCGCGCTTGATTTTTTCCGAGGGGGTCTGTTCTTCTTTCCCTTTTTATTTGAATTGCTCATTTAGCCTTTATACGTATCTTAATCATCCACTGCAGTGAACTTACGACTGCCCACCTGCCGTTTCGCCCGAAAACTGATGGGTCCTTCGGTAATTGAGCACATACTATTCTCAAGGGAAACTGTGTCTCGCGCCTCAGCGACGTAAGCACCATTTCTCTTTACGATGAGCGCCGAATACTTGATGTGAGGGGCCATCCCAAGCACTATAGATGGGATTTTTATGGATCATTTCATCCAACGAAAGTTGTATCGCCGCTGGGGCATCTCATGAATTTCGTTTTCGACTGAACTGCTGAATTGAACATAGCCACAGGGCTTTGAATAGTCAAGACTCCCGGAACCAGGCTAGCCGGGTCGCTGCCGGAGTCGTTCATCATTGGCCGTTTCGATTTTGCGTTAGAAGAGTTATACTCATGTGTACCGCTACCTTTAGAGGAGGAATGAGGTTAAGTCAGACTCATTCGCCGAAAAGTAACTCGGCTTTACAGACTTCTCGCGAGGCAGCGTCTCCGTCCCGGAGAGACATCTGAAGGAAGGCCTGAAAAATGACGTCAACCATCTCCGGATGCGGTACAACTTTGCTGGCGTATACGTCGACGAAAGAGACTGCCACAGGGGCGCTTGACAGGATCCTGAAGATCCTGGCGCTCCGGCCGGACTTACCAGGCGCTGTTACCCTTCGCGACCGTCTTCAAAGAATAGTGAAATGAACGTAAGCCAAACTTATTTCACGGACTGATATGTACATCCTTGGAATCTCTGCTTTTTACCACGACAGTGCAGCTTGCCTCGTGAAGGACGGGGAAATCCTGGCTGCAGCACAGGAAGAGAGATTCTCGCGGAAGAAACACGACTCCGGTTTCCCGTCAAAGGCGATAGAGTTCTGTGTGAAATACGGCGATATCGACATCGGGGATGTGGATATCGTCGCCTTCTATGATAAGCCATTTCTGAAGTTCGAAAGGCTTCTGCAAACATATGTGGGTTATGCACCTGTCGGTATCAGATCTTTCATCAAGGCTATGCCGGTGTGGCTCAGACAAAAACTCTCGATGAAGGACTATATCCGCAAGGAGCTAAACTACGAAGGTCGGATGATTTTTCCGGAACATCACGAGTCGCACGCCGCCTCCGCCTTCTACCCCTCGCCGTTTCAGGAGGCTGCTGTGATAACAATGGACGGGGTCGGCGAGTGGACGACTACGAGCTACGGAGTCGGGAGGGGGAATGACATCGAGCTTCTCGCCGAGATAAAGTTCCCTCACTCAATCGGACTACTCTATTCGGCGTTCACATACTATACCGGTTTCAAGGTCAACTCGGGCGAGTACAAGGTAATGGGTCTGGCGCCGTACGGCGAGCCCAAATACAAAGACCTGATATTGAAAGAACTTATCGACGTCAGGGATGACGGCTCGTTCAGGTTGAACATGAAATACTTCAATTACTGCGCCGGTCTGACAATGACGAGCAGGAAGTTCAACGGTCTCTTCGGTGGGGAACCGAGGAAGCCGGAAACCAGGCTTACCCAGAAGGAGATGGACCTGGCGCGATCGCTTCAGGATGTCACGGAGGAGATCATCCTGAAGATCGGGAGGCACGTTCACAAAGAAACAGGAATGAAGAACCTCACATTAGCAGGAGGGGTTGCCCTGAACTGTGTGGCGAACGGCAGGCTTCTGCGTGAGGGACCTTTCGAGAATATCTGGATTCAACCTGCCGCCGGAGACGCCGGCGGGGCAGTAGGTGCCGCCCTGATCGGGTGGCACACATACGCCGGCAAACCAAGGACAACAGACAGCAAATCGGATTGCCAGCGCGGCTCGTACCTCGGGCCGGAATTCTCAACCGAGTCTATTCTGGAGTTTTTGAATAGGAATGGGATAGTTTATCACAAGATCGCACGGGATGAGATCCCGAAAGTAGCCGCCGATCTGATCGCGCAGCAGAAAGTGATCGGCTGGTTCGAGGGAAGGATGGAGTTCGGACCACGTGCACTCGGGGCAAGGTCTATCCTCGGTGATGCGAGATCCCCCAAGATGCAGGCACTCATGAATATCAAAGTGAAATTCAGAGAAGGATTCCGCCCGTTCGCCCCGGCCGTCCTTGCCGAGAAGGTCTCCGAGTACTTTGAGTTGAACAAGGAGAGTCCTTATATGCTCCTCGTCGCCGGCGTGAAAGAGAATCGGCGAAAGCGGATGACGGAGGACCAGAAGCGCCTGTTCGGGATAGAGAAGCTAAACGTCGTACGGTCCGATATTCCTGCTGTGACACACATAGATTACTCCGCGAGAATACAAACAGTTCACAAAGACACTAATCCTATTTTTCATGAACTTATTTCTTCGTTTGACAAAAGCTATGGCTGCGCAGTAATAATCAACACGTCTTTCAACGTCAGGGGCGAGCCGATTGTCTGCACCCCTGAGGACGCCTACAGATGCTTCATGCGCACCAACATCGATCACCTAATACTGGGCGATATCCTCCTCAACAAGGAGGAGCAGAAGCCGTTAGAAGATGATTCGGACTGGAAAAAAGAATTTCAGCTGGATTGAGTAGAAAGTACTGACGATGGTTATCCTGGAAGAAATAAAACAGATTAAGGAATCCAAGAAGGATCTGAGGAAATTCGGACTTACCGTCGGACCGGTGCTGTTGGCAATCGGGGCATTCCTCGTCATCAAAAGAGTTGATTCCGGTTTATTCTGGGGAAGCGCAGGTCTTGTTCTGATCCTACTCGCGTTTGCGGCTCCGGTCGCCTTGAAACCTCTGAACAAAGTCTGGATGGCGTTGGCAATCCTGCTCGGGTGGATCATGACACGCCTGATATTGATCGTCCTATTCTATGTTGCGATTACGCCGACTGGACTGATAGCAAGGCTGCTCGGGAAAGATCTCCTTGAACGCAAATTCCACAAGTCGGGAGAGACATACTGGCAGAAGAGGGAGAAGAAATTCTCCGATGCGCAGAGTCTGGAAAGGCAATTCTGACAGTCAGGAAGCGTGATGAGAATTCTCACAGTTGATATCGGAGCATAAGGAGCCAAGCGTATGGGAAGACTATCGATCGTCTCGGAATTGTGGCAGTTCATGAAGGTCCGGAAGAAATGGTGGCTCGCGCCGATTCTCGTGTTGCTGGTTTTGCTCAGCGCGCTCATAATAATCACTCAGGGTTCCGCGCTGGCGCCGTTCATATATTCGCTGTTCTGAATCGAAATTTTTGTCGGGAATAGGAGCGATCAGGGGGCGATACTATTCGATGACCGGGATTGACTAGTTTGCCCGAATTCGCCGATGTTACGGATGAGGTCTTCATTTCTGAATATTCCCTAAGGCATTTTGTATTCCGAGGCTGCCCCCCGCCAGTGTGGGAATAGAACCGCGCATTTTTCCGGGATCCTTCGCACTTTTTCAGAACTATCCGAACCCGTTGAACCCGAGTACGGCAATACGCTTTGACTTGAAGGAGCAATCGACGGTGACACCCGGGATATACAACGTCCTCGGCCAGAAAGTGGAATATCGGAATCATGGAATGATGAACGCCGGCAGGTACAACGAGAGCATAAATATGTCACGGTTCGCCAGCGGCGTTTATTTCTACCGGGTCGTTGCTTCCGGTATCGACGGCCAGAAATTCGCGGCAATAAAGGAACTTATGCTGATAAAGTAGGTTTATAGGTAATGACCATCACCCTCTTGACCATCGTTTGAGCGGGTGACGGCCGCAAGTAATGACTGGAGGAGAAAGATGGTACAGAGGACGATAACTAGGTTATTGAACTTAAGAGAGAATAGGATTTGTCCGGAATGCGGTCACCGTATGGTAAGGATACGGCGCACGCTGGGGGACCGGGCTTTGAGCCTTGTCGTGCCGGTCATCCGATGTTCGTGCTGCGGAAAGAGCAGGCTTGTCCTTTCTGTCCGTAAAGAGACGCGTGTAGCCTCGCCTTTGTGATATCTGCCAATGTGGGCGGAGATTAGCTGAGGAAACGAAGAATCGTACCGGTACGACTTCACTGATTCCGGCCGAAACGAAGGGGTTGAGGAGCATCTCCAAAGGCACGTCGAACGAGATTACATCCGATGCTCAAAGATCTTGTCCCTGGCGATTTTGCGGGCAAAAAATCGTATTCTAATAGTCATAAAATTCGAATAATCGTTACGATTGGGGAGCGAAGCCCTCAAGGCACGACCCTCCCGGTGGACCTTCTTAGGTCTCGACACGTTTTCCTGACGACGCTATGTCCCCGGATTCTAACTGCCGGGTCAACGACGACGGTGCCGTATATAGATTGTTTGTCTTCATTGAATAGTCCTTTGAAAGCTCGTTTCCCGAAGCATCACTGCAAATTTTTTCATGCCCTTTCCTACCGGCCGTTGTCTACTTTGATCCATTGTCCTCCGGCCCGCTGTTGTGATGCCGGGTCGGTCTTTGGGCGCTTCAGTCTGTTCTTGACTCGCTTCCTTTTCGCCAGTAACTTGTTCCCCGGGCGTGTGGAACAGGGAAAGACTCGACAAATCTACTCACTAGATGGAAATTCATGGAGTTTAAGAAGCACAAAATACTCGTGATAGACGACGATGAAGGGATCGTCTACGCGCTCAATCAGCTTTTTTTGAAAGACGGCTATTCAGTTGCAAATGCCGGCGATGCATTTGCGGGGCTTGAAATCCTACGCTTGGAGAATCCGACGATTGTAATCATGGATATCAACATGCCCGGCATGAACGGATTAGACACACTTAAGGAAATCAAATCGAATTATCCGGCACTGCCGGTTGTAATGGTCACGGGGTATGGGACCGTGGAGACGGCAGTTCGCGCGATGCAGTTCGGCGCGTTCGACTACCTTACAAAGCCCCTTGATATCCAGCAGGTAAGGAAGGTTACTGCGGACGCGATTGCACGCATGGAAAGCATTGGCCGCGTGCGGAATTCCGCCGATCCGTTCAGGGTGGAATTCACCGACAAATATGAGCTCGTCGGGAAGAGCGAACAGATGCAAAACATTTATAAACTAATCGGTTCCGTGTCGACAACGCCGAACCTTACTCCGGTTTTGCTGCTGGGTGAGAGCGGCACGGGCAAGGAACTTGTAGCCAGGGCCATTCACGGTTACGGAGCAGATAAGGACCAGCCCTTTGTTGCGGTGAATTGCACCGCAGTTCCAGAACCACTGCTGGAATCTGAGCTCTTCGGCTACGAGAAGGGCGCTTTCACCGGGGCGGCTGATAGAAAGCCCGGAAGATTTGAGACTGCAGGACACGGCACGATATTCCTCGACGAGATCGGCGATCTTTCACCGATGCTCCAGCAGAAATTCCTGAGAGTGCTCCAGGAGCGCCAGTTCGAGCGCCTCGGCTCGAACGAGACTTTGGAGGTCGGAGCACGCTTTATTGCCGCTACGAACAGGGATTTAGAGGAAGAGGTTAAGAAGGAGAACTTCAGGAAGGATCTCTTCTACAGACTTGATGTCATGGTCATCAGACTTCCGCCGCTTCGCGAGCGCAAAGAAGACATCCCGATACTCGCGCACTATTTCCTTTCGAAGTATTCGGAGCGCTTCAGAAAGAGAATTACCGGATTTTCGGAAGACGCAATCCGGATGCTTTCCGCTCTTCCGTATCCGGGAAATGTCCGTAAACTTGAGAATATAGTCGAACGCGCAGTGATCATGGCAAAGCAGGGGGTCATCACTTCGCGCGTGCTGGGAGACACGGCAAACCAGCAGTCAAACAGTGAAGTGAAAAGGGATAGCGGCAACTTCGCGGAGGCGAGAAGACGCGCGATCGACAACTTCGAAAGGTCTTTTGTAACCGAAGCTCTCAAGAAATATCAGGGAAATGTCGTCGCTGCCGCACGGTCTTCCGGGATGACAAGGCAAAACTTCCAAAGGCTTGTCTCGAAACACGGAATCAACGCGAATGATTTCAGGATCAAGTCCTAGGATATCCCATTGATTAATCTCAATCGCCTCTTCCCGTGGCTATCGATTCGCACAAAGCTGATCGTGGCATTTACCGGTCTGTCGATTATCCCAATCGCGGTGGTCGGAATTTTTGCGATATGGTCCACTGCCGGAAATCTGGTCAGTACGGCCACTCGCGATCTCAACTCCAACGTCCAGATGTTGCGACAGCGTGCTGGGGATTTCCTCCTTGGTGTAGAGACAGATTTGAGGTTTCTATCGGATTCATTTCCCTTCCGGCAGACCGAGGGACGCCTTGTCGCCGGCGAACATCCCGCGACAAACGTTGCATTGGAAGATGAGCTTCTGGATTTTGTCAGGACAAAGAGAATTTACTTCAGAGTTAGAATTCTTAATCGGGCCGGCTCCGAAATCCTGAGGGTCGAATCCACCTCCGGCAGATTTAATGATGGCGGGTATACGCTCACTCCTAAGAAAGCGCTGAGCCACATCAATGAATACTACTACGTCCTGCGCACCGATTCGCTGAAGGATGGACAGACGGCTTTTTCTCCTGCCGAAGTCCTCGGGGAACACGGGGGGCGCGTTGCTGTCGTCAGTTTTGCAACTCCTCTGTATCACGGAACGAAACGCGCGGGAATTCTGGTAGCCGACATTTTTGCTTCAGAATTCTTGCGGATCATGAAATCGGACTCCAGCCACAAATATGAAAGAAGAGTCCTTCTCGTCAGCGGGGACGGGCATTTTTTGTATGACTCCCGAAGCAGGCGGGACCAGAACGGACTCTTTGTATTTGCGAGAGAAAACATTTCGAATGATTATCCACCGGCTGTTTCATCCGAATTGCTTTCCGGTAAGACCGGCATAATCACTGACGGGGTAAAACAGGTAGTCTCTTATTCACCGCTGTTCCCGGCTGCTCTTCAGAAGTCCGGACAAAACTTTGAGAGAGATTTTTCTATTCCGATCTTTGTCGTCGAGGCAATTCCTAAGGAAGTCCTGATGGGGCCAGTCTACTCGGCCACTTTCGCTTTCGGGGGAGCAATTGTCGGGTTCCTCATCCTGTCGGTGACACTGAGTCTCCTGGCGACGCGGCAGTTTACAAAACCGATAGGGGAAATGAGGAAAGGTGCGGAGATCATTTCCGGCGGCAACTACGGTTACCGGCTGAAAATCGATACCAGGGATGAGATAGAGAAGCTTGCCGACCAGTTTAATACTATGGCAGAATCTTTGATGATCAGGGACAAGGAGCTCCAGGACCACAGGGCGAGCCTTGAAAGGACGGTTGCGGAGCGGACAAAGGAGCTTTCCGAAGAGAAGTCAAAGCTACAGACGATACTGGACAACGTCCCGAGCGCGCTGCTCGTTCTGGATCGCAAGCTGAGGATTCAAACGGTAAGTGCGGCCTTCTCGAAGGTGACCGGATTTCAGCCGGACGAAGTCATCGGGAAGAACTGCCGGGATTTCTTCTGCGGCGCGGGATTCTGCCAAACCTGCATGAGCCAGAACGTGATCCAATCCGGGGAGGTGGAAGGACATCTCGATCAGGTCGTCAACTCCGACGGAACGGAGAGATACATCGAACACTTCGCGGTTCCGATGGAAAAAGACGGAAGAGTTGACGCGGTACTTGAGATAGTAACCGACGTGACCAATCGAAAACGCCTCGAACAGCACCTGGTGAAGACCGAAAAGCTGGCGACCATGGGAGAACTTGCCGCCTTCATCGCCCACGAATTCAGGAATTCATTGACTTCGATAAAAATGATACTCCAACTGTTCAACGAGTCCCAGGATCTCGACTACTCGAAAAAGGAATCCTTGACGGTGGCTTTGAATTCCGCATACCGGATGGAGTCGACAGTCTCGCAACTGCTCGGCTTCGCGAAACCTACAAAGATGGATTTCAAAACGGCTTCTGTCAACCAGGTCGTCGACGAGAGCATAGCTTTTGTCAGAGTGAGAGCCGACAAGGCTAGAGTGACAATCGAAAGAAATCTCGACGCGTCGCTGCCGGATTTGTCCCTTGACGTCGTTCATCTGAGAGAGGCACTCGTCAATATCATACTTAATGCGGTCCAGGCGATAGAGAGTCGCGATTTTCCGGCGCTTAACGGAAGGAAGCGGAGTTACGACGAATCTCGGATTTCTGTCAGCTCCAGAAAGAGCAGGCTGGGGAAGACTTTGAGGGACATCGCGTACGTTGAGTTGTCCGATTCGCCTTCTGAGCAGCAACCAGACCTTGAAGAGATTGTTCTCAGGAAGGGGACCGAATGTGTGCTGATTGAAATAAGCGACACCGGTCCGGGGATTGAGAGAGAGAATGTCGATAAGATATTTGATCCGTTCTTCACAACTAAACCAAATGGAACTGGCTTGGGCCTCTCAATGGCGAAGCGCGTCGTTAACGGCCATGGCGGAATATTGACGGTAGAAAGCAAGCCCGGCGTCGGTACCAAGTTCAGAATACTCCTTCCGCTTCTATATCCCACGATCACGATGGGCGTAGCATAGACTTTATCCCGGCGAAGGCGCCGCACCTTCGCACCATGATCTTCTTAGGGGGTCAGAGTTCGACTGCCATATTAGTTTTACGCGTGGCAAGCGCCGCTTGTCACTCCAGGCCGGACCTACCTTCTCACCCCCTTAAAACCTCACAGAATAGGCACTAATCCTTCCTTCGATCGGCGGCATGCCCTTTGACCTTCTAATGCGGAATGTTGCACGCTCATGACACACCAGCCTAAAGTTCTGGTTCTGGATGATGACCAAAATATCCTTCTTGCGTTTCAGGATTTCCTGAAGGGCGAGGGATGTGTCATGGTGGCCGCTCCGGCTCCAAGGGAAGCTCTCCAGGAAATCGAGAAGGAAAAATTCGACCTTCTCATAACCGATTTGAGATTGAACATGGATTCGGGAGTCACCTTCATGATTCACGCGAAAAGACTCCAGCCGAAGACTCCGATCATCGTGATCACGGGTTATCCCGATACGGTAAGCGAATCCGAGCTTAAGTCCTATGGCGCCGATTATCTCTTGCTCAAGCCGTTGGAACTTAAAGAGCTTCAGCATGCGGTGCGGAGCTGCCTGCAATACGGCGCGACGCGTGAATTGAAGAGTTGATGCTTCAAATGAGACTCATAAAAAATATTGCGGAGGCAAATATGCGGTTATTGTTAAATGCAAAAAAATCGTCAGGGAAGAACGGCAGAAAGCTTCCGGTCCTGGTGGCTTTGATGGGTGCCGTTGTAATTTTCTCAAGCTCGAGAGCCTACTGCATCCCGAGCTACGCACGTCAGACCGGAATGGCCTGCAGTGCATGCCACTACAACTTCCCGCAGCTGACACCGTTCGGCAGGTTGTTCAAGTTGAACAGTTACACAATGGTCGGCAGCCCCACTTTGGTGGCAGCTCATGACCAGAGCAAGGATCTGCAGATACTCAGCAGCTTCCCTTTGTCCGCGATGGTCATGTCGTCGTTCAGCGAGGTGAGCAAGGCGACGCCCGGCGCCGAGGCAAGCGCGACGCAGTTCCCTCAGCAGCTGAGCTTTTTCCTGTCCGGTGAATTGACGCCCAAACTTGGTTCGTACATACAGCTTACCTATGACCCCTCGGCCGGCACGATCGGCATGGACATGGCTGAATTCAGATACGCGGACCATACGATGGTGGGAGGGAAGGACCTGCTTTATGGGGTGACTTTAAACAACACTCCTTCTATGGAGGATGTGTGGAACACGACTCCCGCCTGGGGGTTTCCATACGCAGCCTCGGCCTCTGCTCCGGGACCCAGCTGGAGTCCTATCCTTGACAACGCGCTCTCCGGGAACGTGCTCGGACTCGGCGTATATGCGCTCTACGACAATCTCGTATATGCCGGCGTGAGCGGGTATCACTCCGCGATTCAGGGGGTTTCTTATCCTGCGGACAACACGTGGTCGGACAATATAAAAGGAATCTCTCCGTATTGGCGCGTAGCCTTGCAACACGCTTGGGCAAAGCAGTACCTCGAAGTCGGCACGTTCGGGCTTTCAACGAGTTTGTTCCCGGCTGGAATTTCGGGGCCTTATGACAAGTATACTGATCTTGGTCTCGATGCCCAGTATGAGAACGCCCTCGGCGGGGGCGAAGTTGTTGCCCATGCAAGCTACATAACCGAAAAGCAAAATCTCGCTGCGACCTTCGCCGCGAGCGGTTCGGCGTCCAACAGCCTTACGCTGAACACATTCAAGATAGACGCGAACTACAACTTCTCGGCCCCCTTTGCCGTCGCGCTCGGATACTTCTCCACGACCGGTACAAGCGACGCGGTATTCTATGCGCCCGGATCCGTGACGGGAAGTGCGAACGGATCGCCCAACAGCGGCGGAGTGACGGCGCAGGTGTCTTACATCCCCTGGCTCAACACGCAGATATCACTCCAGTACGTCGCTTATTCCAAGTTCAACGGCGGCTCTACCAACTATGACGGATCCGGAAGGAATGCTTCCGATAACAACACACTGTACTTACTAACCTGGTTCGCGTTTTAAAAAGGAAAACATAAATGAAAAAGACAATATTGCCCATGCTGTTGTTGTCGGCCATAGTCTTATCCATGATGGGATTTGAAATGGTCAGCAACCTGCCCGCGACAGAGCCGGTCCCGCAAGGGAAGAAGGAAGCCGTGGACAACGGTATCGGACCGATAAAATCAGTGAAACTGGGAAAGATAGACCAGGATCTCGTCGACCAGGGCAATTCCATCTTCTATTCCAAGTGCTACCTGTGTCATGATGTCGATGAGACCAAGTTGGCTCCCCCTCTGCGCGGAGTGGCAAAGAAGCAGACTCCCGTCTTCATTATGAATTATCTCCTCAACACCGTCGAGATGCAGGAAAAGGATGCGACTATCAAGGCATTGATGGAACAATTCCCCAACGTTCCCAAGATGCCGGACCAGCAGCTTACAAAGGACCAGGCACGCTCGGTCCTCGAATTTCTGAGAACCATTGAATAATTGTTCGCTAATTCTCCCGCCTCACACAATGTGGCGGGAGTGCCTAAAACTGTCAGAATGCGAAATCTCATGAAAAAGTTACTGATACTTCTTGCGATTGCGGTAGGTTTTTCGGCCGGCGTATTCGTTGTTAACCGCGCGGTCAGCAGGGAAGAGAAGGTTGTCCAGCCGATAGATTTCAGCCATGCTCTGCATGCGGGGAAATATAGAATTCCGTGCATGGCCTGCCACCAGCGGGTGATGATGGGCGCACGTGCCAGCATTCCCAACATCGAGGTATGCGGAGCCTGTCACTCCACACCGATGAAGAAAACACCGGGAGAACTGCTCGTGTACCGGTATGTCAGCCGGCACAGGCAAATTCCCTGGTACTCAATCTATCATGTCCCGGACTACGTTTACTTCTCACACCGCAGGCATGTCGCAATCGGGAAGTTGGATTGCAAGGATTGTCACGGCGATATGGCATCGTTGAATTCGCCGCCCACGACGCAGTTCCTTCAGATAAAGACGCAGAACTGCTGGAATTGTCATGAAAAGCATAATGTTACCACAGACTGCTCACATTGTCACAGATGAAAAATCAGAGGAACCTTGCGAAGGCAGCCGGTCCGTACCTTCCAATCCTTCACAAGGTGTGGAGAAACATTGAATGGAAATAAATAGACGCGACTTCGTAAAACTTCTCGGTGGATCGTTGATCGGTTTTGCAGTCGGCGGAGTTGGAGACGCCCTGCTCAAGATCCCCGGGGCAGTGGTCCCCCTCCTCTACAAGGGACCGCGAATCGAAACCTGGAAGACGACAACGTGCATGAAATGTCCGGGCAAATGCGGACTGCGCATACGTATGATCGACAAGTTTCCCGTCCAGGTATTCGGAAACCCGCTCTCCCCATTAAACAACGGCGGAATGTGCCCCATGGGATTGACTTCCGTCGGAAGCCTGTACCATCCGGACCGTCTCACCTCCCCGATGAAAAAAGTCAACGGGAAATTCCAGGAGATATCCTATGCAGAGGCATACGGGATACTCGCAAGCGCGCTGGCAAACAACAAGGGAGGCAATACTGCTTTTGTAGCTCAGACGGAGTCCGCGTTCATGGCCGACCTGATCGGTAAATTCATGAGCGGGTTGAAATCGGAAAAGGTTTCCATAGACAATTTTGCCTCCAATTCTGTCGCGTCCTTTGACCGGATTTCCGATGGCGGACCAGATTTCATAGATTTCACCGCGTGTGACTACATTGTCAATTTCGGATCCCAGCTCACCGAAATGTCGGAAAGTCCGCTGTATTTCTCCCGTGCGATAAACGATTTCAGGTCCAAGGGGCATGAATTTGCGTCTTTCTCTCCAAAGTTGACGCCGGGAACATACAAGGCTAACCCCTGGGTCCCTGTTATGCCCGAGTATTACGAGGACGTCGCCCTTGCTCTGGCTTATGTGGTTATCACTGACGGTTCTTACGACAGGGCGTTTGTTCAAAAGCGGTTCAAAGACTTCGACGGATTCAAGAAGCTTGTTACGGAGGAATACAGTCCCGCGGCTGTCGAGAGCAGGACCGGAGTACCATCGGTTGAGATCGTGAAGATCGCGCGCAAATTTGCCAATGCATCGGCGCCGGTTGCCTATTTCGACGAATCTATCCTGCACTCTTCCAATGGGACGAGAAATGCTTATGCGGTCGTTGCGCTGAATGCCCTCAAAGGATTCGGCGGATATGGGAAGCTGAAAAATCAGGTGCTGCCCGATCCCGGGAATACCGGAAAGGGCGTCGATCCGGAGCAAGCGTGGAACAGAAACAAACTAGTGGGGGACAAAGATATCCGGTTGTTGATGGTTTACAGAAGCAACTTTGTTTTCAACTCGCCGAATTCGGAAGAGCTCAAAAAGGCGATTGCCGGTATACGTACCGTCGTGAGCTTCTCACCGTTTATAGACGAGACGAGTGAACTGGCGGACCTGATTATTCCGGATCATGATGGCCTTGAGCGGCTCGACGCGTTCAGCTCGACCGTGACCGGCAGCCCCGTCGTAAGCATGCAGCAGCCCGTTGTGAAACCTTTCTACTCCACCGTGCACACCGGTGACGTGTTAGTGACTCTCATCGGTGAGCTCAAATTGACCAAGAGCTGGCCGCATAAGGATTATGAGGACTATCTTCAGGCAAGTCTGAAGCCCATTTACAAGCACGGAAAAGGGATGCTGATGAACCAGAAGAAGCCGACAGGTCTGGAAAAAAGTCTGCATCAGGCGGGATGGCAAATGGCTTCCTACTCGAGCTTTGATGAGTTCTGGGAACAGCTCTTGAGGTTTGGGGGATGGTGGGATCCGTTCCCGCAAGTCTTGAAATTCACGCCGGCCATTTCACTGACAGCGGACCGGTTGGCCAGGCAAGCCGGTTCCGCTCCCGTCAACCCGGCACACAGCGCCAATTCTCTCAGAATGAACATCTTCACAAGGAACCTTGATTACAAGGGGAACATGCTGAGAAATGCTTATTTGACGGAGCAATTCGGAATGGGAAGAGATGTCTACTACGCGATGTGGATCGAATTGAATCCGGATACGGCGAGGAACTTTTCAATTGAAGACAGAAGCAGGGTGAGAATAAAGACTTCGAAAGGTTCGTTCGAGGCTACCGCTGTTTACGACCCGTCGGTAGTGCCCGGCAACATCGACGTTCCCTTCGGGCTCGGTCACACAGCTTCGGGGAAAATGTACGGTGTGAATCCCGTGGCCTATTCCGATGAAGTCTTCGACGAAGAAACCGGCAGTCCTTCTCTTTCGCAGACCACAGTGAAGATAGGATGAATCGACATTTAGAGGAGCAAGCATGCCAAAATATGGGATGGTAATAGACCTCGATAAGTGCACCTCCTGCCAGGCGTGTGTCACGGCCTGCAAAGTGGAGAACAACGTCCAGATCGTTTCCGAAGACGATGCGCAGAACGGAAGGGCGATGTTCTGGATGAAGATGCTTACGATGGAGTTTGACGGTGATTATCCGAACATCAGGCCCAAGACTCTGCCTCGGAACTGCATGCAGTGCGACGAACCTTCGTGCATCAAGGTATGTCCCGTGAGAGCAACTTACTTGAGGGATGACGGTATTGTGGCACAGATATATCCGCAATGCATCGGCTGCCGGTACTGCATGGCCAACTGTCCCTACACGGTGAAGGTGTTCAACTGGGACAGGCAGGAGCAGCCGGCCGAGGTCGAGAGGACTTACAACCCCGACGTGTCGGTTCGCCCCAAGGGTATCGTGGAAAAGTGCACGTTCTGTATACACCGCCTCCAGACGGCTTCCGAGAAGGCGAAGGCGGAGCACAGAGATCTCGAGCCGGGCGATTATGTGCCGGCATGCGTCGAGGTTTGTCCGGTCGATGCGATCAGTTTCGGCGACCTTGACGACCGCAAGAGCGAAGTCCTGAAGGCGTCCCGCGATTATCGTGCATTCGGACTCCTCGAAGAATTGGGTACGGTTCCTAAAGTACGCTACCTGAACGCCAAAGAATGAAAGAGGACACCCAGCTATGAGCTATCAAAACCTCCGTGATGAAGATGAAGCGCTGTTCAGGCCGATATACGAGACCGACAGGAGTTTTTACGCAGTCGTCATTGCCCTTACGGCAATATTTCTCTTTGGATTAGGATGTTACATACACCAGTTGATCTACGGACTCGGCGCGACCGGCATGGACGAACCGGTTTCGTGGGCATTCTATATAGTTGACTTCGTGTTCTTCATCGGCATTTCACATGCCGGCACCCTCATTTCGGCGATACTGCGCCTGTCCAAAGCGGAATGGCGCCGGCCAATCACTCGCATGGCGGAAGTTATCACCGGAATTGTCCTCGCGATCGGCGGACTCCATCCCATAATAGATCTTGGAAGACCCGACAGAATCCTTCATCTATTCGAGAGAGGCCGGCTTCAGTCGCCGCTCTTGTGGGATCTTACGAGCGTTACTGCGTATTTCACGGCATCGACTATATACTTGTACGTTCCGATGATTCCTGATATCGCGCTGCTCAGAGACCGGGGCGGAAAATTGAAAAACCTCTACAGGATACTTGCCTGGGGATACAAGGGCACACCGAAACAGAAACATGCGCTGGAACGAGCGATAAACATCCTGATGGTGATGGTCATACCTATCGCTATCTCGGTGCACACGATCATCGCGTGGATCTTCGGAATGACATTGCAGCCAGGCTGGCACAGCACAATCTTCGGACCTTATTTCGTCGTAGGCGCAATCTATTCCGGCATCGCGGCACTGGTGATAGTGATGCTTGCTTTCAGAAAAATATATCACTTCGAAGACTACCTGAAAGAGATACACTTCCAATACCTGGGTACGCTTCTTCTGGTGGTTGCGCTGCTCTGGACATATTTTACTTTTAATGAATACCTGACTACGTTCTACGGACACGAACCTGCGGAGATGAGGGTCTTCCTTTATAAATTCACCGGCGGTTACGCACCGTTCTTCTGGGCGATGGTCTTCTGTAATTTCCTGCTTCCGGTTGTCATTCTCAGCAACAAAAAACTGAAGAAGATACCCGGCATTCTTATAGCATCCATAGGCGTGGTCATCGGGATGTGGCTGGAAAGGCTCATCATCATTATCCCGACACTTGCAAACCCGAGATTGCCATATCCGACCGGAATGTACATCCCGTCCATCACGGAGATCGGGATTGCCGGTGCGGCTACCTCAGCCTTTCTTCTCGGGTTCATGGGATTCTCAAAACTGTTCCCGCTAATCTCGATATGGGAGACCAAAGAGGGACGGGAGCATAGCGTTCACGAAGTCTCCATGCGACTCAGAGAGTATCTCCCCGGCCAACTTGATAAATCGGGGGTTGAAGCATCGGTGAAGGCCGAGTTATGACATTGTGGCGCTTTTCAATACGGCGCGAAAGGGACTTGAAGCATGAAAGATAGAACAGTGTATATAATCCAGCTGATCACTCTCTCGTTCAATTGGCTCCTTGCGATCAGCGTAACGTGGTGGTTCGTCCATCTGGTAGTCGTATCCAATCAGGTGAAGGACACGCAGACCGCTTCTTTGTGGATCAGCATACTGGCAATCACCGTCTTCTGGATACTCGCAGGAGTCTTGTCCTACGTGTTTTTCAGTTTACACAGGCGCGAGAAAGAGCCGGCTTGAGTGCAGCGGGATCGCCGGATGAAGATAACAATTCATTGTGCGGCACTATTTGAAGCCGGGCAATCGTAGAATCGAGGGAATTGAGATGTTAAAGAATCCGTTGTTGCTAGTCGCGTTTATATTCTTCTTTCTGGGGTCGTCGGCATGGAGCCAGCAGCTGCCGAAGAACCCGCTCGAAGGGAGAATTGTATTCGAGAAGGAAGGCTGCCTTAGTTGCCACGCCGTAAACGGGACCGGGGGGACTACCGGGCCCGATTTTGGAAAGCAGATATTCTCCGGCGACAACTACGACTTGCTGTCAGAAATGTGGAACCATTCGGAAAAAATGCTGCTGGTAATGGCAAGGACCAGGACGAAAAGACCGAGTTTCACCGGGCAGGATTTCCGTGAGTTGGGTGAATTCCTCTACTTCATTCGGTATCTGGGACAACCCGGGAACATTTCAGCGGGGAAGAGACTCTTTGCGGGAAAAGAATGTATTCAGTGCCACTCGGTGGGGGGTGCTGTCCCCGGGAAGATTGCGCTCGACAGCCTGAAGATATATGTGTCTCCAGTTCACCTTGCACAGGCGATGTGGAACCATTCGAATCTTATGCGCAGGAGAGGCGTAAGAAGAGGCATAAAACTACCGACCTTCTCGGACAATGAGTTTGCGGACCTTACTGCATACATCCGGGCGGCGAGTTCGCTGAAATCGGAGGAGAGGATATATTCTTATCCGGGCAGTCCAACACTCGGTGAGAAGCTTTTCAAGGAGAAGGGATGTTATTATTGTCACGTCGAGAAACCCGTAGGTCCGAACCTAGACCGCATAAACACAAATGAAAGTGTGACCCGGATAGCAGGCATCATGTGGAATCATTCGGGGAAAATGGAAGCGGCAATGAAGACGATGAAACAGCCTTATCCGTCATTTTCGGGCAACGAGATGGCTGATTTGATTTCATATCTGTATTTCCGAGGCACACCTAAGACAGCCGGATCGGCGAAACTCGGCGAACAGCTGTTCAAACAGAAGGGGTGCGAAAGCTGCCATGAAGCCGGCAATCGCTTCAACGCGCCTACCGTCGATCGGCTCGGGCCGTTCCATGATAAGGACGATTTCCTCGCTGCGCTGTGGAACCACGCACCGCGGATGGAAGAGCTCCTGCTCGCGAAAGGAAAGAAACCCCCCGTTCTAATGCCAAATGAGGTCAAATCTTTGTATCTTTTCGTAGATGCGAAGACAAAAGCAGGGAACTGAAGTTCGAAAGATAGGCCTGAAAGACACGGCGGGGCTGACTTTGTATCGAGTGAGCACCGCGGGCGTACAGTGGTACAGAGACTCTCTTCACTCGCCGCTGCCGGTTCGTTCGCTCCTTCTGTTGTCCTTTCTCCTATTGCCGGTTCTTGCTCGCGCAGGAGACGTCAAGGGAAGGGTAATCATCGTCGGCGGAACGAGCAATGCCAATGCGGTCATATACATCGAGAACGTTGACTCCGTGTTTGACCCTCCCGAAAAACCCGCTGTGATGGATCAGAATCACCTCGCGTTCAAGCCGGAAGTGCTCCCGATACTTGCCGGGACCACCGTGAAATTTCTGAACAGCGATGAGGTGCTCCACGATGTCTTCACGCCTTCACCCTGCGCGGGGAGCTTCAATCTCGGATCATTTCCGCCAGGGGAAAGCAAGACTCACACATTCAAGGAGGCGGGATGTGATGCCCTGATCCTGTGTGACATTCATCCCGAAATGCAGGCATGGATAAAGACTTTGCAGAACCCATATTTTGCCGTGAGCGACAAGGATGGCAATTATTTCTTGAAAGGTGTACCCCCCGGAAGATATTCTCTTGAAGCATGGTTCGGTTATTATAAATCTCAATCCGTGCGAATAGTCATTCCTCGAACAGGGGCCGTCAGTGTTGACTTTCAACTTGAGCAGTGACCCTTTGTTGCGCCAGGCCGGCGCATCCTCAGCACCCTCTCAGATGGCGCATGTTCAAGGATGCGTACGTAGTCTGATTAATCTGAAGATGTTCACAGGCTCTGTTTCAGTTTAGCTCTCCGGCGGTGTCAAGAGGGCCCTCCATCCAGCCATTCTTCATACAATTACTGCCATTGTAAGTCCGACGCAGTTCGAGTCATCGTTCCGATCGAGGAGCGATATGGCCCCGTAACTTGCCCTTTTTCTTCGTCTCCGATCCGAATTCGGGCTCCGGCAGCCTTTCCCCAACGGGGAACGTGGACCCCTCGAATTTGTCCAGCTTTCCTCCGTGGCCTTCAAATTCTCGATTGTTCGGGGGGAAATTTCGGAAAAGATCTTCGCTTTCTATATTAATTCCGCCTGTTCGGCCGTTGTTTCGGTGTAAACCTGCGGTGGTTATTCCAAGTGTTCCACGGTGTCGGGGTTGTAGGTGGACCTATTTCTCTGCCCGCTTGTGATCGGTTACCAAAGTACGAAAGGCGTGACATGCCTCACTTGCATCAATCGATAAATTCGTAGTAACTTACAGCGGTTTGAAGGGAAAAGTAAGCTCGAACCTCAGAGTACTTCGAGGAGAGCGCAACAGAAGTTGAGCCTACACCACAAACCGGGACTGTTAGAGCGTTAAGATAACAAACTGCGAAGAGCGTCCAAGAAAAAACTTGGGAGGATGAGTCGTGAATAGAAGGTTTGTGGCGATCGCATCTTTCTTGGTGATAACTGCTTTCGCAGCTTCGCACCAACAAGTGGTTTATGGACAGATCACTTCACCCGCGACCAACTCGTTCCTTATAGCCGGAGCCAATCAGGAGATATCGTGGAAAGTCTCACATGATTCCACGAGTTTTGTGGTTCTGCAATACTCGACAGATGCCGGGTATACCTGGAACACCATTGCCTCAACCGGCATCGCGGCGGGCTCCTACAACTGGATCATACCTGTCGGTACCAATTCATATCGCTGCAAGGTAAGGATGGTGAAGTTCACCCGCATGGGGTCTATCCCGCTTGCGACGACGGGAAATTTTTCGATTGCCACGCTGAACCCCACGTCGTATAGCAGTGCGGTTTTCTCCCACCGTGTCATCGCTTTGACCGACACGGGCGGGCACCATTTTAATAGGGTCCAATTCTTTAAGTGATCATCATGGGACCCCGACGTCCCATGGACTGGGAAGCTCCAAACTGATGAGAGCTGCCTGTCTATGTCACTGTGTAGGAGGAACTCGGGCTGTGCGAGCGCTTTGCAGAACAAGGGGTACTGGAAAGCCGGTTCGGAGTTTGTATAGCATCAGGCTGGCTATGCTATCCTTCCCGATCCCGGATGTACCCCATCATGATTTCCAAAGGGGGCCTGATTATCGTGCGATCACGATTGAGGCAATGTGCTCGTCGTCGCTGAATTGTGGTTGCTGCGCAACTTAGAGACGTAATGTAGAGGAGCCTCGTGGGCACCGGTCAAATGTTAATTACAATCGGCGCAATTGCGATACTCGGAGGAGTGATCCTCAGTGTCAATAGAAACATTGACAATACAGGCACCATACTCCTTCATTCCAACATAGGAATCGAAGAGGTATCCCTTGCGTCTTCTGTAATGGAGGAAGCGCAGGGCCTGGCATTTGACGAGATCACAGACACGAGTTTGGTCAGCTCGCCGAGTGAACTCACACCCGCCAACGCGTTGGGGCAGGAAAATGGCGACTCGACGGATCTAAATGACTTCGATGATTTCAATGGTCTCAACAACAATGGGCACCTGGAGATCGATACCCTCGCTACAGGTATATACTATGTTTACACCAGAGTCTGCTACGTGAATCAGAATGACCCCATGGGGAATGCCAATACTCAAACATGGAACAAGAGATTGGACGTCTGGGTCTGGAACACATCGAGCACCGATACCGTCAAAATGCAATCGGTGTTCAGCTACTGGGCTTTTTGAGGTGGCAAGATGGGAACTACCACCCTCATCGATCTAGCCGGATCATTTCTAGTCAGCGGTCTGCTGCTTCTCACCGCGCTGCAACTGGACCAGAAATCCATTCAGACTACGTTCGACTCGCAAGCGGGGTTGACCGTACAACAGAATATGGTGGATCTGGTTGAGTATCTGCAGTATGACTTTCGGAAGATCGGATACTGCAGGAACGCCAGCAAACTCCCGAACTCTTCAGTCAGTGCATTTATTCAGAAGGGAGATACGAGTACAATCTGGTTTCTGGCCGATGCGTCGAATTCCGGCAATGTTGACACCGTGAAATATTGGCTGGGCACTTCGGAAATACCCGGCTCCGCAAATCCGAGGGTGAGATTGTTATATCGTCAGGTTAACAGCGGTGTACCCATGGGTTCGAATCTGGGAGTAACTGAATTCAAGATACAATACTTCGATGCATTCGGAATCCCGATCCCGACTCCTTTCGGCGCACCAAACCAGGCGCAGTATATTGTCTTAGCCGTTCGCCTGGAGCCGGTCGCCGCCTTCAACGCTGACTATAGTAGCAATTTCGTGATATGGAGGCAAACAAGAATGGTCTCCAGAAATTTGAGGCGATAAGAAGCTGCCATGGCTGGGAGAGGTACTTTACTCATAATCTTAGGTTATACGATCCTGTTCGGGTTGACTGCCAGGTACTGGACTCGGGTGGCGACGAACTCCGTCGATAATTTCCTGGGATACTATAATGAATCCACCGCGCACGAGATTGCCGTATCGGCGGCCAATATCGGCGGGAACCAGGTATATGTGAATGAGCCGAGCGGCCATAGCTTTCATCTATCCGGCACTTTGTCCGGAGGTGAATTCGATGTTGAAGTTGACTCCATAAACCAGTACCAATTGCTGCTGACTGCCACGGGGACATATCCTCCGAGCGGGTCGGACGGAAGCGTGACAGACACCGTAAGAGTGCAGTTCGGCCCGAATTACTTCTCGACGTTCGGTTTGTACACAGGGACGATGAACAGCCTTTCATGGGACACCGGCGACACCATCTGGGGAAGCTTCCACAGCGAGGGGACATTCAACGTTGAAGGGACGCCTGTCTTCTACGGTCGGGTCACGAGCAATAACGACATGACCGGTGGAGGAACTCCCATTATTTTCGGTTCTTATCAGTCCGGGGTGAGCATCCCGATGCCTTCCTCGGCGGTTTCAAATGTACGGACGGCTGCCGCCACCGGCGGAGCCTTGATCAGCAACCCCAGCAGCCCCTCACCGTTCGAGGTCTTCATGACAATCAACTCAAATGCGACGGTGACTTTCCACACCAATTTGAATCCGGTCGATACGACTATTGCAGTATCCTCGATCGCTCCAAATGGGGTCATCTTCATCAATAACGGCAACCTGCATGTGAACGGTACGGTGAAGGGCCAGCTGACCATTGCCGCCGGAGGGAGCGCGTTCTACGGTTTTGGAAACGTGTATATAAATGGAAATGTAATGTGCAATTCGGATCCCGGAACGAATCCGAATAGCTCAGATGTGATTGGCATCGTGGCACAGAACAACGTTTGGGTCGAAAGCAACGACGCATATCTCGGCATTATCCCGACGTATCCCCCTGTCAACCCGGTTATTCAGGCGGCGATATACGCTCAGAACGGAACTTTCCAGTGTTATTACCAGTCTACGTATAGTTATATGAATGTGGGGTCCGTCCATGTTTACGGATCTATATCCAACAGCTATCTTGGCGTGACCTCCGACCCAACCGGTACATACGGTTACAAAGCAGACTACAAATTCGATCCAAGATTTTCAAATCTTGCCCCTCCTTCATTTCCTGTCACGGGGACCTACAGAATCCTTTCCTGGTATGAATGAAAAAGGACTGTTATATTTTTTTGAATAGTCCTTTCTTCGGAAGTCGCCGATAGACTAGGCGTCTTCAAGACCAAAGGGCACAAACTCAAAGACCGAGTGACGACCTCGCTCGTTTCAACAATACGCGCGGGCGGGATCCCCCGTGATTTAGTATAAAGTTTAAACCGAAGGGTTTTCTTCCAATCGATGAAACCGGTTCAGTATAGAAACCGTCGACCTCTCGAATACCTTCCACACGACATTAGACTGTCCTTGAAATCACGGAGATATTACACCCGTGATTTCATTATCAGAAGAAAGCGGCGTAAACTACCCGGCATCATCGTCGGAGCCACGGGGATTGTACTGCTGCTCGCCGGTGAATTGATTCAGGGAAACTTCGGTATCGTATTATTCCTTATCGGAGCCGCATTACTAGCTGTCGGGATTCATTTTGAGATTCTCAATAGACTAATCCACCAGTACAAGTACTTTGTTGTCCCGGCCGTCGTTCTTGTTTTATTTGTAGTTTATCTGTTCCGGCCTCAAACATTTACGCCTATTATTCCAAAACAACATGTGACATTGTTGGCTCATTATTCGTCCGGATTTCCTTTTGATTCGACCGGGGTTACCTTTGTTTTCGGTGGGGGAGACAGGATTACTGCTACATACACGAAGAGGCAATTGGAGGAGGAAAAGAACGATTCGCTTTCCGGATCCCGCACGCAGGTCCCGTTCAAAGCCTACTTAGACAGGGGAAAGCTCTTCATCGACACGGATATCTTCGCTGGACCTGACCTGCCGCCTATCCTGATAAGGCGAAATGTAATTCGCAGATTGCCGTACGGATGGGATGGGAATTACAACAACCGCGCACTTGAGATAGTGAGCGCTGATACCATGCCTGTGTTCCAGCTTGTATATATTTCCGAGAACCGCATTCGTGTCAATGGCGTGTTCCAAACTCAAGGAGGGCTGGTGATTGCAGATGAAAGCGGGGTGTCGAGTGCTCAGGGAAAACGAGTACTTTTTTACGGCACAAGACCAATATTCAAATATCCTTCCTGGAAATACCCGCATCGACTCAAATAGTCCGTTCGACTGAAGGCAGGTCTAAGACACTCCGCGCTTCACCAGCCTGCTAATGAGTCTCCGGATTGGGGTTGAATCCGGGTGAGACTGGGTCCATCCATGCGATCGCATACTGCAAAGCCAACGAGTTTTTGCGGAATAAGCATCCCCAATGATGACATTGATCCGCTGGAAAAGGGGGCAAATCCCGGAACCTCGGTGTGAGCAGCTGTGGCGGCTCTCGTAGAAGAGACCTCGTAGCTAATTCCGTTCGAGATCCACTTACAACCCTCTCCTGCTTTCTCCTCAGTTCATGTCGAGAGGATCCTTGATGATAACCTCGGAGCGGTGTGCTTCTCAGTTCCCGGGAACGCCTCTGAAGATGGCCGAGACCTGCCACGATATGTCGTCCTCGTATGCGTGTTTACGTTTTCTTTATACTTGCCCATGAACTCTTTACGATGTCTTGATTGTCCAAGTGGGGGAATATCACCAAGTTTATCCGCAACAAAAGCAGAGGCAGTTGATCCACATGATAGTCGGACTTGCAATTTCAATAGCGCTGTTGGTTTACCTGGCATACACGCTGGTTAGACCGGAGAAGTTCTGAAATGAAATTCAGAACTCTCGATGTCGTGCAAATAGGTCTTTACCTGGTCGCGCTAGTGCTCCTGACACCGCTAGTCGGCGGTTTCATGGCAAATGTGTTCTCCGGCGAAAAACACCTTATGAAACCGATCTTCGGCAAGCTCGAGAACCGGGTCTACAAAGTCTGCCGGATCGATCCGTCCGGGGAGATGAACTGGAAGGAATACACTCTCGCGCTCCTCGCGTTCAACCTTGTGGGCTTTATCTTAGTTTTCATCTTTCAAGAGATGCAGCGGTACCTTCCTATTAATCCGCGGCATTTGCCCGCGGTATCATGGGATCTTGCCTTCAATACCGCCGTCAGTTTCGTGACCAACACCAACTGGCAATCGTATGCCGGCGAAACGACGATGAGCTACTTTGTGCAAATGCTCGGGCTTACCGTGCAGAATTTCCTGAGTGCCGCAACCGGGATCGTTGTCGTGCTTCCATTCATCCGGGGGATCGTGCGGAAAAAGACGGACGCCATCGGCAACTTCTGGGTTGATGTTACGCGAACGACGCTTTATATCCTCGTTCCGCTGTCAGTGTTCCTTGCAATGGTGCTGGTCGGAGAGGGTACTGTCCAGACACTGTCTAATTATCGCAACGTGCAGACGCTCGGGGGGCAGGAACAGGTAATTCCTGTCGGACCTGCGGCATCCCAAATCGCAATCAAGCAGTTGGGCAGCAACGGCGGGGGTTTTTTCAATATGAACAGCACTCACCCGTTCGAGAACCCCACGCCGTTGACCGATTTCCTGGAAATGCTTTCGATACTTTTGATAGGGTCGGGGCTTGTCTACACATACGGAAAAATGATTGGCTCGATGAGGCAGGCATTCGTGATCTGGTCCGTCATGATGGCCATGTTCATCGGAATGCTGTCGGTTTCCCTTTATTCCGAATGGAAGTTCCATCCCGCCTACGTCTCTACACCAACGATGGAGGGGAAGGAGACAAGGTTCGGCATCACCAACAGCGTGATCTGGGAAGTCGCGACGACTTCCGCCTCGAACGGTTCGGTCAACGCGATGCATGACAGCATGACGCCGCTGTCGGGCCTGGTCGCGCTGGTGAACATGATGACCGGCGAGGTGATTTTCGGCGGGGTCGGCGCGGGTCTCTATGGAATGTTCCATTTCATACTCCTCACCGTCTTCATTGCCGGTCTGATGGTGGGAAGAACTCCCGAGTACTTGGGAAAGAAAATCGAAACATATGAAGTCAAGATGGCGGTGATAGGCGTTGTCGCGCCGAGTGCCGCGATACTGATACTCACCGCGATCGGCTCGGTGACCCATGCCGGCCTTTCGGCAATCAACAACAGCGGACCGCACGGCTTCTCGGAAATTCTTTACGCGTTCACATCCGCGGCTGCTAATAACGGATCCGCATTTGCCGGCCTGAACACAAATACGGTTTTCTATAACCTCACACAGGCTGCCGGCATGTTGATCGGCCGCTATGCGGTGATCATCCCCATACTTGCGATATCCGGCAGCCTCGCGAGGAAGAAATCGATTCCGCCATCGCCCGGGACTTTCCCGACTGACACGCCCCTCTTCGGCTTTCTCCTGGTCGGGGTGATAATAATCATCTCGGCGCTGACATTTTTCCCGGCACTAGCGCTCGGACCCGTTGTCGAGCATTTCCTGATGCTCGCCGGAAAGACGTTCTGACCCTTGAGAAAAAAATGTTGCACAGAGAGACACAGAGCAAAAAGGAGAGACACGGAGAAAAGAGTTCTCTGTGCAACTCCGTGCTTCTCCGTGCCTGCGCACCGAAGTGCTCCCGCCTTCGCTCCGCTTCAGCGGACAAGTCGGCACACAGGTGTGTCACTCTGTGAAACGCTTCTTATCCAAGGATACGAAGTAAACTTAACAAGGCGATCATGAGTAGTGAGGGTAAATCAAATAGAGGGCTGACTTCGGCTTTCGACAAGAAGATCGTTCTCCAGGCGTTGGCGGATTCGTTCAAGAAACTGGATCCAAGGACACTCGTAAGAAATCCGGTAATGTTTGTCGTCGAGGTGGTGGCGGTAGTCGCCACTTGTGTCGTCCTGCTGTCGGTAGTCAGCCGTCAGCCGTCGCCTGTCGCGTTCGATTTGCAGATCACTCTCTGGTTGTGGGTCACCGTGCTCTTCGCGAATTTCGCGGAGGCGATCGCGGAAGGAAGGGGGAAGGCACAGGCCGATGCTCTCCGCAGGGCGAGGTCGGAAACCATCGCCAGGAAGATTGAGAATGGGAAAGAAATTGAAGTCGGTGCCACGGAACTGTTGAAGGGCGATATAGTCGTATGTGAGGGCGGGGACGTAATCCCGGCGGACGGGCTGGTAATAGAAGGTATCGCCAGCGTCGATGAATCCGCCATTACAGGCGAGTCGGCGCCTGTGATTAGGGAGAGCGGCGAGGAAAGAAATGCCGTGACGGGCGGGACAAAAGTGCTAAGCGATCGCATCGTCATCAGAATAATCGCGGAACCCGGCTCCACGTTTATGGATAAGATCATTTCGCTTGTCGAAGGCGCCAGGCGTCAGAAAACGCCCAACGAGATCGCTCTGACGATTCTCTTGTCGGCGTTGACGATCGTGTTTCTCCTTGCGGTCGCCACCTTTCCGGCTTTCATGCAGTATGGCGCAAATGCGTCCGGCATCTCAATCAAAGAATACATTACGCTCCCGATCCTCGCTTCGCTGCTGGTGTGCCTTATCCCGACCACCATTGGCGGGCTCCTCAGTGCGATCGGAATCAGCGGCATGGACAGGCTCATCCGGAAGAACGTCATTGCTACAAGCGGCCGCGCCGCCGAAGCGGCCGGGGATGTCGATGTGCTCCTGCTCGACAAGACCGGCACTATTACGCTCGGTAACAGAATGGCGAGTAACTTCATCCCCGCACCCGGAATCCCGGTCGAGCGACTCGCCGATGCGGCCCAGCTCTCGTCGATCGCGGACGAAACGCCGGAAGGGAGGTCGATCGTAGTGCTGGCCAAGGAGAAATACGGCCTGAGGGCAAAAGAAGTGCGTGACGTCGATGCTGAGTTTATCCCGTTTTCCGCCCAGACCAAGATGAGCGGCGTGGAAATACCGGGAATCGGAGGAAGCCGTCCGCGTTCGATACGGAAAGGATCGGGTGAGGCCATTAAAAAGTTCGTCACGGATCTCGGAAGAACCTTTCCTCAATCGGTCCAGAAGAGTCTCGAAGAAATTGCCCGGGAGGGTTCTACTCCGCTCGTCGTCGTGGAGAACGGCGATGTCCTCGGCGTTGTGCAGCTTAAGGATATCGTTAAAGGTGGAATCAAGGAGAGATTCGCGCAGCTGCGCATAATGGGAATCAAGACAGTCATGATCACGGGAGACAATACGCTCACCGCGGCAGCGATCGCGGCGGAGGCAGGTGTCGACGACTTCATCGCCGAGGCGAAACCCGAAGACAAACTCGCCCGCATACGCACGGAACAGGCGAACGGACACCTGGTCGGCATGATCGGCGACGGCACAAACGACGCCCCCGCTCTTGCTCAAGCAGATGTGGGGATTGCTATGAACAGCGGGACCCAGGCCGCCAGAGAGGCCGGCAACATGGTCGACCTGGACAGCAATCCCACGAAACTGATCGAAGTGGTCGAGACAGGAAAGAAGCTCCTCATGACGCGGGGTGCGATGACGACATTCAGCATCGCCAACGACGTATCGAAGTACTTCGCCATCATTCCTGCCATGACCGGTACGCTCTATGCCTTCGGTAAACCGTTTGGCCCGTTATCCGCACTGAACATAATGAGGCTCGGTTCGCCTGAAAGCGCGATCCTGAGCGCTGTAATCTTCAACGCGATAATAATCATTCTCCTCGTCCCGCTGGCGCTCAAAGGGGTGAAGTACAGGCCCGTCGGCGCGAGCGCTGTCCTGCGCCGCAATCTCTGGATATATGGAGCAGGAGGAATAATCGCTCCTTTTATAGGAATAAAGTTGATCGATATGATAGTGAACGTGCTGAGGCTTGTCTGATGGGACAGGGTGAATGGTTAAAGGTGAAAGGTTAAGAGGGGAAGCAGATATGTCAGGTAGTCCGAAGAATTGTGAAATCGGTTCTGGAAGATGCCTCCCAGGCAGATACCATACAGGCAAGGAGCGAAATGAAAACGACGATCTTACCCGCAATCTATCTCACGTTGGTGATGACCCTTCTAACGGGTTTGTTGTATCCGTTGGCGATGACCGGTATAGCCCAGCTTGTGTTTCCGAAGCACGCGAACGGAAGCTTGGTAGCTGTTGACGGCCGGGTCGTCGGCTCGGAATTCATCGGCCAGGATTTCAGAAGCAATAAATACTTCTGGTCGCGGCCATCGGCCATATTATATGATCCGATTCCTTCCGGTGCGAGTGACTTCGGCCCGACGAGTGACACTTTGAAGAGTCTTGTCGAAGACAGGAAAGCAAATTTCATCCGACTCAACCATCTACCTTCGCACACTGCAGTGCCTGCCGAGATGATTTACGCATCGGGGAGCGGGCTGGATCCGGATATCAGCCCGGAGGCCGCGGAACTGCAGATCGACAGGGTCGCAAAGGCGAGGGGTTTTAACGCAGAAGAGAGACAGAAACTGATCGACCTGGTGGAGTCGCATATAGAATCACCCGAACTCGGTCTACTCGGTGAACCAAGGGTAAACGTTCTGCTTTTAAATCTGGCTGTTGACGCCATGAATGTAAGTCGCAAATAAACTGATTAAATTAAATCGAATGTCCGACAGAGATTACTCGCGCCCCGATCCTGACGCCCTCCTACGCATTCTGAAAAAAGAGGATGAGAGGAGTGGAAAGGGAAAATTGAAGATCTTCTTCGGCATGTGTGCGGGGGTTGGAAAGACTTACGCAATGCTCAGCGAGGCCAGGGAAGTCGTAACGAAGGGGACCGACCTCGTGGTTGGGTATGTCGAAACACACAACCGTATGGAAACCGCCGAGCTCGTCCTGGGTTTGGAGGTAATTCCTAGGAAGAGAATAGAATACCGGGAGACGGTGCTCGAAGAGATGGACATCGATGCAGTGCTGGCGCGCAAACCTAAGGTAGTGCTGGTCGATGAGCTCGCGCATACAAATGCTCCCGGCAGCCGGCACGCCCGTCGCTACCAGGATGTTCTGGAAATACTCGAGAACGGAATCGACGTCTATACAACGCTGAACGTCCAGCATCTGGAGAGCAGGGCGGATACCGTGGCCCAGATAACGGGCAGCATTGTGCGAGAGACTGTCCCGGATTCGATATTCGACGCTGCCGAAGAAATCAGAGTGATCGACATTTCACCGGATGAACTCGCGAAACGCCTGCAGGAAGGCAAGGTTTACACTTCCGAGCGTTCACAGCAAGCCGTGGAGAACTTCTTTAAGAAAGGAAACCTTTCGGCGCTCAGGGAAATGTCGTTGCGCCTGACCGCGGAGCGGGTCGACAGACAGGTCAGGGAATACAGGCAAGGTCAGAGAACTGCCGCGACCTGGAAGTCAGGACAAAGGCTTATAGCCGCCATCAGTCCGAGCCCCCATTCCGTCCCGGTTATCAGGTGGGCCAGAAGAGTCTCGCATACGATGGACGCATCCTGGGTTGTGGTCTATGTCGAGCAGGCGGATAAGCTTTCCGAAGAACAGAGAGAGCAGCTTGCGAAGAACATGAAACTGGCCCGTGAGCTCGGCGCGGAGGTGGTCACAACGTCGGGCGTCAATATCGCCGACAGCCTTATCAGAGTCGCGCGCGAACAGAACGCAAGCCAGATCCTCGTCGGCAAGCCGGATCGGTTCGTGTTCTCGAGAGCTGCCCGTCTGATCGATGATCTCATGAAGCGAAGCACCGATATTGATATCTATATCGTCGGTCAGGAAACCGGCCGGACGAAGAGAAAGATGTCAAGTATACTTCCGAAGCCGCAGTCGACGCCGGTTCACTATCTGGCCGCATTCGCCTTTGTACTGCTGGCTGCACTGATTTGCTATCCTTTCCAGGATTTCATAGGGTATCGGACCGTATCGTTCATTCTGCTGCTGGTCGTCTCGCTCCTTCCGCTGCAACTGGGGCCCGGCCCAACCGTTCTTGGAGCGGCGGTCGGAGCGCTTTCCTGGGATTTTCTTTTTATCCCGCCCCGATTCACATTCTCGATAAACAATCTTGAGGACAGCCTGCTGGCGGCTATGTTCTTTCTTGTCGCGACGGTGACCGGTGTCCTGTCGGCCAGGGTGAGAAAACGGGAGCGAATAATCAAGCAACGTGAGGCGCGGACTTCCGCTCTGTTTTTCCTCACAAAAGACCTGTCCTCGGCACATTCACAGGATGAGGTGATACGTACGGCAGTTTCGAACATCAAGAAGTATTTCGATGCCGATGTCGCTTTCATCCTCGGAGACGCCGAAGGGGAGATGGCTGCCGAGGCCCATGACGCCAGTTCATTCCATCCCGACTCGAAGGAATACAGTGTGGCGGCGTGGGTGTACTGGAACGAGACGAAGGCGGGAAAGAATACGGACACTCTCCCTTCGGCACAGGCGACTTACTTCCCGATGTCCGGTCCCAGATACCCGCTCGGTGTCGTCGGCGTGAAACTGAACTATGATACTGACCTGACGATCGATCAGGAAACGCTGCTTGAAAACTTCATCTCGCAGATAACTTCCGCAATCGAACGCGAACTCCTGAACGACATCAACAGGAAATCCATTGTCGTTGCGGAATCGGAGCGACTCTACAAGACGCTTTTCAATTCGATATCGCACGAGTTCCGCACGCCGATAGCCACGATAATGGGAGTTTCAGAAAATCTTCAGCAAGAAAACGGAGTAGCGGGCAGTGCCTCCGGACAGGCACATCTAAACGAAATTCGCGTAGCAGCAGAGCGTCTTAATCGACTCGTAGCCAACCTCCTGGACATGACGCGGCTTGAGTCGGGAATGATCCAGCCGCGACTCGACTGGTGTGATGTAAGGGACATTATCAACCACGCGCTGAAAAACCTGGAGAAGGAGCTCGAAGGACACAAGGTTACAGTCGGCATCGCTGATTCCGTTCCGCTTCTGAAGCTGGACTTTGGTCTTATCGAGCAGGCGCTGGCAAACTTGATCCACAATGCCGCTCTGCATACGCCGGCCGGAACAGACATAAGTATTGATGTGAGTGTCAAGGAAGACAAATGCATCGTAGCCGTATCGGATAACGGGCCAGGCCTCCCTGAAGATGACCTTGACAGGGTGTTCGACAAGTTCTACCGGGCTTCAAAAGGCAGAACCGGCGGGACAGGGCTCGGCTTGACCATCGCAAAGGGGTTCATCGAAGCGCATCACGGGACTCTCGGTGCGGCGAACCGGCCCAAGGGCGGCGCGGAATTTACCGTGAAGCTTCCTCTCTCTACCAGGATCAGCGACCAACCTGGAGGTATCGCTTGAGCGGCAGTCCGGTGGTACTTGTCATTGACGACGAAGCCCAGATTCGTCGACTTCTCGAGTTGACTCTCGAGTCGAACGGGTATAAAGTGCGCTCGGCAGCTGCCGGAAAGGAGGGCATTACGAAGACGGCCTCAGAGCGACCCGAACTTGTAATCCTCGACCTCGGTCTGCCGGATCTCGATGGAGTGGAAGTATTGAAGAAGATCCGGGAATGGTCGGCTGTACCGGTGCTGGTGCTTTCGGTACGAAGCTCGGAGAACGATATCATCGCTTGCCTGGACGCGGGGGCGGATGACTATCTGACCAAACCGTTCCGCACGGGAGAACTTCTCGCGCGCGTCCGCAACGCTCTCCGCCATCGTCCGTCCCTCCAGGAAACGCCGGTGTTTGTGATCCGCGATTTGCAGATAGATCTCTCCGCGAGAACCGTGAAGAAGGGAAAACAGAATGTCAAGCTTACAGCCACGGAATACGCTCTTATGGTGCTCTTCGTGAGAAATGCCGGAAGGGTCCTGACACACAACTACATTCTCGAACAAATCTGGGGGCCAGCGTTTTCGGAGGAATCACAGTACACGAGAGTATACGTCGGGCAGCTCAGAAAGAAAATAGAAGACGATCCCGCGGACCCGAAAATAATCATGACTGAATCGGGCATAGGCTACAGGCTTACCACGGAACCTGACAGCATCTGACCATCGTCTTTTGAAGTCCAATAATCTTCAGATCCAATCGTACAGGAAAGAGATTGTGATTAAAAGGGCTCCAAGTTCGGGCGTGGCTCCATGCTCGGATGAACTCCCGCCTCCGGCCACTTTCTGGATTGAAACATGGAGTTGCACACTGAAAAAGCTCCCGGCCATGATTTCCGTCAGGGAGCAAGTCAATTTGAAAAACCAAAGCGATTCCCCTGGTCTTCTATTTGAATCCCGATCCTGCGAAATCATCACGCCTGGTTGAACAATCTTAAAAAGTTTGTCGAAACAAATTTTGTGTAAAAGGAGAAAACACAATATCTTAAACGCGTAAATGACCAGGTCTTTTCAAGGGCAAGTTATTTTTCGTTCTCCTGCCTGAAATAGTCTCATCCAGAGAACAGCTTCCAAGGAGGTAGTCATGCTCAAGAGAAATACCGAATTCCAAATACTAAGTATATCTCTGGTATTCTTGTTATCTGCAAATAGCCTTTGGGCTCAGTCGGCAACATTGAGAGGGAAAGTCATTGATGCGGTAACCAAAGATCCTTTGCCTGGTGCAAACGTCAGAGTTGTCGGAACAAGTATGGGCGCTGCCAGTGACTACGAAGGGAAGTTCACGATCAGGGATATCCCGGCCGGTACGTACACCGTCAAGGCTACATACGTCGGATATGAATCGTTCGAGTTAAAAGTGGAAATAACAAAGGGCAAGACAGTTGAGGAAAAGTTTGAATTAAACCCCGCCGGTGTCCAGGGGCGAGCGGTGACGATTACGGCCCAGGCCAGCGGTCAGAACGAGGCGATCAACCAGCAACTATCGGCAGCTCAGATCAAGAACGTCGTTTCGCTGGCCCGCATTCAGGAGCTGCCGGATGCCAACGCCGCGGAATCTGTCGCGAGACTCCCGGGCGTTTCACTTATCAGGGAAGGAGGAGAGGGATCTGAAGTCGTTATTCGTGGTCTGTCTCCTCAGTATAATGAGATTACCATCGATGGAATGGAACTGCCGGGAAATGTAGTTTCAAATGATGTCAATGATCAATCGACGTTTGTGGGGGACAGGGCCACGAATCTGAGCATGATTTCTTCGAGTATGCTCGGCGGCATAGAGGTTATCAAATCAATTACGCCTGACATGGATGCAGCAGTCCTTGGCGGGGTTGTGAATTTCGGCTTGAGAAAAGCCGTGAAGGGCATGGGTGATAAACCGATGTTTGAGATTTCCGCCCAGGATGGTTACAAAGCCATGAAGAACAGCTTTAACGATTACATGTTTGTCGGCTCATACGAGCAGCGATATTTTGAACAGCACCTCGGGCTGTTTTTGATGGGATCCATGGAGAGACGTAATCTGAGCGCGAACCAACTGGGTGTCTCTTACCAACTTAATGACAAGACGCACGGAGATTTGGGCATACCCGACCTCACGTCACTGACGCTGACCGATGTATTCAGGATACGTGACCGGAACGGGGTCACGGCCGTATTGGATTACGAGAATTCTCAGACCGACATCGGCTTCATGAACTTTTTCAGCTCGAGCGATACCAAGCAGACTCCAAGAAACGAAACGATGGCGCCAAACACGAACGATATCTTCTATTCGGCTACGGCCGGTGAAAACAAGCTGAATGTGATAGCTAATCTACTCAGCATTAAACAGGAGCTTCCCATCTTTCATGTCGACGTAAGACTTTCTCATACATACTCCGAATCCCGCAATCCCGGAGATTTGTTGTTCCAGTTCTGGCAGGACTACGGCGGCCTGTCGGGAAATATGTCCAAGTTGGCTCCATCGGCTCTTGCGAAATTGGCGCAGCCGAACGACTCGACCGCTCTGCTGGAAACCATAGATGAGTCCGGAAATTTCTCTCGTGACAGAACATTAACCGGATCTGTTGACTTGCAGACCCAATGGGTGATTTCTGACCTATTGACGGCGAAATTGAAGTTTGGGGGCATGTATCAATACCGCTACCGCTCATATGAATTTGACTACGGCCACGGAGGAAACATTCAGCTGGGAGGTGGAAACACAGTCTCAAAAATCTTGACGGCTTATCCCAACTGGCAAACCAGCGGCAGCAGCGTGACGCTGACGAACTTCCTCGATAATTCGTACTCGTTTGGGAATTTCCTGAACGGCGATTATACGATATTGTATCCTATGTCCACATACTGGATGAATACTATTTATAATCTTGTCAGGGTTGGGGCATCCGCCGAAGGTTTCCAGCCTAACCAAACGGCATCTACGCTTTACAACTATCACGGTACGGAGGATAAGAGCGCCGCATACGTGATGACTACCTTCGACGTCGGAGAAGCCGTCTCGTTTGTGCCTGGAGTTCGATATCAGAACCTGACGACGAGTTATTTTGGCTACAGAGGAGAACAGATCCCAGGTGGATATATGTTGAAGGATACCACGGTAACGGTCCCTCACGGATTCTGGCTGCCGATGGTACATTTGATCTACAAGCCTTTCTCCTGGATACAAGTACACCTCGCCTATACAAACACGCTAAACTATCCGGACTTCAATGCCATTGTGCCGCGGTATAACGTCACGACAAATGCCATTGCCTATAACAATTATCTTCTGAAGCCCGCGACTTCGGAAAACTACGATGCAGTTGTCTCGTTCTACAACAACGCGCTTGGCCTTTTGACCTTCGACGGATTCAAGAAGACCATCAGGAATCTGGTATTTCCATCCGCGACCTATGTTACCGATTTGAGCGCGTATCCGGACTTGCCCCAGGGTAAGAATCAGCTTTATTCGTTCAGCACATTCATCAACGATCCCAATCCGGCAGATGTCTACGGTATAGAGACCGACTGGCAGACACATTTCTGGTATTTGCCGCAACCGTTCTCTTTTGTGGTGTTCAACATTAACTATACGCACATTTTCTCCAAGGCCTACTATCCCAAGAGCGAGGTGAATTTCGTCTACAATACCGACGGAACTTTTACGCAGACTGTTGTCGATACGTTTTACGCAACGAGATTACTTAATCAACCCGATGACATCCTTAATCTCGCCATCGGAGCTGATTATAAGGGATTCTCCGGAAGGCTCTCACTTCTGTTCCAGAACAACGTTTTCAAGCAACCCGATTTCTGGATGCAGAACAGGGTCAATTCCGATAAATACATTCGGTGGGATTTGTCAGTCAGGCAGCAGCTACCTTGGTACGGTTTACAACTGTTTCTTAATCTGAACAATATTACTGGTAGAAACGAGCAGGATGTGAACCAGAAGACTGGGTTCCCGGTCGATATACAGATGTACGGAATGACCGGGGATCTGGGAATAAGAGTGAAGCTGTAATTCAATCGACGTGCCCTGCGGACGCGGGCCCGATGCGGTGCCGGCGGCTTACATCTTGATCTGTCCCGGCCTTTGTGACGCGCAAGGGTAGCGCTGTCAGAACTTCAACGTGAAGGTTGTTTCTGCGCCCGCGACCGATCTGACGGTGATAGTCCCTTTGTGAGCGCGCATGATCTGGCGTGACAGGCTGAGCCCGATCCCCGAGCCCTCCTTGCTCGTCGTGAAAAATGGGATGAATATTTTCTCTTGAAGGCCTTCAGGTATTCCATGGCCGTTGTCCGTCAGCTGGACCAGGACCCCGCCGCGGCGATCGGTCCTGGCAGTAAGCTTGATCTCGGGGGACGATGTGTTGATGAGGGCACCTATCGAATTCATCATGAGGTTTATGAAGACCTGTTCGATCAGATCGGGATCCACCGTCAGTTCAAGATCGGCGGGTTCGACGGTGCATGTGAATCGTATGTTCCTGACCTGGAATCGGTCGGAGAACAAGGTCTGTATTCTTCCAAAAAGGTCCGAAATCCTCACGGTCTGAAAATTCGGAGTTGGTATGCGGGTGAGGTTTCTGTAATCGTCCACGAAGTGCAGAAGCCCCTGGCCTCTTTTCGAAATAGTCTGCAGGGCCCCCTTTACGTCCTGAAGAACGGAAAGCGGAACAGGGCACTCGGGCAAAGGCGAGGTCGATGGT
Organism: Candidatus Kryptoniota bacterium; assembly: GCA_024641705.1. Classification (GTDB taxonomy): domain Bacteria; phylum Bacteroidota; class Ignavibacteria; order Kryptoniales; family JAKASW01; genus JAKASW01. The sequence goes on from JAHECO010000018.1 coordinate 60,906, forward strand.
CCGTCCGGATCTCTCTTAACTTGTTCTCCCGTTTTCCGTTCTCCGTTTTCCGTTCTCCCTTTCCCCAAATTGCCATCTTTCTCCTCATCTTCCACCGCGTCCGCAAGTAGCTCATTCGCCGTCGACGACAGTGAGATGATTGGAGTGACCGAATTCATGATTTCATGCGTGAGTATCCTTATCAGGTTCTGCCAGGCCTGCATCTCTCGCTCTTCAAGTTCGCTCTGTATATTCGTCAGCGAAACGAGCTTGTAATGGCTGTCGCGCATCTTGAATTCCGTCGCGTATATGGAAAGCTGGAAGAGCTCGTTATCGTTCACGAATTTGACGAGCAGGTTCTCGCCGGCTCCTATTTCCCGGAGCGTGTCAACCAGGCGACTGCTTATCCCTGCCAGTTCCGAGATGTTCTCCACGTTGTTGACCTTCAACAGCTTTTTCGCGGCGGCATTCAGTAGACCGACCTGTCCGTCGGGCGTAAATGCCATTAACCCTATTCCGACATGTTGCACTACGATCTGTAAATACCGGTACTGCTCCTCTTTCTCGGCCCGTGTCTTTCGGAATTGTTCGATGACATCCGAAAAGGCCCGGTTGAGCTCTTCAAAAGAAGACCCCTTCACGTTCGACTGGAAAGTCTGCGTGAAGTCGGAATACCTGATCGAATCGAAAAATCTCGCAATGTCCCTGTTTGTCTTCTGGACATAGTGGATCAGCGAGTAAATCTGGAGCGCAATGAGAAGCGCCACGATGAAGGGCGTTGCCACGAATGGGGTCCTGGTCAGGAGGTAAATGAGCAGGAAGACGCTTGCGCACAGGGCGACAGCCCTCGTGAAGACGGCAAGGCTGAATCTCTTAAAGACCATGCTTTTCCAGCCTTCTGTAGAGTGCCGCGCGCGTGATGCCCAGTTCTTTGGCCGCCTTGGTCAGGTTCCCGTCGTGTTTACTCACCGCCTTAATTATGAGAAGTTTCTCCGCCTCATCGAGCTGATAGCTGTTAAGAGACATGCTCTCCGGGCGTGGCTCGTCAGGGGAGAGGCTGAAACTGTCTGCCTCGAGCGTATCGGAATCGCTCATTATGACGAGCCTTTCCATGGTGTGCTGCAGCTCCCGGACATTACCCGGCCAGTGGTACCTCGTGAGTTTGTTCATCGCTTCCGGGCTGATCCGCTTGGGCAACTTGGCGTACTTCCGGCAGTAAGTCCCGAGAAAATGATCCGCCAGGATCGGTATGTCTTCGGCACGCTCTCTCAAGGAAGGCAACTGCACTTCTACCGTATTGATCCGGTAAAGGAGATCCTGCCTGAACCTGCTCTCGGACTTGAGTTCGTCCATCGGTAGGTTGGTTGCGCTGATGAGCCTGATGTCGATCGGCTTCGGAACGTTCGACCCGAGCCTCGTCACCTGCCTGTTCTGTAGGACCGTCAGGAGCTTCATCTGGAGGTTGCGTGTGAGGTTGCCGATCTCGTCCAGGAAGAGTGTGCCGCCGGATGCTACCTCGAATCGTCCTGCCTTGTCTTCTTTGGCATCCGTGAAAGCGCCTTTGATGTAACCGAAGAGCTCACTTTCAAAGAGGCTCTCGCTGAGGGCACCCATGTCAACACCGAGGAAGATATTGTCGTGCCTTTTGGACTGCCTGTGTATTGCCCGTGCGACAAGTTCCTTGCCGGTGCCGTTCTCCCCGACTATCAGCACGTTCGCGTCAGTTGCGGCGACCTTACGGATGGTATCGAAGACCCGCATCATCTTCTCGGATCTTCCGATTATCTCCTGGAACTGGCTGTCGAGATCGCTCGTGAGCTGTTTCTGTTTTGAAAGGAGTTCTTCTATCTCCTGTTTCGACTCGCTCAGTTTCATCGAGGAGGAAATCGTCGCCAGGAGCTTCTCATTCTGCCACGGTTTCAGTACGAAATCGGTCGCTCCTTCTTTGATGGCTTTGACGGCCATCTCGATGTTTCCATAGGCGGTTATGAGTACGACAACTGCCGATGGATCTATTTCCAGAATCTTCTTCAGCCACGTGAACCCCTCCGTCCCGCTTGTCGCATCTCCCGAGAAATTCATGTCGAGAAGTATGACATCGTATGTCTCGTCTTTGAGGATCGCGGGAATCTGGGCGGGATCCTTCTCGATCCTCACGATGGCGTAATGTTGTTTGAGAAGGAGACGTGCCGAGTATAGTACGTCCTCATCGTCGTCGATTATCAGGAGTTTGCCGGTTTTTCCTGCCATGATGCGGATGTCCTAGGATTTATTGATTTTCTGAGCAAGGATAGGACGCGGTGGAGAGGAGCACGGAACAGGGAACACGGATAACGGAATTGGAATCTGCACCGTGATTCGTGGTCCATATGGCGCGTTCCCTTCATATTATAAAATGGATCAGAAGTTCCGCCGTCTCGTCTGAATCAGATTGTATAGCATCGAAGACACCTTCTTGCAGCTATCCAGGAGATCGCGACCACTTTCGAGTCCGATGATTTTGAGATCGATTGCGAGGTACACTTGTGTCCTAAGTTCTCCTGCAGATCCCTTGGCAATATATAGGAACTGAATATATTCTCTGTTGGATTGTCTCTCGAATCCTTCAGCGATGTTGGAAGGTACTGAGACTGCAGCCCTCTGAAGCTGATCTCTAAGTGAAAAATCTCTGCAATTCGTTAAGTCACCGTAAATATCCTTGGTCCGTCTCATGGACTCCTTCCAGACCTCCAGATCTTCAAAGCTTTCAATCTTCTTCCCCATCATACCCCCCCGATTTGTTTTCCCGATTCTCGAATACTGTTTCCGTGTTCCGTTCTCCGTTTTCCCTTCTCCATCCTTGATTCAACTCGCGTGCGCAAAAAGTCCTTTCGTACTAGAAAATTGCGCAGATGCTGAAAGCCTCGTTCGTCCGCTTCCGAACGGTACTGTCCGATTTCGAACACCCCCTAACTTCAGACAAAAACTTCAAATAGTCAAATTGCTTGAAATGGCAAATTCCAGGGGACTATGACGTCGGGCCTGGGGCACGTCAATTGCAGGATTAGTAGGGATGATGATTTGCCGGATCGCCGGCCAGACTGAAGCGAAATCAAGGGAAGTCAATTGGACAGAATAATACCGAAGAAACCATTCCTCAAAAGACCGAGTTCGTGGGCGTACATAGGCGGTGGAATGCTTTTCCTGGTGCTGATCGTGCTCATACTCTCGGACACCGGATCGAAGCTCAACGTGGATGCGGACACGATCACGATATCTGTTGTCAAGGAAGGTGAATTTCAGGAGTTCATTCCCGTCACCGGGACCGTCCTCCCGCGCACAACATTCTACCTCGATGCGATACTCGGAGGAATAGTCGAGAAGAGATACGTCGAAGAAGGCGCGATGGTCAAGAAGGGGGAGAAGATACTGAGATTGTCCAACAGCAACGTCCAGCTGAGCGCACTTCAGCAGGAGACATTCGCGTATCAGCAAATCAACGTTGCCCGCAACACCAGGCTGCAAATTGAGCAGAACAGTATCGCGCTCCAGACGACACTCGTAACGGCCAACTACGCACTCGTCAACGCGACCGAAGTCTTCGAGCGGCAGAAGAAAATGTGGGAAAGGAAGCTCGTGTCCCAGCAGGACTATGAACAGGCTGAGAACAGTTACCACCTCGCGCTCGAACAGCAGCAGCTGGCCCGGCGTAACTTCGTCCAGGATTCGATTCTAAAGCAGAACCAGCTGACGCAGATAGCCAGCTCCATAGACAGGCTTCAGCGTAACCTCGAGCTGATACGTGAGAACATCGACAACCTTACCGTGAAGGCACCTATCAGCGGGCAGCTTACTTCCCTTAACGCGGAAACCGGGCAGTCAAAGTCGCCCGGCGATCAGCTTGGCCAGATAGACGCGCTCGACGGCTTCAAGGTTAGGGCAGACATCGATGAGTTCTACATAGCCCGAGTAGTCGACGGCCTGCACGCCACGGCCACCATAGACGGTAAAGACTATCATCTCACGGTCACGAAAGTATTTCAGGAAGTGACGGGCGGGAAATTCAAGGTCGACATGGAGTTCGACAGCACAATACCCGGCGGCATAAGGCGGGGACAGACCCTGCAGATCAGGCTGCAGCTCAGCGAGAGGACGAGAGCACTGCTTCTCCCGCGAGGCGGATTCTATCAGAAGACCGGCGGACAGTGGGCGTTCGTACTGAGCAAGTCGGGTGACGTAGCGGTTAAGAGAGACATTTCCCTGGGTCGGCAGAACCCGGACTACTTCGAGGTTCTCAGCGGTCTCAGGCCGGGCGATGAAGTGGTCACTTCTTCTTATGACAACTTCGGCGACGCCGGTGAACTGATTATCAAACACTGATGCAAACAATAGCAGAAGGAGAATCGGATATGACATTCGGCGATGAAATGAACCAGCCAAGAAGGAACTCGGGGGGGCCGCAGGCGGGCAGCACGATGCTTCGCACGGTGGGCCTGAAGAAGATATATACGACCGAAGAGGTGGAAACAACGGCTCTCGACGGAGTCAACATCGAGATTAACGAAAAGGAGTTCGTCGCCATCATGGGTCCGTCGGGCTGCGGGAAATCCACCCTGCTCAATATTTTCGGCCTCCTGGACAATCCGACGGACGGTGAATATCACTTCCTGAATGAGGAGGTCTCGAAATATACGGAGCGGCGACGGGCCAACATGCGGAAGGCCAACATCGGCTTCGTGTTCCAGAGCTTCAACCTGATAGACGAATTGACGGTCTTTGAAAACGTCGAGCTGCCGCTTCTGTACCTCGGTGTTTCTTCTTCCGAGAGGAAAAAAATGGTGGACGAGGTCCTGGAGAGAATGCAGATAATGCACCGGAGAGACCACTTCCCGCAACAGCTGTCGGGCGGTCAGCAGCAGCGCGTTGCGGTAAGCAGGGCCGTGGTGTCGAAACCCGCGCTTATACTTGCAGACGAGCCCACCGGCAACCTCGATTCTGCCAACGGGGAAGAGGTGATGAACATACTGACGCAGCTCAACGAAGGCGGCACCACGATCGTCATGGTCACGCACTCGCCGCACGACTCCGAGTTCGCCCACCGCATCATCCACCTGTTCGATGGGCATGTGGTGACAGAGAATTACAAAGAAAAATTCCATGTATGAAACGGAAAACGGAAGAACTGAACAGGGAACACGGTTCCCATTCTCCTTTCTCCGTTTCCCGTGTTCCGTTCTCCCGCTTTGAGGAAAAGACATATGATACGGCTCCTGAATATCGAAAAGTTCTACGCCAACAAGGCGATTAAGACATACGTCCTGAGGAACATAGACCTGGAAGTAAAGGAAGGGGAGTTCGTGTCTGTCATGGGACCGTCGGGGTCCGGCAAGACGACGCTTCTCAACATCTTAGGCATGCTCGACGCGCCCTCGAACGGAGAGTACTACTTCCTCGGCGAGCCCGTCCACAATATGAACGAGAAGAAATTGTCCGAGCTTCACAAAAGCTATATCGGTTTTGTTTTCCAGAGCTACCATTTGATTGACGAATTGACCGTTTACGAGAATCTGGAGACCCCGCTCCTGTACCAGAAGGTAAACGGCAACGATCGGAAGGGGAAAGTGGCGGAAGCGTTGGACAGGTTCAACATGGTCGCGAAGAAGGACCTCTTTCCGAACCAGCTATCCGGCGGTCAGCAACAGCTTGTTGCGATAGCCAGAGCGGTGATTGCCGAGCCGAAGTTGATACTCGCTGACGAACCGACGGGAAATCTCCATTCGGATCAGGGCAATGAGATAATGGAACTGCTTAGGCAATTGAACAGGCAGGGGACTACCGTTGTACAGGTGACTCATTCACAGGCGAACGCAGAGTATGGCAATCGAATAGTACGGTTGATGGATGGATGGATCGAGAAGTAAATGGAACAAGGGAAAAAGGAGCATGGAACATGGATCAAACGCTTCTATAAATGCGTGTTCCCTTCTTCGCGTTCCGTTCTCCAATTTGATGAAGGAGTAACGTATGCTTAAAAATTACCTGCGGGTCGCACTCAGGAACCTGAGAAACAACAAGATATATTCGCTGATAAATGTCATCGGCCTCGCCGTCGGCATCGGCTGCTGTGTCATTATCGTGCTGTACGTGAACAATGAATTAGGCTACGATAAGTTCAACAAACAAGCCGATCAGATCTACAGGCCTGTTGCGCATATCTTTTACAACGGTCACACGATGGACTTCGCACTGAGTCCTTCACCGCTGGGTCCCGCGCTGCAAAACGATTTCCCGCAGGTGGTCTCCTACACACGCATGCGGAACTTCGGCATGCCGGTGATGAGGTATGGAGACAAGGTATTCAGTGAGCCGAGGTTCCTGGTCGTGGATTCCGCATTTTTCGATGTTTTTACCGTTCATTTCCTGGAAGGGAACCCGAAGACGGCGCTGACGCAGCCGAATAGCGTCGTCCTGACAGAAACGATGGCGAAGAAGTACTTCGGAAACGCGGATCCGATGGGCAAAATACTCAACGCGGATAACAAGCGGGACTGGATGGTTACGGGGGTGATCGAAGACTGGCCGAAGGATTCGCACTTCAGGTTCGACTTCCTCGGGTCTCTCTGCACATATAGCGACAGCAGGAGCACGTGGTGGCTCAGCAACAACTATTACACATACCTGCTTCTCCGGAAAGGGACCGACCCATCGAGCTTCCAGAACGCTGTGAACCAGGACTTGATGAAGAAGTACTTCGGACCCCAGCTGAAGACTTCAATCGGACTATCGGCGGATCAATTCACCGCAGCGGGAGGTAAGTGGGATTACTCGCTTGAGCCGCTTCCGTCGATCCATTTGTACTCTCACCTGGATTATGAATTACAGCCGAACGGCGATATTTCATACATCTATGTCTTCTCTGCGATAGCGTTGGGGATTCTTCTCATCGCATGCGTGAACTTCGTGAACCTTGCGACTGCGCGGTCTGAAAAGCGTTCGAAGGAGGTCGGCATCAGAAAGACGCTCGGATCGAAGAAGTCCCAGCTGGTGAGGCAGTTCCTGACCGAGTCCGTCGTTCTGAGTCTCCTGGCGGTTGTTCTGGCGATCGGGCTGGTGGAGCTGTTTCTTCCCCTCTTCAACGGCATTTCGGGCAAGGAAATCGGACTCAGATTGTTCGACAGCCTTTCCGGCATTCCGCTGCTTGTGAGTCTGGGCATAGCGGTTGGATTATTGGCCGGAATCTATCCTGCATTCTATCTCTCGTCGTTCCGACCATCGGGAGCATTGAAGGGCGAAACCTCGATTAAGAATCGAAAGTCGTTCCTGAGGGGA
>JAHECO010000062.1 GCA_024641705.1 Candidatus Kryptoniota bacterium
ACGTTCCGTGTATAGCCAAGTCCGTCAGATCCTCCGCCCTGGAAGTACATCTCTATCTTCCCTCGCTGGTTGCTGTAAGATATATCCGTCGGTATCACCGTCTCCGACTCGAACTTGCCGTCACGAATCGACACCTGGCCGCGATACAGGATCGAGCCGGGGAAATTGTAACTCACGTTCCATTGCGGGATCGATACGAGTTTGTCGGAATCGTATATGGTAACAACACCCGTGTCTGACAGTTCGGTCCAGACCTTGCCGTCCGGGTGATATACCGCGCCTTTGATGTCGAGTTTATCGAGAGCTCTTACATACCTCGTCTGAACCAACGATTGTCCGTTGAGGCTATCGATGCTGGCCTGATATTCGGGAACCGCGAGGCGGACGGTAGGGTCACCGGTACAATTGTACTTGATAGCATCAACCGAATACTGGCGTTGCTTCGTCTGAAACACGGCTTCGCCTATGCGCGGCGGCACACGCTGTGAATTCCAGACCAGGAGGTTCGCGAAGAAAGCCTCGTCGAATGCGCGGTTAGGGGGCTCATAGCCGACCCTGGTCGGACTCACTACGCCTATCGCCCCTCCCTTCGGCGAGTTGACCAGAAGTTCCGAACCGCCTTCCTCCGTGGGGCTGTCATCCTGTCCGAAGTCGCAGGTAGCCGTCACGAAAAGACTGAGCCGGTCGAGATTGGTCAGTTGAGGGATCGAGACCGAAGCGTCGAATATGTGGGCGTATGACCAGAGGTTGTACGCGCCGTGACCTACGTAGTTGACGACGAGAGTACCCTGGTTGATCTGGTTCACGATATCCGCCGCCACTTCCGGCTTCCTGCGCCCCGACGCCGAGACGACTGTCGGATAAAGGGCAATATAGATCTGTCTCAGGTCAAACTGGGACGGGATATACTCGATGAGACCCTGGGTATCGTTGGTGAAATCAGCGTTCCCCACATCGTTCGCAATACCTGTGGTCACATTATCGTCCGCGACGAGGGTAATCAGATTCCGCCAGATCCCGTAGTCCGGAGTTCCCTCGTACGTTTTTATCTTGGTTACGATGGCGTCCGCTTCACCGGTATTGTGCGCGGGGAGCCTCCCTATCACCATCGATATTGGAGCACGGCTGTGACTCAACGGTGCAGCAAACTGGACGAAGTAATCGTCACTGCAATATGTATTCACCTGGTCGAGCGATTCAGTGGATTCATATGCGGGAACAAACTCTGAAAAGCCCGCTCCGATACTCTTGTAATCGTATGAGCCTGATCCGAAGAGTATCACATAAGAAGGTGTAATCTGATCGTTCGTGTAAGAGTAATTCAAAAAATCTCTTATCGCTGTCGGGTCGGGGATACCACAGCCGAACTCGCTATAAATGCTCGTCGTAGTCACCACCTCGGTCGATAGTCCGTCATTGCTCTGCTTCCAGTTCGCCAGGTCCGAAGCCTCCGACTCGAACTGAGGTGCCGTAACGATGATCAGGTTCGCTCCAGCAAGATCACCGTGTAGATTCGAATTCGATGCCCCAACGATCGACGGGACGGAGAGATATCCGTTATCTCCCACCGCGTAAAACTCCTTCCTCGTCCCGGATACCGCCTGTGTGCCGAAATAGACAGTGCCGTTGCTCACCGAGTCCGGCTGCACCATCTTCACGCCCGAGAAGTTGCTCACATCGAACACCTTCACAGTGCTCCCCGAAAATCCGCTTACCAAGTAGTAGACATTCGCACTCGTGTCGGGCGAATAGAAATCCAGTACGTCGCCGCTTGCCTGGAAGTACCGGTGGTACAGAAGCTCCAGCCAGTCGATATAGCCGACAGATGACGACGAACTGGCATTGTATGCGATTTTCAGAATACTCCGATCACCCGGGATGTTGCCCGTGCCGGAGAACGTCCGAGGAGGTAAAGAGAACGCGAAAAGGCCCTGATTACTGACAGGGCTTGTCATATCGACGGTCCCTCCTACTATCGTTCCCAGCTGCGAGCCTGTCGAGTTCTCGGTAATGGTGAAATAGTTGTAGGTCCCGTAATCGCTCCTCGATATGAGCTTGACGGTATACCAGATCTCCTTCGTCGGGTCCAATCCGGCAAGTGTGTTGTACCACAGATACGTTGAGTTGTCCACACTCGAGTTCGGCGGCTGCAGCTCCGGACCGTACCAGTCCTGTCCCGATCCCAGCAAATTGAACATCGACGAGTCCTGGAATACTCCGCTCGTGAAGCTCTCCGGCCTGTAGTAACTCCCGGAGTGGACGCTCGGCACTACACCCATCCGCTTTCCCGTCCCGTTTCCCCACGTTATGAAGTAGTAGTTCGTGTCCGAGTAGTCGTTTATGTAATGCGAAAACGTCCTCGACAAGGAGTCGTACTTCCAGCCCCTCGTCCCTCTACCGTAAAACAGTATGTAGTCGTTCGCTCCGAACTTACCCGTCCCGTTCGCATCGTATACGTATATCGCGTTCTCCAGCTGGTCGTTCACACGCGTTGCCGTCGGATCCTCCGGAAGCTGGCTCCCTCCGTTGTTGTATACCCTTATACTGCTCAACTCTACGCTGTCTACAGGTGCTCCCGCTCCCTTCAGCTCCGTGTACGTTACCTTATATATCCCACTCCGGTAAACTGACATCTTATACCAACTCCCCTGTGACAGTACGCTCGATGCCGTTATCTTCCTCAGTCCCGACGGCTTCCCTGCAACAGCGTCCTTCACCTGGCTATAGTTCACAATTACTCCCGACAGTAACGGGTCTGTCGCCGTAGTCTCCGTGCGTACATCGCTACCTACCGACGTCACCTGGAATACCACTCTCCTCAACAGCTGGTATGAACCCGACGTGCTGTCGTACCAATACGGATATACCCTCACCCTCGTTACCAGATGCTTCCGCTGTTCATACGGACTGTCGAAACCTACAAACTGACTTACACTCCGTGCCTTCAACTCCGATCCCGTCACAGGGCTCCTTACAGGGCTCATCATCTGGACAGTCCTGTAGTCTATCTGCAGAACCTGCACCTCTACCCGCTTCGAGAACACTCCTACCAGTACCGGGATGAACTCTCTTACATATCCACCATCCGTGCTGAACTCCGGCACCGCGTCCCTGTACAACAGCTGAAGTCCCTTCTCTCCGTTCAACGTCAGTGTGTCCGTTCCCAATGAATCAGGTACCACACTTACCGTCACCGTGTTGCTACCCTGCGATAAGACTGTTACGGATTCATTCATCTGTGCGAACGATATCCCGGTGATGAGTGTCAACAGGACTACCGCAAAGTGTGACCGCCCGTTCAGCATTTGCCCATCTCCCAACACGAAAAAAGCCGAACCCTTGCGCAGACCTTGGGCGCCGGATTCGGCTGATCAAAGTTCCATTAAAGGTCTGCTACAAAATCGATCTTGAACCTTTAACGAACTTTCTCTGAGCCTCCCTTTTGAACGAATATAGCGGCGGCTAAAGATCGTGTCAAGGGATGTCCTCAGAAGAAGGGTGACTGCAGCCTACCAGAGTCTCTGTTTGCCGACGAGTATGTCGCGGAACATCACCCAGTCCCCCATGAGACTGTACAGCGGATACTTGAACGTCGCGGGTCTGTTCTTCTCGAAATAGAAATGGCCGAACCATGCGAAGCCGTATCCGAAGAGAGGCATCATGACAATCCACATAGGATTAAATGTTCTAATGAATTCGAGAAGGGACAGAAGCACGAGTATGCTGCCGGCGAAGTGCATGCGCCTGCACCAGACAGTACTGTGTTCGGACAAATAAAAGGGATAGAACTGCGAGAAACTTTCAAACCGCTCTGCCATGGAGTTCTCCTGGATTAGGATTGTGAATCGACTCATGAACAGGCGGGACCGGAATCGCTTTTGAGAAGTCCGGGTGAAAGGTGGCGTCCCCAAGGGGATTTGAACCCCTGTTACCGCCGTGAAAGGGCGATGTCCTAGGCCACTAGACGATGGGGACTGGTTCGACCCGAAACCGAATCCTTTCGGCATCCGGTCACAGAAATGCTCTGTTGCGCGAATAATTTAGGGTTCGTGGCCCGAAATTCCAAGCGGGGTCCCGCACTCGGCACCGGCCTACTTCTTCAAATGCTCGTCGAGGAAGGCGTATATGGTCTTCCAGGCAAGCTTCGCCTGGGGTTCGTCATATGCGCCGGGATTGTTCGGGTTCATGAAGGCATGGTTGACTCCGGGATATTCATGGAATATCACCGTCTTTCCTTCCGCCTTCATCGCCTCTTCGAATTTCTTTCCCAACTCAACGGTATAGGTCCGGTCTTTGCCAGCGAAGTTGCAGAGAACCGGGCAGCTTATCGGCCCGACTTCCGATTTAGTTGTGCCCACTTTCCCGTAATTGATGACACAAGCTGCAAGTCTCGGAAGATTCGTCGCCGCAATGTAAGAGTAGGAGCCTCCCATGCACCATCCGATCACGCCGATCTTCTCCGGGTTTACATCCTTCATTCCGGCGAGGTAATTGAAGGCCGCCTCCAGGTCGGTCACCCCCCTCTCGGGCGGGACCGACATCATCAGCTTGTACGCTTCCTGTGATGTTTCCGCGAGTTGTCCGCGATATAGATCGATGGCGAGTGCCACGTAACCGTGTTCGGCGAATTCCCTGGCGTTCTGTCTTATCCAGTCGCGGAGTCCCCACCACTCATGGATGACTATGAGCGCCGGGTGCTTGCCGCCTCCGTCCGGCATGGCGACATAAGCCGAGACCGTGTCGGTCCCGCTCACGTAACTTACGTTCATCGTCTTAATACCCTGTGCGTTCGCCAACGACGCAAATGCGAGCGCGGCCAACACGCCTGCCAAACCGCTCCTCATGTCCTCCTCCCTTCGGTTGCTGATGTTTCAGTTTATATCCAGCTCTCTGGCCAGCTCGGCCAGAGGCGGGTTGAACAGGTATCTACCGTTCGTCTCGATTGTCGGTATGACCCGTCTGCCGCCGCTCGTCCTGATGACCAGGGCTTCGGCGGCGGGATCTTCATCTATGTTTATCTCCTCGTATTCCACATTGTGCGAATCCAGAAACCGCTTCGCGGTCCTGCAGTCCGGGCACCATGAAGTCGTATATACCTTCAGCTTCTTCTCAGCATCACTCATTTCTCATCCTTGGTTTCGATAGTACTTGCGTAGTTTATAACTGCGATGTAATCTCAGTACCCCACGGCACCCGGTATCGCGGGTCCCGCAGATGCGGGATCAGTTGCGCTCGAGAACTCTCCTTATCTTGTCGACGAGCATCGATTTGGGGACGGCCCCCACGAGCTGGTCTGCAACGCGGCCGTTGTCGAATATCAGCAGAGTCGGGATGCTCATGATCCCGTATGACATGGCAATTTCCCTGTTCGCATCGACATCGAGCTTGGCGACCTTGATCTTCCCGTTATATTCGTTAGCTAGTTCCTCGACGACCGGCGCAATCATCCTGCACGGGGCGCACCAGGAAGCCCAGAAGTCCACGAGTACCGGCAGGTTGCTCTTCACAACTTCTGTGTCGAAATTCTGCGTGCTGACAACGACTGGTTTCATTTCACAATTTCCTTCCGATTCTTAGTTTCTATGAGAGTAATTTTATGTTTTCTCTTCCGAAGAGTTGAAAAAGCGAATCCAAAAGCTGCCGGTCAGGTTTCACACTGTACGAATTCGACCTGAATATCATCGGCTTCGAGTCTCCATTTGTAACACTGAAATATATCGAGCAATTCCCGCGCGAGTGGTTACCGAGCATCTGCTTGAGCGAGGCGAGGAGTTCCTTTGAGCGGTCGCTGCTGTCTATCGAAACCGCGATGCTCCTCGTCAGCCTCGCCGCGGCCTCTTCCAGCAGGTACGCCTCGTTTGCCATGATCCTGACGGAATCGCCGTTGGACTCGGCCTTCCCCGCGACGAGGATTATCGAGTCGGGATAGAGGATGCCCTGAAACTTCGAGAAGGCATCCGAGAAGAATATCACTTCTCCCTTCCCTGTGAAGTCCTCGAGCTGGACGAAAGCCATGGTATTTCCCTTGCGGTCGATCTTGCGTCGCACGTCGGTAACGATCCCCGCCGCCCTCGACGACGTGCCTTCGACGACGGTGCTGGAGTCGCCCAGCCGGATGCCGGTGAAGGAATTGTATTCCTGCTCGTACTTGAGGAGTGGGTGCCCGGATATATAGACGCCCAGGAGTTCCTTCTCCCTGTTGAGCTTTTCGCCCTGGCTCCACTCATCCGTTTCGGCGAGTGTCGGGTAAGTCGCGATCTTCCTCTGCTCGCCGTCAAGCACGTCGAAGAGAGAAGACTGCGAGCTGTTGCGGCTCTCCTGAACGAATTGGCCGAACTGCACGATCTTTTCGAACGACGCGTTCAGCACCGCCCGTTTGTGTCCGACGGAATCGAAGGCGCCCGCCTGGACCAGGCTTTCGAGCGCCCTTTTGTTCACCGCCCTCAGATCGACGCGTGAGACAAAATCAAAGATGGTTTCGTACTTCCCGCCTTCGCTCCTCGCCCTGATTATCTCCTCAGCTGCGCCCACGCCGACGTTCCTTATGGCGCTCAGCCCAAACCTCAGCTTGCCGTCCACTACCGAGAAGGTGGCGATGCTTTCGTTGACGTCCGGCCCAAGGACCGAGATCCCCTGTTTCCTGCACTCATCTAGCAGGAGCGTCATCTTGTTTATGTCGCCGATTTCGCTCGTAAGCGTCGCAGCCAGGAACTCTGCAGGATAATACTTCTTCAGATATGCAGTCTGATACGCGACGACGGCGTAGGCGGCGGCGTGCGATTTGTTGAAGCCGTAGGAAGCAAACTTGTCTATCAAATCGAATATCTCGCCTGCAAGCTTCCGGTCAATGGAGTTGTTCGCGGCGCCTTCTACAAACTGCTTCTTCTGCTCCGCCATCAGGTCTTTGTCCTTCTTACCCATGGCGCGGCGCATCATGTCTGCCTGCGCGAGACTGAAACCGGCTATTTCGCTTGCGATCTGCATCACCTGTTCCTGGTAAACCATCACTCCGTACGTCGGGCGGAGGATCTTCTCCATGTTCGGATGCAGGTATTCAATCGGCTTCCTTCCGATCTTCCTATCGATGAAATCGTCAATCATGTCCATCGGGCCCGGACGATAAAGCGCATTCATCGCTATGATATCGTCGATCGACGTCGGCTTCAGTTTTTTGAGATACTCCTGCATTTGGGAACTCTCAAACTGAAACACGGCAACGGTCTGCCCTGCCGCAAAAAGCTCGTACACGTTCGGGTCGTCATACGGGATGTCGTTAAGGTCGATATCCTTGCCGTGATTCTCCTTTATGAGGCGGAGCGTGTCCTCCAGCACGGTGAGAGTGCGGAGGCCGAGAAAATCCATCTTGAGAAGCCCGATCTCTTCCAGGCTCTTGTACTCGTACTGTGTAATGACTTCGGTAGAGGGGGTCTTGTACAGCGGGACGTAGTTGGTGATTATCCCCGGGGCGATCACGACACCAGCCGCGTGCGTCCCGACGTTGCGGTTGGTCCCTTCGAGGACAAGCGAGTACTCGATCAGCTGTTTTATTTTCGGGTCGTTGCTTTCCTTCACCCACCGGAGCTCGGGTATCGTGTCGATCGCTTCCTGCAGGGGAGTCACCCTCCCGAGTATGACCGGGATCTGTTTGGTAATGGAGTCGATCGTGGAGAGCGGTATGCCGAGGACTCTGCCGACATCCTTGAGAACAGCGCGCGACGAAAGCGTACCGAACGTCACTATCTGGCAGACCGATTCTTCCCCGTATTTTTCTTTGACATATTCGATAACCTTGTCGCGCTTGTTGTCCGCAAAGTCGACGTCGATATCGGGCATCGACACGCGTTCGGGGTTGAGAAATCTCTCGAACAGCAGGCCGTATTTAAGCGGATCCACGTCCGTGATGCCGAGCGAATACGACACGATGCTCCCGGCAGCGCTCCCCCTTCCGGGACCGACGCGTATCCCCATATTCTTCGCCGTGTTGATGAAATCCTGGACTACGAGGAAATACCCGGCGAAACCCATCTTCTTGATAATCTGTATCTCGTGGTCGAACCGCTTTTCGATATCGGGCGTGACCTCCTGATATCTTCTTTCCAGTCCTTTCCTTGAAAGTTTCTCGAAAAACTCTTCAGGGTTCGACACGCCCGCATCTGCAGGGATCGGGAACCGCGGCATCAGGTCCTGCTTGAGCTCCAGCTTCAGGTCGCACTTGTCGGCTACCTCCAGGGTGTTCTCGATAGCTTCCGGGCCGAAATCGTAACCGGCGAAGGCCTTCTCCATATCCTCCGAGCTCTTGAAATAGAACTCGGGGACTTTGTAGCGCAGTTCGGTCGGGTCCTTCGTGCCGTTGCTCGATTGGGAGATGTTGAGGAGTATGTTGTGAGGAACGGCGTGCTCACGGCGCAGGTAATGACCGTCGTTCACCGCTACCAGCTTCGAGCCGATCTCCCTGGCGATCTTCGGCATCACGGCCAGCACCTTCTTTTCCTCGTCGAGACCGTGACTGTGTACCTCGAGGTAGTAATCGTCGCCGAAGAGTTCCTTATACTGCCTCGCCGCCTTCCTCGCGCTCTCCATGTCGCCGTCGACTATCGGTTCCGAGACCGGTCCGCTCAGGCACCCGCTCAGCGCGATGAGTCCTTCGTGGTGTTCTTTGAGAAGCTCGAAATCAATCCTCGGCTTGTAGTAATACCCTTCCAGGTGTGCCAGGGAGATGAGTTTAATGAGGTTCTTGTAGCCCGTGTAGTCTTTGACGAGGATCGTCAGGTGGTTGTAACCGTTCTTTTCAGTCCTCTTACCTTTGGCCACATACATTTCGCAGCCGACGATCGGTTTGATCCCCGCCTTCTTCGCGTGCTTGTAGAGTTCGACCGCGCCGAAGACGACGCCGTGGTCCGTCAGCGCGAGTGCGGGCATTTTGAATTCCAGTGCGCGCTCGATCATGTCGTCTATCTGGGTCGCGCCGTCAAGAAGACTGTAATGTGAATGGTTATGCAGATGAACGAACTGAGGCATAGTTAGTAACCCGAAACCGGGTAAAAGTCAAATTGAGTTATTGTGTAGTTGTCGAACAAAGCCCTGTAGTATAGGTCGATGTGATCGAACGGGCTGTAGATCTCGATCGTGTGCCATCCCGGCGCGACCGTTGTCCAGGGTCGGGTTACGGCCATCGGGCTTCCGTCGAATTTCAGCTGCGGCTGTACGGTGCAGCCATAGCAGTTCACGGACAGCAGCGGATAGAACGAATAGAGCGTGCTCCTCTGCCGGCGGGAGCTGAAGAAAGCCGCGCCGTCTATATCGAGATGATCGGGGCCTATGTCAATGGGTACCTCGTCGCCGCCGTACAGATACATCGGGACGTTGCGCACCCGCGTTTCGGCGCCGATCACATCCAGGTAATACCATCCCGGCTCGATCCCGTCAGCAACATAGCTCCACTCACCGGGGGAGAGCTTGATTATGTCGGAGCCGTTCAGGTTGATTTCAACGTGCATTTTCGTATTGATAGCCAGAATTGTTTTAGTCGTGTCGGTGGCACCGAGTTGGTAATCGGATGGGACTCTGACAAGATGCAGGCTCGCGACCGGCGTCAGCATGGCGCACGAAGAAAACATTACCGCGAACAGAATTGACGCGACCTTCATGTTGACCTGAGATTGAAAGCTGCCGGCTTCGTACCGTCTACAGGACGTTCAAAGCGAGCAGCTTCGGTTCAGTCATCTCTTCGATCGCGTACCGGACGCCTTCGCGGCCGAAGCCCGAGTCCTTGATGCCTCCATATGGCATGTTGTCGATCCTGAAAGTAGGATAGTCATTTATTACCACACCACCAACTTGAATTTCATCAAAAGCTTTGAAAATCTTCCGCGCATCGTTCGTAAAGACTCCCGCCTGCAGCCCGAAGCGCGAGTCGTTCACTTTCCGGATGGCCTCGCCGAAGTCGGAATACTTCTCAAGTATCACCACCGGGGCGAACGCCTCTTCACAGTAAAGATTAGCATCGGCGGGGACATTTTCCAATATCGTCGGCTCCAAAACATTCCCGCTTCTTCCTCCTCCCGTAAGGACTCCGGCCCCTGCCTTCTTCGCCTCGATGATCCAGTTGAATGCCCGGTCCGCCTCAGCACGGCTGATCATCGGTCCGACGAGAGTGTCCTCTTCGAGAGGGTCGCCGGTCTTTGCCTTCCGGGTTTCTTCGATGAGGAGGCTGCAGAAGTTCTCATAAACGCCCTCCTGGATGTAAATGCGCTGGACGGAGATGCATATCTGGCCGGCATTCGCGAAAGCCCCAACGACGAGCCTCTTTGCCACCGAATTGAGATCGACGTCCCGCTCGACCACGACCGCCGCGTTACCCCCCAGCTCCAACAGGACCTTCTTCTTCGGGACTTTCGATTTGAGATACCAGCCGACCCGCGGGCTGCCCGTGAAGCTGAGGACCTTCATCCTGGGGTCGGAAACCAGTTTTTCCGCGACCTCGTTGCTGCACGATACTATGTTTACGGCCCCGTCGGGAATTCCGGAATTCTTCAGCAGTTCAGCCAGAAGCGCGGAGGTAATCGGGGTCTGCGGGGGCGACTTGTGGACCACCGTGTTTCCGGCAGCAACGGCGGGAGCTATTTTGTGGGCCGCAAGGTTCAACGGGAAATTGAACGGCGTAATGCTGGTAACGGGGCCCACCGGAAATCTTCTGACGACCCCCCAGCGTCCTTCCGAACCTGCGGCCAGGTCGAGCGGCACCACCTCTCCCGGTATCCGAGCAGCTTCCTCGGCAGCGAGTGAGAATGTGAGAGCGGCTCTGTCTACTTCGCCGCGGGTGTATTGAACCGGCTTGCCGGACTCCAGCGTCATAGTCCTCGCGAACTCTTCTTTCCTTTCGCGGAGTCCCGCGGCGACATCCCTGAGAATCCCGGCTCGCTTGTAGGACGGAAGTTTTCTGGTTACCTCAAAGGCTTTCTCCGCCGCGTCTATCGACTGCTCGATTTCCGCATCCCCCGCCTGAAATACTTCACCGACCGCCGATCCGTCGTACGGGTTCAACACCACGGCGAGCTCCGCAGTCTCTACCCATTTGCCGCCCACGAAAAGTTTGTACTTCATTGAATCGTCCCGTAATACATTCGTATAGAACCACACCTGAGGCACCCGGCAGCGCACAGCGCGCCGTGCCGCGACGTCTCTGTTTTAATTCCTCAGCAGATTTCTTATCTCGTCGAGCACCTGAGCGCCCGGCACAACTTTCCGTTCGCCTGTCCTTCTGATCTTCAGCTCTATGTTCCCCTGCTTAAGATTACGTTCTCCGACTATCACCTGAACCGGCATTCCCAGGAGGTCGGCGTCTTTGAACTTGAATCCCGGGCTCACCCCCCGTCTGTCATCGTAGAGGACTTCAATCCCCGCTTCGGTAAGTTCAGTGAAAAGCTTCTCTGCCGCTGCGACTACATCCTCATTGTCCATGTTCACCGAGGCGAGATGGACGTCGAAAGGCGCGATCGACACGCCCCATTTGATCCCGCTCTCGTCGTGGTTCTGTTCAATGTGACAGGCGATGATGCGTTCCACGCCGATACCATAGCTTCCCATCACAACCGGCTTTTCCGCGCCGGCTTCGTCGAGGTAGTTGGCGTGGAGCGAAACCGAGTACTTCGTGCCGAGCTTGAAAATATGCCCTATCTCGATGGCGTTGACTATCCTGAGTGCGTGGCCGCAATTCGGGCACTGCTCGCCCGCTTCGATCGTACGAAGATCGAAGTATCCGTCAATCTTGACGTCACGGCTGAAGTCTATATGCGCAACGTGGAAGTCGTCCTTGTTCGCGCCGCTGATCAGTTCGTTCGCTTCTTCGAGGCGCCTGTCGGCGATGATCCTGAAGTTCTTCAGTCCAACAGGGCCTATCGAGCCGGCATTCGCGCCGGTGAAAGCGGCGAGCTCCGCGGGCTCCATCGCTTTGGCGTTCTTGCCCAGTGCCGCAGTAAGCTTGGCCTCGTTCAGCTGGTCGTTCCCGGACATGAGGACCAGTACGGCGGAATCGTCGGCCTTGTAGACCAGCGACTTCGCGAGGCGCTCGGTAGAAATCTTCAAAAATTCCGCCAGCTGATCGATAGTCTTGATGTTGGGCGTGTGTATCTCCTCGACGGGGTTTGACGCCTCAAGCCTGCCCACCGGTTTGACCCGGCTCGAAGCGACTTCAAGATTGGCGGCATAACCGCAGCTGTCGCACACGGCGCAGGTGTCTTCGCCGTCCGGCGACTCGACCATAAACTCCTGCGATCCGGTTCCTCCCATCGCGCCGCTCGAGGCGCCGACAATGAAGAACTTCAGGCCGCTCCTGGTATATATCTTTTTGTATGCTTCCCTGTGGAGCCCGTAGCTTTTGTCGAGCTCCTCGAAGCTCCTGTCGAAGGAATACGAGTCCTTCATGAAAAACTGCCTGCCGCGTATGACTCCCGACCTGGGGCGCGGCTCGTTACGGAATTTGGTCTGGATCTGGTACCAGATCTGCGGGAGGTCGCGGTACGACTTGATGTTGTCCTTAGCTATCGTGGTGAAAATTTCTTCGTGTGTCGGCGCGAGCACGAGCGGTCGGTTCTTTATGTGGAACAGAGTATCGCCGAAGGCCTCGACACGTCCGGTCTCCTGCCATATCTCCACCGGGTTGAGAGCCGGGAGCTGGAATTCCTGTGCCCCGATCGCGTCCATCTCCTCGCGTATTATCTGCATCACTTTCTTCATGACGCGCCATCCGACCGGCAGCCAGGAATAAATGCCCGCGGCGAGCGGGCGGATCAGACCGGCCCTCACCATGAGTCGGTGGCTCGCCATCGCAGCATCGGCGGGATTCTCTTTCAGCGTCGGCAGAAAATAGGTGCTAAGTCTCATTCAGGTTTGTCTCCGCGAGACGGCTTTCAGCGTTCAGCTGTCAGCGCTTGGTTGTTAAAGTCTCGAATTTAGGTTTTGATTTCAGTGCCCCCGGCGTGACTCGAACACGCGACACAGAGTTTAGGAAACTCTTGCTCTATCCAACTGAGCTACGGGGGCGTATCAGCACATACAATTTATTCCCCCGGGCGGAGATATTCAATCGACTCCGCATAATATGAAATCACCATCCTGCCTGGACGGCCGGGACGACCTGTCGACCGGTATCATCGACCCGGTTACAAAAAAAAGCCGCCCCGCGGAACCCGCGGACCGGCCTTGAGATTTGTGGCAGTTAAGGAACTACAAGGAATACAGGAAGTACTGTACGATCTTGACCAGCCTCGGATCCCTGTTGGTGGCCGAGATCACGTCCTGGTTATGGTAGTCTGTCCAGAGGTATTTTCCGCTGCCCAGGTAATTCTCCACGATCACGCCGATAGCGGGCGAGGTACCCTGAATGACGGCGTAGATCTTTGAAGAAGGAGGAGCGTCCGAAAACTTCTCGTAGCCGGAAAGGTATCTCGAATCCGACGACTGCCACATGGCAACCGTGAATCCGAGGTAGCTGCTCAGCTTGGTGTCGACGACGAGTATCGAATCGACTGTCGGCGATTGATCATCGTATTCGGCAAAATACGGCGCGAAGATTCTCTGCAGATGATAATAGTTGTAATGCCCTCCGTATATCTTGCCTCCTGCGTTGATGTACCTGCTGTAAACCCTCGAGAGCGATATGTACGAATACTCGCTGCCTCCGTCACAGTCAGAGAACACGAGCGTGTACTGCTGCAGGAAAGCCAGAGCCCTGTTCGAATCCGCCGCGACGCTGTCGTTCAAATCGTACACGGATATGGAGTCGAACGTTGCAAATCCGATTATCGGATCCCTCAAGACATCCTCAAGCTGCTCCGCGCTTGCCTGGACGACCAGTACCTTTAACGCGGTGTTCTGCGCCAGTTTCACCGAGCCGGCATTCGTACCGGCATCACTTGCCTGCACGTTGACGGACAACGTGGTCTCGAAAATCGATCCCATCTTTGCGACGAGGGTCTGCTGCCCGGCGGGCGCTTTTATCGTTGCCGATCCGCTGCTGTCGGTAATAGCGGCAAAAGTCGGATCATCATCGGCCTTTCCCTGCAATTTCAGAATTGCACCGCCCTGCGGACTCCCGGCCGGGTTGAGAACGATGGCCGTGACCGGATAGACCGACTCGTTCGATACCGGATTGCTCTTCTTGCAGCTTCCGAGCATGAGACCGAGCGCCACAATTACAAAAAGCGCGGAAAACGTTGACTTCATGTTGCTCCCTTTCAGGATTGTAAAGATGTGAATAACAGCTCCCATCAACTCAACACCCGCACGACCGGGAGTGTTGATGCGCAAAAAGATACCGACAAGCCGCTCTTGCCGATGTGACAAAATGCACTAAGACGTTGAGTAGGCTTATCGATTTCGCGTCGCTTCCGGACCGGTCCGGGCGAAGCGGAAACCTTGTTTATTGGTGCGGGTGGGAATAAATTGTTCGGACATTTCAACCACATAAGTCAGGCGGGCTAAGCATGGACTTCAGGAAGGCGAATAGGTATATCGCTGCGGCGATATTTGTGATAACTCTGGTTATGTACGCGGCCACCACGCAGTCTTCGGTCGCGTTCTGGGACTGCGGCGAATTTGCCGCGACTGCTTTTTCGCTCGAGGTGCCGCATCCTCCGGGCGCACCGCTGTTCTCGCTCCTCGGGAGAGTGGCTATGATGACGCCGTTCGTGAGCGACCCCGGCTTCAGGATAAACCTGATCTCGGCGCTCGCGAGCGCGCTTACCATCATGTTCATGTACCTCATAGGTGTGCGGGTAATAACGAGGTGGAAGGAGTTTCCTGCCGACGTAATTGGAGCACTGACGGTGTTCGGAGCATCGGCGATCGGGGCGCTGCTTTTCTCAGTGACCGATACATTCTGGTTCAACGCGGTCGAGTCCGAGGTATACGCGCTCAGCATGTTCTTCGTGTCGTGCGTCGTCTGGCTCGGCCTTGTCTGGTACGAAAAGGCCGACGAACCGGGAAACGAGAAGTACCTCCTCCTGGTCGCATACATGATGGGGCTGTCAATCGGGATACACCAGCTGAGCCTCCTCGCCTATTTCACCGTCGCGATGTTCGTTTATTTCAGGTACAATGAGTTCGAGTGGAAGAAGTTCTTCTATTTCGGAGTCATCACGGTTCTCTCATTCGGGGTGATCTACCCGGTAATCGTCGAGTGGCTCCCCGGCATTCTCGACGGCGACGTCGAATTGGGGCCGATACATATCACTGAGAGCTTCGTCCTGAAGCTCCTTCCGCTTGCTCTCGTCGCTGCGGCGGTTTATGGGATCTACAGGGCGGAGAAACGGAGAAAGAAGATCCTCAACGTTTCGCTCCTCGCCGCGCTACTCGTCGTGCTCGGCTATTCCACGTACACGCTTGTCCTGGTCCGTGCGAACGCAGTGCCACCGATCAACGAGAACAATCCCAATACCCTGACGAGACTGGTTGGATATCTCAACCGAGAGCAGTACGGACAGCAGCCCTCCATCTTCAAGAGACGCTGGGACACAAACGACCCGGCGCACGTACAGAACTACCAGAAGTATTCATCCGACTGGGAATTCTTCACGCAGTACCAGTTCAATCACATGTTTCTCCGTTATCTCGGATGGAATTTTATCGGACGGTCGGGCGATATTCAGGACGCCCCTATTGCGTTTATCACGGCTCCGCAAGGGTGGTTCGACGGGATAAGGGGATACCCCGCAAGATATTTCGCCATTCCTCTTCTCGTCGCGCTCTTCGGTCTATGGTACCATTTCAAGAAGGATTGGAAGTTCGGGCTCGCCTTCCTTACACTTTTCGTGGTAATGGGGCCGGCACTCGCGATCTATTTCAACATGGCCGAACCGCAGCCTCGAGAACGTGATTACTTCTTCGTCGGAGCATTCTTCGTGCTCGCACTCTGGGTCGGGATCGGCGTCTCCGGGATACTCGAGCTCGTCGGCGAGTATGTGAAAGAGAGCAAGTCCAGGCTGTATGCAACCGCAGGCCTGTCCCTCCTCCTCTTCCTCATTCTCCCGTTTAACATGTATGCGGAGAACCGCTACAGTCACGACAGGCACGGCAATTACGTCCCGTTCGATTACTCCTACAACATATTGCAGTCGTGCAAGAAGGCCGCGATCCTCTTCACGAACGGCGACAACGATACATTCCCGCTTTGGTACCTTCAGGAGGTGATGGGAGTCCGCACGGACATCAGGATTGTAAACCTCAGCCTGCTCAACACGACGTGGTATATTCTCCAGCTTAAGAACGAGACTCCGCACGGCGCGTTGAAAGTACCGATAAGCCTGAGCGACCAGAACATCGAACAGCTCAGCCCGGTGCAGTGGAGACCCGCCAGAGTTCGCATCCCCGTTCCGCCGGAGACATACGCCCGGTTCGGCGTGACCGACACGGCAATCACCAATGCCGGTGCGATAGAATTCACGATGAACCCGACACTCGGGGGCGGCGATGTCAGCGGCATCCGCGTACAGGACATCGTCGTGAGAAATATATTGGAAACGAACAAGTGGGAACGGCCGGTCTATTTCGCGGTAACCGTCGCAAACAGCAATTTCATCGGCCTGGACGGCTACCTGGAAATGCAGGGGATGGCCCTGCAGATCATGCCCTACATGCAGCGGTCTCCGGACGGACAATACAAGATCAACCCTGTAATAATGAAACAGTGCCTGTTCAACGAGCCGACACAAGTGTACACGGAACCCCACTACGGGTTCAGGTTCACGAACCTCAACGACCCCGATGTCTACTATGACGATAACGCCCGAAGGTTGACACTCAACTACCGTAACCCCTTCATGCGCCTGGCCATATACTATCTGCAGGAACAGGACACGGCGGCGACTATCGCCGCACTGGACCGCATGGAGGCCATAGCCCCGATCGAAGTCGTACCGATGGACTACCGAATACTCTCAGACGTCGCGCGAATCTACCTCATCGCGGGAGCGAAGGATAGGTACGCCAGGTACTCCGCAATCGTCGAGAAAGACGCGTTGGCAGCCATCGAGCGGAACCCGATGGACGTTCGATCGGCTTATAACCCATACAGGATACTCCTCGACATATACGACGCGAACGGGGATTACCAGAAAGAGATCGATCTTCTGACGAAGCTCCAGGGACTCTTCCCCAACGAGAGGAGTTTGCAATACAGGATCCAGGAACTTCAGGCGGTACTCAATGGAAAGGATTCATCCAAGGTTGACTCTCTCGGCAAATAGCGGCAAATTTATTCGGCGATACCTGCCGATGGCGTGATTCTGCACGGCCCGCGGACCGGTCCGCCGTACGACCAAACAGACAGAGAGAGATTGATGAAGATAGAAGAGACCGTTGCGGCACCCGCGCAAAGGGAATCCACCAAGTCCCACTGGGAAAATTTCTGGGCGAACAAGAGGGAAGTCCACGAGGTCTACTCGAACGACAACCGGGTCCTTCGTAATCTAGTCGGGCTTACGGGCCTCGAAGGCAAACGCGTGCTGGAGGTCGGTGCCGGAACGGGCCGGGATAGTTTCGGCCTCGTCGAGAGAGGCGCCACCGTGTTCATGCTCGATTATGCTGCCAGCTCGCTGCAAATCATAAAGAACATAGCCACGGAAGAGAAGATCGACGTCAGCCCCGTAGGCGGCAACGCATTCTCCCTTCCTTTTCCCGATGGCACGTTCGACATCGTCTTTCACCAGGGACTGCTCGAACATTTCCGCGAGAAGGAGGCACGCAACCTCCTCGTTGAAAATGTCAGGGTCCTGAAGAAAGGCGGCTTACTCCTGGTCGACGTCCCGCAGAGATACCATATATACACGGTTATGAAACACATATTGATCGCGCTCGACAAATGGTTTGCGGGCTGGGAACGTGAGTTCTCGCTTCCGGAACTCGGCGCGCTTCTGCGGTCGCTGGGGGTCGAGCCCTTTTACAGGTACGGCGAATGGATGTACCCGAGCCTTTTCTACCGCGTGATCAGAGAGGCACTGATGAAGGTCGGCGTGAAACTCCCGTTGAATCCTACGCCGATAAGGCCGCTTACGAGTTTGAGGAAACGGTTGAGGGAATCGGTCAGAAACACTCCGCTTGTCCTGTACACTTCGCTTTCATGCGGAATCGTAAGCAGGAAGCCGTAACGCTATCCGGGTCTTATTAACCGGCAATGAACTAGCAGGTTGTTGAAAAACCCTTAAGAAATATTTTTTTTGATACGGGCCGAAAGAGGTGAATGGTGTATTATATTTTTTGTGTTCATAAGAAATCATTCATCATCATGACTGGAGCGAT
>JAHECO010000063.1 GCA_024641705.1 Candidatus Kryptoniota bacterium
CCGCTTACGTCATCCTATGCTTCGTCGCATTCAGGATGGAAGCAAACTGGAGAAGTGCGCCATTCGGCAAAAGCAACCTGCCGGTCCTCAGAAATTTTACACATAACAGTTGACATTGCCATGGTTGTTGACAATTGTCAACCCGTTTCGTATCATATCGCCAAGCATTGTGCCGCAAAGACAACCAGCTAGTATAATAATTTTTACCTCATAGTTGCAACAAAGCCATAATAACAATTATGACCCGGATTTCCGAGAAAGAAGTGGGGCGCCGCCTTGAGGATTTCATCAAGGCCAAAGATTGGACCAAGAAGGAATTCGCACTTCGGATGGGGATCAATCCCGCCAACGTCAGCAAATACATCAGGGGAGAGCTGGACGCTCAACACATCGTGATTCCTTTGATAGCCAACGGGTGCGACGTAACAAGACTGTTCTTCGACACGACAAAGACGTCCGCGGCACGAGACTTACTCAAAGACCGGTTCGGCACAGGTAGCACGACACTCGGGCACACTTTTTCAGAGTTGCTCAGTATGACCGTCGCTGGCGATCACAACATCACGGAAGATAACTGCACGCAGCTGCGGTGGCTCCGCGTCAACAAGAGGAACGGACTAGGTGTTTTCCCTATCCTCGTCTCCGGCGACCGCCTGCTCCTCTGTTCCAACATGGATATCGCCGACGGCGACCTGGTGGAAGCCAAGGTCAAAGGCCTCGATCCGACACTCAAGGTAGCCTATTTCGATCGAGATACCGTGATGCTGCGATCGATCAACCCGACGGTTCGTCCGATAGCCGCACTTAGAAAGGATGTAACGCTGTCAAAGGTTGTTCTCGTAAAGAAGAAGTAACCTCACCCGTATCACCCACCACACTAATCCCGCATTGCCGCGGGACAATTCCGAGCCCCAATTTGAAATGGATCCTGGAAAGCGATCGAATCACCTGCCATCGTCAATGCAGGTTGTCGGAAATCGGCGGAACGAACCTGCCGATGCGCAAGTTGGATTTGAAGTTCCTTAAAGTCACACCGCCTACTTGATCATTCCCAGCAAACTGAGTGCGTATCATTTATAGTAGACCAATGAGAAGAGTTACGCAAGGGCCGCTGAAAGACCTGTCGCGCTTGCCGGCGGCGAATATGTCATAGAATACTCGAGGGCGGACGAATAGAATTCTCTAACGTGCCGGGTAGAAAGGGCGAGCGGGGATGCCGAGTGCCGAATTCCGCTCTCCTGTCTCGGGCTGTCTGTTCGCGATCAGTCGTATCTCAATAACTCGATCCCGCAAATGCGGGACCTCGTCTCTCTCATTCATACCTTAAAGACTCAACAGGATTTGCGACGGCGGTTTTCATTGCCTTGTAGGCCACCGTGCCAATCGCAATAATGAAAACCGAAGATCCCGATCACACTTATGAAAATCGAAAGGAACGCGGCAATCCCGAATACCCTTCCAAGACTCTGGTCTGCGCTGTAACTGTTGTCGAGCTGCTGATCGAGGAAGTGATATTCGAAGGGATACCCGCGATTAACGTCTTTCCACACCTCGCCGATATTCTCCAGTGTCGATTTCATATGTTGCGGCGAGATCCTTACGTATACGTATCCCGGTCTTTCCGGTTCAAGGATCAAGAAAAACGGCTTCACAGGATTATACATTGACAGATAGTTGAAATCCTTCGTGACCCCGATGACGTGCATTGACGGTCTTCTGTTTATGTAGATGCCCAATTCGAGCTGCTTGTCGAGAAGTCCCAGCGCAGCCAGTTTACTCGCTGCTGTTTCGTTGACAAGTACGGCTCCGGCGGTGTCGGAAGCAAAGCCTCTCGAAAACGTTCTGCCGGACAGCATGCCGATCTTCATCGCCTTGACGAATCCGTAATCGACACCGAGCCACCGGCACTCGAAGAGCACGCTGCCGTGATACTTGATTTCGTTTTTGAACTCGGCAAATCCAAATTCTCCCATGCTTCCGGTCACACTCACAACTCCAGGCGTACCGTCAAGCCGGCTTTTCAATGCCGCGTATTTCCCATCCAGTCCGCGACGCTGCAGCGGTATCACAACCATATCCTTCTTGTCAAAACCCGGATTCCGGCCTTCAAGATAGCTGAGCTGCCTCGCCACTATGATGGTCGCAATCATTGTGGCTATCGCAACGACAAATTGGGTCACCACCAGGCCCTTTCTGAAAGCAGTTCCCCTGCGTTTCAACACGGTGCCCCCTCGAAGGACGTTGTCTGCCTGGAGTGAAGACAGGATCAGTGCGGGATGACTTCCTGCTACCACACCAACGACCACACTGGCGCAAAGAATAACGGTAAGTGCCTCGTAGCCCATCGAAAGATAACGACCGGTCATCAACCCAAAGTACGGCAGTAAGATTTCAGCGAGCGATATCGCTATGAGGGCCGAAAAGAACGTCACGATGACCGCTTCGCCGATAAACTGAAGAATAAGCGTTTTCCTGTCTGCTCCGACGACTTTCCTGATTCCGATTTCCATCGCCCTGTCGGAGAACCTTGCGGCGGATAGAGAGACGAAATTAACGATACCGACAAGGAGAACGAAGAATCCTATTACCAGGAAAATCATGAGAGTCTTCATGGTTCCGTTCGGTTCAATCTCCAGAGCCAGGTGCGAATCAAGATGAATATCGGTGAGCCTTTGAAAGCTCACACCCCATGAATTATGCTGAATGAAGTCTTCGCCGAGATGACTGTGAATTTCTGCCGACAATTGCCTCTCTACGTTTGACAGCGATGCACGCGGCCTGAGCATGAAACAGGTGTAACTGGTGCTGTAGTATCATTTGTCGCGGTACTCAGGGTTATTCAGATAGAACGTACTTGACGATATCAGAGCTCCGAAATGGAAGTGAGAATTCGAAGGAATGTCCTGCATAATGCCGGTCACTTCGCAGGTAAGCTCGGCTCCGTTGAGACGGAGAGTAACGCGTTGTCCTATCGGATCTGAGTCCGGGAGCAGCAGCCTCGCAATTGAATTCGACAGTACGACCGTATTAGGTGCCGTGAGCACGTTAAATCGGTTTCCTCTCAGGAGGTGCAATGAAAACACGCTGAAGAACGACGAGTCTGCGTAGGCGACTTCCCTGATTGAAATTTGCTTCCCGGCATAACTTACTATCGCATTTGAGCTGATACCGGCGAGGCTCGTTGCGGCTTCCACCTCCGAAAATTTCCTGAGGGTTCCGGCAATGGGCGGCGCCGAAGTGGCCAGCGCCTTTTCGAAATCCCCCATCTTGAAATACGTCGTGACCCTGTAAATTCGATCGGCATTGGCGTTGTACCTGTCGTAGCTCAGTTCATTCTGCATCCAGACGCCGATGAGTATGGCCACAGCCAGTCCCAGAGCAAGGCCGATGATGTTTATGGAAGAATAGAGCTTGGCCCTTCGCAGAACTCGCAGTGCGACCTTCAGGTAGTTTCTCAGCATGGTTTCGCTTTTTCGGTTTCCGGGAAACCGGAGCCGGCCGACCGGAGGCCGGATTCCGACCCCGATATCCGTTCTGCCCGCGTTTCACCGGCAGTCATTCGGTTGATTCCTCCCGCGGTTCCCGCTAAATTTGTCTTGGAGAATAGAGGAATGAGAGGAAAGAAGATGGGCATGTTCAAGGTTAAGGCAGTGGTCGCGAATCCGGCCGACCCGAAGCGGTTCTTCGAGGAAGAGTTCTGGGTAGACACAGGGTCAACATATACGTTCATACCGGAAAATCGGTTGAAGGAGATCGGGATTGAGCCGCTGCAGACTAGGGAGATTGTTCTTGCCGACGGTCGCCACGAACGTCGCCTTCTCGGCTCGGCATTACTGACCTTACCGGAAGTCAAGGAGACTCTGCCATCGCTGGTAATGTTCGGCCCGAAGGACTCACTGTATCTTCTCGGCGCTATGGCACTGGAAGCATTCAGCGTCGAACCCGACCCCGTAACGAAGAAGTTGAAGCCCGTTGCTGCAATCATCGGCGCACACTGGGACACGCGCTGACAGTACACATAAACGTCCGAGTCGATCAAGAGAACCTCTGTTGTTATAGTATCGGGGTCCTGGTTTATGTTAAAATTCATTCGTGCCTCGAAGATCCCCTCCCGCCTCGCGGGACCTAATTGCTTTCACTCATACCTTAAAGATTCCTTCCCCCGGTGCGGGATTTCGTCGCTACTCATATCGTAGCGACTCAACCGGATTCGCAGCTGCTGCCCTGAACGCCTGCAGGCCGATTGTCGCCAGGGCCACCGAGACTACAAGAGCTGCGGACAAGATGAATACCCAAACGCCAATAGTTGTCCTGTACGCAAAATTGGAGAGCCATTTCTCCATCACAAAGTAAGCTGTCGGCCAGCCTATGATGTTCGCGAGGATCACCCATTTCAAGTATTCCCTGGAAAGCAAAGACAATATTCCGGGCACGGACGAGCCGAGGACTTTCCGAATCCCGATCTCCTTCCTCCTCAACTCGACCGAATAGGAAACCAGCCCGAGTAGTCCGAGCAGCGCAACGAAGATCGCCAGGCAACTGAATGCAACGAACGCCTCATGAAAACTGATATCTGCCTTATACACATAGTCGAATTCCCGGTCGAGAAAGCGATACTCGAAAGGCACCGTCGGGGCAAACTGCTGCCATACTTTCTGGATCGAAGCCATCGTCTTTAATAGATCGCCCGGTGCGACCTTGATGGAAAGATAACTGAACCCACCGCTCTCCGGGTTATTCGTGATGATCAGCGGAGCTATGGGGTTATAGAGCGAAGAGTAGTTAAAATCCTTCACTTCCCCTATCACCGTGTGTCTTCCGTTTCTGTCGATCTCCTTGCCGATCGGGTCGCCCCATCCGAGCCGTTTCGCCAGTGCTTCGTTTACCATATACGCCTGCTTGTCAGACGCTACCTGTTCGGAGAAACTCCTCCCCTTGACCAACGAGACGCCGTAGGTACTCATGAAATTGTCATCGACGTCCACAACGTTTATCACCATGGGTGACGTGTACCCCTGCGGCAGGTAGCCGTTGCTCGTAAATCCGTCCAGCGGGACTTCCGAAGATGCCGCCGAACCGATGACGGCACGGATCTTCTTCAGCTCGGTTTCAAATGTCCGGTATTTTGTCCTGAGATTGCTGTTGACGAGAGGGACCACGATCATGTTCTCCTTGTCAAAGCCCAGGTTTTTCGACCTCATGAAGCCGAGTTGATCGCTTATCACGAAGGTGGACACAACCAGGACCACCGATATCGCAAACTGAAGTATGACAAGCGATTTCCTGAGAACGTGTCTCTGCCTTGTTCTCGTGCCGCTCCCTTTCAAGGTATCCGCGGGGCGGAAGGACGACAGGAATACGGCGGGGTAAAGACCGGCCACCAATCCTGTCATTCCAAGGACGGCCAGGAGAAACAAAATGAACTGTCCGTCGACAAGCTCCGAGAGCACGATGTGCTTGCCGATGAGGTTATTGTACCACGGCATGAGAAGTTCGACAAGCATGACCGCAATTAACAAAGCAACCAAAGACAGGATGACAGACTCAGCGAGGAACTGGAGCACCAGCGACTTTCTCTGCGCGCCGAGGACTTTTCGCATCCCGACTTCCTGCATCCTCCCCGTCGCGCGCGCCGTCGACAGATTCACGAAATTCGCACATGCTATGAGAAGGATGAAGAGCGCGATCGCAAGATATATGTTCATGTTTTCACGGATCGCGGCGGAATCGGCATTATAGTACAGATGGATGTCTCTCAACGGTTCCAGCCGGGCTTCCTCTTTCCAACCGCTCGTCGAATACCCTTTATTGATATACGGCCATAGGAAGGACGGGAACCTTTCGTTCACGGCCTCCATGGAAGCGTTCTTCTTCAGGAGCGCATACGTCACGTACTGCTCTCCTCCGTCCCATCCCAGGAACACGCCGGATCTATGGTAAAGCGTGGAAAAAGAGATGATGGAATTGAACCTGATGTCGGAATTTGAGGGCGGATCTTCCGCAACTCCCGTGACCATGTACGAAGCATCCCCGATAGTTACCAATCGACCCACCGGATCGTCGTGTCCGAAGATTCTCGAAGCGGTACTCTGCGTCAGCACAATCGAATTAGGGTCGGTCAATGCCCTGCTTCTGCTGCCGGAACCCAACTTGAATGAGAAGACATTAAAAAGACTGGAATCTGCATAGACGACGTCTTCTATCTTAAAGGAATGGTCGCCGTAGGTGATGTACATGGTTCGAGGCGTCGAGCTCCTGACGTAGTTTTCGACCTCCGGCATGTCGTTCGACATCGCGGGCCCAAGTGCCGCGACATACACGGGAGAATCTTCCATCACCTTTCCCTGCGCCTTCAGCGTAAGCCCCACCCGGTAAATCCGCTCCTCGTTCTTGTTGAAAGAGTTGAAACTGCGTTCAAATTTGATATTAAGGGCAATTAGGAGAACTGCAGTCAGGCCGATCGATAGGCCGAGGATATTAATGAGCGCATAGATTCTCCTCTTTGTCAGATTTCGTACCGCCACTTTCAGGTAGTTCTTCAGCATGCACTTGCTCCGATTTTACAGGACAAATATTGGAACACGGAAGAACGGAACATGGAACACGGAACAGGGACTCGGAATTCGCACCATCCTCCGTGCTCCGTTCTGCGTTTTCCCTGCTCCGTTTTTCTCTTACTCATAGTGTAAACTCTCAATCGGATTGGCCGTCGCGGCCCTGATAGCCTGGAAACCTGTCGTGGCAGCAGCAATCACGAGCGCGGCCAGGCCGGCTGAGATAAATATCAGCGGACTCATGTCGATCCTGTAGGCAAACGTCTGAAGCCATTTCTGCATGAAGTAGTACGCGATAGGCCATGCGAGAATATTGCCGATCAGGACGAGACCGATCAGCTCTTTCGAAAGCAGGTACATCACCCCCGGCACTGAAGCGCCGAGGACTTTCCTGATCCCGACTTCCTTCGTCCTGGCTTCTGCGGCAAATGAAGCGAGCCCGACCAGACCGAGACAGGCGATGATTACGGCCAGCAAAGAGAAAGCGCCGACTATCCTTCCGAGTCTCTGTTCGGAAACGTACATCCGTTCGAACGTCTTGTTGAGGAAATGGTAATCGAAGACGAAACCGGGGTCTATGCTCTTGCAGGTCCTGTCGATGAAATCCAGCGTCGCGGGGATCTCGGTACCGTTCACCTTCACGCACATGTTGGCGGATTGCCGGCGGTACAATATCGCGAGCGGACCGATCTTGTTGTGAAGGTCGAGGAAATTGAAATCGTGGACGACGCCGATCACTCTGTAAGGACGAGTTCCCCACTTGAGAGTCATGCCGACCACCGATTTGCTGCCGATGAGCTTTGCGAAGCTCTCGTTTATAACGACGGCGGTCGAGTCATCAGCGGGGTGTTCCTTAGAGAAGAATCTCCCGGCTTTCAAATTCATGTCGAAAGTCTGCGGGTAACCGTAGTCCGCGTAAGTGAAGGACACTAACGCGCTTTGATCTGCCGGCATGCCTTCCCAGTTCCAACCGCCCCCATTGCTTCCTATCTGAATGGGAATATCCCGCGACGAAGTGAGACTCAGAATATTCGGGTTTGACTTCAGCGCGTCTTCCAGGTGACCGACCTCGTCTGCAAGTCTCTGTGTCATCGGAAAATACACGACATGGTTCATCTTCAGGCCGAGATTCTTGTTCTGAATGTACTGCATCTGGAAATAGACCACCGAGGTGGCAATTATCAGTGCGATAGAAACCGCAAACTGAAATACCACCAAAATCCTTCTGAGGGAGAATCTTCCGGGCACGGTTGAGCCGGTTTTCTTGAGCATCGATACTGGTTTGAAAGACGACAGGAATATAGAGGGATATATCCCCGCGAGAACGCCGGTCAGGATCGTCAAACCGAGTATAGAAAGGTACGTCGTGATGCTCACCTGGAACAGGCTCAACGTCTCGCCCGTTATCTCGTTGAAATACGGAATGAATATCTCAACAATCACCAAAGCAAGGCACAGCGAGAACAGGGCAACGACTATCGACTCCCCGAAGAACTGTCTCGCAATCTGAGCGCGAGTACCGCCGAGTACTTTCTTCACGCCGACTTCCGTGATCCTCCTGGCGGAACGCGCGGTTGCGAGATTCATGAAGTTAATGGAAGCTATGACCAGAATGATGAGGGCAACGATCGAAAAAAGAATTACGCTTTCGATTCTCCCCCCTTTGCCCGTTAACGAGTAAAGATGGTAGTCTTTGAACGGAAAGAGAAAAAGGCTCCCAGTTGTGGGATCATTATCGTGTTTTTTCAAAAGGCCGGAAATTTTGCCGGCAAGCCCGCTTGCCTGTTGAGGCGTCCGCAACATAACAAAGGTCGTTATCAGGTTGTTATTCCAGGCGGAACCGTCGAATCCATATTCTTTCAGCAGCACGTCCGTCGGGACGATTCCGTCGAATTGCAAATCCGAATTTTCGGGAACGTCGTCGATGACTCCGGTAACCTTCAGATCGAACCGACCATCCATTGTCAATTGCCTGCCGATGGGATTTTCATCGCCAAAATACTTGGCGGCCATTTCTTTAGTGAGGACGATTGAGTTGGGTGCCGTCAGAGCGGTAGTCGGGTCACCCACCGCAAACCGGAACGTGAACATCTTGAAAAAGCTCGAATCCGCGAAATCGATTTTCTCACCGAAGAACCTGTTATCGCGCCCCAACACATGCTTGCCGAAATAATGTTCGTACCGCGTCGAATACTCGACCTCGGGATAATCGTTCTTCAGCGCCCGTTCCAGCGGCAACGGAGTAGGCTCAACCGTGAAGTCGCCTATCGTCTGATAGTGCTGCGTCTGGGCAACGAGGAAGATCCTGTCGATGTTCTTGTTGAAATGATTGTAGCTCGTTTCGTTCGTCACCCAAAGAAGGATGAGAATACATGCCGCCATTCCCACGGCAAGACCGAAGATGTTGATGAATGAATAGAGTTTGTTCCGACGGATGTTGCGGAAGGCGATCTTCAGATAGTTCTTAAGCATTTATTTACTCCGATTTTACAGGACATATATTGGAACACGGAAGAACGGAGCATGGAACACGGAACAAGGACTCGGAATTTGCGTCGTCCTCCGTGCTCCGTTCTGCGTTTTCCCTGTTCCGTTTTTCTTTTACTCATACCTCAAAGATTCGAGGTTGTCCCAAAACAAGGAAAATGTCATTCTGAAGGAGCGGAGCGACTGAAGAATCCACTTATTCGTTCTGAAAAATGGATGCTTCACTTCGTTCAGCATGACAGACAAGACTTTCTGGACAGCCTCTTCGCACTTCGCTATTATTCATAGCGAAGTGCTTCGACCGGATTGGCCGTCGCAGCTTTGACTGCATGGAAGCCTACAGTCAGCTCGGCGATGACCAGCGCAGCAACCCCGGACAGAATGAACGTCCACGGCGTTATGTTCACCCGGTAGGCAAAGTCTTTGAGCCAGTTATTCATCGCGAAGTAAGCCACCGGCCAGGCGATGAGATTTGCAATCAAGACCCATTTGGTGAATTCCCTGGAAAGTAGAAGTACGACTCCCGCTATCGACGAACCCAAAGTCTTTCTGATTCCGATTTCTTTCGTTCTTCGTTCGGCGGTAAATGCCGCAAGACCGAACAACCCGAGACATGCTATGAAAATTGCCAGGACGGAAAATGCCGTGAATACTTGACCCGTCTTCTGTTCGGCTTGATATAGATGGTCGATGTCTTCGCCAAGAAAATAATACTCAAACGGCTTCTCCGGGACGAACTTCTTCCATTCGCCCTTTATGTATGAAAGAACGCCACTTACATCCGCAGCTCTAAACCGAACCGGGAGATACGGTGTTTGCCCCAGGCGAAAGGTGAACACCAGCGGTCTTATCTTTTCATGCAATGACTCGTAATGAAAATCTCTTACAACCCCGATAATCTCATATGGCACATTGCTGCCGACAAACAGAATTCTCTTGCCCACCGGATCAGTCAGTCCCAACATCTTGACGGCGCTTTCGTTCAACACGACGGCGAGCGAGTCCGAAGGAAATTCTCTCGAAAAAAATCTCCCTTCGTCGACTTTTATTCCCATTGTCTTCGCGAAGTCGTAGTCGCTTGACATGAACGACATAAGATACTGCTGACCGCCCGGCACGTGCTCGGCTTTAAGGACGGTCTCGCCGAAGGGTTTACCCGGAATGTCGGCCGAGTTTGAAGCATCGGCGATCTCCCTGTTTTTCAGCAGCTCCTGCTTGAAGGCATCCGCGTGGTTTTCGAGTGCCCACGCCCGCTGAATCACGAGTATATGCTCTTTGTCAAATCCCAGCTTTGTATTCTGGATATATTTAAGCTGGTTGTAAACAATGAAAGTGACGATGAAAAGAATAATCGAAACGGCAAATTGAAAAACCACAAGCCCGCTCCTCAGCAGATTCCCCTTGTTGCCCGCGGCTTTACCCTTAAGTACCTTCGCGGGCTCGAACGAAGAGAGGAAAAACGAAGGGTAACTTCCGGCAATCAACCCGACTATCAATATGGTCGCGACCATAGCAGGGATTGCAAGCCAGTTGTTGAAGTAACCCGTATGAAGATGCTTGCCTGCGAGAGCGCTGAAGGCAGGAAGGAACAGCTCGACAAGTCCTACCGCCAGAAGGATCGAGATGGCCGTAAGTAAAAAAGATTCCCCCATAAACTACTTTATGAGTTGTGTCTTGCCCGAACCGAGCACCTTCCTGATTCCGACTTCCTTGGAACGGATAGATGATCGTGCCGTGGACAGGTTCATGAAGTTGATGCACGCAATCAGAAGTATGAAAAGCGCTATGACCGAGAATATGTAGACATATTTGATGTCACTGTTCGGCTCCAGTTCGTGATCCAGATGCGAATAAAGATGAATTGAGGTGAGCGGCTCCAAGTAAAGCCTGTATAAATTCCCTTTTTTCAACCAATCGTCATACCGCACGCCCAATGCTTGGTATAACTGTGGTCCGGCGTATTTTCTAAGAAGCGCGGGAAATTTCTCCTGCAGCCTTGCCGGTGAAGCATTCTTTCTTAAAAGAATGTATGTGTAGAAGCCGGTGTTGAGCCAGGAGGTGCCTTTGCCGAATTCGGCGCTTGACATCGAGGCAAACATATCATACTTGAAATGTGAATCGGGCGGGCAATCCTTTATCACCCCAGTTACAGTATAGGGAGTGCCATCCTCGAAATTCATTATCTTGCCCACCGGATCTTCGTTGCCGAAATATTTTCCCGCGAGAGACTCGGTCAGGACAACCGAATGCGGCTCAACCAGCGCCGTTTTCGGATTGCCTTTAATGAAGTGCATCGTAAAAACGGCGAACAACGTCGAATCCGCCCAATAGAATCTCGTTTCGTTGAACATGTTATTCTTGTATCGAATCAACATATTCGGGGTATGCATGATCCTCGTATACTGAATTACTTCCGGGAATTCGTTGACGAGTGTGACACCTGCCGGCGCCGGGGCGAAGGCCATATCAAGATCGCGCCCCTCCAATTTTACACTTGCCTGCACCCTGTACATCCGACCGTATTCCCGATTGAATTTGTCGTAGCTCAGTTCTTCGAGCACGAAAAGCAAGATCAAAATGCAGCACGCAATGCCTATCGCCAGGCCAATTATGTTGATGAGCGAATATGCCTTGTGGTTTCTGAGATTCCTTAACGCCACCTGCAGATAATTTTTCAGCATGCCCGTTCTCCGGTTGTCATTTGCCCGCGGTCGATAACCCCTCACCGAGAGAAGCTACGGTTTGTCGCTGCCTGTACAGCATCTGTATGAATTTCGAGTTCTCCTTCGGCCTGAATATCTGAATCAGTTCCCTGGACTTGTCATATTTTTCCAGACCATCCTGAAGCATCTTAATTTTCCTCTCAATGTCCCATACATCTGCGTCCGGCTCCCAACGAAACGATTCGACGCGGAAATTGTATCGTCTTTTCTTACCGTTGATCTTCACTTCGATCTCGGCAATCTGCCTGTCCGCAAAATCGGGAAGCGGAATGTTGATGGCCTTCATTTACACTTGCCCTTTCGTGCCGTAATTGACATCTCAAAGGTTCAATGCCGTTTCACGGCATTCCACTGCTGTCACTCATACCTCAGAGATTCAACCGGATTGGCCCGTGCAGACTTGATCGATTGGACTCCGACGGCAGAAAGAGCTGCAACGAACGAGACTCCCGCCGTGGCGACGAAGAGCACACCACCAACGTCTGTTTTGTAAACCCAGGCGATGTTCACCAAATAATTTGAAAGATAATAAGCAAACGGAAGGCCGATCAAATCTCCGACCGCCACTATCAACAAAAACTCAGACATCAACAAGTAAATGATGGTGCCAAAGGATGCGCCTAACACCTTCCTGACTCCAATCTCCTTCGTTCTTTTCTCAGCCGTAAAAGAAGCGAGAGCAAATAGACCGAGTGAAGCGATCAGCACCGAAACGACCGAGATCCACTCGAAGATTTCGATCGACTTGGTTGAATTTCTCAATTGGGCCTGGAATTCATTTGCCAGCACGAAAGGGTCGAAAGGAAGCGACGGGGCGATCTTGTCCCATTTCGCGTGTATGAACTTAATCGTACCATCATCCGGTGACTCGACGGTTTTCACGAACACATAAAATGGCTCAGAAGGTTGGAAGTACAGGACAGCGGGCGCTTTCTTGAAAAACACATGGGGGAAATGAAAATCCTTAGCAACTCCGATTATTGTCTTTTGACCACCTCCCGCGTCAAGGATGATCTTCTTCCCGACGGGATTATCAAGATGGAAATGACGTACGAATCCCTGACTGACGATCACGCTGTTCGAATCGTTGAACTCCTTCGAGAAACTCCTTCCCTGTGTAATTCTAATATTCAGGATCTGGACGAAATTATTGCCGCAAGGGTAATAGTCTATACCTTCAGAACTCTTTTCATCCATTCCTTCGACCCGCATTTTCGCCTTCCTATACCCTCCACCGAAAGGCAAGACATGACCGTCGGCGACCATTGCAATATCCGGATTCTGCTTCAACTCTTTTTCGAGAACGTCGAACTTATCTTTCATTTCAAAAGTACATGGAATGGCTACAATATTGTCCCGGTCGTAGCCAAGATCAATTTTTGACAACATATTCAATTGTTTCATCAAGAGGAGCGTTGCCGTAATCATTACGAAAG
This sequence comes from Candidatus Kryptoniota bacterium, assembly GCA_024641705.1. Taxonomy (GTDB): domain Bacteria; phylum Bacteroidota; class Ignavibacteria; order Kryptoniales; family JAKASW01; genus JAKASW01. The sequence continues at coordinate 13,201 of JAHECO010000063.1, forward strand.
TCAGAGCAAACTGAAAAACCACGAGTGCTTTCCGAAAAGTAATCCTACTCTTTTTGCCGGCTATCGGTGTTTTGAAAATGCTCGCCGGTTGAAATGAAGAGAGGAAGAAAGCCGGATAAACGCCGGATACTAACCCAACCACCAAAGTGACAAGTAACACAATAATGAGGACGGTGAAATTCCTGGTTAGACTCAGCTCAGTTCCCCCGCCCACGATTGCAGTGAAGCCCGGACCGACAATTTCAAAAATCACAGCCGCCAGGGGAAGGGCGATAAGTGCCGTTATCATCGATTCTCCGATGTACTGGATGATAAACTGCCTTCTCCCCGCACCGACAACTTTTCTGATCCCGACCTCCTTGGCCCGATTGCTGTATCTCGACGTGGACAGTATCATGAAGTTGATTGAAACGACGACGAGTAGCCCGATCGCGATCGCCAGGATCAAATAGTACTGGATGACAGGTGTGACATTACTGAACCCGAGGTTCATGTGCGTGGACCGCAGGTGAATATCGTTCAAAGGAAGAAGGGACAACCTTGTTCTCGTGTCACGCAACACCGGGATGCTTTCATTTACGAAGGCTGGAAATTGGGATTCCAACAAAGATGCACTAGCACCTTTCTTTAGCTTTAGGAAAGTGTAAGTGCTCCCAGAGATTCCCCAATCATCATTATAACCGCCCGGCAGCGAGACTAGAAGGTCAAACTGATTGGTCGAATTGGGTGGACAGTCCTTGATCACTGCAGTAACAGTCAACCCGGCTTCCTGGAGATCCGTAGTTAGCATTTTCCCGATTGGATTTTCGGCACCGAAATATTTTCTGGCGGTTGATTCAGTGAGCACAACCGAGTTCGGCCTGGATAAGGGGGATTCTCTGTCTCCGGCAACCACGGGAAAATTGAATATCCTCAGGAAATTGGTGTCGGCGAAAAGCACCCCTCTTTCGTAAAATATCTTGTCCTGATACCTGAAGACATTTCTGAAATATCGCCTCTCCGTCGTAGCGCTCTCAATCTCAGGGAATTTCTGCGCAAGAAGATTTGCCAGAGGCAGGCGTGAATATGCATCCTTCTGACTGGAACCGTTAGACGAAACTGTTTGAAAAATGAGCAGATAGATCCTGTCGGGATTTTTGTGGAATGAATCAAAGCTCAGATTAAAATCGAAAAGCGCAAGAACAAGGATGAAAATCGCAAACCCGACAGAAAGCCCCAGAATATTTATGGATGAGTAGACCTTCTGTTTCCTCAGGTTTCTGAAGAATATCTTTACGTAATTCTTAATCATAAAAACCTCCTCGCCTCTTACACCTGCGCTCGGACGCACGCTTTCACATCGCAATTCTCCGTCAAGATATGGCCTTCGAACGGCACGTCTGCCTTTGCCTTATGGTTGTTACTCATATCTCAGGCTTTCCACCGGATTCGCCGTCGCGGCTTTGATCGCCTGCGAACTCACCGTCGCAAGCGCGATCAGTAACGCCAGGGCGCCGGACGATATGAAAAGCCAGGGACTGATCTCGGTCCTATAAGCGAAGTTCCGCAGCCAATTGTTCATTATATAGTAGGCCACCGGCCACGCGACTATATTCGCAACCAATACCCACTTCGCAAATTGAGCCGACAGCAGCGCCATCACCTCGGGTACCGATGCACCCAGAACTTTCCGGATGCCGATCTCCTTTGTTCGCTGCTCCGTTGTGAACGCTGCGAGCCCCAGCAAGCCCAGGCAGGCGATGAAGATCGCAAGTACCGAGAATCCTCCGGCGATCCTGTTAGTTCTCCGATCCGCGGAATACATGCTTTGCAGATTGTCGTCCAGAAAGTTGCAGTTGAATTCTTCGTTGCCTGCGTACTTCTTCCAGACTTTCTCTATGTAATCAATTGTGCCCAAATGATTCCCCGGCGCAAGGCGAACGGTCACGTAAGGCGCGGCCGCCGCTCTTTCCGTCATCAGACTCATGACCAGCGGCCGAATCGGCTCATGGAGGGAGTGGTAATTGAAATCTTTCACGACTCCCACCACCTCCAGTTTTCTCTGGTCCGCCATATTCCTGCCCGGCAATACGAGGTATTTCCCGACGATCTTCTTCACCCCGAAGGCTCTCTCGACTTCCTGGTTGACGACGACGGCCGATGAATCGGAAGGATGTTCCTTCGAGAAGAATCTCCCGTCCGCCATCTGCAGCTTGTACGTCCTTGCAAAATCGTAATCACACCGCATCGTCCGAATGTCTACCAGATCTTCGACGCCCGTCCCTTCGAGCCAGAAGCCGCTGTCACTATACTGATTCCCGGGAATACCACTCGAGTTGCTGACGTCTATTATGCCTTTGTTGACCCTCAATTCGTGCTCGAACGATCGTATCCGCTCCGCCAGGTCGTCCGTCCTGTAGATAACGACAGTCTGCTCTTTGTCAAATCCAAGATCTCTCGACTGGACATACTTCAGTTGAGAGTAGATGACGAAAGTGCCGATAAACAGGGCGATCGAAATCGCAAACTGGAAGACGACAAGCCCGTTTCGCAGGAAAGACCTTCTTCCACCTCTTTTCGTTTCCGACTTGAGAACGTCCACCGGCCGGAAAGAGGACAGGTAGAAGGCCGGATAGCTGCCGGCAATAACTCCGACAGCCACCGCAAGGCATACCAGAAGCGGGATCGACAAGCGGTTGCTCGCCAAATCGAGGGTCAGCTGTTTATTCGCCGTATCGTTGAAGACGGGGAGAAGCACCTCCACAATTCCCACCGCAAGTATTACGGCCAAACCGCTCATCAGGATTGATTCGGCCATAAACTGTCCGATGAGATGTGAGCGGGGCGATCCGAGGGTCTTCCTTATTCCGACCTCCTTGGCGCGCTTCTCCGATCTGGCCGTGGCAAGATTGATGAAGTTGATGCAGGCAATCAACAAGATCGAAATTGCGATCGCCGAGAATATATACACGCTGGCGATGTTGCCGTTCGGCTCGAGCTCATAATCGAGATGCGACTGGAGATGAACGGAGGTAAGCGGCTGGAGCACATAACCGACCTTGTTGCCGGCCGCAAGAAACTGTTCAACCGTCACCCCGGTAACGGCCTTCAATAGCGGTCCGGCATGAGCCAGGAGCTCATCATTTACTTTGCGTTCAAAATCCTTTGAACTGGCCCCTTTCTTCAAAAGGAAGTACGTGAAGAAATTGTTGCTCATCCAGTTCTGATTCCGGCTGTCCTGCAGAGAGCTGAGCGAAGCGATGAAGTCCGGATGAAAATGCGAGTTACGGGGGACGTCTTCAATGATCCCGGTGATCATATAATCGGTTTGATTGTCAACATTCAGGGTTTTGCCCAGCGGGTTTTCATCACCGAAGTACTTGCGCGCGGTCGACGCGGTAACCACAACTGTGTTCGGGCGGTTGAGAGCCGTTTCAGGATTGCCCGCTTTGAAGGGAAGCGTAAAAACATCAAACAGGGTCGAGTCGGCCCAGATAAGTTTCTGCTCGACGAAGGTTTTGTCATGGTCTCTGATCACGGCGGATCCTTCGTAGTGCATCCGGGCATACGCAACCACCTCAGGTAAGTCGTGATGAACCGCGGGTCCCATCGGGGCGGGGCTCATGGCGGATTTGACGTCGTGGCCATTAAACGTTGCATAGAAAGTAGGCCTGTAAATCCGGTCTGCATTTCTGTTATACCTGTCGTAGCTCAGCTCATCCTGAACGAAAAGCATGATCGCAATGCAGCAGGCAATACCGACGGAAAGCCCGACGACATTTATTACCGAGTACGATTTTGAGTTTTTGAGGCTTCTCAGCGCGACTTGCAGGTAATTCTTAAGCATGCCCTATTCCTCCATCGAATTGCAGAACGGAACACGGAAAACGGAGCACGAGATCAGATTTTGTGGCGATCCGTTCTGGGTGTTCCGTGTTCCATGTTCTCTCTACTCATACCTCAAAGATTCAATCCGCCTGCGGCGGATATCGGCATTACTCGTATCGTAATGCCTCCACCGGATTCGCAGTCGCTGCCCGAAGCGTGTGCGAAACGACTGTCACAAGCGCAATTACCATCGCCGCCGATCCGGCGAGGACGAATATCCAAACGCCGAGATTTACTCTGTAGGCAAAATTCTGAAGCCAGCGGTTCATTACAAAGTATGCCACGGGCCAGGCGATGGCGTTTGCCAACAGAACCCATTTCGCGAATTCCGACGTAAGGAGACTGAGAATCTCCGGAATCGACGCGCCGAGTACTTTCCTTATTCCTATCTCCTTCGTCCGCCGTTCCGTCACGAACGCAGCAAGCCCCAGCAGGCCCAGACACGCGACAAAGATGGCTAGGACAGAGAACGAAGTTGCGATCTCGCTAGTCCGCCGGTCCGCTATGTAAAGCCGCGCCAGGTCCTGATCGAGGAAAGCGTAGTCGATCGCCTCGTTGCCCGCGTATTTTCTCCATGTATCCTCGATGAAGGAGATGGTCGATGGGTAGCTGCCCGGCTTCACGCGCACGGAGATAAACTGGGCCGGTGAATTCGGTGCGAGATACCTGATGACAAGCGGGCGGATGGCTTGATGAAGCGACTCGAAATTGAAGTTACTCACCACGCCGACGACAGGAAGGGTCTCGGCCTGCGATTCAGTCTGACCGGGAGCCATCAGGTTTCTGCCCACAAGATCTCTGATTCCGAATACCCGCTCGACCTGCTGGTTGACCACGACTGCCCCGGAATCGGCCGCGTGCTCAGTCGAAAAGTACCTGCCGCCGGCGAGACTCATGCCGTATGTCTGCAGAAAATCGTAGTCGGCCCACATTTCCCGGAGGTCCTGCATATGCTGGATCGATGTCCCGCCGACCCAATATCCCCGGTCGGAATTCTGATCCCCCGGAATGGCAGTCGAACCGGAAACGCTCACAATCTTCGAACTGGTCAGCAGAGCGTGTTTGAACTCTCCAGTCTTTGTCCCGAGATCGTAGGCCCTTTTTATGACGATCACCTGCTCTTTGTCGAAGCCCAGGTTCTTGTCCTGGATATATCCCAGCTGGCTGTAGATAACGAACGTACCAACGAACAGCACAATCGACACGACAAATTGAAACACAA
>JAHECO010000019.1 GCA_024641705.1 Candidatus Kryptoniota bacterium
TTATCCCCACGCTCTATGTAGACATATCGAACGACTACGACACAAAGGTTGCGGCGATAAAGGCCCACAAATCCCAGTTTTTCAACCCGAGCAGCAAGGATCCTCAGACAATGCTGTCGACGCCGGAGTTCATGGAATATCTTCTCGGCAGAATGAGGTACCACGGCAGGATGGCGGGGGTCAGGTACGCCGAGCCGTTCTGGACACAGGAGCCGGTGACGCTTATCAACTTCGACTCTGTCGTGTGAAACGCAGCCCGCGATCTCCTCTCCCTTTCCGTTTCACCTGGTGTCCGGCAAGTACTATTCAATCTCCCCTGAAGAGAACGGCTGCTCACGCGGAGTGAGCCGGCCGGAGGTCTCCGCACCCAATGCTTGCTCCTATCCGTCACGCTACGTGTCGCTCGCACGCTCAGCGCCATGCTTTGATAAAAACGCCGCCGCTCATTAACTTGAATTAAATGGTGGCTAAGTCTTTTCTCGCTGTCCTGCCTTTCATAGCTTTGTTGTCCAATCCCGCGTTTACCCAGCCCAATGCACCGAAGACAAGTCCGGCACCGTCGACACATATCGTCGGCACGATTGGCGACAGCATCACAGTCTGCGTCGCCTATGTCCTATCTTTCGACAAGATGGTTTTTGCCAAGTCGGGCAGTCTCAGTTGGCCGTTCTCTGCCGACCTCTCCTTCACTGTGGATGCGCTGGATTCGATCAACGGAGTCAACTACCACGGGACAAGCGACAAGTCGGCGGCCGCCAGCACTTTTACAGAGACACAATCCGCTGCGAGCCGCGTTTCCGATTTCGTCACGGTCACCATACCGGCTTCGGTTTACAGAATAACGGCGGAGATTCGCGATGACAATCAGAGAATCACCTACCTGACTGCTGCCCTTCGAAGGGACTTTACCGCGAACGACTCAGCAGACGTGTTGGCAGTAGTATTTCTGGATTCGCTTTCGGGCCGGACATACTATCCATCCGCAAGGGACGATGCTGCCCCATTTCCACTCCGTGTAAGGTTCCTCGTCCTGACCAAAGCGAACGATTCACGCCCGTTGTCGATTTCGGTGCTGCGCAAGGACGGTTCGTTGGTCGGACTTTGCCCGGTCGTCGATTCGACACGCGGACGGCTTCAACCCGTTTCCGAAGGCAGCTCTTTTTACCTGTCGGAAGTCGCCGATCCGTCATGTTCACTTTACCTCGGAGAACTTCCTGTGGATACCCTGTCAGAGGGGAATTACGAACTGAGATTATCACGGGGCGAGAATGCAAGCATTCACCTCTTCAATTATTACTGGGCTGATAAGCCTTTAACCCTTCGAAACATCCCCCTGGCTGTTTCGCTTTTGAAATACATCGCTCCAGATTCCGTTTATTCGGAGATTAATTCGGGAAGCTCTGAGGAGATAATGTCGAAGTTCAACGCTTTCTGGAAATCTCACGATCCGACTCCCGCCACCGCGTTCAACGAGCTTGAAGCGGAATATTACAGGCGCGCAGATTACGCTTTCGAGGAATTCAAATCGGTGGGAAACCGTAACGGGGCCGCCACCGACCGCGGGAAAGCCTATATGCTCTTCGGAAAGCCGGAGAGCGTTAAGCGCGAGTATAGAAGTGACGGGACCTATGAAATCTGGACTTACCTTAACCTGAAAAGAAATCTTGTATTCAAAGAACAGGGGTTCGGAGAATTCAAGCTGTATCAGACGGAGCAACTATGAGTGTAATAGCAATAACGATCGGCGACTACAACGGCATCGGCCCGGAGGTCGCCCTGAAGTCCGCGGCAAGCCGCACGATACGCGCGAACTGCACACCGCTGCTGATCGGCCCTTATAAGGCCTTCGAGTACTACGCCGAGAAGTATTCGCTGCGAAGAAAGATACTCAAAGTCGACACGCCTTCGGACGCGGTCGGAAGAAGTGAAATCACCATCCTGGATATATGTCCGAGTTTCAACGAGAGGATCAAGTCGGGAAAGCTTACGAAGGAAAGCGGTCTGTGGGCAGGCCGCGCAATCGAAAAGGCTGTCGAACTCTGCGTAGCCCACGAGGCCGATGCCATCGTGACCGCACCTGTGTCTAAAGAGACGTTGAGGTCTGCCGGCTACTCATATCCCGGCCAGACTGAGATGGTCACAAACCTGTCCGATTCGAGCGGCTCGATCATGATCATGGTATCGGGATTCGGAAGGATCGCACTCGCGACAATTCACATTCCGATATCTGAGGTGTCAAGCTCGTTAACGAGGGAGGGAATCCTCGCGCGGCTCTCGGTTTTCAACGATTCGATAAGGAAAGACTTCGGCGTCAAAGCACCGAGAATAGCGGTCCTCGGCTTGAACCCGCACGCCGGCGAGAACGGACTGATCGGAAAAGAAGAGATCGAGATAATCAAGCCGGCGATCCAGGACGCGATCGCAAAGAAGATCGACGCCGAAGGGCCCTTCCCTGCCGACGCGTTCTTCGGCACGTACCGCGAGGGAATGTTTGACGGCATTTTCGCGATGTACCATGACCAGGGACTTATACCGCTAAAGATGAGGTCTTTCAGCACAGGGATAAACTTCACCGCCGGTATAAACATCATCAGGACTTCCCCGGACCATGGAACGGCATTCGACATAGCCGGCAAGGGAATCGCGAATCCTTCGAGCACAATTGAGGCGATCAAGCTCGCGCTGCAGATTTCAAAGAACCGGAAAGCCGTAAGGAAGTAGACGGGGAGTCACCACGACGGCTTCGCTCTGCATCCATCATATCGACCTCTTCGACGCGCCCGCCGAGCAGGCTGCGCCCTACTCCGCCTCCGCCATCATCTACGATCACATGATGAAGGAGGTTGATTACCGCGGCTGGGCTAATTACATCGTCTTGCTAATGCAGGTTGCGAGTGGGGATTCCGGGCGATCTAAGGTCAAGGGCAAGAAGTTGTGCGAATTCGCTTGCGGAACTGGCAACATATCGCTTATACTATCGAAACTCGGTTATGACGTGACAGGTGTAGACAACTCAATAGACATGCTCACAGTTGCAGGTGAGAAGATCAGACGCCGCAAAAGCAACATGCGGATCGTCCACCACGACATGGTGACTTATTCCTCGAAGGAATCGTTCGACCGCGCCGTTTGCGTCTACGACAGTATCAATTACATATCTTCGCCAGACGCCCTCGGTCGATTCTTCCGATCCGTTTACACGAGCCTGAAACCCGGCGGCGTTTTCGCCTTCGATGCCAGTCTCGAGTCGAATTCCCTCGGCGATTCTTCACTCTTCGTTCAGAGGGGAAAGCACAGGGGGATTTATTACCATCGAAAGTCGCAATACGACCCGGCAGCAAAGACACACACGACATACGTCAGGGTAAAGAAGGACGGATGCGTGGCGGAGGAAGTACACCGCGAATATGTGTATCCACCTGATCTTATCCGGAGGCTGTTTTCAGCTGCGGGCTTCCAGGAGAGATTCGCCGCCGGGGATTTCACAATGCTCGAAGCCGACAGCTCATCTGAAAGAGTCCACTTTGTACTGGTGAAACCCGAACATGATTAAATGTACTAACGTTGCGTTCGCTTTCGACGACCATCTGATCTTCTCGGATGTCAACCTGACAATCCAGAAGGGTGAATTCGTCTACATCGTCGGCGAGACGGGATGCGGCAAGACGACGCTGATGCGGCTCCTGTATATGGACCTCGCCCCCACAACGGGGGTGGTGAACATAGAGGCTTTTTCCTCGGCGTCGATCAGGAAGAGAAGGCTCTACCAGCTGAGGAGGAAGCTGGGAATAATATTCCAGGACTTCAAACTGCTGGAAGACAGATCGGTATTCAACAACGTGACTTTTGCCCTGCAGGCGGTGGGGTTTTCGAGCCGCGATATGAAGATGCAGGCGACCCAGGCCCTTACGCAGGTCGGATTGATTCACAGAAAGAATTCGCCTATCGGGGAGCTCTCCGGCGGAGAGCAGCAGAGGCTTTCGATAGCGAGAGCCATCGCCAAGGACCCGATTGCCATTCTTGCGGACGAACCTACGGGCAATCTTGATCCGGCGACCTCGGCGGATATCCTCACATTGCTGAAGAAAATAAACCTCGGCGGTACTACCGTGCTCCTCGCCACGCACAATCACCAGCTCATCAAGAAATTTCCAGCAAGGACTGTCGCGATAAAAAACTACAAGTGCGAGGAGCTGGACCCTCTGTCTCTCTAGAGAAAATCGGGGATGGGAGATCGGCCGGGACTCCCGTACTACCCTTAATTAATTCGCCGCCAGTTCCACGCGCCTGACTTCCGTGACCTTCAGGAGGACCGCCCTCTCAACCCCCGCCCGGAGCGTCATCGGTCTGAGCGGACAAACCGCACACGATCCCAGGAATCTGACCCGCAGGATGCCGTCGTGTTCGAGGTTGACGTACTCGACGCTGCCGTTGTCTTTCACCAGGAATCTGTTGGCCTCGGCAAGGATATCCCTGATCCTGCCGACCACTTCTTCACAAGCGTCGGTCATCTACTCACATCTCGATTTCTATCTTGGGTTTGTCGGCCGCGGACATGTTCGTAATACTGATCTGCGCGGCAAGTTTCCTTGAGACCCTCTGAATCATTTGGGACTGTTCGGACTCCGGCTCCGTCAGGACGATCGGCCTGCCGGTGTCGCCCCCGATTCGTATGGGCGTATAGATGGGAATTTCCCCGAGAAACGGCACAGCGAAGGCCTCGGCAGTTTTCTTTCCGCCGCCGTGGCTGAAGATGTCTTCCCTGTGACCGCAGTGTGAGCAGACAAAATAACTCATATTCTCGATGACCCCCATTATCGGGACGTTCACTTTCTGGAACATCCTCACGCCTCTCCTGACATCGGCGAGGGAGACATCCTGTGGAGTCGTCACGATGACGGCACCTGTGAGCGGAATTGTCTGCACCAGGGTCAGCTGAACGTCTCCGGTCCCCGGAGGCAGATCGAAAATCATATAATCGAGGTCTTTCCACTCGACGTCGGTCAGGAACTGCTTGACCGCGCCGCTTGCCATCGGCCCCCGCCAGATCATCGGTGTCTCGGTATCGACCAGGAAGCCGATCGACATCATCTTGATGCCGAATTTCTCGACCGGATAGATCTTAAACCTCTTGTCGTCGATGCGTTCGGTCTCGGGCTTTTCGGTCACCCCGAGCATCAACGGGAGCGACGGCCCGTATACATCTGCATCGACGATACCGACTTTTGCACCGTCCTTTGCCAGCGCGACGGCCAGATTGACAGCGACCGTCGATTTGCCGACGCCCCCTTTGCCGCTCGCCACGGCTATCGTGTTCTTGACGCCGGGCAATATCTGTTCCCTGACCTGGTTCGCGTGGCTTACAACCTGACTCGTCATCACAACATTGACATCGCCCGTGAACCCCAGATTCCTTACTTCTGCCACCGCCTGCGATTTCATCTCATCGCGCACGGGGCATGCCGGCGTCGTCAACTGAATTTCAATGTCGACCTTTCCGTCGGCCAATTCGACTTTCTTCACAAAACCCAGAGAGACAATGTCCTTATTTAAATCCGGATCTTTTATATTTCCAAGTACTCCGATTATTTCATCACGTGTCATCAGAAATTCTCCAATCGTTCCTTACAGTATTCGGTGAGTTTTAAATTAGCCATCACCGCCCCCACTTTCAAGGATACCGGAATTACCTACAATACCGCCGCGCACTCTCAGAGCCTAATCGCCTGAATGGGTCAGTCGGGGAAAGGTTTCCGCTTCCCTGCATTGGGGAGCTTGATCCTGTGCACCGTATCGGTGAATATCGAATCGAGCTCGATCGTCCCGACGTACGGTACGAACCCAAGCTGTCTTGATTTTATTATTATCTGGCCTCTGACAAGAGAGTCGGCAGGTGAAGCATAGTCGAGTTGGAAGACCTTGATCCTGAATTTCTTCGCTTCCGCAAGGAGCGCTTTTGACCGGCTGTCTTCCAGGCTGTCGTTGCGCAACAGATAGCTGTCGGTGTTAAAGTCATAGTAGCCCATAAGGCCTTCCACCGCGATCCCGTCGACGTACGTGCCCACCCTGTCGATTATGGAACCACCTCCGTCGAGGATCAGGTAGCCTTTACCGAGTGCCCGCCTGATCTGTCGAACAAGCGAAGCGGCGCATGAATCTATATCCGGATACTCCTCCAGTGCGCCTGCGAAATCTATGAACACTCCGCAGAAACCCTTGTTCATCACATCCGGAATTCTCTCTTTGGTCACAATGCGTGTCCAAGCTGGGTCACACATATCGACATAGTACCTATCACGCCAGTAGGGATCTGGCGAGATGATCATCGAGGTATCCACCATATTGAAATAGCTACGGTAGGTTTCCACCTCTCCAATGTTCATGTACGCGACCGGGATGCACCCCCGCGATTTCAGTTTTGAAATGTCCGACGAATCGTAACTCGCCGGATCCAGGACGACCATGTCGAATTTCGCGAGTTCGTCGAAAGACTTCGAGGCAAAGTACACCGCGGCATAAGTGCTTACGCTGCTCAGGGGCTGATCGCACGGCGACCTCCCGTTCGCCTGAGCAAGGAGGGCTGCCGGAGAGATGACCGTAAGTAGGGCAATCGCTGCCGTTCGCTTCAAAGGGGAATCATCCTTTGTTAAGTGCGATGATACTTCTCGAAATCACCATCTTCTGAATTTCGCTCGTGCCTTCACCGATGGTCAAGAGCTTGACGTCCCGGTAAAGCTTTTCCACAGGGAAATCCTTGACGAAGCCGTATCCCCCGTGGATCTGCACGGCCTCCTCTGCGCATTTGACGGCAATCTCGCTGGCGAAATACTTTGCCGTCGCCGCAGCGAGTTTTATATCCTTGCCCTGGTCCTTCAGATAAGCGGCTTTATACGTGAGTAGTCTTGCGGCTTCTATCTTTGTCGCCATCTCAGATATCTTCCACTGGATCGCCTGGAATTCTGCAAGCGGCTTTTTGAACTGCATCCGCTCCTTCGAATATTTTACAGAGGCGTCGAGCGCACCCTGTGCCACCCCCACGGCAAGCGCCGCAATCCCTATCCTTCCGGCGTCGAGTATCTGAAGCGCCTGTTTGAAACCTTCACCCTCTTCGCCGATACGGTTTTCCTTCGGTATTCTCATGTCCTGGAATATCATAGTCGAGGTATCGCTCGCCCTCATGCCGAGCTTATTCTCTTTATGCCCGACAGAGAACCCGGGTACCCCCCTGTCGAACACGAAAGCGCTTATTCCCTTTTTCTTTTTCGATGGATCGGTCATAGCCATCACAACAATCGTCTCGCCGACAGAACCGTGAGTCGTGAATTGTTTGCTCCCGTTGACGACATATGCATCCCCGTCAAGGACGGCGACGGTCCTCATGGCACCGGAATCACTTCCGCTTGCGGACTCTGTGAGACCCCACGCTCCGATTTTTCTTCCCGAAGCGAGATCCGGCAGGTAGTTTGCCTTCAGAGCTTCTCCGGCGAAATTGTATATATGTCCGGTACACAACGCGTTATGCGCCGCCACGGAGAGGCCGATCGAAGGGTCGACCCTGGATATCTCCTCAATAATAAGGCAATAGTCGACGTAACTCAAACCGGCACCGCCGTATTTCTCCGGAAATGTAACTCCCATGAATCCCAACTCGCCGACTTTACGCATGATCTCCAGCGGAAATTCCTGCGACTCGTCAAATTTCATTACATTCGGCTTAATCTTCGTTTGCGCGAAATCGCGCGCCAGGTCCCTGACCTGCAAATTCTCGGGTGTCAGTTGAAGGTCCATCGGTCGTTCCTCTCGTTTGACGAAGCATCAAAGTCTTATGGTACTTCGCGACGGCTGTGCCTTTTGGGCACGGCCGCTATTCTTTGGTTAGTTCTTCCGCAAGCTGTATTGCAGAAAGTTTGTTCGTCAGTACAAGGTCCAGTCGTGTCTCGAGCTCCGATAATCGTCCCTGCGTCCAGAATTCCTTTTGCAGATTTTCTCCGACAATATCAAGGACGATTTTTCGCACTCTCTCTTTGCGCTTCGAAAACAGTTTTTCGGTTTCCATTAGATAGCGATGATGCCTCTTAATTCCCTTCACGACATCATCAATCCCCCTGTTTTCGCTCGCTACAGTCTTAACAATGAATGGCGTCCATATGTTCTTCGCCGTTTCCGCTGTGGCGGGCCGCGTGGAGAGCTGAAGGACCGTCGAGATCGCGTTGTAAGACTGATCCACGCCGGGTCTATCCGCTTTATTCAACACAAAGAAGTCCGCAATTTCCATGAGACCCGCCTTCATTGCCTGGACGGAATCTCCCGATTCCGGGGTGAGCACCACTACCGTAGTATCGGCTGCCTCGACAATATCGAGCTCGGACTGGCCGACACCGACGGTTTCCATGAATACGTAATCGAATCCCGCGGCATCGAGCACATCGGCCGCGAGTTGCGTGGTCTTGCTAAGTCCTCCGAGACTTCCCCGCGTCGCCATACTCCTCACGAAAACGCCTTCACGTGAACTCAGGTCCATCATTCGGACCCTATCTCCGAGCAGCGCGCCTCCGGTAAAAGGGCTCGTCGGGTCGACCGCAATCACGGCCACTCTTGAGCCGGAATCGTTGAGGTGTTTGGCGAGCTTGCTGACTATCGTGCTTTTCCCCGCGCCCGGCGGCCCCGTGATCCCCACACGGTAAGCCCTGCCGAGATTCTTCTGAATAGCCTTGAGCAGTCCGAGATGCATGCTGTCCTGGTTCTCGACTGAAGTGATAGCCCTTGCTACGGCGAGCTTGTCCGCGACGAACAGTTTCTCAACGAGGTCGTGCTCTGTCATTTCCCGTTCATTCCTTACTAAACAGCCTTTCGATGCAGATGATTCGCGGCGACAAATTTCGGGACCGCCAGTCCGGGCCGCCGTTGTCGACTCTCCGGCTGGAAGCTCAGGCTGTTACCGGACTTCAGTCCGGGTAGCCATCCGGATATTTTCTGTGCCACGCCCAAGCCGTGGCGACAATATCTTCCAACTTCGGATACTTCGGCTTCCATCCCAGCTCGCGGTTGGCCTTGTCGGCCTTAGCCACAAGCCGCGGGGGGTCACCCGGTCGCCGTGGTTTCTCGACCGAAGGAATTTTCTTGCCGGAAACCTTCACGCAGGCATCGATGACCTGTCGCACCGAATAGCCGTCGCCATTGCCAAGATTGTAGAAGCCCGACTTGCCCGGCTGCAGCCCCAGGATGTGAGCCTGCGCGAGATCTTCAATGTGAATGTAGTCGCGGATGCAGGTACCGTCGGGAGTCGGATAATCAGTGCCGAAAATCTCGCAGTGATCCGTCCTGCCGAGCGCGACCTTGAGGACATTCGGTATCAGGTGCGTTTCGGTCCGGTGGTGTTCTCCATATTTCTCGCTCGCACCTGCGGCGTTGAAGTACCGGAACGCTATGAAATCCAGTCCGTGTATGCTGCCGTACCACTGGAGAATTTTCTCGAACATGAGTTTCGACTCCCCGTATGGATTTATCGGGCGCTGGGGAAGGTCTTCGGTCATCGGCTCACGCTCCGGCGGACCGTATGTAGCACAGGTCGAGCTGAAGACAAATTTTTTGACGTTACACTGTACGGCCGCATCGAGGAGTTTCAGCCCGTTTGCGACGTTATTGTGGAAATATTTTCCCGGATTCGTCATCGACTCACCCACGAGCGCATTTGCCGCAAAGTGCATAATGGCATCGGGTGACGCCGATCTGACGGCATCCAGTATGTTTCCGTCCTCTTCAGGCTTTCCTAGAATGAATGTCGCACGCGGGTCGACCGCAGAGCGATGCCCCTCGCTGAGGTTGTCGTAAACCGTCACCTGATGGCCGGCGCTCAGAAGCTCCTCCGAACAAATCGAACCGATGTAACCCGCACCGCCCGTTACGAGAATTCTCACGCGGACTGCCCTTTCTTCTCTTCCAGGTCTATCGCAGTTTTGCCGATGTCATGCCTGAAGAACATCCCGTCGAATTGGATGCCCGCGAGCCGCCCATACGCGAGTTCCGCGGCTTTCTTGATCTTCCCTCCGGGATCGGTACCGGTGACGCCGAGAACTCTTCCCCCTGAGCTGACCACCTTCCCGTCCGCGAGCTTTGTTCCCGAATGGAGAACTTTGGTGGAGGCAGTTATCTCGTCAAGGCCGCGGATTTCTTTTCCCGTTTTGTGGTAATCCGGATACCCTTTCGATGCTGCGATAACACAGACTGAAGCTGCATTGTTCAGCTTCAGTCTGTAGGTGCTCATTTTCCTGATCGCTCCGGCTTCAAGCAGTCCGAGCAATGAAGAGTCCAGAAGCTGAAGCACAGCCTGCGTTTCCGGATCACCGAACCTGACGTTGAATTCAACCACCTTCGGCCCTTCCTTTGTCAGCATCATACCGCAGTACAGGCACCCTTTGAAAGGAAATCCTTCTGCCGACGACCCTTCTATAACCTTTTCGATGACCGCCGATCTGATGGTCGCAAGCTCCGATTCACCGACGAACGGAGTCGGCGCGAATGCTCCCATACCGCCCGTGTTCTTCCCGGTATCGTTGTCGCCTGCACGCTTGTGATCCTGTGCCGCCGGCAGGACAACGTAGTCCTTGCCGTCTGTGACGGCGAAAACTGAGGCTTCGGTCCCCTCCAGGAACTCTTCCACCACCACTCTCTCGCCAGCCCCGCCGAATATCTTCTGCACAAAGAGCCTATCCAGATCTCCCTCAGCCTCCCTTGCTGATTGTACAATCGAGACGCCCTTACCCGCAGCAAGGCCGTCCGCTTTCAGCACCAGCGGGTATCTTGCCGTCGCGAGATAGTCGAGCAATTCTCTTTGCTGTTGTATCGTGAAGGACTTGAAGCCGGCTGTGGGTATCCTCCACCGTTTCATGAACTCTTTCGCAAACACTTTGCTGGTCTCGAGCCGGGCTGCGAGCTTCCTTGGCCCGAATATCTTCTTCCCCCTGCTTTCGAACGCGTCCACAATCCCCGCGGCGAGCGGTTGTTCCGGACCAACGACAGTCAGGTCGATCTTGTTGTCGTCCACGAACCTCAAAAGCGGGAATACGTCGTCGGCTTTCAGATTCACAATTTCGGCCTGCCGGGCTATTCCCGCGTTGCCGGGCGCGCAGTAGACTTTTGCGTCCACCTCTCGCGATATGGCGTCCACGAGTGCGTGTTCGCGTCCCCCACCTCCGATCACGAGGACTCTCATCTCACTACTCCCACTTTAGCATACGAGCCCCTGTAGTCCAGTTGGCTCGACAGTTCTCTGGCCATGTCGCCGGCGAGTTTAGCCCGGTCGAAGTTCCCGGCATATTCCGGGTCGATCTCAGGAAGCTGATCGCTTTCCCACAACCTGAAGTACTCCGCGATCGCGCGTTTGATCCCGTGGACGTCATCCGGCGCGACAACCTTGCCCGCGCCGGTCTCGAGTACTGCGCTTTTTGCGACGCCGTCAGGAACCAGGCCCAGGATGGGCTTCATGGCGCCGATGTATTCGTAAAGCTTACCGGTGGAAATCATGTCCTCCCCCTTCCCGTTGCCGACAGTCAGCCAAAGTACATCGCTTGCGATCAGGTACCTCACAGTCGACTTATGATCCAGGTACCCGAAGACCTTGACCACGTCCTGCAACCCGAGAGATTCTATCATGGTCAGAGTCTCTTTGCGAACGACGCCGATAAAGACGGCCTCTACCTTGCTCCTGTACTTCGGCTGCTCTTTCAAGAACTCGGAAAGTGCACGGAGGAAATACTTCGGTGTAATGTTGCGGTAGAATGTGCCCGCGTAGGTAAGGCGCATCTTGTCGGAGTAAGGGAGTTTCAGCGAATCTTCCACCCGAAAGTCCTCGGGGTCGAACCCCTGCGGGATTATGGCAATATCGTTATAGCCCAGGAAACGATAACGCCGGATCATCAGCTCTTTTATCCTACGGTTAATCGTTATCACGCGTCCCGATGCGCGGAGGACTCTTTTCTCCATAAACCGATGTGCCGCCTTATGTAACGGAGTCAGATAAAAGTGCTTCGGATTGTCTATCCACGCATCTCGATAATCGACTACCAGAGGGACACCGAATTCCCGCGACAATGCCGCACCGATAAGGTGACAGGTATACGGAGGGGCAGTCGAAAGTATGACGTCAAAATTCTCCTGCCGCATCAACTTCTTCGCCGCCTTCAGCGCTTCATGTTTCCAGCCAATTTTGTTGTCCGGTATGAATATGGTCTGGCTAATGGCACTGAGGAAGGCCCGTAGTTTCTCGTGAGGCATCTTGACGGGCTTCCCGGCCTCGAAGAGACGCGTGGGGTCAAGTGAGTTTGTTCTGACGGTCTTTATGTTGTTGTCGTTAAGCTCTCTAAGCATGCTGTAGTCAAGAGCATAGTATGCCGTCGGAGTTACAGTCAGGACCGTCGGTTCCCAGTTATACTTTGAGAGATACTTCACGAATTTCAATGTTCTCTGGACGCCGCTGAGTCCCATAGGCGGGAAATAGTACGCGATAACAAGTACCTTGTTCACCATTCGTCTAAAGACCTCCGTTCAGAAGAACGGCGAGCGATGCATTTGGGTTAATGAGTGCCATGGGTTGAAATATAGTAATCTGCATCCTTGGAAAAATGTGAAAGTTGAACGACACCGTCCTTCGTCACGAGGAAATCATCCTCCAGCCGAACGCCCCCGAGGCGCGGTATATATATTCCCGGCTCGATAGTTATCACGTTTCCTTCTTCGAGCACATCTTCACTAATTCTCGAAACTCGAGGAAGCTCGTGGATGCGGAGTCCCACGCCGTGACCCGTA
Organism: Candidatus Kryptoniota bacterium; assembly: GCA_024641705.1. Taxonomy (GTDB): domain Bacteria; phylum Bacteroidota; class Ignavibacteria; order Kryptoniales; family JAKASW01; genus JAKASW01. The sequence goes on from JAHECO010000019.1 coordinate 12,805, forward strand.
CCATGGCCGAAGAACTTTCCATACCCATGTTTTTCGATATGCTTCCTCGCCGCTCTGTCGACGTTCCTCGCTTTGACTCCGGCGCGGGCGGCGTCGATGGCCTTACGCTGAGCGTCCCGGACGACCTGGTAAATCTTCATAAGCGCGGGTTTGACTCCGGGTCCGGTTTGAAAGGTACGAGTGATGTCCGAAGCATAGCCGTCGAAGAAACAGCCGAAGTCGATCGTGACGAATTCGTCGTCCTCTATGTCTTTGGCGGAAGCGACTCCGTGAGGCATCGCCCCACGCGGCCCGCTCGCCACTATCGTGTCGAACGATTCTTTCGAAGCACCGAGGATCTTCTGGTTGAATTCCAGCATCGCCGATAATTCGGCCTCGGTCTTACCGACCCAGTCTTCCTGGGTCAGCACGTCAAACGCGCTCCCGCTAATGGAACATGCTCTCCTTATTCTCTTGACCTCAGACTTGTATTTGACCGAGGAAAGCTTCTCGATCACTAACGAGGTTCTGACGAACTTGCAGCCGGTCAGCTTGCTCTCGGCTTCTCCGAAAGTCCCCACGGGTAAGCTGTCTTCTATTCCGATGGAAGGTTGCTTTCCGGCTGTTCTCCTGAAAAACTTCTTCCTGATGAAATCAAAAAGGTTGCCCGTGTATATGACTGTCTCGCAACTGGCCACATGGCTGTCTGCCTGTGTCCTGTAACGAAAGTCGGTTATAAAATATGCGCTGTCTCGGAAGACCAGGCAGAAACCGGAGGTACCGCTGAAAGTCGTGAGGTAGCGGACGTTCGGTATATCGGCGCAGAAGAAAGCATCCAGCGAATTCTTCCGCATGTAGGCCTGCAATTTCTTGATGGACCTAATCGAGTCCGTCTGTAGATCAGTCAGCTTCATAAGTGGTAGTTCGGTGCCTCTTTTACGATATCGACGTCGTGCGGGTGGCTCTCGTTCAGTCCGGCAGCGGTAATTCTTATGAACTTGCCCTTCTTCTTCAGCTCGGGAATTGTCTTGCAGCCCTGGTAGCCCATCGCCGACCTCAGCCCGCCGACCATTTGATAGACCGTATCGCTCAGCGGTCCGCGGTACGGGACGCGACCCTCTATACCTTCGGGGACGAGCTTCTTGATATCGTCCTCCACGTCCTGGAAGTACCGGTCACTGCTCCCAGCCTTCATCGCCTCAAGGGATCCCATCCCGCGATAGGTTTTGTAAGCTCTCCCCTCGTAAAGCACCTTCTCGCCGGGACTTTCCTCGACTCCCGCGAATAGATTTCCAATCATGACGCTGTCCGCTCCGGCGGCAATTGCTTTGGCGATATCGCCTGTCTGTTTTATACCGCCGTCAGCGATCACGGGCACCCTGTTTCGGCCTGCGACCGAGGCGCACTCCATCACTGCCGTGATTTGTGGGATCCCTATCCCGGCGACCACGCGGGTCGTGCAAATGCTTCCGGGTCCGATACCCACCTTAACGGCGTCCACGCCTGCTTTGATCAGTGCGGCCGTCCCTTCCTTCGTACCGACGTTGCCAGCAACAAGCTGCAGACCGGGAAATTTCTTTCTCAACGTTTTGACCATCTCTATCACGCCGTGCGAATGCCCGTGAGCCGTATCAACGACGACTACATCGACACCGGCTTTCACCAAGGCACCGACCCGATCGAGGGTCTCTGCCTTCACGCCGACTGCGGCCCCGACACGCAGCCTTCCACGTTCGTCCTTGCACGCGTAGGGGTAGCGCTTCTTCTTCTGGATATCTTTGAAAGTGATCAAGCCGCGGAGCTTACCTGAATTATCGACTACAGGCAGTTTCTCGACTTTGTACTTCTGCAACGTCTTCTCGGCAGCCTCAAGCGTTGTACCGACTTTCGCAGTCACCAGATGTTCGGTGGTCATGAACTCCGAGACTTTTCTATCGTGATCATCGACAAACCTCAGGTCCCTGTTCGTCAATATTCCGACCAGGAGTTCTCCGTTTACGATTGGAATTCCTGAGATGTGATACTTATTCATCAGCGCAATCGCCTCGCGGACGGTGTGGTCGGGACCCAGGGTCACCGGGTCCGTAATCATGCCGCTCTCGGACCGCTTGACGTGGTCGACCTGCTCGGCCTGCTGGGCAATCGAGAAATTCTTGTGGATGACCCCGATTCCACCTTCGCGTGCCAGCGATATTGCAAGTTCGCTCTCGGTGACGGTATCCATCGCGGCGCTGACGAGAGGGATGTTGAGCTCTATGCCTCTCGTGAACCTCGTCCGCACGTCTGTGTCGCGCGGCAGGACCGCGGAATAATGCGGGACAAGCAGCACATCATCAAACGTCAAAGCATCGCCGGTTATCTTGTCACTAATCTTCATCTATTTCTTCTCCCTTGCTGTCAAAATAATACGAATCGAATCTAAGCCTTTGGCTTCTTCAACGCTGTTCTAGTTCTGCCGGCGCACGGCAGGCAATGCCCGCGATCAGGAGAACGCCTGGAGCCCGGTAATGTCGGCACCTATGATGAGCGTATGAATATCATGCGTCCCCTCATATGTGTAAACGCTCTCCAGGTTCGCCATGTGTCTCATTACCGGATACTCATCCAGGATGCCGTTCGCACCGAGGATCGTGCGCGCGACACGCGCAATCTCGAGCGCATAGTGGACGTTGTTGCGCTTTGCCATCGAGACTTGTACCGGCTTGTGTTTTTCCTGATCCTTCAATCTGCCGAGCTGGAGATCAAGCAGCTGCCCTTTCGTTATTTCGCTCAGCATAAAGACAAGCTTCTCCTGTGTAATCTGGAAAGCGGCGATAGGTTTGTCGAACTGGATGCGGGACTTCGCGTAGCTTAAAGCGGCATCGTAACAAGCCATGGCGGAGCCGATCGCTCCCCATGCAATACCGTAGCGCGCCTGGTCGAGACACATGAGAGGGGACCTCAACCCGGTCGAACCCGGCAGTAGATTCTCATCCGGTATCTCGCAGTCCTGGAAGACAAGCTCGCTCGTAACCGAAGCGCGAAGGGAGTGTTTCCCCTTCATCTCCGGCGCGCTGAATCCCTTCATCCCCTTCTCGACAAGAAACCCTCTGACCTTGCCGTCCAACTTCGCCCAGACCACGGCGACATCAGCAATCGTACCGTTCGTGATCCACATCTTCGCGCCGTTGAGGACATACTTGTTTCCCTTCTTCTCGGCATGCGTCTTCATCCCTCCGGGATTGGAGCCGAAGTCCGGCTCCGTCAATCCAAAGCATCCTATTGACTCGCCCCTGGCGAGCCGCGGCAGCCATTTCTCTTTCTGCTCGTCGGTTCCGAAGGTGAAGATAGGATACATGACTAATCCGCTCTGCACGGACGCAAAACTTCTGATGCTCGAATCGCCGCGTTCCAACTCCTGCATGATCAGCCCGTACGACACGTTGTTCATTTCCGCGCAACCGTACTTCGCCGGAAATGTCGGTCCAAGCAGCCCCAACTCACCCATTTTCTTTACGAGATGAATCGGGAAAGTACCCTCGCGAAAATGTTTCTCTATGACCGGGATAACTTCTTTGGAAACGAAGTCGCGCACGGTATCCCTGACAAGTTTCTCTTCCGCGGATAAAAGACTCTCGATATTGAAGTAGTCAACGCCGCCAAACTGTACCATCGCAACCTCAGGATTTTGGTGGGTTCTCTCCTACAGCACCCGGATAGAAATGGATGCGGTTGGAACAAATGTTTAGCTTAACACGCGTCCGCCACAGGCGAACCAGGTTGGCTGAAAAATTAGCCAAGAAGGGGCTTAGAATCAAGGTTGGAAGGTATTGGTTGTACCCCCTCCAAGGTGCGTATTGCGCGTTGACGCTTCGGTTCCCTGTGTCTATATTCGGACAAGTTGAAGCGACGGCAATTAAGCCGGACTCCTATCATAGATGAACGAAAGAGCTGGAACCGAGTTAACACAAATGTCAACCAAACGTCGCAACGCAAAGAAATCAAGCCTGAGGGAAAGACGGCTTACAAAGGAAACGACAGATCTAGTCAACTATCTGTACAACACCGGCGAGAAGGACCCAGAACTGAGGTACCACAATCTTAAAGAGTATCGCAACGAAGTTCTTAGAGGATTTGTGATCTATCTTCACCTTGCCTTGGAGGACTTGCTCAAACAGCTTCTTGTCGAGTTTCTGAAGCAAACGACTCGATCTCCCAAAGTGAGAAACCTAAGAAGGTTCGTGACAGGCTTGCGTTCTACCGACATACTTGAATGGTGTTTGCGTCTCGAGCTCGTGAGCAAAACACAATATGTTGATTTAAAGACACTCAATTCGATAAGGAACTCCTGTGCTCACAACTGGTCGATTGCCATACCAAAATACAAGAAAATCGCAGTCAGAAGGCCGGCGCTCAGCAAATGGAAAAGGACACCTACTGTCCTATTCCGCGGCAAGGATTTACTTAACCGCAGAGTATTTGTAGATGAGTTTTTGCCCGTATATGGGCCTATGCACGGCAAGCTTCCAGGAATATTATGGCGGGCTCAAGGGCTGATTTGAGATTAACCCTTTGGGCAGTCAAACTTGAAAGTCACCATTTCTTTCTTTAGTTTTCAACACCCGATCTGAAACGTTTGACAGTAATTCACTTTTCGGATGAACTTCTTCACAAACAACCATCAGGGATAATCATGAACTTTTTAAAGGGAAAGACCGCGATCGTGACAGGCGCGTCCAGCGGTATCGGAAGAGCAACTGCAAAGGCATTGGCAGAAGAAGGCGCGAACGTAGTGGCCGTTGCCAGAAACATCCAGCGGCTCAACACTCTCAAGGAGGAATGCCGCGAAGCTTCCGGAGAGATATTTCCTCTCGCAGGAAATGTAACGGTGGATGACGACCGGAGAAAATGTGTCGACACGGCCATAGAGAAGTTCAGGGGGATTGACATACTGGTGCAGGCCGCGGGGATCATATCCAACGGCACGATCGAGTCGACCACGGAATCTCAGTGGAGCGAGATGATGGATATCAACCTCACGTCGGTGTACCGGCTCATGCAGCATGCCCTTCCCTCTATCATCGAACGGAGGGGAAACATTGTCAACGTTTCAAGCGTCACCGGGACGCGGGCCTTCCCCGGCGTGTTGGCGTATTGCGTCAGCAAAGCCGGCGTCGATCAGCTCACGCGCTGCTCGGCACTCGAGCTCGCCGCAAAAGGTGTACGCGTCAACGCGGTCAACCCGGGGGTAGTAGTAACGAATCTCCACAAGAACGGAGGAATGAACGAAGAGGCCTACGCCAGGTTCCTGGAACATTCCAGGGATACTCATCCCCTCGGGAGAGCGGGATCGCCCGAGGAAGTAGCAGAGTTAGTTCTCTTTCTCGCTTCCGACAGAGCCGGTTGGATCACCGGCGTAACGTACAGTATCGACGGCGGCCGCGCGCAGACCTGCTTCAGGTAGGAGTCCGCACGTTCCCGATCCGCCGCAAGAAGCCTTACTTAACCCGCGCCGCCTTCACTTCCTTGCGGAGGACGTTCCATATGCCCGGATCTTCGAGCCCGAGAAGCCATACTGAGATTCCCCTCAGCCTGTGTGACTTTGCAAGCTCAAGTTTTGGCGCGAAACTCTTTGCATCCTCAATGAAGAGCCAATTGAAGATGCCGCCCTCTTCCCAACGTGAGTACGCGACAGACTGATCGCTCATCCATTCTTCCTTCGCACCGAACTCATCGAGGAGGTTCATAGCCGCCGAATAGCCGATTTCCCTGCGAGTAGAACGCGGCCCATCCTGCTCCGTCCATGTCGGGTACCAATAATCGGAGTAGCTCGGAATCCCCAACGATATCTTCTCCGGCGGTATGCCAATGCTTAAGAGATAGTCAAGCATGCGTTTCATCCAGGGAAGACCGGCCACAGGGCCGGGGGGAGTGAGACTCGTGTGCTGGTCGTACGTCATGAAGGAGATGAAGTCGCCCGCCTTGGCGATCGCAGGGATATCGTAACCACCGCGCCAGTTCTCGTAGAGATATTTCTGAAACGGCGGATTCCCCGATTCCGGCGCCGACTGAACGGACTTGACGACGGCCATGGAGATTTTGAATCCGTACTTGTGAAGGCTGTCGGCCGCCTGGCTGTAGAACGAAGTGTATGCGTCGCGATCCGGAAGATGGATATTTTCGATATCGAACTGCCAACCGTAATAACCGAACTGCCGGGCGTAGAATAGCATCAGCCGTATCGCTTCCAGCCGCGAAGAGGGAGTGTTCAGAAGTTCGTGAACTGCCGACTGATCGTGCGTGGCAAAGAGCGGCATAACCTTGATTGCCTTCTCCTTTGCAACCCGCAATACGCGCGGATCAACAAGGCCCGCCAACACGCCGTACTGATCGATGTAGTATGCCGCGGGACAGACTATCGAAATCTGGTCGGCATTTTGAACAAAGCTCTCGTAGCTCTGCTGTGAATCGACCATATAGAAGAGATTCTCGGAAGTGTATTCCTGGGCATTTGCCGGCAACGCGCCGAGAAGACTCATAACAACTGCACTAAAAACAAATACCAAGTTCTTGAAAGACATGGTTCTTTCTCTCCTGAAGGGATTGATTTGATAACTAAATACTTAAATCGGGGAAAACAAACAAGTTTCGGAATGCATTGGACGAATCCCGGCCCGCAATAAGCGCGCGCATGAAATCGAGATTCTTGCCCTAACGCAGAGAACGTCTGAAAGTGTAGACGCTGAGAGAAAGCACACCCGCGCCGATTACGAAGAGGGCCAGCGTTTGAGGCCAGAGGTCCGCGAAACCGTCTCCCTTCAGAAAGATCCCCCTTACAATTTCCATGAAATACCTGACAGGGATCAGGTAGGTCACGTACTGGAAGAATTTCGGCATGTTCTCGATCGGGAAAATGAATCCCGACAGGATGAGCATAGGCATCATTACAAAAAACTGGGCCGTCATCGTCGCTTGTTGTTGCGTCTTGGATATCGAGGATACGAAAAGTCCCAGACCCAATGCCACCATGACGAAAAGAAGACTCAGGATCAACAAGGTCGCAACATTTCCCCGCAGCGGCACATGGAAGATATAGACGCTGACGAAAAGCACCAGTAGCACTTCCACGATGCCGATCAGGGTAAACGGTATCATTTTGCCAAGTATGAATTCCAGATCGTGGAGCGGCGTCACGACGATCTGCTCAATTGTCCCGTTTTCCTTTTCTTTGACTATCGCCAGTGAAGTTATTGTCAGCGTTATGACCATCAACACCATGACTAGGACGGCGGGCACCATGAAGTTTACGCTTTTCAGGTCGGGGTTGTACCATGCTCTCGACTGCGCGACGACCTGCGGAAGATCGTCGGGGCTTTTGATCAAGTTGAATTTCTCCGCCCTTTGGACGACTATGTTGCGGGCGTAACTGAGCGCGATGACGCTTGCGTAACTCAGTCCGATCCCGCTCGTGTTGGAGTCCGACCCGTCGGCGATAATTGCGAGCTGCGGACTCTTCCCCGCCAGGATATCGCGGCCGAAATGCACCGGTACCACGAGCGCCATGCCTGCCTTTCCGCTCTTCAGGTAATGGTCAATGTCATTGACGTCGTTTATGTAGGCAACCGGGATGAAGTAATCCGAGCTGGTAAAATGGGACACGAGCTCCCTGCTTTGTTTTGTATTATCCATGTCACAAATGACGATCGGGATGTTGCGCACATCCACGGTAGCGGCATAACCGAGGAGCACGAGTTGGAGGACCGGCGCCACGAAAAGCATCCCGAACATCCGTTTATCACGCCTGAGCTGGAGGAATTCTTTCTCCACGACCCGCAATATCCTTTTCATCTCAGAATCCCTTCCTGCTCAGCCTTATCGAGGCAAACGCCGGCACCGCAATCGCGAAGATTATGAGCGGATAAATCTGGTTGTAAATATCGGCAAACCCCGATCCCTTAAGCATAATTGCCCTGAGTGCGGAAAGGAAATATCTTCCCGGGAGGAGGTAGGTGACGAGCTGAAGAGGAAGGGCCATACTGTTTATGGGGAAGACGAATCCGGACAATATGAAGGTCGGGAGTATCGAGAGGAGACTCGCTACCAGGAAAGCCATTTGTTGCGAACTGGTAAAGGTCGAGATCAATACCCCGATACTCAGGGTCCCGATAAGGAAAATCACTATCGTGACCGCGAGAAGCAGAAGGCTCCCCCGTATGGTAACATCGAACAGGAGAAAGCTGGCACCGATAACCAGGACAGACGCCACAAGCGATAATACAAAATAGAGTGTGGTCTTCCCGAGTATGATCTCAAGTGAAGTTGTCGGGGCCATACTGATATGTTCAAGAGTCCCCCGCTCCTTTTCCCGAACTACCGATATGGCGGGCGTCACGATACTCAGTATCATGAGAATGAAGCCTATCAGCCCGGGGATGAGGAACTTCGCACTCTTCAGCTCCGGGTTGTAATAGACTCTCGGCCTGTAATCGATCCCGGCTGGGGCCATGCGGAACCCTTTACGGTTCATGTAGCTCGCCGTAAGGTTCGCGGAATAATTCTGGAGCACTCCGTCCACATAGCCCATTATGATGGTGGCGGTGTTCGAGTTGGCCCCGTCCAGAATCACCTGGACATCGACCCGCTTGCCCAGCAGGAGCTGCTTCGCGTAGTCGCGGGGTATCACGAGAACCGCCTTGCTTCTGTCATCCTGAATGAACTTGTCGATCGCGGTCTCTCCAGGTACGACACCGGCAAAATCGAAATACTCGGTGCTGAAGAATTTCTGCTGGAGCTGCCGGCTCTCCTTGGTCATCGACTCGTCAAGGACTCCAAGCCGGACATGTTTGACGTCAAAGTTCAGCGCGTACCCGTAAAGTAGGAGCATGAGAGTCGGGACGAGAATGATCGCGGACAAGGACAGCTTGTCGCGTTTCAGCTGTCGAAACTCCTTCAGATAAATCGTGGCGATGTTCTCAAACATTCCCGCTGCCTCTCTTGGGCCGGGTTTCCTTTACGAATATGTCCTCCAGTGTGGGGGCTGCTTTCGTAATTTGAAAGCCGGAAATCCCGGCTTTTTTCAGGGCGGCTTCGATGGAGGATACGGGTTCTCCGGTTTCCGCGTAGACGTGGACTGTGTTCCCGTAGATCGCCGCGTCGGTGATCCAGGATTCCTGCTCGAGCGTGTTGAATACATTCAGCGGCTTAGCGGTCTCTATTTCAAACAGTGGAAGATCCGAGAACTCCTTGCGGATTCCCTCCGGCGAGCCGTTTACCACTATCTTTCCGAGGTGCATCATGATGATGTTCTCACAGAATTCCGCCTCCTCGAGATGGTGGGTCGTCACGATTATCGTGGCTCCCTCACCCGACAGCTGGCCGATAAGCTGCCAGAATTTGTCCCGAACCACCGGGTCCACGCCGCTCGTTGGTTCATCCAGAAAGACGATCTTCGGATGATGAAGAACGGCGCATCCCAGCGCCAGCCGCTGACGCCAGCCTAGCGGGAGATCCCTCGTCAACAGGTCCTCCCTCCCCTTCAGGTCGGCAACCTCTATCACCCATGAGAACCTTTCCCTCAGCTTGTTGTTGCCGAGGCCGTAAACGCCGCCGTAGAATTCTATATTCTCCTTGACGGTCAAATCGCTGTACAGAGAGAATCTTTGAGACATGTATCCAATGTTCTCCCGCACTTTCTCGGGATGTTCAGCCACGTCAAAGCCCGCGACCTCGACCTTGCCATCCGTCGGCTTGGTCAGTCCGCACAGCATCTTTATCGTCGTCGACTTCCCTGCGCCGTTGGCGCCGATGAAGCCTACAACCTTTCCCTCTTCGACCTCGAAAGAGATCGAGTCGACTGCCGTGAAGCTGCCGAACTTCTTTGTAAGTGCTGCGGCTTTGATCGCGTAAGACATGCCTATATTCTTCCGACGGCCTTTTCCATGTTGACCCTTGCAATTTCCAGATCGGTAAGCGCCTGCGAGTAGTTCAACTTGGCCTGCAAGAGTGCGACTTCTGCGTCCATAAGGTCGGTATTGGTGACAAGCCCGACTTTGAACTTCTGTTCCGAGATTCTGTAGCTCTCCTCGGCATCCTTCACTGTTGTTTCTGCGACTCTTATCCTGTCCCTCGCCTGTTTGAAGTTCAGGTAGCTCTGTGTGACGTCGAGATAGACTCCATCGGCAGCCTGCTGCTCCGCAAGCCGGGCCTGTTGGCTCTGCGCCTTTGCCTCGTCAATCTTCGACTGTGTCTGCCCCCAGTTCCAGATCGGCAGGCTCACTACGACGCTGGCGTCCCAGGTATTCTTGAAAACATCCTGCGTGGGAAAGATCCTCTGGTTCGGCTTCTGGTAATAGAAATTGCCGACTACGGACACCTGTGGCAGATAGGCTCCCCAGGCGGCCGCGGCTGCCGCTCCAGCCGCTTGCGCTCTCAGCTTAAGCGAGTGGAGTTCGCTGCGGTTCTCCAGGGCGTCCTTCAGAAGATCCGCCACTGCCGGCAGCGTCGTGTCTCCTGCCTGCGGTTGCGACTCTATTTTGTAGTCAGTATTAAGCGGCACGCCGAGGACGTTGTTCAAAGCTACCTCAGCCAACCTGAGGTTATTCTCCGCATTCAAGAGCATCAGCTCGCTGTTTGAGACCTGTACCTTGACGCTTAGCACATCGCTTTGAGTGAGCATGCCCTGTGCCAGCATGTTCTCAGCCTGTTGATAATGCGACTTGGTTCTGTCCAGATTCTCCTGCATGAATTCCCTGGCATTGAGAGCGTTGTAAACGTTCCAGTATGCTGTTGCGATCTGGACCTTCAGGTTCGACTTGTCGGTCTTTGCATCGAACCGCGCCGCCTCGGCGTTGTCTTTGGCGGCTTTCGACGCATTCGAGAGTTGAAAACCCGTGAAGATAGGCTGCTGGACTGATAGCTCAAGGTTATAATTGTCGAAAACGTTCGGCGATATCTGGAACGAATTTCCGACGCCCGGAATCGTCACCGGCAGCGTGAGTACCGAAGGCGGTATCGTGGAGAGGCGCGTGTATCTTCCCTGGAACGACAATCCGGCCCACCGGCTCGAACTAACCTCATGGTATTTCGCCTCCGCTGAGACAGCGCTAAGTTCCGAAATCTTCAGCGTCTTCGAGTTCTCCAGGCCCACCTTGAGAGCGTCCTGCAGCGTCAACGGAACCTGCGCGTGCGCAGAGATTGCTATGCATAATATCCCGAACATGACTATGATTTTCCGCACGATTGTTTCCTCCTTTACGACTTTATCAAACTTGCAAAAACATTGTCCAGAGATGCACTTATCTCCTTCATCTCCGCTTTCTCATCAACTTTACTTCTTACGGCATTCAAAACGGAACCGGCCTTGTCCCGTGACTCGGCCTGGGCCACGAAAGAAATCCTGTCGCCGAGCACGACCAGGTTTTCCGCGAAGTCGAAATCCGAGACAACCCTGAACGCCTCCCTCAGATTGCGGGAATGCACTTCGAAGACATGCAACGGTACCTCCGATATGAGCCCCGGCACGCTATTATATCGCAACAATTTTCCGCCGTTAAAGAGAGCAACTTTGCTGCATCTTTCAGCCTCGTTGAGATACGGCGTCGCGACAAGTATCGTCATTCGATTCCTGAGGAAGGAAGCGAGTATGAGCCATAACTCCCTTCTGGAGACCGGGTCAACTCCGGTTGTGGGTTCGTCGAGTATCAATATTTTTGGCTGGTGGATGACGGCGCAACACACTCCCAGCTTCTGCCTCATCCCGCCCGATAGTTGGTCAGCGAGCCTCGACTTGAATTCGTTAAGCCTGGCAAACTGAAGTAGGCGCTCTCCACGCTCTTTCCAGTCCCTCACTTTCCTTATTTTCCCGAAGAATTCTATGTTCTCCCAAACGGTAAGATCGCCATACGCCTGACTCATCTGCGAAAGGTATCCGATGTCCTCCTTCAGTTCACCGCGATTCTTCTCGAAAGTCTTACCATTAACGAGAAGGCTCCCGCTTGTCGGCTCGAGCGCTCCGGACAACATCCTGAGAAAAGTCGTCTTGCCGGCACCGTCGGGGCCGATGATGCCGACCAGCTCCCCTTCCTCGACTGTCATGGAGACATTGTCCACGGCAGTCAGGTTGCCGTACTTCTTCGTTATATCTTTTGCCTGTATGATCATAGTTTTCGGCATTCCACGTTCAGAAATCAGCAGTCGACGGCTGGTAGTCTTGACAGCTGATCGCTGATCGCTGGCTGCTATTTAGTATAGATACTCGCGTCAGCCGGCAACCCTGCCTTGAGGTATCCTTCAGGGTTAGCTATCGCCAGCTTGACAGCGAACACGAGTTTAATCCTGTCCTGCTTTGTCTCCACATTCTTCGGCGTGAACTCCGCTGTAGGGGAAATATAGATAACCTTCCCGTCGAACGGATGTTTGGGCATTCCGTCCAGCAGCACCTTAGCATCGTCTCCGAGCCTTACACGGGCAAGATCCGTCTCGCTCACGTACACAGTCATCTTCATGGTACGCAGGTCGGACACTGTGTAGACAGGCGTCCCGACGGTAGCGAAATCTCCCACTTCGAGGAGTCTCTCCAATACAGTTCCTGTGATAGGGGAAGTGACATATGAATGCTCGAGTGCAATCTTCGCGGCGTCAAGGCCCGCCTGTGCCTGTTGCACCTGGGCCGCAGCGGCACGAATCTCCTGTGGACGGGCAAACTGCTGCAGCTTGGCAAGCGTTTGCTGCGCCGACTTGAGCTGCGCACCGGCCACTTCGTACTGCGCTCTGGCTGCATCCATCTGTGCCTGCGAGACGCTATGGCCCGAGAAAAGCTTCTCTGTGCGGTTGTAGGCAAGTTGTGCGAGATTGAAGTTGGCCTGCGCTTGCTTCACTCCCTCTTCGGCAACCTTCAAATCTTCGCTCCTGGCCCCCTTTACGAGGAGGTCGTACTGTTGCTGGGCCATGACGAGTGTCGCCTGGGCTTGATTCACCTGCTGGACGAGAGATTCGTGGTCGGTTTCGGCAAGCGTGTCTCCCGCCTTGACCTGCGCCCCTTCCTCGTAGTTCATCCGTATGACTCTTCCGGGAACCTGGGCAGCGATCGAGCTTTCCGTCGCTTCTATAGTTCCGGTCGCGGTGACGGCCTTGTCGTTCAAATTGCCGCCGCAACCGAAAGTCAGAAATGCGAACAAAAGAAAAACTGCGGACCTTTTCATCTTATCTTTTTCTTCCTTTCTCGGTAAGAATACCTTCGGTGAACATCCTGAATACCTGCTTGGGCACTTCCGATTCCGATAGCGCATGCTTGGAGAGGAAATCCGTTTTCATCAGTTCCCTCACGACGCCGACGTAGGCCGTGGTGAATACCACTGCATCGATGTCCTTCCGTACCCAACCGTTCTTCTGGCCGTCGGCGAATATCTTTTGCCAACCCACAGCCAGTCGTTCCTGAATTATCGTATCGACCTCCTTAAAAAGCGCGGGCGCATTCAACCGGACTTCGATAAGAATTCTCTGCCATTGCTCGTTGATGTGGGTTCCCACAATCTCGGAGATGGCCTCTATTTTATTGACGGACGACTCCTTAAGGGATTGTATTCTCTCGAAAGCTCCTGTGAGCGTATTCATCTTGTCCAGTACGACTTCCCTGAGTATCTCTTCCTTGCTCGGAAACAGCTTGTAGACCGTCTTCTTACTTATCCCGAGTTCCGCTGCTATCTCGTCTATAGTCACCTTCTTGAACCCGTGCCGCGCGAATTTCGCGTAGGAGAGCTCGAGGATTGCCTGTCGGAGGTTGTCTATGCCTGGCACCATGGAAACCAAATTAGTGTTTTCAGTTTCCATTGTCAAGGGTTGCCACGCGAGATACTGCTTTCCCGACTTCACAGAATAAGCCGCTGATTATCGGTACCCTTTAGCAGGGGGAAGACGAATATGAGACCGGCTCTTGCCGGCAGTGTAGCGGACGATCGGGAGGCTGTGAAATCAGGCTCGCCCACGAAGCTGAAGAAGGCTCTTCGCGATGATCTCGAGGTCGAGCCAGACGGACTGGTTCCGTGCGTAATAAACGTAAAGCTTCTCGACCTCTTCAGGAGAGAGGGATTGCCCCCGGTTAAGTTGAACGACGCCCGTAATCCCAATCTTTCCGAACAGCTCCTCACTCCCCTGCGGATGATATTCAGACCGGCCCACAACCGAAAGTTCGCCGGACAGCACCCTCGGCAGTTTCCGGAAGACTCGCCGCAAAGCCCCGTCCTTTCCGGTCAGAGCAGCCGGCCAGAGGAGAGCGAGTCCGGCGATGGCGAACAATACATCGAACATTCGCTTCGCCCGGATATTCCTGCTGCGGTGCAGGCTGTAATCGATCTCAACAAGAGGGATATCCGACAATCCGTCTACGTAGGTCTTTCCTATGATCACGTCCATCGTGTCGGGGACGAGCTTGAAGTTGACCGCAGGATTCTCCACACTGGCGACCGCCTGCAGAACCTGCGAATACGAGATCCGTCCCGATGCGAACACGACATCATCGATCTTCTTCTCTTTGATCAATCTCGGAAGTTCCGACAGCGTTCCGACGACCTTGATCCCCAGCAACCTTGTCTCCGACGGCGCATCCTCCGCGACTATTCCCACAATATCGTAGCCCATCGATACACGTCCCCGGATCTTTTTGATGAGCTCCACGGCGCGTTGGTCCATTCCGACGACCAGGGTTTTCCTCCCGAAAAACGGATGACGCGAGCTGCCGACCGATGTCTTCAGCTGATACAGCAGCCTGTACCCTGGAAGGACCGCGAGCATGACCGCACTCGCCGAAAGGACCATCAACCTGGAAAAAGCGAACTCCTTGAAGAAGAAGGTCAGCGAAGAGAAGAACAGGAATGTCAGAAAACCTGTGAGTATCGACAGCCGGAAGGAATACTTATTCTCGCCGTATATCCCAAGCGACATCCCGAACAGGGCGAAAACTATTGCAGGTGCAATATAGAAGTAAGGGCGTCCGTACGCGGGGATCGCGTAGATCCTGTGCGATTTCAGAAACTCGCCGATGAACATTGCCGCCACTATTGCAGAGAAATCCACGAAAACCGGCCACGTCTTCCCCAGCCACAGGAAGACTCGGCGCATCTGGCGGTTGACGAGTATAGCTCCTCTCAGTGCCCGTGACAAGAAAGTGTTCACACCATACCTCTTTTCAACGAACACGCCCATAGCGCGATAGAATTCGTAAGTCTGGTTTATGTTGCTGCGCCTGGTACTTTCCCCTTTGAAATGAATGGCCGTCGTTCTCGGTGTGTAAAAGACCTTGTATCCGGCATTCTTGATCTTGTAGCAAAGATCTATATCTTCCCCGTACATGAAGTAATCTTCATCGAAGCCCCCGACCTTGTCGAACACGCGCCGCGGGATGAACATGAAGCTCCCGCCTATGGCGTCGACTTCGTGTTCTTCATCTGGATTGAGATAAGTGAGGTTGTACCTCCCGAACATCTTCGTCCGCGGGAAAAGGGTGCTCAATCCGGAGATCTTTGTAAATGCGACCCAGGGCGTCGGGAATCCTCTTCTGCATGTTTTCTGAAGCGTGCCGTCGCCGTTGAGCACTTTGCAGCTTGCGGCCCCTGCTTCCGGGTGAACCGCGGAGAACGCAAGCATCTCCTTGACCGTATTCTCTTCTACGACGGCATCCGGATTTATCAGAAGGAGATACTCGCCCGACGATATCTTGACACCCTGGTTGTTCGCCTTGCCGAAACCGACGTTCACATTGTTTTCGATCAGCCTCACTGCCGGGTAGTTCTTCTTGATTACCTCGACAGTATCATCGTCCGAAGAATTGTCCACAACGATTATTTCAGAGTCTATCCCGATCAACGCACGATTTAGAGACGTGATCAGGTTCTCCAGGAACCCCCGCACATTGAAGCTCACAATTACAACGGAGACCTGCTTCTTCAATGCTTCCTCAAGCCGAGAAACCTCAGAGCCCTTCCTATGCCGAGTATCAGAACGATCATGACCCCTTCGAACACTATCTTCTTGGACATCTTGCTGGTCCCCACCCGGCGTTCAGTGAAGACGATCGGCACCTCGACTATCCTGAATCCTTTGCGGTAAGCGCGGACGTTCATTTCGACCTGGAACGCGTAGCCGTTCGACCTTATTGAATCCAGATCTATCGATTTAAGGACCTCGATTTTAAAGGCCTTGAACCCGCTCGTCATGTCGTTGACAGGAACACCGGTGACGATCCTGGCATACAAGTTAGCGCCATAGCTGAGGAGCAATCGCTTCATGGGCCAGTTGAGAACCGAAATCCCGGAGGCGTACCGGGAACCGATTGCGACATCGGCGTGATCGACGAGTGCTTTGCAGAAGCGAGGTATTTCACCCGGCTCGTGAGAGAGATCCGCGTCCATTTCCACGACAAAGTCGTATCCATTCTCGATCGCATATCTGAAACCCGCCACGTACGCGGTGCCCAATCCTTCTTTGCCTTTGCGGCACACGATGCGCACGCGGCTGTCGTTCTGCGAAATGCTTTCGACAATCTTCTGAGTCCCATCCGGCGAGTTATCATCCACCACCAGTACATGCGTGTTTGGGCAGGCGCCGAGGACTTTCGGAATTACAGCCCCGATATTTTCGGCCTCGTTGTAGGTCGGGATTATCACCAGAACCTTTTTATCGTTTTCAGTCATCAGGAAACTCACCCTCGCGGTATTGATATTGGGCGGGAGAGACATCGGGATTTCTCGTCACGTGTGCCCCTTCCCGAGCAGGACATGAAAAATTGTCCAAAAGAGTATCTGAAAATCAAGTCTCAGCGACATGTTTTCAATGTAATATAGATCGTACTGCAAATCTATTTTGACGTCCTCAATACTCTCGTCGTACTTGTACTTGACTCTCGACAGTCCGGTCAGTCCCGGCTTCACTTTATACCTCCTCTTATAGAGAGGAATTTCTTTGGAGAGTTTCTCTACGAAGTATGGCCGTTCAGGCCGGGGACCGACGAGACTCATCTCACCCTTCAGTACGTTGAGGAATTGAGGAGTCTCATCAAGATGAGATTTTCTGAGAAATCTTCCGACTCCCGTGACGCGCGGGTCGTTTTTCGATGCCCACACGGGGCCGGTCTGCTTCTCCGCGTCGACGCGCATCGACCGGAATTTGAGAAGTGTAAAGTCCTTCTGATCTCTTCCGACCCTCACCTGCCTATAGATAACAGGCCCCTTTGAATCGAGCTTGATTGCCGCAGCCAGCAGGAGCCAGAGAGGGAGCCCGACGACGAGCGAAATCCCGGAAACGCCGATATCCATGAGGCGTTTGGTCGCGACCTGCCACTGTTGCATGAGTTGCGGGACGACGTCGATCAGCGGGAAGCCGTAAAGTTGAGATGTCCTGGCCTGCCCGGCGATTGAGTCGTAAAGATCGGGGACAATCTTTATCGATGCCTCCAGGCCGTTTACACCGGTTATGATACTGTAGAGATTCTCCTTTTCATTTTCTTCAAGGGCAATGATGATTTCCCTGGCCTGGTGTTTTTCCAGCGTTTCGTTGAGGTCCGACACCCCCGACAGTATCGGCGCGGGCAAACCATCCGGGTTTCCCGTTTCCCCGACCCTGACAAAGCCGAGCGGGTCGTAGCCGAGGCTCCTGTACTTTTTTGCAAGATCATAAACCGAGCGGGCTCTCTCGCCGGAGCCTACGATTATCGCCTTGCGCAACCCGATGCCTCTCATCAGCAGCTGTTTCTGAAGAGTCCTGAACGCGACTCTCACAATCGAGACGAAGAAGACTATGAGGCACCAATAGAACATGATGAACATACGGAGATGGGGTATTCTTCCAGACGCCGCGTCGTCAAAGAATATTGCAAAGAAGAGGATAAACACGCCGAGCGTGACAACTTTCAGGACGGCTATTATCTCATCCAGCCGGGAGCTCAGGTAAGTGAATTTGTACATCCCCCAGAACCAGAACAGGAACATCATGAAGAGCGATAGGAGAATGACCGGGCCCCAGAAATCGGGAACCGCCATCACATGGAAAAGGCCGCTGCGGATACGTATGTAATAGTAAATTGCATTTGCAGAGACCAAGGATACGGAGTCCGCGATGAGGAGGAAGAGGAGGTTCCCTCCTCTTGCGGTCAGTTTCTCGACACTTCCCATTTTGTCTCCGGCCGTTTCACAATAGAACTGACATATCCGATCAAAAGTGCCCCGTTGGCAACTGCAAAGTAGCCCAGGTGCGAAGCAAGAGGTATATGGATCCCCCTGAGCAATCCCACAACACCTATCGCTGCCACGGCATAGCACACGATTTGCATTACCAGTGTAAAATAAAAAAGAGTACTTTGAGAAACGAGAAACAAATTCGAGACAAATAAAACAAATAGAAGGAACGGGACCCCCCACCTGATGATTTTGTGCGACCAGAGCGAATAGGCCGCGAACCCTCTTAGCGGGTTCAGGAGGGATTTGATTGTTCCCAGAGTCGCCATCACGGCGGCGCCTATCCTCACTTTCCGCCTGAACTCGCCTCTGAGGTCTCCCGACTGTTCGATTGCAAGGGCCTCAGGCTCGTAAACGAAATAGTACCCCTGTTCGATGATCTTAAGAGGCAACACGAAGTCGTCAGCGATGCGCGCATGCGTGGCGAACGGCACGAACAACTCGCGCCTGACAGCGTAGACCGCCCCGTTGCCGCCGAGGGTCATTCCCTGATCCCCCTCCAACTTCTTCAGCCAACCTTCGAACGCCCAGTATTCGGATTCTAGTTTTAGCCCGCCCGGGTCTTCGGGCGGAAGAATCTCCTGACGCCCGCAGACGCCCCCAACTTTCTCATTTGCGAAGTGGTGCTCAATTTTTCTCAACGCCCCGGCCTGAAGTCTCGTATTGGCGTCCGTAAACATCAAGATGGTTCCGGTGGCAAGCTTCTGCAAATCGTTCAGTACCCACACTTTGCCCCTGTTTTTTTCGAAAGGTACTACTTTCAGTCTGGGGTCTTCGATCCGATTCAAAAATTCCGTAGTCCGGTCCGATGTCCCATCGACCCCGACGATGATCTCAAACGACGGATAGTCGATGGACAGGAATCCTCTTACTCGTTCTTCGATGGTCCTCTCTTCGTTGAAAGCGGAGATCAGGATGGAAATACTTCTTGTCGACTCACCGTCTCCGGCGGGGCAGCGATAACGTTTCCTGAAGATCGACAAACACGCAAGGGATGCCGGATAAAGGACGTAAGAGTGCAGGATCAGTATGAAAGCCCCCCAGAACAATACGCTGAATAGCTCGGTCATCTTTACGAAAGCGTCCCGCAGGCTTCAATCAGCTTCTGGCCGACGGAGTCCCAAGTATACTTCTCGGAAACAAGCCTCCTTGCATTCTCACCGAGTCTTCTGCGCAGATCAGGCGAGGACGAAAGGAGAACAATTTTCTCGGCGATCTTCTCGGGTGAATCCGCAATTAGCAGATGCTTCCCGTCCTCGACCTCAATCCCCTCCGCACCGACGGAAGTCGAGACAACCGCCATACCGAGAGCCATCAACTCAAGCAGCTTAATACGGATTCCCGAACCGATTCTGAGCGGGATAACCGCGACGGAGGCCATCGATGCGAACTTGTTGAAATCATCCACATAGCCGATCACGTCGCATCCCTCAGCGATCTCGGACCGCGGCAGCCTGTCGGTCGCTTTACCCGCGATGAGTGTCCTGATGTGCGGCGCTCGTTCTCTCAATGCGGGAACCACATTCCTCATATAGAAACGGAAACCGTCGGTGTTAGGTAGCCAGTCAAAACTTGAGAGGAACAGGACGCGATCGGAAGCGGGGTCTGACGACGGAATGAATTTCTCAATGTCTACTCCGGCAGGTACGACGAATGAGTGCATCCGCGGCACGAGATCCTTCATCTTCTTCTCGTCCACACCCGAGATCGGTAGAACCAGATCAACCTTGCCCAATACTTCGGACTCGAATCTAAGCATTCTGGAATATTGCAGCCTCGCGTACCATTTCATAACCGGGTTCGTCGCATGCTGGGATACCCGTCCCATTATGTGGGATTCAAAATTGTGTTCGCGCAGGGCAACTTTCGCACCGAACATTCCTTTCAACGCAATACCGTAAGGCGCCATGTGAAGATGATCGACGTGAATGAAGTCGAATGATCCCTTTTCGTAAACACTTCGCAATGTGTCCAGGCCCTCCCTGACAAAATATCTTTCCATGTTATAGGGGCGCGAGGAAAACAGATTTTCAATACCGCCCAATATTGAATATCCTTTGATCCGCGGCAGCGGTGTAAAACATACCATCGACGTGAATCTCGGGTCAATCTCCTCGTCGTCGACTGGCGCCGCGAAATGGATTTCCGCGCCGTGCTTCAGGTACTGTTTCGTGAGATTGAATATCCCGACTCTGCTGCCGTCTTTCATCGGGTAAGGCACCTTGGTGGCAATCTGCAGAATCTTCACCCGAAAAACTATGACAAAATCGCCAAAATTACAAGACTTGCATCGTTCACTTGAACAGAGTCTCAGGAGGCTCTGATGAAAATATTCCCCTGATGGCAGCTTCAAATGTGTATAGCGCCTTCGCCGCGGTGCCGATGCGGAACGTCGCCAGTGCCAGAAGAAGATAGAACGGAACCCGGATAAGGAGGCCGACAATTTTAACGAATTCAGACCCGGCCCTCTTGAAGCCGGTGAAGTGGCGCCTGATGAATTTCAGTTGCGCCAGATGCATCGCGAGTATGTAGCGGCGGGAGACCCTTGAGCCGGCTTCAGGACCCGCATGGACTGCACTCGCGCCGGGAAAAAACTTCACCGGCACTCCGAGCTGCCTCGCACGATAGCACAGGTCGGTGTCTTCGCTGTAAAGAAAGAAGTGCTCGTCGAACCCATGAAGCCTTTCAAACACATCACGTGGAATCAAAAAAAACGACCCCTCGACGGCATCCACGTCCATCGGGGTATCCCGACTGATGTGGGTATAGTAGTAGGCTCCGAGCGTCTTTGATTTCGGAAACAGCTTGTAAAGAAAGAGAGCTTCGGAGAGTTGGTTCAGTAACGAAGGGAAACTCCTAAGAGTATTCGTAACCTTCCCTGCCTCATCGATCACCAATCCACCGACTATCGCCCCTTCGCTAAGATCACCCTCAAATGCACTCATTTGCTGCAACGCATCTCCCAACAAAAATGCATCAGGGTTGAGAAAGACAAGATCTTTGCCCGTCGCTTCGCGCGCCCCCGTGTTGCATGCCGCCGCAAATCCAAGGTTTGCCTTATTTTCAATAATTTTCGCCATCCCAAGGCTCCTCACGATCGACAAAGTGCTGTCCGTGGAATTGTTGTCCACAACGATTATTTCGAATTCCATGCGGCCGGCCGACGAGGGAATACTCTTAAGGCACCGCTCTACAGAATCGGCGGAATCGAAAGCGACAACGATGACCGACAGATCCTTTGCCATCCTAGAATACGGCTTTCATTTCGTCTTCCCCGAAGGCCTCGCAGAGACGGTTTTCTCCCTCGTGTAGCAGTTCACGTCTTCCTTATCTTTCTCGAGATCAGATTACTGTGTGTGGCCAGAAGTTCTTCCTCGGGGTAAGTTGAATATCTTTCGGAGAGTCTGATCGAGTGCAGTTGCTCTACTGTGCCCACCCTGTCTCTACGTTCAATCACTTCGAAACCCGAGTCTCCGAGCATTCTTTCGAAATCCGAGATCCTCAACCTGTTTTGAGGTTGTATGGAATTG
This sequence comes from Candidatus Kryptoniota bacterium, assembly GCA_024641705.1. Lineage (GTDB taxonomy): Bacteria > Bacteroidota > Ignavibacteria > Kryptoniales > JAKASW01 > JAKASW01. The sequence goes on from JAHECO010000019.1 coordinate 34,517, forward strand.
TCAATCAACCTCCATTGGCCATCGGTAAATTTCAGGAAATTGAAGTTGGTAATGGTCTTGTCGAGGTGGGCAAAATGATCGCTCATGTCGATATTGTGCGACATTACTCCCAGCGGGTGGAGTGTCCTGTTGAACTCACGAAAGATTCGACGGAGGACATCCGGGTAGATATGTTCAAGCGTGTTGTTTGAGTGGATGAGGGAGAAAGAGTTGGCAGGAAAATCTGTCGAGCTCGCGTCGCCGACCACAAGGTGAATACCCATTTCGCTCATCATATCAGATGAGTTCAAGTTACGGCTCGCTAGATCCCTGGCGTTATTCAGGCGTGCTTCGTCGACATTCGGAAGGAAGGTTGAAAGCCTCCCTGTCATACTGTAGTCCGAATAACGATTTATTGCCGCGATGATAGAGTCCCTTGAAATCAGTGGCGAAATATCAATAGAAACAACGGTCGAGAAACCGCTGAGATAGAGGCCGATAGGCACGACAGGATACCAGCCCGTTCCGATCTCCAGGGAGCTGTCCTTCTCTGTACGCGCATACTTCTCGAAGGCGGCCACATGGCTCCCGCAATGAGTTAGCTTGTCTTCAAACAGTTCATCCGTCAGGTGCGCGCCCTTCGTCACATACTTCTGAAAGAAATAGTTCAGGCGATGCCTGTAGGGCATGACCGAAATCGTCTTTTGCACTGCCGCCTTGAGAATCCAGCGCGTCATCGTCCGATAAGGCTCTCTGGTCGTCTCGTAGCACAAAAGCGAGCTTCCGGAATACGCCAATCCCATTCGCTCAACACTCTTCCTGGTCCTTCCTCGCAACTCCAAAAATACTCCAGCCAAACAGATTCCAGAATGAATAGACGATAGGGGCTCTCTGGCCTGATAAAAATCCAAAGACTATCTTGCCGATGTCGAATGGCAGTTTCATGAAATTGCGGACCGACGCTACCCTGACAACATGCAATCCACATCCTTGATAGAGAAACACGAACAAGCCCTGTTTCGACCAAGGTTTTGAATGTGTTGGATCATCATAGAAATTGAACGGATGAAGCTGATCTCTCCGGAATCCAAAGGAGGGCACGAGGGTGCTTGTCCAATTGGGTGTCTCCACGTAGACCATTCCACCTGTTTTCAGTACTCTTCCAATTTCCTTGCCAACTCTGAAAGGATGGGTCAAATGTTCAATGACATGAGTGAATACGATCGCGTCGAAAGTCTCATCTGGATACGGGAGATTCTCATTGTCGATATCAACGAAACTGTAACGATAAAACTCAGGCACACTTTCGGGAGGCAGCATGTCGACGCCGTAGAACTCGACTTCGGGCAGTATTTCTCTGACGAATTTTCCGTTCTGGCCGGTGCCACATCCAAGATCAAGGATACGGGGGGAGCGCTCAAATTGCCTGCAGAATTTAGCTAACGGGCTGAATGACCTAAAGAGTCTACTCACATTGCGCATTCATTTTCTCCAGATAACGGATTGATCAAGCGCAGCCGCAGTTTTCGGATCCGCCGACGGAATAGCATTCCGGGAACCCGGTCGGCGACTCACCTCTGGGTCGAATACCTCCTGCGGAATGATCGCTGTCGGGATCTTAGCGTTCCGAGAGAAAGACAATCGAGCGTAGTGTCTCCTGGAATCCCAATTCACTATTGACTCTCTCTCCTCGAATTCTAACATACACCTGAATATGACAGACATCTAAACCAAAAACCAATCCGAAGGAGACGACATTCCGATCACCTCCGGGTTGACAAAATTGTTAAGAGTACCGTCTCAACGGGAATACGGAGCACGTGTGTGACGGTATCCTTGAAATAAAATCTCGAGGCAACCGGTGAGCTGGTTAACCAGTTCATTACTAACAGATAAACGCGGAGGGAGCCAAATATGACCCGCCGTAGTACATCGTGCTTTAGTCCCATCCTGAGTCAGCCCTGTTTTCCATTGCGAATACAATGCCCAGCCCTAGCATCATGTCAAAGTAAGGGTTCACTCACACCATCCGTCTCAGTAGAAGGTTAAGTCTGTCAGCGAAAGATTCCGGCGAAAAAAGCTTGGCGCGTTCAATTCCCATTGCGGACAATTCTTTAAGCAACCCGCGGTTTGTCCTCAATGCTTCAATGGCATTTGCCAACGCGCGGCTATCACCTTCCGGGAAGATGAGTCCCGCTTCTCCTATAACCTCGGGGATCGCGCCTGAGGAAGAACCCACTACCGTTATCCCACAAGCCATTGCCTCGACCAAAACGCGGCCGAACTGCTCCTTCCACATTTTGGTCGTACGGGAAGGAAGGACCATAACGTTAAGCCGATTCATCACCTCACGAACTTGCGCCGAAGAGACCGCAGGCAGAAAGAGAACTTTTTCTTCCAACGAAATACGTTTCGCGATTACCTTAAGCCTTTCTTCGTCCGGCCCGCTCCCTACAATCACCAACCTCACGGAAGGATCGACTAGTTTCATGGCGTACAGGAGCGTGTCGATCCCTTTCATTTCCAGCAGTCTACCGATATAACCGACGACAAACAAATCCGCCGGTAGATTCCCCAATTCCTTTAGGGGCGGTTCGGCATTCCCTTCAGGTACGCGTAAAGTGACGCCATAGTAAAGCTTCTCCACTCGGTTCGGAAAAGCAGCGCTGTAATACTCCGTTCCCTCTTCGTTTGCGGTAAGAAGCAAGTCGGCCTGCGTCATCACGAACTCAAATACAAGTCTGTAGAACCACGATGGCCTGTACCAGAAGTGATGCCCCTTGGCCAGATTGTCCCATGTAATAAACACGAGGCGGGATCTTCTGGCGAATATCAACCGAAAGACGGCCGTTTGGAGTGCGAACAGGCTGAATGGCTCTTCGTAGCACATGATGATTTCCGGTCTGAAGGAGCGTATTACCCGACTATATCCCCTGGTAAAGAATGCCCGGTTTTCCTTTCCCGGCCAATGGACCGGCAAAGAAACGATCGGGAAATTCTCGACCGACCTTTTATCGAATTGTAACCGCCTGAAATTCTCAATCCATATTGCCGGACTGACCCCCAACATTTCCACTCCAGGTTTCGCGGCCAGCAATCGCCACTTCTGGTGATTAATGGGATCCACCAGATTCTGGTCAACCAGCAGGATCTTCATACACTGAGCCTCAAAACTTTCCGAACGTCGGCATATGTGATCAGTCTGAGTCCAAAGAAGCCTCCGAAAAGAATCAGAAGCACGGCGACGATTTCAACGGGAAGATTCTCATGCGGCAAAACCGTCGCCATCGCAATTTCGGCTAAAGCGGGCGGAACCAATGCCCTGAAAAAAGTCCCAGCCAAACCGACGACATTCACGTAGTCTCTGACCACGAAAAGATTGCACAGGACAAGGATCGTCTCGGTGAGCACTGTGATTATTGCCGCCCCCTCGACACCCATAGATTTGATGAGGAAGTAGTTCAAAGCGATATTCAGCAGCGTGACGAGAAGGACAAAAATGTTTGACGTTCTTTGGCGATCCAGCGCGGCCACGAGGCTGCCGGCGGCGAAATTGATGCTGATAGGGATCATTGTCAAAGCCAACAGACCAACCGAGGTGATAGCGGGTGCGTATCCTGATCCAAAAAAGAGCAGGGTTATCGAGTTGCGGAAAATAAGGATAGATGATGAAATCAGCACACTGAGAAAAAGGAGGACGCGGGCTGCCTCCGAAATCACATGTCTGACCTGCTCTTTGTTATCCCTCATTCTGGAAATGACTGGATATATCGGCGCGACAATGATCGTGGGCACGAGCATGAATGATTCGACCAGCTTGTAGCCTGCGTTGTAATAACCGACTAACTCCTCTCTTCCCGTAATCGCCTCCAGCATGAGCGTTCCAGACCTGAAATAGATTATCGTAAAGAGATTCAGGACAGCGAAGGGCAGCGCAGGTTTGAGAATCTCGGTCCAGAGATAAGAGGCGCTGAGCTTAAACCTTGGGACCCCTATTTTGCGCAAAAGGAGACTGAAGGTCACAATACTCGCGATAGTGTAAGCCACGACGTAAGCCGCCATGTACTCCTCGACGCCCTGACGCGCAAGGAGAATGCCGCCGCAAAGAATAATCACTGCCCCTTTCTCCAGGACCATCGAGACGGCCTCGTACTTTAACACTTCGAATGCTCTGAAGACCGATCTGAAGTGGAGCAGGAAGGAATTTGCCAGACTGTAGAAAGATGCAAGGGATACAAGGATTACTATTTCTCTCTGCATCTTCAACATCAAGGCAGCGCTGACGGCAAAGATGATGCTGAGGACACCCGAAAACAATTTCGCCGAAAGTGAATGCGATAGAAAACTCCTGTATTCACCGGTCCTTGTCGATAATTCCCGAACGGTCAGCGTGTCCACGCCACCTTCAAAAATCACTGAAGCGACCGAGACGAAGGAAATCGCTAACATGAATTCACCAAATCCTGCCGCGCCAAGGATTCGCGCCGTCAATAGTATCAGAACAAACCATAACGGTTTAACTATGATATTTCCGGCGACAAGCCAGGTGATGTTGCTGAGGATGGTTTGCTTCTTTATTTCTCCACCTCTTCCCTCTGAGGAGAAAATCGATACAATAGAACGAAGGCGGGATTTCAAATCAATCTTGTCGTTCACATTTGGTTTTCAAGATACTCTCGTGATTGGGGACAATTTTTCCGTAATTCATGAACGCTGCAGCTTGAAGCGTCATGAGAAGCTCGACATCTCCGCTCTTTGCGGCGAACCCTCACTCCGTTTTGCTGTGCCCGACGAAATTCCCCACATGACCGTCAGTATCAAGATAGCTACCCTGTCGTAATATTGCGGGGACGTGAAGTTCACAATCAGCATCGCACACATGATAGATGCAAACGACAACAGTAAAATCTTAGCTGTTTCATCATCCTGCTTTCTGGCTGTCACAAAAGTCTTTCTGAGCATGTGAAAATAGAAATATAGATACAGCACAACTCCAACGAGCCCGAATTTGAAAAGCAGGAACAAGTTGCCATTATGGACATACCATGTGGTCAAAGTCTCATACGTAATGGGATTGAAGAATGAAAACTCCGCTCCCATGCCGTATCCTATCACGGGGCTGAGAACCGAACTCTTCAGGACAACCGCTGACTCGGCCAGACGGCTCTGCAGGGAAAGATCATTGCCCCCCAGAGCGGCTATCCTAGCGCCCAGCCCTTCAATCAAGTCTACAAATACCCTCGGAAACACAATGGCCGCGACGACCGCGACCGTAATCAGGCTAACCATCCCGAGGTTCACGACTCGCCTGCGTGGCACTCCCTTCAGGATGAAGACGAGCAAGATCAAGCCGATGGCCGTAGCCCCCCAATATCCTCTCGAAAATGTGAGCACCAGCGCAATAGAGCTGATCGCGATGAGCGTTACGATGAGGGTAAGATTATATTTCTTCGCCGCTACGAATCCGAACATGATGATAATTGAAGTCATCATCAGAGGCTCGCCCAGGTTTTCGCGCTTCCCTATGATCTGCCAGAAATAGTGAGCTATGGCCATCGACAGCCTGTACTGGACAATGTCGAAGACGGCAACAGACATGCAGACGGCCAGGAGCGCGACGACAATGTTCTTCTCATCGTTTTCGGCCACATAGTCCCTGAGGGGGAAGTACATCAAGTAAGGAATGAAGAGGGCAAATTCCCTGATGCCTTTCACGGAGGAAAAGCCGTAGAATGAAGCCCAACCGACACTGAGCAAGGCGAGTACAAGAAATGCAATCATCGCCAGCTCGGCCAAATTGTCTATGATTTTTTTCGATGAGACAATCTGCTTCGCGAACCACCAGAACAATCCCGGGAAGAACAACAGTGAGTACGCGACCGCCTGATAGACCGTGGTATCCGCACCACGTTTATGCAGGAATAGAATCAGGTGTGAAAGGATCGCCACGATGAGCCAGGCTTCAGTCGATTTGACTGCAAACCACAGGAGAAGCAGCCCCAGGACTCCTGCGAGAGCTAGCGTGACGATATTCAGGTGAACCATCGTAAAATATCAGACCTTCAAATCATTTGACTGAAGGAAACCGGGGTTCAACTTTCCGATCCACTTAATTGCGAATTCATGATACTTCTTTTGGAGTGATTCGGCGGCATGATCCTTCTTCATTCCGCCCACGAGGAAAAGTATAAAGACTGCAGACAATACGAACCCCAGTACCATGGCCGATAGCACTATCAGGGCCCGCATCGGCCTCACCTTCTTCTCCGGCGGAGCAGCACGGTCAAGGACCAACACCGTCGGAGTCTCGCGCGCTTCTTCAAGTTTTGCCTGTTCGTACAACGGGTAAATCAGCTCCAGAAGCTTCGACTGAATCTCCACTTCCCTGTAGAGATCGACATAGCGCATCGCCCTGCTCGGCATCTCTTTGAATGGAAGCAGCACTCCGGAATTGTCGCCTCCGACCATATCCTTCCCTGTTCTCATGTCGGCAATCTTTTGTTTCAGGGCCTCGATTTGCTGCGTGAGGGTCACGACCTCCGGAGATTCTGCACTGAACTGCTTCTGAAGCGCAGAAAGTTTCACCTGGGCAAGGATTAACTGTGACTCCAAATCAGCCCCGGCCAGAACCGATGCCTTCGCCTGATCGGGCAATGAAAAGAGCCCGTACCTTTGCTGGAAAACCTTCATGCTGTCTTCTGCGCTTTCGAGGTCGGCAAGGTTTTTCGAATAGCGAGCCTCGATTACCATCCTGAGGTTTCTTGCGTCTTCCGAAGAGAGGTTTCCGTTAATCTCATTTAGGACGGATACGAAGTAATTAGCCATCGCAGCAGCGCGAACCGGACTCTCATCCAGGACTTTCACAACTACCGCGCCAAATTTGTCAATTTCGAAATCGGTATTGTCACGCAGTTTCTTCACCGTCTTGTCCATAGAGGAGTCGCCGATGGAGTAGACCTTCATAAGGTTAAACTTCCTGACTACCTTAACCATCGCATCACGGCTGTTCAGGATCGCGAGGTAACTGAAACCCGAGCCTATCTGTGTTTCACTTCCTCCGACCAGAGGCGCAAACTGCTTCGCCAGGCTGGAGACCGCCGAGCCGGCCCCGCCCCCCAACATGCTCAGCATGGCGCTCTTCTGGGACGGCAATACCGAGGCAACTCCCTGATACTCCTTCGGCAGAACAAGCGCCAGGACTATACCCAGCACGACAAAAACGGCCGTGACGATCAGGATAAACTTCCTCCAGGCGTAACAAAGCTCGAAAAACTCCCAGGATGCAGATCTCTTCTCTTCTTTACCGTTCACTTATCAGACTCCTCACTGTTTTTATTGCCTCCTACGGCCGGCACGGCTTCGGATGATTCCAACAGGATGTCCGCGATCCTCTCGGCCGCCTTTCCGTCCCAAAGTTCCGGGACCGAACTGACCTTCCATTTCCCCTCATGGCATTCTTTCGTAAGGGCGACGACTCTCTCCACATCGAGTCCCGCAAGTACGTTCGTCCCAATCGCTATCGTCGCGGGACGTTCGGTGTTTTCCCTCATCGTTATGCACGGAACGTTGAGGAAAGTCGTCTCCTCCTGGATCCCGCCCGAGTCGGTCAGAACGATCTTCGCATCCATCATCAGGTTCAGAAAATCCAGGTAACCCAGGGGATCAGATAGCACAAGGCCCTTCAACGAACCGAATTCGTCCGTAAGACCGTACTCCTCGATGCGCCTTCTCGTCCGTGGATGAATCGGGAAGATTATCTTGCCGAGCTTCTCGATTCCTTTGAATGTTCTCATGATCCTCGTAAGGTTCTCCTTGTCGTCGACATTCGCCGGGCGGTGAAGCGTAACCAGCGTATATCCCTGGCCTTTCACATTCAGCGCCTCCTTGATCCGGGAACGTCTGGCCTTCTCTCGATAGATCGTCAGCGAATCGATCATGACATCGCCGACTAGAAAGACTTTGCTGTCGTCTATCCCCTCATGTTTCAGGTTAACGACGCCGCTTTCCTCCGTGACGAAGAGGTAATCGCTGAGAACGTCCGTCACCATCCTGTTAAGCTCCTCAGGCATTGTCCTGTCGAAACTGCGCAGGCCCGCCTCCACATGAGCGACCGGGATCAGGAGTTTCGCCGCCGCAAGGCTGCAGGCCACGGTGGAGTTTACGTCACCCACGACGATAACCAGGTCGGGCTTCTCTTTCAACAATACCTTCTCGAACTCGACCATCACTTTCGCCGTCTGCTCCGCGTGCGAACCCGAACCCACGCCGAGGTAGACGTCCGGCCTCGGAAGCTCCAGGTCCTCGAAGAATACTTTGGACATGTTGGCGTCGTAATGCTGCCCGGTGTGGACTATCAAATGCTCAAGCGAGTCGATCCTGGAGAACGCTCTGTGCAAGGGGGCGACTTTCATAAAGTTGGGGCGTGCCCCTACGACGCTGATGAACTTGAGCCTGCGGGTCACTTTCCGTCTCCCAGCAGCACTATTTTCTCCCTCCCCTTCTTCACGTTCTTCGTGGCGTTCCGGGCGTCAATGACGCACTTCGCATTCTTCACTATCGAGTCGTAGTCGTATAAAGAATGGTCGGTGGTGATGAGGACGCAGTCCATCGATTTCACCAGCCTTGGCGTCAATTTGACGGACTCGAAATCTTTGCCGTCCACGTGGGCCGTGGGTACATAAGGGTCGTTGTAGAAAATATTCGTGGCTCCGTCCTGCAGCAGCAGCTCCATCACCTTCAGTGCGGGAGAATGCCGGGTGTCGTCGACATCCTTCTTGAACGCCACCCCGAGTATCAGGATCTTGGCCTTCCTGAAGCTCACGGGTTTGAAGCTCAGTTCACGCTGTACCATGTTCCGCACGTAGAAGGGCATGTTTTCGTTCACTTCGGCAGCCAACGAGATGAAGTTTGTCTGGAAGTCGTACGCCTTCGCGAGCCACTCGAGATAATACGGATCGATGAGAATACAATGACCGCCGATGCCGGGCCCGGGATAGAACGGCATGAACCCGAAAGGCTTCGTGCCGGCTGCGTCCACCACCTCCCAGATGTTTATCCCGCCCATCCTGTCGCAGAACTGTGCCAGCTCATTGACCAGCGCGATATTCACACTCCTGAAAATATTCTCGAGGAGCTTCTCCATCTCCGCCACTTTCGGATTGGAGACTTTGACTACATGCTCGACGCTTTGTCCCACAACTAATGCCGCCAGCTCAGTGCTTAGCCCGTTGACGCCTCCGACGACAGTAGGGATGTTGCTCGTCTTGAACTTTTTGTTTCCCGGATCTATGCGCTCGGGTGAAAACGCGAGGAAGAAATCCTTCCCGGCGACAAACCCTGTTTTTTCGAGAATAGGCTGCACGTAACCCTGTGTCGTGTTCGGGAACGTCGTGCTCCTGAGGACTATGATCTGATTCTTCCTGAGCTGTTTGGCTATCTCCTTTGTCGACTCGACGATGTAAGAAATGTCGGGTTCCTTATTCGGAGTGAACGGCGTGGGAACGCAGATGAAGATCGCGTCGCAGGTGCCGATCGATTCATAGTTATTTTCGGCCGTCAGCTTCCCGGATTTCGTAACGGCTTGAAAATCTTCGGGTGTCACATCGTCGATATAGTTTTTTCCCCTCTTCAGACTATCGACCTTCTTTGTGTCCAGATCTACGCCAAGCGTTTCGAATCCCCTCGACGCGAACTCAACCGCAAGGGGCAGCCCGACGTAGCCGAGACCAACCACGCCTATTTTGAGTTTCCTTCCTTCTATTGCAGCCCCGATTGTTTCTAGAATGCTGTTCATCTTTCCTCATATTGAAGTTTGTAGTAATCCTGATATTCGCCCGAAATTATTCTTTGCCACCAATCCTGGTTCTTGAGATACCAGTTTATCGTCAGGTCTATCCCTTCCTTGAACGACCTTGTTGCTTTCCAGCCAAGTTCGGTTTCGATCCTGGAAGAGTCCATGGCATAGCGCCTGTCGTGGCCAGGCCGGTCTTTCACAAACTCGAGCAGGGATTCCGGTTTGTCCAGCTTCGACAAGATGAGTCTGGCCATTTCTATGTTCGCCACCTCGTTGCCGCCGCCGATGTTGTAGATCTCCCCGACCTTGCCCTTGTAAAGCACGACATCCACGGCATCACAGTGGTCTTCCACATATATCCAGTCGCGAACGTTCATCCCGTCGCCGTAGATGGGCAATTTCTTATCCCGGAGGGCGTTCGCGATCATCAGAGGGATGAATTTCTCGGGAAACTGAAACGGGCCATAGTTGTTGGAGCAGCGCGTCACGAGAGTGGGTACTCCGAAGGTTTTCCACCATGCCCGCGCAAGCATGTCTGCGGACGCTTTGCTCGCCGAGTAGGGGCTATTCGGAGAAATATGCGTCGACTCGGTGAACTTGCCGGTCGGCCCGAGCGAGCCATAGACTTCGTCGGTAGAAACCTGAAGGAACCTCTCTACCCCGAACTCCCTCGAGACTTCCAGGAGAGCCATTGTCCCGCGAACGTTCGTATCTATGAACGCGGAGGGACCGAGGATGCTCCTGTCGACGTGGGACTCGGCGGCAAAATTTACCACGGCGTCGAAATGCCACTCGTTGAAGAGCCTTCGGACAAAAGCTTCATCTGCGATATCGCCGCGGTAGAAATGGTAGAGCGAATTCTTCTCGACATCTCTCAGACTCTCCAGATTTCCCGCGTAGGTAAGCTTGTCCAGGTTGACAACTTCGACATCCCGGTGTCTGTCGAGAAACATTCGAATGAAATTGCCGCCGATGAAGCCGGCCCCGCCGGTAACAAGTATGGTCTTTATTCTAGGTGTACTCAAAACTTTAAGCTTGCCAGCCTGCCTGACGTTTGTGTGGGTTCACGGAATTCTGCTCTTCGCATGTGATGAAAAATATATCAATGCAGGCGTGGAGTTTCAACACAGAAATTTGATCGGTGAGGCCGGTCAGAAGAGCGCGTAACCGGATCACCGACGTGGAAATGCCGCGCATACGGGGCGGTCCACACCTGATCGATCTTTGGAAAATTGACGCAGAGGCGTTAAATTGTACAAAATTTCGGAGAATTAGATGGCAAAAGTTTGTGAGGTCTGCGGCAAGAAGCCGATATACGGACACAATGTCAGTCACGCGCACAATATTACCAACCGGAGATGGAATCCGAACCTGCAGAGCGTCCGGGTAGTCATTGACGGCAAGGTAAAGCGCGCGAAGGTCTGCGCATCCTGCATAAAACAGGGCCGCGTCAGAAAAGCTGCTTAGTAAATTCCCGGTTGATAACTCATCCGGCTTCCCCAGCCAAAGTTATTCAACCGGTATTTACAGTTCCTTTTCCCGCATCTATCTTGGTGATCCCGTAAGACTCGAGCCCCCAGTAAGTCTCTTTAGCTACAACCCTGAAGACGGTATATAGCGGCACTGCCAGCACCATTCCAAGCACCCCCTTCATCTCGGCAGCTACAAGTATCAGCAGAACGACTGTCAGCGGATGCATCGACGCACCGCGGGAGTAGACGGCCGGCACGACTATTATATCGTCTATCAACCTGATCGACACGAAGAGGATTACGATCGGGACCAACATGTGAAAGTCCCCGGTCTGCACGAACGAGACGACGATAGCCGGCAAAGCCCCGACTACCGGTCCAAGATACGGGATGAGATTGGCGATCCCGGCTACGGTCCCGATTATGACCGCATACTTGACCCCCATTATCGCCAGGCCTATGATTGAGAGCGCCCCCACAATCGCCGCTTCGGTCAACCATGCGCGTATGTAACGCCCCAGCTGTACTCCGATCTTGTAGATCACATTCAAAGTCATTTCGAAGTATCTGTTCGGTATAAGAGTCACGAAACCTCTTACGAACGCGTCGCCGTCTTTGAGCAGAAAGAATGTTACAAAGGGGACGATAACCAGCACCAACAGCGCGGACCCGGCGCTGGTCAGAATCTCCAGCCATTTGCTTGCCAATTGAACGAGGACCTGGCTTATCTTGCTCGATATATCACCGAAGTCGATGAACGGCAGTTTGCTCTGCAGCCCGGCCTGGACATTCTCAATCTGCCTACCAAAGTTCGGAGATCTCACTGCCTGTTCGAGGCTGGACACCTGATCTATTAAAGGAGGGAGCAAAGTCCGCAGGAGCCCGAATATCAATATTGCTATGAAGACGTAAACAATAAGAATCCCGTATGCCCTTCTTATCCCCTTGACTTCAAGGGACTCCACCACGGGAGAGAGGAGAAACGTGAGCAGGGTGGATAAGATCAGGAGAACGAACACACCTCCCAGAAGAGACAGGAACCAGAGCACCAGGAGCATGAACGAGACCAGGAGAAAAACCTTGAAACTGTTCTTCTTAAAGATCGATCGCATCTGCGTCACCTTTGAAAATCTTTCGCGTTACCCTTCTGATGATATCCCAATCGAATCCTCGTCTTGCCAGGAATGCCGTCAGCTTGTCGCGTCGTTTGGCGGGATCGAATCGCCTCAGCGTCCTCAGCTTCGTCTCAGCGGCGGCGAGTGCGAGCTTGAGCTGTGTGTCATCATCCCGCACCGCCGAGACGGCCTTCTCGGCCGCCTCCTTCCCAACACCCTTCTCCCGCAGGCCTCTTTCCAACTCCCTTCGGCCGACGGGCTTGGAGGCAATCTTCGTCGCAACAAATGCTTCCGCGAACCGCGAATCATCGATCAATCCGACCCGGGTCAATTTGCCGATCACTCTTTCCACGATCTCTTGAGGATAACCTTTCTTGCGCAGCCTCTGGTCCAGCTCACTCCTGGTCCTCAACCTATAGTTGAGAAGACGTCCCGCGGCAAAATATGCATCGCGGAAGAGTTGTGCATCTTTCAGATGCGCGACCGCCTCCTCAGTCATCTCGTCGTTCCGGCGGAGGCCGAAGTCTATGATCACCTCGCGGCTGAGGGCAAGTTCCGTCCCGTCGTCAAATGAAACCGTGAACTTCCCGCCTCTACGGGCCTTTTCAATCGACAGGATCCGCATGGCTCAGCCGGCGTCCGGAGCGCCTACTCTTTCTGTTTCCTGGTTTCCTTCGTCTTTTCCGCTTTCTCTTGTGCGGGGGCGCTCCCATTGCCGCCGTTCTTCGAAGGGCTCAATCCGAGCTTTGATCTGATCTCACCTTCGAGGTCTTTCAGTGCAGCAGGATTCTCCTGGAAGTATTTCTTCGCGGCCTCTCTTCCCTGTCCGAGCCGCTCGCTCTTGTAGGAGAACCAGGTACCGCTTTTCTGCACGACGTTCTGATCCACCCCGACATCGAGAAGATCTCCGATGCGGGAAATACCTTCGTTGTACGCGATATCGAACTCTACCTCTTTGAACGGTGGTGCGACCTTGTTCTTCACGACCTTCACGCGGACTCTGTTGCCGATGACTTCCTGTCCTTCTTTAATGTGGTCGCGCTTACGTATGTCGAGGCGCAGCGCCGCGTAAAACTTCAGGGCGTTTCCTCCCGTAGTGGTCTCGGGATTTCCGTACACTACTCCGATCTTGCTCCGCAGCTGGTTAGTGAAGATCACCGAAGTGTTGCTCTTGTTGATTGCCGCAGTGAGTTTTCTGAGCGCCTGGGACATCAGACGGGCCTGCGCGCCCATCTGCGCGTCGCCCATCTCACCTTCGATTTCCGCGCGCGGAGTAAGGGCTGCGACGGAGTCTATCACGACAACGTCGATGGCTCCGCTGCGGACGAGTGTTTCGACTATGTCGAGTGCCTGCTCGCCGAATTCCGGCTGTGACAGTAGAAGATTGTTCGTGTCGACCCCGATCCTCTTCGCGTAATTCATATCAAGCGCATGTTCGGCATCTATGAAAGCGGCAATACCGCCCTGCCTCTGAGCTTCGGCTATCACGCTCAGGCAAAGAGTCGTCTTGCCCGAACTCTCCGGTCCAAAAATCTCGGTAATCCTCCCCCGCGGTATGCCTCCTATGCCAAGTGCCCAGTCGAGTGAAATTGATCCGGTTGAAATTGCATCGATCTTCGCGATGGGACCCTCGCCCAATTTCATCACAGCTCCCTTGCCGTAATCGCGTTCGATCTGGTTTAGCGCGATGTCAAGCGCCTTAAGCTTAGCCTCTTTTTCCTCTGCCATCTTCATAAATCCTTTCCGGTCTCCATGACCCCTTCGGAGAATCAACTCTCCGACCTATTCTAATGAATACTCCTGTAAAATTCTATATTGCGAGCCCGACGGCTTCAAAGTACTTTCGAACAGTGCAACGCTTGTGGGGAAGAATCGTTCGACCGATAATTTACTTTCACCTACCAACTTCTGCAAGTCTGCGGTGGAACGCGATTCGGCGCGCCCCGGACGTCCGTAAACGCCATACGTTCTCCTTTGTTTGTCAACGGCTTCCCTCAACCTTGCTATGGTAATGTGAGGCTTGAATGCGCGCGACTCAGGGACAATTCCGAACTCCCAGGAGGCAGTCTTCAATGCGTTGGCAAAGGTAGCGAGCGACCCGTCGTCTCTGCAGTCGAGCCATATCCCCCGCCTCACCCTTTCGTCTGGAAAATAGCTGATGCCGGTAATATCGGTGGCGGGTGATTTGTGCGTGCAGTGCCCGAGTTGCTCCACAGCGGACGCGAAGAGTCGATCGAGCTCACGTTCGCTGAAGTCGCCGATAAACTGCAGCGTAATATGAAGCTTGTCCACTCCCTCAAACCGGGCGGTGGGTATATTCGGGCGGAGTGTCTCCTGGATCTCCGTTATCTCGCGCTTCGTGGCGTCCGGAAGCGTCGCTCCGAAGAAGATTCTCATCTCACTTCACGCCAGGCCAAGGACTCTTCTTCTCACAAGTTCCAAAGCCGCCTGCGACGTACGATCCTTGAAACGCAGTCTCTCATCCGGGAAAATATGCTTCCGGACTATTGTGCCCCCGGAATCTGACAGGGCGATGAACACCAATCCCACCGGCTTCTCAGGTGTCCCGCCCGTCGGACCAGCGATGCCGGTTACGGCAACGCCGATGTCCGTTTTCGAGATTCTCCTGATCCCTTCAGCCATCGAGCGAGCCACCTCTTCGCTGACGGCACCGAAATGATCGAGAAGGTCGGCAGGCACACCGAGCAATTCCATCTTGGCTTCGTTGCTGTAGCTGACTACGCCGCGGTTATAATAAGCGGAGCTGCCGGAGACGTTCGTCAGCCGATGCGATATGAGTCCGCCAGTGCAGCTTTCGGCGACGGCGATGGTGAGGTTCTTTTGCTTCAAGAGCCGGCCGACAGTCTCTTCGATGTCTACTTCGCCTCCGGAATAAATGTACTTCTCTGCCCTGCTCCGGATTTTCGACTCCACATCCGCGATAACGGAGTCAGCCTCAGTTTCCGTCCCGGCCTTCACGGTGATTCTCAGTCTGACTCCGAACTGACTTGGGAGAAATGCCAGTTTGGCCTTCCCGCCCAGAATACTGTCCATATCTCCCAGAAGTTCGAACAGACTCGATTCCGCGATCCCAGTCGTCTTCAATACCCGGTGCTTGATGACCTGCCCGGCACCCTTTTGCTTCAGCCGGGGGACTATGTACTCGGTCATTATATTCTGCATCTCGTGGGGAACTCCGGGCATAACGGCGAAGAATCCCTCCTCTCTTTCGAACAACATCCCGGGGGCCGTCCCCCAATGGTTCATCAACACGGTGCAGCCCTCAGGCACCAGCGCCTGATCCTCGTTCACTTTCCTCACGGCGATGTTCCGTTTAGAGAGGCGGTCCCTCACATTTGCCAGGACCGAATCATCCGTCACGAGTCGGACGTTGAAGAAATCCGCAACGACCTTCTTCGTAATATCGTCGTGCGTCGGTCCGAGTCCGCCGGTGACCAACACCACGTCGAACTCCTTTTCGTACTCCCTGAAGGCGTGCATTATCTCGGCTTCATTGTCGCCGACAACCAGTGTGCGGACCACCTCTATCCCCACCTCCGACAGCTTCTGTCCTATGAATGCCGCGTTCGTGTTGGTTACCTGTCCAATGAGTATCTCATCGCCGATCGTCAAAATAGCTGCTGTCTTCATCTCAATTCATCCGTTTGTTCGTGTGACCCGCATCTCCATTTCAGAAATGATTCCGCTGCGTCTTCGCGTTCCTCGAATCCTGACACAGGCGCAGGTTGGTACTGTTCGTAAATATCCCTGGAGATGTTCGATAAAAAACATAGGTTTGCATGAGACTCCGAGAAAATTTCAGACCGAAGGAACCGACGAGGAACAGCTACCTTCCGAAATAAAGATAGAGTTGCAGGAGTATGTTCGTATATACGCCACACACCAAGTCGTCCATCATGATGGATAAGCCACCGTTGTGCCTGTCGAAGTAACCTGCCGGGAACGGCTTGAAAACATCGAGTATCCTGAAAATCAGAAATGCCATGACGGCAAGTAACAGGCGCTTCGGAAGAAACAGCAGGGATATCCACATCGCCACGATTTCATCTATCACCACTCTCGAAGGATCGTGGCCGTAGCTCACTTCCATCCTGGAAGCGGCAGAAGTCCCCCATACGAAGAAGACGAGTATGGCGGGGATGATGAAGTATGCCCTCTCAAACCCCGGCGCGAAATAGATGATGAGACCCAACAAAGAACCCACCGTGCCGGGTGCTACCGGCGACAGTCCCGTTCCAAGGCCGGTCGATATCAGTTTATCGATGAAGTTAGCCGGGCGGAGGACGTTCGCGCTGCCGGCCTTCAGCTCGGCATCGCTCCCGGATGGAGGTTCACTCTGATTGCGTTCTTCCACTTAACGCCCGAAAGGAGGAATAGATCATCTTGTAATTCTCGACCAGGTACTGTACACCTGTACCGAGAGTCAGCACGGTAACAAACAGCATGGAGTAATACAGCACGTCCGCATTCAGGACGAAGTTGAACACAGGCAGAAGTTGCGGGATGCTGGTCTTCAGAACTACTGCCAGCAGTACTGCGTAGATGAAAATCATCTGAGAGAAAGTCTTCACCTTCGCGGTGTAGTTTGTCCGCAGGGTCTGGCCGCGCAATTCGCAGAAAGAGCGGAGCAGCGTGATAGAGATATCCCTGACGACGATCACCCACACCATCCACCAGTCGACAAACCCGAGCCAGGCGAACGCGATGAAGGCGGCCGAGGTCAGGACTTTGTCGGCAAAAGGATCGAGGAATATCCCCCATCTTGTCACCTTCCCGAATTTCCTCGCCACCCAGCCGTCATACCAGTCCGTCAGTGCCGCAACCGCGAACACTATCACGGACAGCTGCTTGAGAATAATGTTACCGCTGACGAACAATGCGACGAATATCGGCGTCAGAATGATTCTCAAAACAGTCAGTTGGTTAGGTACCGTCATCCTGCACCAATTTAAGTTTACTCATATTCGAGTTCAAGTCCGGGCCCCTTTTGGCAGTAAGGCCGCGTCAACTTTAAATCGCCGTTGCAATTGAATTTAAGGCATGCAGGAAATATTTTTAATCAATGACAGACCGAATCCTTTCACTTTCAAGGAAAATCCTCCCCGATATTATAAAAATTAGAAGGCGGCTTCACCAACATCCTGAGCTGGCATTCGAGGAGGTGGAGACCGGAAGGTTCATCGCCTCAGAACTTGACAAACTCGGGATAAAGGTGCGGCGCGGGATCGGGAAAACCGGCCTGGTCGGAATGCTAAACGGCAACGGCAAGGCGGGCGTTGTCGGGTTGAGAGCCGACATGGACGCGCTCCCCATAACCGAAGAGAGCGGGGTAAGTTTCTCCAGCCGCAACAAAGGTGTCATGCATGCCTGCGGACACGACTCGCACATGGCGATGCTCCTTGGAGCCGCCAGGATCTTGTGTACGCTGAAAAGAGAGCTACCCGGGACGGTGAAGTTCATTTTCCAGCCGAGCGAGGAAAAGAATCCGGGCGGGGCGCCTTTCATGATAAAGGATGGCGCACTCAGCGGACCGAAAGTCGATGCAATATTCGGCCAGCACATTACCACCGACCTGCCTGTCGGAAAGTTCGGGTTTCGTCCCGGTCCGCTGATGGCGTCGGCAGATGAGTTTTATATAACGGTTCTGGGACGAGGCGGACACGGCGCCAAGCCGCACAAAGCGATCGACCCGGTATTCATCAGCGCGCAGCTCGTCACGTCTCTTCAGGCGGTCATCACGCGTATGAAGGATCCGCTCGAGCCCTCCGTCCTGACGATCGGCTCGATACACGGCGGAACGGCGACAAACATAATTCCCGACTCGGTCAAACTTTCAGGCACTCTAAGGACGATGAACGAGGCTTGGCGGAAGAAGGCACTCCAGCTGATAGAGAAGGCGGCGGTCGAATGCGTGGGCGGGCTCGGCGGTCGCTGCAAAGTAGAAGTCAGCCACGGGTATCCAGTGTTGGTCAATTCGGAAGCTGAGACTTCGCTTGCCCGCAAGACTGCCGCGTCGCTTTTCGGCGGAGGTGCGGCAGTCGTTGTGCCGCCGCAGATGGGGGCGGAGGATTTCTCATATTATCTCCAGAAAGTGCCGGGGAGCTTCTGGTGGGTTGGCGCGGCGAACAAGAAATCCGGCGCGACCGCATCCATACACAGCTCCAGGTTCACGGTTGACGAGGCTGCATTCATGTACGGATCCGCCCTCCTCGCCTCCGTCGCGCTCGAATACCTAACCCGGAAAGTCTCAAACGGAAGCAAGCGTGGACGCCGCGACTAAAGAAAACATCTCCGTCCTGCTTCAAAAAATCTTCGAACTGATCATCAATTCCGGCGCGGCTATCAGCCCTGCGGAGTTTACCGACAGGCTGGAAGAATCCACGGCGGCGCTCCCGGATCAGTTCATGACCCTCAATAATTTTGAGCGGTTTCTCGCGACGACCCCGAACTCCGCATCCGTCCTTTCCGACCTCTCCAAAGACGCAAAACTTTTCGCCGATTTTCTCAGGATAATATCGACGAGCCAATATCTTGCCGATATCCTCGTTAGACACCCGTCCTATTTCCGGTTCCTCTTTTCCCCTTCCGGGATCGAATCCCAGCTCCGCCCGGAATCTCTGATGACCGAACTCACGAACCAGGTCGGCGTTTACAGCGAGGCACCGCATAAGAACGATTTCGTCCGCAGGATTTATAAAAGAGAAATACTCAGGATCGGGGGGAGGGATATTTGCGGCAGGGACAACCTGGAGACTACGACACTCCAGATATCGCAGCTCGCCGAATCCATCCTGCAGGCCTTCTTCTCCATCGCAGCCGCGGAAGTGAAATCGAAGCGCGGTCCGGCAAAAGCCGCGATCTCTTGCATCGCCCTCGGAAAGTTCGGAGGTAACGAGCTCAACTACAGCTCAGATATCGACCTGATTTTTCTTTATGCGAAAGGAAAAGGACAGGGAGACCTCGAGGCTTCAGAGGAGGCAAACCAATTCGTAAGCGAGCTGATAAAACACCTGACTGCGGAATCGGCCGAGGGACACCTCTACAGGGTCGACCTGCGGCTGAGACCGGACGGTTCCTCGAGCGCTGCCGCCCAGAGCCTTGAAGGGATGATCGCCTACTACGAGTCGCGAGGAGAATTGTGGGAGAGGCAGATGCTCATCAAGGCGAGACACGTCGCCGGTGACGAGACTCTGAGTCGGACTTTTCTCAACCATATCCGCCCCTTCATCTATCCGCGTACGTGGCTCGAGAACCCCATCGACGAGATCCCGCGGATGAAGGTAAGGATCGAGACCGCAAACCCGAACGAGTTTAACATCAAGTTGCGGCGGGGCGGGATCAGGGACATAGAGTTCGCGGTGCAGGCCCTCCAGCTCCTGAACGGCGGCATCAAACCGGAAATCCAAACCGGCAACACCCTGCGCGCAATTCGGCTTCTCGGGAAGAACAAGATCCTGAGCAAGCAGGAAACCACCGTTCTCGCCAGCGCGTACAAGTTCTTCAGGCTTGTCGAGCACCGCCTTCAGCTTTTCAGCAACATGCAGACCCACACCCTCCCTACGGACGCGGTGGAATTCAGAAACCTTTCGAAACGATGCGGGTACAAAAACGAAAGGAAATTTCGCAACGAGCTGTTCGGCTATTTCGACTCCGTATCCGACCTTTTCAACAGCGTGTTCAGGATAGAGCAGCCCATAGAGAGGTCGGAGATCGAGCAGCTTCTTGAGGGATCGATCAACGACGAGCGTACCAGGCGCGTTCTCGAGAACTACGGACTTGCCAGGTTGGAAGAAAGCTACAGGAACGTGAAGTTCCTCTCGCGCGGCGTCACGAGGGCGGGTGATATCGAATTCCCCTCCGGCGTGACGAAAGCATTTCGCGAGGTGGCACCCGAACTGTTTGAGGACATAAAATTAACGGTCGACCAGGATCTGACACTGAAGAACCTGTCCCGGGTCATCACGGCCGTAAAAAGCCTGGAGGTATTCTATAAGTCGCTCGCAGATGAGAATTTCAGGAAGCTGATTCTTACCCCGTGTTCGAAGGCGACGAGGTTCGTCGACTATCTCACCGTTGAACCACTGCTCCTCGACCTCCTGATATCACCTGAGCGGCTCCTCGACGTCGATACTTATTTTTCCGAGAATCTCCCCCTCTCGATCGTGAAAGAGTTCAACGAGATTAAGCTCGGCATGTTGTACCTCCTCGAGGATATTCCACTTTCCGAGACCCAGGCAAAATGGACGATGGTGGCGGAGCGGTTCTTCCTCGATGCCGTGGAGCAGGTCTTCCCCAAGACTCCACCGGTGATCATCGCGGGCGGCAAATTCGGCTCCCGCGAGATGGCGTTCACCTCCGACCTCGACGTTGTTTTCATTCTCCCCGATAAACTCAAGCAGAGTAAGCCGGCGTTCGAGAAGAAGATCCCGGAAATCCAGAAGAAGATGCTCGACGCCAACGAGAACCATGTCTTCACGGTGGATTTAAAGCTGAGGCCGGAAGGAAAGAGCGCGCCTCTCCTGATGACCGAGTCGGAGTACGAAATGTACCTGGAAAAGCGCTTATCAGTGTGGGAAGTCATGGCAATGACGCGCTTCCGGAGCGTCGTCGCCTCGGAAAGGATCTCCGAAGCTATCACGCACACGCTGGATGGCTTCAAACTGACCCGTCCCGCTATCGAAGAGATATCGTCGCTATACGGCAAAGTAATCCAGAGCAAGAGCTATTTTCAGGAGATCGATGTGAAATCCGGAGACGGCGGGATGTTCGCGGTCGAATTCCTCGTGCAGGCACTTGTAATCGCACACCTGGACAAGCTGCGCACCTTCCTCCCGGACACAATACCCGGGCTGATAGACAGGCTTGAGAATCTGGATGTGCTGCCTGATGAGACTGCGGAAGAAGTGAAAGAGAGCTACGCTTTCTACAGAATGATAGAGTTTTCCATCTATGCCTCGTTATCGAAGACGAATCATAAGATCCCGCACGATGAGCGAGAGCTCGCCTCACTGTCGGCGCATCTCGACTTCAAGAACGCGGACGAGTTCCTTGACAGCCTGAAATCAAGGATGAGGCGGATGAGTTCCCTCTTCAGGAAAGTGATTGCAGAACTAACGGAAGCTGCGGTTTAACAGGAAGTAATATTGAAGGAACAGAGCAAGAGCGATGCCGGTCACCGCGGACAGCGGGGAGAGCCGGAGGGCAAACCCGTGCCCGGCATTGAGCCGAACCGCCAGGATCGCATAATAGCCGGCATCGTCGTCGCATTGTCGCTCCTTGTCTACATCCACACGATGTGCAGGAGCATCCCGTATATCGACGGGGGTGAGCTCACTACCGACCTCTGGACGCTCGGTATCGCTCACCCGACCGGATACCCGCTCTTCACTTTGCTCGGTTACCTGTTCGTGCATATCCCGATTCTCCCCGAAGTCTCCATGAGGGCAAACCTCTTCGCCGCCCTCTGCACGTCGGTCGCGGCCGGCATTTTCTATCTGGTGTTCTTCAGCGCCCAGTCTATCCTCACATCCACAGACGGACGGGCCGGGCGCGGGACGAAGGGGAGAAAGAGCTCTAAAGAGTCCCATCATCTGCCGCCAGCCGATATGGCACGCTTCATCCGCTGGAGTTCTGCCATTGCGGTTCTGACGCTGGTTTTTTCGCGTACTTTCTGGGACCAGAGCACGTCCGTTGAAGTCTATCCTCTCCAGCTGGTCCTGTTCGCCTTGATTCTGCTAGTCTGGCTCAGGTTCTACGCGGAGCCCCGGAAATCCCACGCCTTCGCTGCGGGCCTCGTCCTCGGACTCGGATTTACAAACCATATGACGACCATCCTGACTCTCCCGGCACTTGCCTTCCTCCTATTTGTTCGTTTCAGGAATGACAAGACCAAACTGAAGCTTTTGATGTATGTCGCCTGCGGAGGTCTGCTCGCATCGCTTCTCTACCTGTACCTTCCGATCCGGGCCTCTCAGAATCCCCTAATGAACTGGGGCGATCCGGACAACCTGCAGAGATTTGTCAGGCACGTGACAGGGTGGCAATTCAGGACGTGGATGTTCAGCTCGTTCGACGTTTTCCAGCATCAGCTGGGGACTTTCTTCGGCTCACTCTATGGTGAGTTCAGTATTTCGCTCGCCGCGGTAATCGCAGGAGTCTTAATCTCTTTGTTCTTCCACAGACGCCTCTTCTGGTGGACGCTGCTGCTTATCATCGGCGACCTGATCTATGCAGCGAATTACAGCATCCACGACATTTCCAGTTACTTCCTCCTTTCCTATATTTCCCTTGCATTATTCGGGGCGGTAGGATTCAGGTACGTGCTTGAACGGTTTGCAGACGTAAAATCATGGAAGTATATGGCAGCCGCACTGCTGGTAGTATTTCCCGGAGTCTCCGCGGTTGCCAATTTGTCAAAGGTCGACAAGAGCAACGATTATTCCGTGGAAATGTACACCAGAGATATACTGACAAGCCTGCCGAGGAATTCCGTCGTGTTGTCCTTTCAATGGGACGATTTCGTTTCTGCCTCAATATACTACCAGCATGTCGACGGCATCCGCCCGGATATAACGGTAATCGACAAGGAACTACTCAGGAGATCATGGTATGCGGCCGAAGTTCACAGCCGCGACGCATTTCTATTTCCCACGGACGACCCGGTGTACAGAGCATACCGGGCAAATCTCAGGCTGTTCGAGAACGGTCTTCCCTACAACGGCGACAATATCGAACGCACCTATTCAGATTTCATCCGGGAAATTATCTCGGGTGCCTTGCGTGACGGTCGAGATGTCTTCGTCGGGCCGGAGATGGAGGATCGGTATCTTTACGGATTCAACAAGGTACCGTTCGGTTTATTGTTCGAGCTTATAACCGACACCAACTATGTTAACCTGAGTCCGGCCGGCCTGAAGGGGTTTGAGGCTTCGCAGAAGATACACAACGATTACACGATCCAGATCCTGGGTTTCTACACGCGCATGTTCCTGGGGCGCGCTCAGTACGAATATTCGCACCGTCATCTCCGACGAACGCTGGCGTGGCTCGACAAGGCACTGGAAGTCGATCCGTCTCTGCAGGCAGCGCAGAACGCCAGGGCACGCGTAGCACAGGAACTTGAATCCAGGTGACCTTGGTCCACCTACTCGCGATCTTCGGGCTGCTCTACTCTATTGAACTCGCATTCTACGCTTACGCGGCGCGGTTGTCACGCAGAAGAAGCGCGATGAAGAAAGAGCCTGTGGCTCGTCCCCGTGTCTCGGTGATCGTGGCGGCGAAAGACGAGGAGAAGGACCTTCCTGCCTGTCTCGAATCACTCGTGAAACTCGACTACCCGCAGGAGCTCCTGGAAGTAATTATCGTAAACGACCAGTCCGGAGACTCGACCGCGGCGGTGATCGACGGTTTTTCCGCGAACTACGGATTTGTAAAACGTGTCGACGCCGTTTCAGGCAGCGAAATGCGCGGAAAGGCGAACGCCCTTTCTCAGGGCATCGACGCGGCCAACGGCGAGTATATCTTTCTTACGGACGCCGATTGCTCTGTGCCGACCACGTGGGTGTCCGGCACACTGAAGTACTTTTCAGATGACACCGGCATTGTAGGCGGAGTAACTCTGATCTCGGAAACGGGGAACGAAGTGGCCGGGGTGCAGGCTCTGGACTGGGATTTTCTGCTTAGCGTGGGGGCCGGTGCCGCGACTGTCGGCAAACCTGTAGCCTGTCTCGGAAATAACCTGGTCTTCAGGAAGAGAGCATACGAAGACGTCGGCGGGTACCGGAATATCAAGTTCAGCGTCACGGAGGATTACGCTCTCTTCAAGTCGATAGCAGGATCCGGGAGGTGGAGTTACAGTTACCCGATGGACAGGGAGACGCTGGTCCAAACGCTTCCCGTGAAGACGCTGAAAGCGGTCTTCGAACAAAGGCGGCGCTGGGCGACCGGCGGAAAGGATACAGGCCTCTTCGGGATCGTCACGCTGGCCCCGGGGTTCCTCTTCCATTGGGCGATTATCGTTTCGGCTTTCTTGGCTCCGGCATGGTTTGCCGTCTTCCTCCTGTTGAAGATCATACTCGATGCGGCGTTCGTTGTTCCCACGCTGAGGTACTATGGAAAGATTGGTCACTTGAAATTTATACTCGGTTTTGAGATTTATTATCTGATTTATGTCGCGATTCTCCCGTTTTCTGTCTACCTGGGGAAGTCAATTACCTGGAAAGGACGAAAGTATTAAGTGTCCGAATACTGGCAAAGATTCGAAAACATAGAGACATTCTCGATCTCGTGGAGGAAGATGAAGATTCCCCTCCATGTCGGATTATTTCTCATAACGCTCATTACGACGACGATGGCAGGAGTCCAGTGGATCGGAAGAGATCCGCTGAACCTGCTGAACTTCGGACGTGGTTTGACATACAGCCTTTCGCTGCTTCTCATTCTCGGTTCTCACGAATTCGAGCACTTTTTTTATTCCATCAAACACAAAGTGCAGGCGACACTTCCCTATTTCATCCCGTTCCCTTTCATCCCGGGCATGCTGAATTTCGGCACCCTCGGCGCGGTAATACGGACGAAGACACCCGTCCCCTCGCGGAAGGCGATATTCGACATCGGAGTGTCGGGACCTATCGTCGGATTTATCGTGAGCGTCGCTGTGCTCATATTCGGTTTCACGCACCTGCCGTCGCGAGAGTACCTGTTGCACATCCACCCGAATTATGATTTTGCGACGAACGCCGTCCCGGCGTCAGACGGGCTCCCCCTCGCCTTCGGCAATACCATCCTTTTCAAGCTGCTCGAGGTCATCTTCACTAACCCGCACACCGAGTTTGTGCCGCCGATGACGGAAATCTACCATTACCCTCTCCTGTGCACCGGTTGGTTCGGGCTCTTCGTGACCGCAATGAACCTCCTCCCCATCGGGCAGCTGGACGGCGGACACATGATCTACGCGATGTTCGGGCAGAAGCACAGAAGGATAGCGAGGGCTTTCTTTTTCATCATCCTCGCAATAGGATTGCTCGGGCTGCTTCCTCTGGTCGGCATCAACGCCGAGCTTGGTTGGACGGGCTGGCTCTTCTGGTGCGCGATACTCTTTTTCCTGATCAAGCTCGATCATCCGCCGGTCATGGATGATACTCCGCTCGACAGAAAGAGGATGATCATCGGCTGGATCACAATCCTCATCTTCGTCGTCTGTTTCTCTCCAATCCCCTTCACAATTTCATAGAGGCTAATTTGAAAAGAGTCTTCCTCCTCCTGTGTCTCAGCCTGATTGTGGGCGCATGTCAGAAGGCCGACAACATCGTAATCGACAGCTCGAGGGTGGTTGACCCTCAGCTTACCTACTTTAATAACGACAGCGTCGACATAGCGCAATACATAAACAAACCTGCCTCCCAGCTTGTCATGAGCGACAGCTTCCAGGTCGTCATGAGCTATCCGGCGAATTTCGATTATTTGCAGGTAAGCGTGCAGAACGATTCAGGGGCAGCCATTGCCACTAACAGTTACACTTCAATCGCCGACAGCACGGTGAGCGGAAGCATCACGGTCGTGCCGCCGAGCGTTTACGTCGGCGATCTCACTTACAAATTTACGGCGTACAACAGAGTGGGTGCTCCGGGAAATTCCGTCTCCTCGCTCGTCAAGCTCTTCAACTCAAAGAACCGCCCTCCGATGCTCGACAGCGTATCCGCCCCCGATTCGGTAATGATAGACAGTACACAGGCAATACTCTTCAGCCTTTACGCCACGGCGAGCGACTCCGATGGGTTGAACGATATAAAAGAAGTTTACTTCGATACCTTCAAGCCGAACGGTAATCCCTCGTCGGGCAATCCGTTCCTCATGTACGACGACGGAGGCGCAAGCGGCAGCCCGGCCGACGGAGATTCCGTAGCCAACGACGGCGTCTACACGCTCACAATCCAGCTGCCTCCTCTCATCGCTCCCACTCCTCCCGCCCTAGGAGACTACACTTTCAAGTTTTACGCGATGGACAGGAGCGGGGCTGTGAGCAATCCAGTTTCACATATTATCAGGGTTTACAAATGAAGATCCTACTTTCTCTGTCATTAGTGGTAGCCGTCTCGAGCACATTTGCACAAACCGCTCTGAGAACGTACAAGCTTGGAGACGTTCAGGCACAGGCATACCCTTCGAGCAATTCGGTAAGCCAGATACTTATAAAGAATGGCGCCGTCTATCTTGCAACAAACAAGGGGCTGAACGTCTCGACCGATGGCGGAGCGACGTTCAAAACGGATTGGGGGACGAACGGACCGACCACAGCCGGCACTAACGCGGTCGCCGTAGAAGGCGACACGATCGTTGTTGCCGCTTCCACGAGTTACTACCAGGGAGGAGAAGCATTGCAGGTCGGACAGGGACTCTACGCCTCCACCGACAACGGCACGACCTGGACTTACGAGCCTCAGAGCATAGATTCGACAAACGATACAACGGTCACGTACGGCCACAACGTCTTAAAAGCCCTTGCCGTAACAGTGGATATCCAGAACATAACCTTCTCCCTCGTGTTTCACAAAGGCTACCTCTACACCGCAAACTGGGCCGGCGGACTGAGGAGAAGCCACGATCTTGGAAAGACGTGGGAAAGAGTTGTGCTCCCCCCCGATTATCTCGACTACATCACCGCCGACAGCACCTACGACTTCGAGTTATCCGTCCAAGGGGGCAAACTGACGAGCGAGTCAAACCTCAACCAGCGCGCCTTCTCGCTGTATTCGGACGGGGACAGCGCACTCTACGTGGGAACAGCCGACGGGATTGACAAGACAACGGACAACGGTTACTCGTGGCGCAAGTACAACCATCAGAACAATAACGGGATTTCAGGCGACTTCGTCGTGTGGATCACGGGACAGGACTATGGAAGCGTCCACAACATATGGGGTGCGACAGTCAACGCCGATGATCCAAATGAAATCCCCGCCCTCAGTTACACAGGAGACGGCGGCGCTACGTGGCACCACATCATGGACGGACACTTCTTCCACAGCATCGCTTTCAGCGGGCAGACCGTCTACGCCGCCTCAGACGACGGCCTCTTTCGCACCGCGGATTTCGGCAAGACAACCGATATCCTCACGAGTATCTTCGACCAGGCCAACAGCCAGTCGATACTGTCACAGGTATTTTACGGGGTCAACGCAACCGGCGACACAGTGTGGACCGCATCTGCCGACGGTGTCGCAATCGGGATCGATCCGGGGACCGGATTCGTCCAGAACGACTGGCGCGTCCTGCGCACATTTTCACCGATCGGTACTGCCAATTCCACATACTTCTACCCGAATCCATTTTCGCCCAACCTCGATGTGGGAAGAATTCATTACAGCGTCAAGAAGCCCGGGAGTACGGTAACGATAAGGATCTTCGATTTCTCCATGCATGTCGTCCGGACTCTGATACAGGATGCGCCCCGGCCTACCGGCGAAACCGACGACCCATGGAACGGGACAGACGACACGGGCCGCATCGTCGATAACGGCGTTTACTTTTATAGTGTTGTCATCGACAACGGATCACCCGTCTGGGGGAAAATTTTGGTGATAAGATGAAGACAATAATCCTAAGTTTGTTCGTTTGTTCAGCGGCAGTCGCGCAGAGTTATCCCGGCAGTTTCTCGAGGATCGGTCTCAACGCGAAGGGGATGGCACTTGGAAACTCGATATCCGCAATGACCGAGGGGAACGTTTATACCTACTACAACCCGGCGCTTGCCTCGTTTCAGGAGGGCGGCGACGTGTCAGGGTCGGTGTCGCTTCTCTCGCTCGACCGCCAGCTCAACGTTATCACGTACACACAAGGATTGAAACCGACGGCGGGCTTCTCCGTGGGGTTGATAAACGCGAACGTGTCGAACATCGACGGCCGAGATGCCGACGGCGTCCACACCTCCACCCTCTCGACCAACGAGTACCTCGCCTTCTTCAGTTTCTCCAACCAGTTCACACCCGGGCTATCCCTGGGATTGAGTCTCAAGATGTACTACTACAACCTTTACTCGGGAATGACCGCGACAGGGTTGGGCTTCGACTTTGGCGGCCTCTACAAGGTGACCGGAGCTCTCTCCGTCGGAGTTGTAGTCACCGATGTTGGAGTCCAGTACCATTGGGATTCTTCCAATCTTTACGGCACAGACGGTTCGAATTTCATCTCGAAATTCCCGCACGTACTGAAAGTCGGCGCATCGTATGACTTTCCGATATTAAACTCGGTCCTTTCGGCAGAATACGATTCGGGACCCAGTTCCCTTTCCGGCTTCAGGGCAGGAGTGGAATACGCCCCGCTCGCGATACTCGTGATACGTGCGGGCATCTCTACCTCTAACCAGCTTCATCTCGGGACCGTGGTCACCCCATCGTTTGGATTCGGGGCAAAAATCGGATTCCTTGATTTTACACCCGAGATAAACTACGCTTACGTGTCGGAACCGTTCACACCGTACGGGACACAGACAATTTCACTAATGTTCGGATTCTGAAAACATGAAATCGACGGTCCTTGCCCTTGCAGCGCTGCTGCTGATCTCTTCGCAGGCATACTCTCAAGCCGGGAGCGCCGGCTTTCAGATCCTGAGGCTAGGTTACTCCGCGCGCGACCTCTCGCTCGCCGCATCCGCTGATGCGCTTACATCCGAACCCGTGGCCGTGTTCACAAACCCGGCCGGACTCGCCTTCGGAGAAAATCCGCCGGGCATCGGATTCGACATCATGCTGACACACCGGACGTACATTGCCGGATCGACTATCGACATGTTCGGCACCCGGTTCAGCAGCGGGAATATGTCGTACGGTACAAGCCTCCTGCTGTCCAGCGTCCCCGATATCCAGGTGAGGACGGTTCCCGGAGATCCTCAGGCAACGTTTTCCGCGAAAGATTTCGCATTTGCGGCCGGTGCCGCGCGAAGGTTCGGAAGATTGGATGTCGGCGTTTCCGCGATATACCTCTACGAAAAACTCTTCATCTATGAATCGAGCGGGTACGCATTCAACGCGGGAGTGAAATATGCCGTTGCCGACAATGCCCGGCTCGGCATCGCCTTCGGCAATCTCGGATCGACGTCAGCGATGATCTCTCAACGGATTGTTCTACCCGCCTTCCTTCGCCTCGGGGGGAGTTACACAAAACATGTCGACAACAACCTCGCGGTCACAGGGTTTGCCGGCGTGGTGACATATAAGTCCGGCGGCATAAGTCCGAGCGTCGGTGCCGATCTTAGTTACCAGAACCTCCTCAGCATCCGGGCAGGATACGCCTCCGGGAGCGACCTCACGGGTCTTTCCTTCGGCGCCGGTATCCATTACGAATTCCTCAGGCTCGACTACTCCTATATCCCGGTAAAGCTCGATTTCGGCAACAGCCAGACTTTTACACTCTCATTCCTGCTCTGACATGCCCAGGGGCACGTTCGAACTTGACGTACTGATCATCGTCTCTTCCGACCCGCGGTACGACACAAGGAGCTCGAAATTCCAGAAGTCTCTATCCGCGGCCGGCTACAAAGCGCGGGTCGTAGGCATCAGCAGCGACGGCGAGGCCGGGCGGACCGGCGAAGTCGTCAGAGTGCCGATCACCGCCAAAACGGGAAAGCGATTCTTCTCACAGTTCTATCAGCGCGTGATACCCGAAGCGCTCAAGACGGCAGCAAGAGTCGTCATGGCCGGGGACATCTTCGCTCTCCCGCCGGCGATCATCAACAAGAGGCGTCATTCAGGACGGGCCAGCCGAGTCAGGCTGATCTACGACTCCAAAGAACTCTATGAAGAACTTCCGAGTCTCAAGCGTAAACGAAGCAGCTTTATCTTCTGGAACTTCGTCGAGAAAAGGTCGATCAGGTTCGTAGATTCGGCCCTGACGGTCAACCAGTCCATCGCGGACATCTTGGGTCCGAAATGGCATCTTCCCTTTACGGTGGTCATGAACGTGCCCGAGAAGAGCAACGCGGAAATCCCTCCGAAGTCTCTCGACAAAATAGTCCTCGCGTTCTCAGGCGGATTGCAGCCCGGTCGCGGATTGCACAATCTCGTAAAGCTGATGACATTGCTTCCCGAGCGGTACGAACTCCGTTTTGTCGGAGACGGGATGCTCAGAGAAGAACTCTCCGGGCTGTCGAAGGCATTCGGGGTCGACAAGAGGGTGCATTTCAACGGGCGAGTAAGAAATGAAGAAGTCGTTTCCGAACTTTCGAAAGCTCACCTGGGAATTTACCTGATGGAAAATGCCGGCCTATGCCACTACCTGGCGCTTCCTAACAAGTTCTTCCAATTCATATCGGCACGACTGCCGGTCATCGTGCCGAAGTTTCCTGAGATGGAAAGGATCGTCGACAAATATAAGATAGGGGCCGCCGTAGATCCGGAGAACCTGCAGGAAACGGCCCGGAAAGTCCTTGAGTTTACCGGAGATGCCCAACTTTATAAAAAGCTTACGACGAATTGCGAAAAAGCAGCTGAAGAATTGAATTGGGGAGTTGAAAAAGAGAAGTTCCTTGCCGCGGTCAGGGGATTAATTTAGAAGGCCGTACTTCTTCCGCTTTTCCCACAGCGTCTTGCGGGTAACGCCGAGTTGTTTTGCGGTTTCTTCGAGGTTGAAGTTGTTCCATTCGAGCACCTTCTTGAGGTATTCCCCTTCTACCTGGTCCAATGACAGTCCTTTCGCCAGGTGGAGACCGTCTTCGCCTGCCGGCGTCTGCGAAATTGTCGTCAGCGCAATCTCGTTGCCGTCAATGTATTCCTTGTCGGCGAATATCATAGCCCTCTCGACGACGTTGC
>JAHECO010000064.1 GCA_024641705.1 Candidatus Kryptoniota bacterium
TCCGGAGGCCGAGGAGCTGCTCGGCGAACTCGACCCACCACTTCACGTCGAAGTTCTTAAACAGCCAGCCGAATCCGCAGGTCCGGAGGAGAGCACCGCGAGCCGGATCGCTGGACCGACTCTTTGACGCAGAGATTATGAAACGCTTTCGAATGGCCGGGTACTTCCGTAGGGAGATCCCGTCGACCGAGGCGTGGGCAAGATCCTCCGGAGTCACCAGTCCCCTGAATATCTCGATCTTTTCCGGTGAGACGACAAAGCGGAGATCGTTCGGATCGCCGAGGCCATCTGCGGTTCCATATCTGAACTGCTTCTGGTGACGGCGTTCCAACCTTTCGATTTCGTATTTCCCGTTACGATAGCTCCAGAATATCTCGACCGCCGAGAAATACTTCGGGACGGCGTCCAGTATATCGCCTTTCGCTGAATCGAAGTTCTCAATTCGATTGATCATAGCCTGGACCTCATCGACCTTCTTCAGATCAACCATATCCTCCGAGTCGATCAGGATGTCGTAGTTACATTTCGTGACGCCAGTGCGACGGGAAGCGAACATCCCGGCGAGTTTCATGTCCCTCTCGAGCATTTCCTCGAAGAGTTCGGACTGAGAAAAGACGTCCCCGGCATCGGCAGCCCTGAAGATTCCGGCGAGCCGCTCGGGGGTGAGCCCGTAGCTCGGATAATATGAATACCGGTCGCGGATCCCGACAGAAGCGATCTCCTGGAGGAGCGGAACATCCTTTTTGCCGCGTGCGTTTGGAGAGGCAGCGGAGATTCGGCGGGTGGAATGAGGAGTCGAAACGTATTTCGACCCTACTCTGTGGTTACGGGGACGTTTTGAATTGGCCATGATATTCCTCAGAAATTATAGGTTACGAAAAGTCTGATTGACGTTGTGTTGCCGTCCACATCCTCGAAGGGATGATGGTACATAATGCCCGCCGAGAAGTCGGAGAAGTGATAGCCGGCACCGATGCCGACACCATCGAGATCCAAAAGGAGGGTCGGGAGCTGGAAGCGACCGTTCCCGGATGAGAGCGTTCCGGGACAGGCGATCTGAAGAAGTGAGACGGCAAGACAGGGTGACACGGAGAGAGGGAGGCGGAGGCCTGCGACCGTTACCCCAATCTGGCGAAAGAAACCGAAGTCCAGGAGAGGGGGCAAATATTCGAACTGCTCGACTCTGAGCGAACGTCGGCCGCCTGAGGCGTAGATATGGTCGTCCCGTGAGACAATAATGACCGTCGTGTCAATGGTGGAATCCGGAGAAGTGCCGATAATGCGGACCGCTTCCCTCACCTGGCATTCGGTGATGTCGGATGGGAGTTTGACCGGGGACTTCTGTTTTTCGAACGGAGTTGATGGCGGGCGGTATTGTTTCGTGGCGACGGGGGCAAAGGATGAATCCTTCGGGGTGAAGACCTGGGTTATCCGTGAGTCATCCGTCCCTAGCTGAGAGCATGAGCGTGGAAGCATGACCACGACGATGACTGCACAGATGGCGATGACGGCGATGCGGGTGAGGATGAACTTCAATTTTTCTTCTCCTCCGAGAACAATTGCCCCAGTTCTTCCCAGCTCGTCAAGACGCCATCATAGAGTTTATACATGAGTTTCCACTCGGCATTTTCGATCGCGCTCCAGATCATTTTATCCTATGCACGGTTTGCGTGTTACGTGATTACGCATGTTAGATGTCATCGCGCTGTGTCTCCGAGAAATCTTCATAGTCGTCCGTATCTTCGGCAGCGTATTCATTGTAGAAGATATAACCGCAATTCGCGCACCGCTCCATGCCGCTGTCTCCATTGTCCATGTCCCAGTCCTCCGAATAATAGTATGTCACCTGACATCTGCACTTAGGACAAGCCATGTCGGTTCCTTTCTGGAGCGCGACGACATCTAACAATACGAATCACGACGCTGTGCTCCATTAAAACGGCGTGATTCGTCGGCACGTTAGATGAAATAATCTCATTTATGTCGGGCGCGCCTAGTCGCTGTCCTTTTTTTCCAGAAAACATTATTGAACGTCGCTTTCATGAATTCCGAAAAAGCCTCTCTCTCCGCTGCTTTAAGTCTGCTGTCTTGTATTTCGATAACGATTGCGCGCTTACCGACAGTACGGAAGCGACCTCTTTCCAACCAATGAACTCTCTTGCTGTCAAAGTGACGTTCACCAATTCTTATCTCAATAGTTTTTTCTCTACTTACTTCCAGCCGCGTTTTCATGGCGCCCTTTCTTTACGATGATTCCTTCATCTAACAACGGCAACAAAGACGCAGGGCTTAATTGCAGGGCAACTACTTTGTTGCCCGACGCGTTAGATGTCATCGCGCTGTGTCTCCGAGAAATCTTCATAGTCGTCCGTATCTTCGGCAGCGTATTCATTGTAGAAGATATAACCGCAATTCGCGCACCGCTCCATGCCGCTGTCTCC
Source organism: Candidatus Kryptoniota bacterium (assembly GCA_024641705.1). Lineage (GTDB taxonomy): Bacteria > Bacteroidota > Ignavibacteria > Kryptoniales > JAKASW01 > JAKASW01. The sequence goes on from JAHECO010000064.1 coordinate 2,442, forward strand.
ATTGTCCATGTCCCAGTCCTCCGAATAATAGTATGTCACCTGACATCTGCACTTAGGACAAGCCATGTCGGTTCCTTTCTGGAGCGCGACGACATCTAACAATACGAATCACGACGCTGTGCTCCATTAAAACGGCGTGATTCGTCGGCACGTTAGAGCGACCATTCGCGAAGCGATGGAATCAGTACCTCAATGCCAAAGTATCCCGCACTTTTTACATTCCATCAGGTATGTATGCTGTCCGATGTCAACCCACTGTCGGATATGTAAAAGTTTGCAGATGAGTCCTCTATGCCATACTACCGAGCGTTGGGTTAAATTCAACCGCATACCGATTCCCAAACTCGCTTCGCTCATGAACGGTCGTTCTAACGTGCCGCGCGAACCGTCGCTGTCAGACGAAAGCTCCCGTTCGCTTCGCGAACGGCGTCTAACAGCGCCAAAAACGTAATGGCGAATCTTGTCAAAAAGTCTCTTCTTAAATCGTGTCATAACAGTTCCTTCCTGAGTGCAAGTCAATTGCAGGAGTGGAATTCGCCACTCCGTTTTTCGCGCGGCACGTTAGACGTCATGCGCGATCGCCAAATGAAGTTGCGGTTGTATTTCATAATATTCTGCTTCGATCCAGGCCGCCACCGAGTTGTAGCCGCTGAACAAAAATTCCTCATTCACCGTTTGTCCGTCGTGGCATGCCGCGATTTGTCGCGTCTCGATCAAATGAGAATCGACCTTGATTATCACCTCATCACTCCAATTCTGCGTATCTCTTCCTAGTCTAATCATACCAGGGAATGCCAGATCGCGGAAAATACGAACCACCATGCCAGGATATGCGTTTTCTTTCAGAATCGCGCCCGAACGCCTAACAAGCGGGACCAAGACGTGGGGCTTAATAATTTTGGCGTTAGACTTTCTCATCGGACAAAACTCCTCCTTTGTTCCGCCGTCCGTTATGCGATAATTCGTTTATCATAATGGAGGCCGCTGTTGTCCTTCTTGTCGGGTCAGCATGGATCCAAGACCTCACAGTTCTCTTCGGTAAATTCACACGTTTCGAGAAAGTCCGCCACTTCTTTTGATACGTCCAGAAACCCGAGTTTAAGTGGTGTTACACCCTGTACCATTGCATATTCATCGTGATATGCGCCGCTTTCGTCTTCCCAACATTCTGCCACAAGCACTTCATTTCCAATTTGTAGCACAGCGAGCCTCAATTCTTTTTGGGAGAAGTTTCCTCGCGTCCTTCGCCGTTACGACCAGTTTGTCTTCGGACATTTCAATTATCCCCGGATCTTCCTCCGGATGTGATTGTAGTTCCGGTAATCTCTTCGGTTATCCCGGAGTCTCAGAGAGACTCGGCCCTTTTTGGATATTCTGACGTCGTAGAAAAAGCCCAGGAGTGCGACTCCTAGGGCCTTTAAAACCTGTTTGAACCTGACTCTGCGCTGACCTTTGATGTAAATAATCATTGACCAACCTCAACTTTCTCAGCGGGATCATAGTTCATCCAAAGCACTTCGGTCCGTTTGGTTCGACCCTTTTGGCCACTGGCCCAGGCGATTCTTTCGACCGATGCCAGATAATCTTGTCGTCGATAGAAGCGGGCACAACTCTTTCCTGTCTCACGTTAGTTGCCGAATGATTTTTATATTTCTGAGCAGCGGCTCGCCGTCGCTGCCGTAGCCAACGAGATCGCCAATAACTTCCAGCACGGGCATACGGTCGATACAACCACACAGGGTGGCGCAAGCGCCAAGGTTTTGCTGCGGCATCAGAATTTGGATACCTCTCTCGCTCTCGATCGCCTCGTAGACCGACACGCCGACCTCCTGTCCGACTTTTCCTCTATCTCCATCAAAGATCCCACTGCGCTCATCTTCGGGGATTCCGCCGAAGCGGATGAAGAGTTTCCTTGTATCCTGGAGTGCTTCAATCCTGAACAGATTGCAAATATCTTGAACGAAGATTTCTTCAGCCCGCCGTAGTTCTTTCGACTTCCTCCTGGTCATCCAAAGCAACTCTCTGATCGCACAGTGGAGAAGTTCGTGCAGGATATAATCGGGCGGCGTGTTACCCAAACCGAAGCCGAATATGACCGCTTCGCGCTTGCCCGGCGATATTGAAATGCACGCCCGCATCGCGCGCATGGGCGGGAGGTAACTAACCTTCCAGTCCTCCAGCAGCCGAAGGGATCGCTTGTGTCTCCTAATCTGGTCAACGATTTTTTCACCGAGTGAGGCGATCACGGGGTCAACCCTCTCCCAATAGCATCTTCGATAAGGTCCCAAACTCGTTGAACGGATTCCTGACAGAAGTGGGCCTTTACCTTGTCACCTTCGACGGAATCCACGCGGGTATTGCCTGATGAGTGTGGATACACGCCGATGACGAAACGAGGGTTAAGGAGGAACTTCTCGTCGCTTCCAAGTCCAGCGGATAAAGTGTAGGTAAGTTCTATCATCAGTATGCTCCTTTCTTGAATGTGGCTTGTCGCTTGGAGACGGATTTGTACTGCTGGATTCCGACGAGATCAAAAAGCCTCTTGGCTTTGGAGACGGCGAGCTCGAGCGTATCGGCCAGGTCGTCGCCGATCCCGCCGGCCGATACGGATCCCGGATTCGGCTCGGCCTTGAGCTGCCGGATCAGCATCTTCTGATCGGGGTCGTCCAGGTCAAAGGTTACGATACCGTTCTTGACATCCGGAGCGAGTGTGGCGATCCGGCCTTCCTTGTTTCCCACCTGAGTCTCCGGGACGAACGGAAGTACTTTGTGTTTCTTCACCATGTAGGTCTTGTATTCCCGGTCCACGAAATCCTTGTACGCGTTGTCCGCGACGGCGAGTTGCATGGACTTGAAATCTTTCACATGACGGTAGGACGTGTCGAGCATCCAGTCGATGTCCGCCTGTTGCGCATCGGCTTTCAGAACGGGGATGTGCATTCTCTCCTGTTCGCCTATCTTGATTATGCCGATGGCGACGGTCACGACCGCCTTCGGGTCGCCGGGGGTCGTGCCTGACGGGTCTACGGCGGTGACGATGACCGGATACTTAGACAGGTCGAGTTCGGGACGCCGGTGGTATCTGAACCAGTCGTCGTGGAATATCTGGCCCTTCCGAGACTTCGGGCGCATCATCATTTCAGTGTCGAAGGTGTCCTCGTCGTCTTTGCGGTCCTTCAGGAGATTGATCGTCGGGAAGCGGTACTCCCAGGCAGACTTCTCGAAGTCAGGATAGCCACGGAGGCGACACTGACGGGCGATCTCTTTATCCTCCGGGGTCTTCTTCTCATTCGGGATCAGGGCGCGGCAGATGACCTTGTTGAAGTGGCCGGTGTTCTCGCCGGTCATGAGCTCGTCCGTCACGTCGCCCTTCACGGAGTAATTGCAGAGCATGATGGCGTTCCAGTGCGGACTGTTTACGCTCTTCAGGATGTCCTTCTTCACCGCGTTGACTTTGTCCTCGACGACCTTCGCTGAATCGGGACGCCAGGGATCGCTGATGTCGGTGAGAATCAGATGGTCTGGACGATGGCCGGAATTCTCTGCCGAGTGGAGGCTCTGCTCGATTCCGAATGACTGGACTTTCCGTCCGCCCTTTGTGACGAACTCGTCGTTCTCCCATTTGGATTTGCCCTCGAACTTTCCGAAATCGTTGATGAGCCGGGCGTTCATCTCCAGCTCGATCTTGATCGGGATGGTCTTCGACTCGGCCTTCGCTTTCGTCATAGAGATGACGGGGACGTACCACCACAGTTTGTATGCGAGGCCGTGAATGAGATCGACTTTGCCGATCAACGTATCTTTAGCGCCTTCGCGGAATGCGGCCAGTATGGAAAAGACGTTCACCAGGTCGGCGGTCTTGAAGAAGGTCGGATGATGCAGGGAGAAACCGGCTTTGATCCAGTCGTATTCTCCGTCAGGGTTCATCCAGCAGTTCCTATATTCCTCGGCTACCTCGACATAGTGGGGAAGGTAGGTGACCGCGAAGAAGAACCTATCGACTTTACCTCGTCTCTTCCGGGCTTCCTTCTTTTCCTTCGTGTCGTTCGGAAACGGGGTCGCATTCTGCTTGATGCGATCCATGAGCTGCTGATATGCTTCGTCGTACTGGCGGACAGTGGTAGTCATCACTGCGGTCCTTTCTCTCCGATGAGAGTTATTCCGAATATCTCGAGGTAGAGCTCCCCTTCAATCCATGCCAGGCAAAACAGGTCGATCCTCTCGAGGACGACGCGGTATTTCCGCATCCAGGAAGGGTGGACGTGCTCGTGGAAAGCAGACAGAAGTACATCCTGGGGACCGACCTTCCGCGTCCTGCCTATGACCTCTACTGAATCGGGATAGCAGGTACCGAGTACGATCCGCTTCCTGGCGTTTCTAATTGTTCGAGTTCTCTTAACCATCATCTCTTTCCATATTGGTCGCGCATGGCATCACCGAACTCAGTGAGCAGCTCCTGCATGGATTCGAGTTTGTCCGGATAACGCTCTGACGTGAAGTTGATCAGCTCGTTGACCATGAGAAGGATGTCTCCGAGTTTGTCCTCGCCCTTCCTGAAGGCGTTCGCGGAGAGAATAAGTTGACGCAGCGCGTAAACGTCGGACGGGTTGATCTTAGCGCCGGCGGCGATCTCGTCGAGCATCTTTTCCAGCCGGACAAATGCGACACGGTCGATCTTCTTCGAGGCGATGGTCGACGTGGTCCGGAGTTGCTCCCGTTCCTTGTCCCAGTCGCTGCCCTTCTGGAGATCCTCGTACTTCCACCGGTAGACGGTTTTCTCCGGAACGCGGAGTTGCTTCGAGATCTCCGGGATCTCTTTCAATTCTTCAGTATAGAGACGCTTGGCGTCGATGCGTTCAATCTTACGTGCCATTGTGTTCCTTTCCGGGCGCAACGCATTGCGCCCCCACGTCCACGTCGTCGGCGGGTGTTTTGATGCGCCAGGATTTGACGACAAAACCAGTGACACGGCACTGGCGCTTGCCGGCGGCGGTGATTCGCCCGAGCTCGCGGAGACGCATATTGCGTGCGGAGACAACATTGACGGGAAGGCCAGTCGCTCTCTCAATTTCTTTGTTGGTCATGTTGCCGTTGAGTCGGATGCACTCATAAACCTTCTCCATCTGTGTGTTCGCGATCCGGGGATCGAGGTCGATGATTGCCTTGGCCAGGTTACGGGTCTCAGTCGCGACAGGGATGGACTTCGGCATCGCCTCGGTGCCGACCGGGACAGCAGACTCTGCAGCACGCCGGTCGAACAGCGGAAGATCCACTGTAACACCCTTCTCCTGGATGCGTGCATAGCGGGCTGCATTACGTCGCCAGGCTGCGGATTCGTGACGCCGGGTCATAACATCCTCACCCTGACCCTTTCCCAAGAGGCGGTCGCCCATCGAAGCGAGGGACAGCGGCGCTTTCCTCCGATGAGCGCCGCGACGGAAAGGAGATGGAACCGTCATGTCCCTCCACATTCCTCTCATTGGAAGGAAGGTCAATATTCATAGAGGCGTCCGCGCCTGGGCATGCGAGTCGTGCTGTCGCACCTTCGTCAGGGGGCTGTTGGGAAGGAGAGCGCGGATCACCTCTGGAATTCAAAAAGGTTTTATAGAGATCGTGAACGTTCTTCGCGCCGACAATAACCTTGTCAGGACCGAAGGGACGAGTCCACCCATGGACGCCCTCAGCCTTCAAATACGTGATGAACTGGGCCGCCTCTTCTTTGTCGGAGAATGTCATTTGATCATCCAGATCTGCCGATGGATTTGAAGTTGCTTTTCGGGCATTGGCGATGTGTGCCTTCTTCTCGTCCGCCACCTTCTCGATGACCGCGAGAAAGGCACTAACCTTCTTCTTCGCATCGCTGAGGGCCCACCAGGTGAGGATACGTTCGACGTCGGTCGCCATCAACCTTTGTTGTTCCACCATTCTCGCAACACGGTTAAGGGCTTCCTCCTCCACAAAGTTGATCCCGGCGTTCATGATCCAGGTCGCATGCTGCCGGAGCGTCGCGCTGCGGCCGGCGATATTGAAGTAGATCCTGTCGATCGGAGGAAGCATATTCTGAGCGGTCATTTGCCGATAACCTCGATGGTGATCTTTACCATGCGAAGGACGGCATGTCCGCGCCGCACGACCAGACGCCGGGACACGAGTACATCCGCGTTGCCGAGGGCCGGTACGGTTTTGAAATGGAATATGTCGCCGACCTTCACGTCGGGGGCGATGTAGCCGCGGATTACTTTCTTTTCCTTTGGCACTGGTCCCCTCTCCGGATGCAACATGTTGCGCCCCTACTCCTCTCTCTCCGAATATTCGTTCTGCAGTTCTTCGGCCTGGAACCTGAGGAGGGAGGAAAGAATCTTGTTCAGTTGAGTGTCGGCTTCTTCTATGACGACGTGATCCTTTTTGCCGACGATGGAAACGTTAATCAACTTCATCGATTTCTCGTCGAGCTTCTTAATCGCAGCCTTCGAAGGCTCCTTCGTCGTTTTGATGAGGATGTCCTTCTGGTCTTCGAGATGTTTCTCGATGAGTTTGACCGTCAGGTCTGCATCTTCGATCTCGAGCGAACCCTTGCCGACCTTCATGCCGACGCGGATTCCATCGATGAGCTGGAGACGGGGCTTATCGAAAAGACCGGGATTGTCGGCGATCATACGATATAATGCGCCGTGCTGGTTCGTCACGACGCTCGTCGCTTTACGGAGGCGCGGGAGGTATTTCTTCTTGAGAATCTCGGTTTCGGCTGTCAGTTCCTCCATTATTGCGTCGAGCTCGCGCTTCACTGCCGCGAAGTTTCGGACTTCGCGTTCAACGTCCTGCATTGTTGCCATTATTTCACACTCCCTTACTGTATTGTTATGATCTGATTATTGCTTCATCTCCAGGGGGATGTCGAAGATTTTCGCGATCCGGGCGATGAGCCGGATCGCACCGGCCTTCGTGAGTTTGCCGATGAACAGATCATTCCCGTTCCGGTCCGTGTAGATGACGCTGACGGTTTCGACGTCGGGTTTGAAATGGAGATGGAGGTCGTCGAAGGACGCCTCTGCCCCTGACATAAATGTCGGGGAAAATTGCTCTGACGTCACTGGATCACCCCGATGGCTATAAGGTATATGACGACAGCTAGGGCGATGGCTTCGGCGATGAATATCTTGAGTGCGAGACGTTCAGGCCGTTCAGGCCGGTACACGGTCGGCTCCCTGCTTGAATTGATTGGCCTGTTCGAGAATAACCTCCATATTATTGAGAAGAGCTGCCCGGCCCATCGCGACGTTTAACGGGACCGGTACGTTGAGGAGCTTTTCGCATGCTTCAATCATCCGTCGTTTTGAGGCGGGCGAAAAAAGACCGGTAAATTGGTTCTCGATATATTGCAGTTCAAACCTCAATGACGCCACCTTGGCGCGGGCCCCGATCGCATTCGGATAAAGTTCATCGGCGAACTCGCGCGCGCGGATCTCGGCCTGCTGGCGAACGGCAAGTTTTTTCCATCGAGTCACGGACTCATGCTCGAGGCGGAGTTTATTCTCGAGATCTTTGATGAACCAGTCTGCGGTGTCAGCGTCGTATTCCTTGCCGAGTTTGCCGGTGCCGGCGACGAAGATGCCGATTACCATGCCGACGCTGAGCGCGAAAATTGCGGTTAGCATTTCAGCCTCCTGACTTTTGAGGCCCCGCCTTCAAGGGCGGGGCAAGTTTCCGGAATTTACGGGTATGCTCCAGGTAATCCTGGAGATTTTTATCTGACAGCTTAAGCTTGCCCAACTTCAGATCGCCGTCAATTATGGCGACCATGCCACGGATAACGATGGAGAGTTCGTGGGGCGTGCATTGAAACGTGCTCCTTTTACCGGTTTGCTGGCGGACAAATCTTGCCGTGTTGCCCCAGTGCCAGCCCAGGAAATCCATGAGACGAGCGATTTGGCGATGCTGCCGTTCGTTCGGGACGGCGCGGCGTGTTGTCGTGCCGGTACGATGACGGTCGAGTGCCCTCTGGAGGGCGAGCACAACCAGGTTGGCCTGTTCGTCGTCGCAACGGGTGATGTGGCCTCCGGAGCGCGGCTCGATATTGAGGATCATCTGTCGATACATATCTTCATCAAGGCCGAGTCTTTTTGCCATTGCGACTGCACGTTGATTGAGCTTGCGTCGCTCTTCAGGAGACATGGCATCTCCGGCCAAAGAATAGACTATCAATCCGGACAGGAGATGAGTGATCTGCATTTTTAGCAGGCCGGCTTCCTTCTCCGCGTCGGTCCGGCATGCATCCTGGAGAGAGTTGAACCGCCTGGCGAGAATTCTTTCGAGCATACGAAGAGTTTGTGTACGCATCATGATTTCCTCTTTCTCCTACTCTGAAGAGCGGGGCTATTGGCTTTCGACAACGACCAGAGCGCTTCATGGCCCTCGCGTCGTTTAATTATGAGCCCGTCGCGGGAGAGACTGACGAGTGTGCGGGCGACGGCGTCGAGTGTGAGCGGCATGGCGCAGACCGACCGGATATACCGGAAGATCTCCTTAGTCGACGCCTCCATGCACGGCGGAGGAGTAAGTGCCTTGAGAGTGCTGAGCACCGCCCGGTTATTGGCCCGCGACTCTTCAGACATGGGTTGAATACCTGTACCGCCGCAGAGCTTACACGTCCATCGCTTCTTGCCGGTGACCTTCACGCCATGGCAACGGGTGCAGATTCTGCCCACGCCTCCGGCATTAATGCCGGGACCATCACTCAATTGATGAGCCAACCGTAAGCCTCCTTCAGGCAGTCACTATCGATCTCGTCGAGATCCTTCATATCGGCGATGCGGGTGGCCATCTTGAACAGATTAACCAAGGAACGAATATTGTTATGCCGCTTGCTCCATTCCCACGCCTGTTTGATCTCGCCGTTGTCCAGGGAGTGAGCGAACCGATCGACGATCATTTTTGCCTCGGCGAAGGTAATGTCATCGATGCGACGTTTGATCGCGATGCGACTCGCGAAATATCCGAGGTCGGGATTCTGGAGGAGGCGGAAGAGCTTCTCGTTCGCAATTAGGATTATTCCACAGCGTTCCTGGTTGTCGCCGTGGATGTCGCGGAGGAGTTTGAGGCTCTTGGGTTTCAGCTCATCAGCCTCATCTATGATGAGGAGTTTCGGATCACGTTGAAGGCTCCGGATGATGGCATGGAGCCGGTTTGATGCGGTGCCGGTCATTATCTCGGTGATGCCGAGAGCCTCGGCGATCTTCGCGATCAATTCCATTGGGGAGGATGCGCCGGTGAGCTCGACGAAGCGGGCATAGTCCGGGTGTTCGGCGGCATAGAGTATAGAGGCGTCTGATTTGCCTTTACCGAACGGACTTACGATCACGCCGATCTCGTGGGCCCTCCACACCATCTCGAGGACGGCCTGGATCTCTTCGACGACGGAGGTGCGGACGATGGTATGCCGGGCGATCCAATAACGATACCATCTTATGATAGCGTCGAGCGGCTTGGCCTGGTCGCCCTCATATTTGTCATGGAGGACCTGGCTGATGGTGGACGTCTTGAATGACGTCGCACGTTCGATGTCCTTCAGTTTGATCTTGCCGTCCTCAATGAGCGCGGCGATCTGTTTCTTCAGCTCCTGGGGGTCGCCTGTCGATTTGGCGCGGTCGCGAATGTCTCCAAAGTCCATTTAATTCTCCTTTCCGACGCAAAGCGCAGAGGGCAGAAGGTGGGTCCGGCGTTTGCTTGATTTTGTGGATGCTGATACAAGAATGACCATCGATTGAGCTGCATCATCTCCAGAGGCTTCGATCCGTTCGTAGATTTTGAGGAATCGCCGGAGTGAGGCGAAGAATTTAATAGAATGCGATTCTGACCGCAGCGTGCGGACGGTGCGGCGCTGGGATGCTCTTATGAAACACCGCATCTCGCACCATGGCAAAGTGAGACCTTCGCACAGGTTGCGGAGGATACTATAGCATGAACTGCAAAGGCCAATATTCGCTTCGTAGTTTACGATGACCCAACCGCATGGCCTGCCATTGCTCACGCATGCATCGACGTCAGTGCAATTGCACATTATGCAGACGGCGATCGGGGCATCGGCGGATGATTTGTCTCTACCTGACATTGTCGATTTCCTTTCCGGGCGGGGACACATAGTCATGCGTCCCTACCAAATTTTGTTGACGGCGGCGATGGTGAGCCGCGTGGATTTTTTCTTTGCTGCCTTTTCGAATTCAACAAGGGCCTTCTGGTCCTCAAGTTCCTTCTGTTGCTCGATTGCCTGACCTTCGAGACCGGTGAGGAGCCGGACAGCCGGCACACTGGAGTTGAGCAGTCCGGCCGGGACAGGGGACGCACCGCGCAACTCGCCTTCCAGGAGGAGGAGTTTTGCATCGACGCGGGACATCCCGCGATGGTAGACTTTTATATCTTCGGCCATCTTGTGGTCGAGATGTTTCCTGTCGTTCAGTATCCGCAGCCAGCCGCGCTCGCCCTTTCCGATCATTTCCTTGTTAACGGCGACGGTGATGAATTTCTCGTCGACGTACACGGCGACGAAGCCGAGATCCATCGGATCGTAGTAAACCTCGGCCCTTTTCCCGCTCATCTTGAAATCGTATTCGACCAACACCTCGCTGTAATAGCGATTCGTGAAGAGATCGATCTCGCAGCGGTGGATCTTCTTATCCTTGACTTTCATCATGAGGAAGTCGAGGACGCGGATGTCGATCGAGCGCTGATGGTTCTGAGACGAGAGATAACATACGAGCGGAGTCTGGTTCCGGAGTGTCCGGTGGACACGGTTATTGTAAACATCGACGGCGAGGGCGAAGAGCTTATCGTACGTCTCGACCGCCATAAGCTCACCCTGCTTCACCTCGTCTTTCAGAGCATCGGGTTGGTTCACGCGGGCGTTGTTGCCTTTGTATCCCGGAAGATTCCTCATAATGTTGTGGACTGTCCCGAACCATCGCTCCAGAGGGGCCTTCGATTGACCGTGGTATGGGAGCGAGTAGTGGAGTTTCGTGATCCGCTGGACCGAGAGACGCGCCTTGTCGTCGAAGTCGATCTTGCCAAAGACGCGCTGAGTATATTTCGACCGGTAGTCCTTGCCGTTATCGACCTCGATCTCTTCGGGGACGGTGTTAATGTTGACCGGGACATATTTCTCGCCGTCGTATGCGCGGAGCTGCTCACCGGTGACAGCATTGCGGAATGACAGGGCTATCGTCTGGGAGTTAGGCTGCCAGCTAAGATGATAGCCGATCAGAAGGCGAGTCCGCATGTCCATCCAGGCGGTGATCCACCGGCGATCGGGTTTGCCGCGCTCGTTGAGTACAATAAAATCATCCTCGGTATGATCGCAGAACCATAGCTGACCGGGCCGGTAGTCTTCGTTGTTCCGGGAGACGAACGGCATATTGAATTTGTCGAAGTCGTGCTTCCTGGAACGCGCCCTCCGGACGGAGATGTTCTCGCGGCGGAAATTACGGAGGAAGCGGATCACCGCAGCCTCCGATGGGAGTTCGCTGAGCGTGACGGGGTTGCCGTCCTGGTCGAGGACCTTACGGTCCATGCAGCGCGCTTTGAGAGTGCGATGGCAACTCGAGGCGTTCACGCCTTCACGCGGATACAAGGATTTGAGGAAGGCTTCGATGTCGAGGGTTTCACCTGTCGGCATAACGATGTCGAGGTCGCAGCGCAGTGAGTTCTTGTCGGAGCGCTCGGCGCGTACCACGATGTACTCGACGGCGATGCGGAGCTTCGGGTGTGCTATGATAGGCTCGAAGGATGAGCGCGGCGGGAGTCCAAATATCTTTCTAATTTCCGCCTTGTATCGCCCGAGTGTGCCTCGCGGGATAGAGGCGTGATGATCCCCCGCATTGAAATGCGGGGTAATAGACGCGAGGACGATTTCAACGCGGGCGTGGATCTCCGGAGTGATCTTGCCGGGAGGAAGCGGAGTTAAGGAGTCAAGGGTGGTCACGAGTTCTCCTTTGATGAGGGTACATGGCGGCGAGTGGGATATTCGGTGCCGCAGGTTTTGCAGACGGGAGGCTTGCGGTTCGGCCGCTTGAGCCAGCCCTTCGTCACAAAGAACTCCCAGATGCGACGGCGCGTGCTCTTGCCGATCCTGTCGTAGCGGCCGGATAGGAAGTGCTGGACGTTGATCTTCGTGATGCCGATTTCCCTGGCGACGGCGGCGATACAAAATCCGTCATTATGCATGTTTTCCATGAGGCGTACCTTCCTACGCCCCCCCAGGGGGCGGGAAAAATCCGCCCCCCTTTTTGGGGCCTTAGAATCGATTTTATGAGGCGAGGTCGAAACCGACGGATGTCGGAGAGAGTTTGTCATTCCTGGGCCTCTTTCGGGATTAAAACCTGGACGGTGAGCCGCAGGTCGACGAGATAATTGCCGCCGCTGTCACGTTTGATTTGCTCGGGTGTACCACCGAATGAAATCACCTCGACGCCGGGGGACTGGAGCAGCTTGCGGATACTGCGCATCGCTTCGAGCGACAGGTCAACACTGCTATATTTATCCATTGTCTCGCTCATTTGTCTCCCGCTGGCTTGATGGTACGCAGAGGCTCCGAAAATAAGTTGAGTCGAGACGCCCTGATTTGGGACTGCGTAAGCTCCTGCTCCAGCCATGCCAGGAGCCGGTAATCGTTCGTACGCTTCATGATTTTCATTGCATCAAGGAACCCAAGCTTGACCGTGTTGCTGTCACTCCGGTGTTCGCACATCTTCCGAAGACTAGAAGATGATTTGTAACCGAGACTAGTGGAAAGATCATTGAAAGCATCGTAGGTGAGATCGTTGCAGCGGAGACGTTCCTTGAGTTCGTACTGGGTGATGGTTGCGTAGAGGACCAGCTCAAGCTCCATCAACAATCCATAACATTAGATTCGGTTTGGAATTGCCGGACGGAAGAGCCGGGCGCTATCTTTGACCAGAGAGTATGGACCACGACATTAACCTCTGCCCTTTTGCCTGACCGCTTCGATCAGCCGATCTAGTTTGCCGACGACTTCTGCGAAGAGCGGGCGCGGATAACGATCTTCCTCCGAGAGAATGATCCTCCGGATGCCTTTGAGCATGGCGAGGCTGGAGCGCTCTCCCCGCAGGAGGTAGCGAATGTAATGGGGAGTGACATGGAGTCGGCGGCCGATTTCGGTGTTGTCGATCTCGACGCGGAGCACGTTGTTTTTCTGTTTGGCTTTGCCCATTTTACTCTGTGTTAACCTAACGAAACAAAGATATACAGAATTTGTAGAGATGTCAAGGGAAAAACACAAAAAATGTAGCGGATGGGGAAACCGCATCCGTGAATTGCGTGGGACGTTAAAACAGTCAGAATTTGCCGAATTGCTCGACGTCACATGGAAGAAGATTTCGGATTATGAAAACGAGCGATCTGAGCCGGCGCTTACATTTCTTGTGGATCTCGCGGAACACTTTAAGGTGACAATTGACTGGATCATAAGGGGCGAGACCAATAAAGAGCAGATGGGGGGATCTGTCGCCGAGGGGAAGGCGAGATACGGGGAAGAGATTGCGTTCAGATCGGAGGCCGAGAAGGCAACTGTTGAGACTGCCGTTAATGCACTCGTCCAGCTCGCGTACAGTTATTTTGAGTATGCCAACGAGGAGCAGGCAATCCGCCTGAAGCGGTTGCTCACCGAGGCGGAACTTGAACGGTACCGGCGACGCGAGGAGAGACAGGGAACGGGAGGGGTATTGACAACCGGAGAAAGTGCGGATAAATTCCACGTGCAGGGCATGCGCGGGTTGAAACATCCAGACATCGACAAACTTGTTGCGGAAGCATTAGAGGAAGCGGGACCTTTACCATCTGTCAACTTCAAACTGAAATGGGACGTAACGAAGAAGGCGGAGAAGGCCGTCGACAATTGGATCGGGAGACACAGGTATGTGGTTTCAGAAAAAGATCGCAAGAGGCTGATCGAAGCGCTCGCCCTGATGGACCAGCGAGGTTCATCGAAGAAGCTGGATCCTGAAAAGTTACTGAAGGACAGATGATGTCAGTCGGGAGGGCAAACATTTGGGCACTAAATTTTACGGATATGACATTGAGCGATGGCTCGAAGAAAGGGCTTCGGGCACGAGGGAAGCCGAGGGATACGATGGATTAGTGGATGCGTTGGATGCGGCGTGGAGAGTAGTCGCTAGCGTGCATCTGCTGGTGGAAGTGTTGATTCAAATCACAAATAAGGCGGGAGAATGACATGCAGAGGGCAGAGAGCATAGCGCGTGAGGTTATGCTGACGCTGTTAATCGTGTCGGCAGGATCGATGCCGGGGCGCGGACAAACGAGGGATGTGACCGGATGGGGCAAGGTGAAATGGGGAATGACGGAAAAGCAGGTAGCCAAGGCGATCGATGGATCGGGAACGCTATTGCCTCGAGACAAACAACTGGCGCAATTGGATTCCTACGTGCCCGTCGTAGGATGGCCAGTAGAGATTGCAGGGACGACTTTCCTTCCAGATTTTGTATTTAGCAGCAAGACGAAAAGGCTCACCGCCGTTATCCTGAGATGCGCCGCGTCCAATGGGACCCCAATATCGGGTTTCAATGCGCTAGAGGAATTGCTCCTCGGGAGATATGGATCGGGAAAACTGACGAAGTCGGAACGCGGGGACGTCGCAGTGAAGAAGGAAAGCGTCTGGATATTCAAATCGGGAAGCGTTCACTTGGTTTTGATAGACTGGGGAACGGGAATACAACAATTATACATTAGATATGAAATGAGGAATAGGGAGGAAGAGAAGCTCTGACGGATAGCGAGCGTCCGGAACGGCTCCCCAAAATTTTTCTTGACATTGCGGTTTCTTCGCCGTAACTTAGCGGCGAAGTCAGTTCTTTTTATTATTGACGTCTTAGAAGTTTTCGTTTAAGACAAGGTTGCCGGAAAAGCGGCAGGAGAAACGCGCCGACACTTGTCCTGAATGATGATGGAGATGAGGGAATGGTCCCTCACCTTAATCCTCTCCCGGAGGGAGAGGACATTGTCACATCAGGATAGGTGCCGGCGCGTTTTTTTATATGGTACCGACTGAATCGGGACGAAGGCTGTCCAGAAAGTCTTGTCTGTCATGCTGAACGAAGTGAAGCATCTATTTTTCAGAACGAATAAACGGATTCTTCAATCGCTCCGCTCCTTCAGAATGACGTTTTCCTTGTTTTGGGACAAACTCTCTATCTAACGCAGGTATGCTGAAAAATAAA
>JAHECO010000065.1 GCA_024641705.1 Candidatus Kryptoniota bacterium
TCGGGTCGGCGGGCGACCCCAACGTTGAACTGCAGAGTATCGCTGCCCAGTTCAATCTCCGGAAAGACTTCCCGCGCGAGGTCATAGCCGAGGCCGAGTCGGTCGCCGAAGAGATTCCGAGGAAAGAAATCAGCTCGCGGCTCGACCTCAGGAACGAAATGGTGTTTACCATCGATCCGGAGGATGCGCGGGACTTCGACGATGCCATATCGCTCAGAAAAATCTCGGCCGATCTCTACGAGCTTGGGGTCCACATAGCCGACGTCAGCCATTACGTTCGTGAGGGGGGCGTCCTCGATGTCGAGGCCTATAAGCGGGGCACGAGCGTGTACCTCACAAGCGGTGTGATCCCGATGCTTCCGCACAAACTGTCCAACGAGATTTGCAGCTTGAACCCGAACGTTGACAGGCTCACTTACTCCGTCATAATGCACATTCGGCCAACGGGCGCAGTGGTCGACTACAAGTTTGCGAAGTCGGTAATACGCAGCAAGAGGAGATTTACCTACGAGGAGGTCCAGAAAATCATCGATTCAGGGAAGGGCGACCACGCCGGGACGATCCTGGAGATGAACAAGCTTGCCAGGACCCTGACTAAGATCCGAAGCCGTGCAGGGAGTATAGATTTCGATTTGCCGGAGGCGAAGTTCGTGTTCGACGAGCTTGGCAGGCCGGTGGAGATAATCACGAAACAACGCCTCGACAGCCACAGGCTGGTGGAAGAGTTTATGCTTATGGCGAACAAGACCGTCGCCGCGCACATCGGCCGGCACGGTGTGAAAGCCAAACCTTTCCTTTACAGGGTCCACGACGTGCCCGATCCCGACAGGATACGAGAACTGGCCGTCTTCGTCTCGCATTTTGGGTACAACCTCAACTACGACGGCACCGTGGGACAGAAGCAGCTTCAGCGGCTCCTCCAGTCGGTGGAAGGAAAAACCGAAGAGTACCTCATAAACGACATAATGCTGCGCTCCATGGCGAAAGCCATTTACTCGGAGAAGAACATCGGTCACTACGGCCTTGCATTCAAATACTACACTCACTTCACGTCGCCGATCAGGAGGTACCCGGATCTCGTAGTTCATCGCTTGCTTCACGCGTACGAGTCCGGCAAAGAGCTGCCTAGCCTCAGCGCGGTGAAAAAAATGGTCGCCGACGTGTCAAGGCTATCGAGCGAGGCTGAACGGCGCGCAGTGGAAGCCGAGCGCGAATCGGTCAAGGTGAAGCAGGTGCAGTTCATGATGGAACACCTGGGTGACGAGTTCGAAGGGACGATCGCCGGGGTTACGAATTTCGGAATGTTTGTGGAGCTGGACGATCTGCTGGTCGAGGGGCTTGTCCACGTGAGAGAAATGGACGACTACTACATGTTCGCCCAGGGGCAGTTCCAGCTGAAGGGAAGACGCAGCGGAAAGATATACCAGCTGGGCGACAGGGTCCGTGTCAAAGTACTCCGTGTAAACATGGAAAGGCATGAAATAGATTTCGCGCTCTGCTGATTGCTCGTTCATTTGAAGAACGGGGCGAAGAAATTATATTTGTTCGAGGAGTCTCACATGAATGATTTCGGCAATATGCAGAGAATGTTTTCCGATATCCAGAAGAACCTTGAGAAGGCGATGAAGGAGCTCGAAGGGATGAGCGTCGTCGGTGAAGCCGGTGGCGGCATGGTGAAGGTCGTAGCCAACGGCAAGCGCGACATCCTGAAGGTCGAGCTCGATCCGGAATTGATGAAGACCCAGGACAAAGAAATGGTGGAGGATCTGGTCGCTGCTGCGGTGAACAACGCGCTTGGAAAGGCGGAGAAGATGGCCACCGATCATCTCGGTGCAAGTGCGGGCGGGTTGCTCTCCATGCTCCCCGGTTTCAAGTTCGGCGGAATATCGTAGGAACAAGCACACACATGATATACACATCTCAGGCACTCGAAACGCTGATAGGGGAGCTCAGCAAGCTCCCCGGGATCGGAAGGAAGACAGCACAACGCCTTGCGCTTCATCTTCTCAAGGCGGACAACGAGGATGCGCAGCGTCTTGCCGGTGCGATAGTCGATGTGAAGCGCCGTATACGGTATTGCTCCGTATGCATGAACATTACCGAGAAAGACCCGTGCTCCATCTGCTCGGATGCCGGGCGCGACCACAAGGCTATCTGTGTGGTCGAGGACCCGAGCGACGTCATGGCGCTCGAAAAGACGAACGAGTTTCACGGGGTCTATCACGTCCTTGGAGGGGCGCTGAGCCCGCTGGAAGGAATTACTCCTGAGCGGCTCCGCGTGAAGGAGCTCCTGGGCCGCGTAGGCGGCGGCGTGAACGAGGTCATTCTGGCAATGAATCCGGATGTTGAAGGGGAGGCGACGACGATCTACCTCGGCAACCTCCTCAAACCTCTCGGGATCCGTGTCACGAGAATTGCGCGCGGCGTGCCCGTCGGCGGAGATCTGGAATTCGCTGATGAGGCAACGCTTGTCAGGGCGCTGGAGGGGCGGATCGTTGTGTGATGATGAAAATTGCTCCTCTAATTATTCCGCTGGTAATACTGGCATCAGGTTGCGGAATATTCGAGACGCGAACTCCGGAAGCCCCTCAGCAGGGGCGTTCCGACTTCCAGCCGCCGACGTCGGCGGATATCGTAATCCAGAACCTGGTGAGCGCGATTGCGGACAGAGATGTGAACAACTACATGGCGTGTTTATCGGACACGAGCTTCGGCGGAAGGAGTTTCAGGTTCGTTCCTTCTGCCAATGCAGCCCGCCAGTACCAAGCGATCTTTCAAAGCTGGGACAAGAACTCTGAACAATACTATTTCAACAACCTCATAAGCCAGTCGTCCACGTCCTCGAGCTCGGCCCTTTTGCTCTCTTCTGTGCAACTTCTCCCCCAGGGTCCGGACTCGGCCTATTACAGCGCCAACTATACTCTCCTCTGGCCGAGCAAGGGATCGAGCTACCCGCAGCAGGTACAGGGCAATCTTCAGTTCTATCTCGGCGTCGACAGGAACCAGAACTGGTCCATCTACCGCTGGGTAGATTCGGGTGTGGGAGACAGTCTGACATGGAGCAACCTGAAAGCCCTGTTCAGCCAATGAAGTGGTATCCACTGATATTGGTCATCATACTCGCAAGCTGCGAGAACCCGTTTGCGCCGAAGCTCGCAACGGAACAGGCTGCGCCGTCGAGTTTCATTTCACAGCAGACGACGATAGATGGGGTATTCCAGAATTTCATTTACGCGTATACCTTCAAGGACACCACCGTGTATTCGAAGCTCATCGCTCCCAACTTTACTTTCACATACAGAGACTACGACCGCGGCGTAGACGTCGCATGGGGAAGGGACGATGAGATGAGGTCGACCAACTCGATGTTCCAACTCGTGAACAGGCTGATACTCAACTGGAACAATATCCTATCGCTGACTGAAGACTCACTTCACGCGACTGTGACGCGCGGATTCACGCTAACCGTGGCCTTCAACCCGGCTGATATTGAAGAGGTGGACGGCAAAGCATATTTTGAATTGCAGCGAGTCTCGTCTTCTTCACCGTGGCAGATTTCGCTGTGGAAGGATGAATCAAATTTCTAGGAGTATGAAGAGATTGAAAATAGCTTTTCAGGGAGAAAAGGGAGCCTACAGCGAACTGGCCGCGAGGCGCTATTTCTCCCCGAAGAAACTCGACCTGATCCCTTATAAGACTTTTGCGGACGTATTCCACGCTATCGCGAGGAGAAAGGTCGATTGCGGAGTAGTGCCGGTAGAGAACACGTTGAACGGAGGCATACGGGAGGTCTTCAACCTTCTCGACGAGGAGGCAGTCTACGTGACGGGTGAGATAAAACTAAGGATCTCGCACATGCTCCTCGGTTTGCCGGGTGCCAGGCTGGCCGGCATACGAAAGGTCTATTCGCATCCGCAGGCACTTCTTCAATGCAGAAAGTTCATACGAAGCGCGAGACTTGTCCAGGCCGAGTACTACGACACCGCCGGGGCCGCGAAGTTCGTCGCGGAGAGCGGCGACCCGACTATCGCTGCAATTGCCGGACAATCCGCTGCCGATGATTACGGGCTCGTGATTCTCAAGAAGAACATCGAGAGCGACGGAAAGAACTTCACGCGCTTCCTGGTTGTATCTCGCGACTCGGTAGTGCCGGGCGATGCGGACAAGACAACCGTCGTGTTCAGCCTGAGGAACCAGCCCGGTGCACTGCACAAGATACTGAGTGTGTTTGCCATCAGGGACATCGACCTCCTGTCCATAGATTCCATCCCCATTGTCGGGAAGCCGTGGGAGTACAAGTTTTTCGTCGACTTCAGGGGTCGCGTCTTTGAGGAGACTCAGGCCAGAGCCATCGAGCATTTGCGCGAACTCTGCCCGCACGTGAAAGTAGTAGGCAGTTACAGGGAAGGGAGGACGGCGTTTTGAGAAGGTTGTGGTTCCTTCTGAAGGAGGCCTTCAGCGGGCTGGGACGGGCAAAGCTGAGCGCCTCGTTTTCAATCATCATGGTTACCCTGTCGTTCACTCTCCTGGGGAGTTTCTATCTCACATCGGTCCAGGCGGAGAAGTTTCTGAACTATCTCAAGAGTAAAGTTGAAGTCGAAGCCTTCCTCTCCGATTCTCTTTCCAGCAGGCAAACACAGGACATCAAACAGCAATTGATGGCGACCAGAGGCATCAGCAGCGTCCATTACGTGAGCAAGGAGGACGCAGCCGAGATATTCCAGAAGGAGTTCGGGCAGGATATAAAGTCGGTCCTGGACTTCAACCCGCTGCCCGCATCTTACAGGATATTTCTCAGGGACAAGTACAAGAACTCGGGCGACGTCGCGGCGATCAGCGCAAAGGTCGCGAAGATTCCCGGCATCGAGTCGGTGAAGTACAGGAAAATACTTCTGACCCTCATTGACAGGCGGGTGCGGTTGTTCTACGGCGTCATGGTCGGTTTCGGCAGCGCACTTGTCCTGCTGTCGATCTTCCTGGTTTACAACTCGATGCGGCTGGCTATTTCCTACAAGAAGCGGATCATCGACACGATGAAACTCGTCGGCGCGTCGAGAAGCTTCGTGAGGATGCCGTTCCTCCTGGGGGGGATGATACAGGGTTTTACCGGCGGTGTTATTGCGGCCGGCGCTATTTACGGAGTATTGCAGGCGGCGGTCGTTCTTATGCGGGAGAATGTTATTCTGGAAGTATTGCCGCGCCCGGAGTTCTACGCTGCCATCGTCGGCGTTGCCACTCTCCTTGGATTATTCTCAACACTGTTCGCAACGCGGCGGTACATTAAAGAGGGATTGTCGTGAACCGAAGAATCGCTTCATTCCGCATTCCCCCGAAATCGATGGAGAGTGATGTATAAGTTTGTAATAAAGGGCGGCAACAAATTATCCGGAAAAGTTGAAGTGAGCGGGGCGAAGAATGCCTCCCTTGCGCTCATGCCTGCGGCTCTCCTCGCACCGGGTACTTACAAGATCGACAATACTCCCGATCTCGTGGATGTGTCTACGATGTCGAAATTAATGGAGACGCTTGGAGCGAAGGTTTCACTCTCGGGGAAGCTGCAGACAATAGACACCGCGGCCGTCAACAACTACGAGGCTCCATACGAGCTTGTCAAAAAGATGAGGGCTTCGATCTATGTCCTCGGACCGCTTCTGGCGAGGTACGGTTATGCAAAAGTGTCCATGCCCGGCGGTTGCGCCTGGGGACCCCGCCCGGTGAATTTGCACATCGAGGGGATGGAAAAGCTAGGCGCCGAAATCACGCTGGATTCCGGCTACATCATCGCGCGCTCGAAGAGACTTACCGGTGCCAGGATAAACTTCGACGTGTCGAGCGTAGGCGCGACGGGGAACGTGATGATGGCAGCGTCGCTCGCAAAGGGGACAACGGTAATCAGCAACGCCGCGATGGAACCTGAGATTGTTGCGCTCGGCGAGTTCCTCATGAAGATGGGCGCTAAAATGAGCGGGCTCGGTACCTCGACGCTGACAATCGAAGGCGTCGAAGACCTGACCCCTTGTGACTTCAGGAATATACCTGATCGCATCGAGGCGGGAACGTTCCTTGTGGGGGGTGCGATGGCGGGCGGCTCGGTCGAAGTCACCAGCTGCGAACCGAAACATCTCTCCGCACTCCTTTCGAAGCTCGAGGAGGCCGGGGTTAAGATTGTCGCCTCCGCGGATTCCATCAGGATCGATTCGCCGGACGCTATCCCCCCGGTTGACGTATCCACTTCTCCATATCCTGGGTTTCCCACCGACATGCAGGCGCAGTGGATAGCGCTGATGGCGCGCTCCACCGGCTCTTCCGTGATCACGGATACTATTTACTTCGACAGGTTCAAACACGTGCCTGAACTCGTGCGTCTTGGCGCCGACATCGAGGTGAGGGAGAACCTCGCGATAGTTAAGGGAGTGAAGTTGCTTAAAGGCGCCAAAGTCATGTCGACTGATCTCAGAGCGAGTGCCTCACTCATTCTTGCGGGGTTGGTGGCGGAAGGTACTACCGAGGTGCTGCGTGTCTACCACATGGACAGAGGATACGAGCACATCGAAAGGAAACTCAGAGGGCTAGGTGCCGACATTGAGCGCGTTCAGAGCGACGAGTTTTAGCATCGCGACTGCCTTACTTATCCTCTTCGATGGATGCGGGGGCAGCAGTGAGACAGCTTCGTATCCAAACCTCTGCTACTACACGTACGTGACTTCGAGATCGAGCCTTCCCGAGTTCGACTCCGACATTTACTACACCGCCGATTCCGCGGGGCAGCGCCTCGATGTGTACGTCAGTTTGAAAGAATCGAGACTGAAGTACGAGAAGACTAACGACTCCTATCGTGCCAGCTACGTCACGAACGTCCGGCTCTTGCGCGAAGGCGAGCCGCCGCTTGCGAAAGAGATACAGCGGGTTATCGAGAAACCGGCATATCCGGCGGCAACGGACAGTTCATACGACGCATTCCTGCTCTCGTTCCGCGTAACCCCCGGCGAATACTCCGTTGAGATAACCGTCGTCGATGAAACAAGCGGTCAGAAGGTGTCGAGGTCGTTCGACAAGAATATCAAGGATGTTTCGAACGAGCCGTTGTCGCTGAGCGATATTCTCCTTCTGGCAAGATACGACACCCTGGGACAGGGGAGGAGGATAACTCCATTCATACTGTCCAATGCCGGCTTGCTTTCCGACACGCTCAAGTTTTTCACGGTTCTTTCGTCCCGGGTTCCGTCAAAGGATTCTATCTACTTCAATGTGTACAAACTCCAGGGCCATGAGAGAATACCCTCCGTTTTCACGCGAGGGGCGTTCGCCGGGGTGGGGCCGAACTACGACCCATGTCATGTCAGCGTGGACTCCGTCCCTGTCTACAGCTACCCGCTCCGGATCTCTCTCGGGATCGGATTCTCCTATATCTTCGGCGGGGTCCCTAAGCCTTTATCCGGAAACTATATCCTGGAAGTCGTGGTGGAAGGCGGAGAGGGAACTCGCGCGGCGGCAGTGCTCCCTTTCCGGATAAGAGGAAAATACTTCCCGGAAGTAACGGAGGACCTCCACGATATGGTAACTTCTCTCAGTTACATTGCCTCGAGGCGCGAGCTCGATGAGATTACTTCGGTCAAGACCGATTCCGCCGTCAAGGCAAACCTTCTGAATTTCTGGTCCGAGTACGGAGGATACACGAAGATGGCGGAATACTACCGACGGGTAAGCCAGGCTAACAGGTACTTCTCGACTTGCATAGATGGCTGGAAGACCCCGATGGGGATGATGTATGTGATATGCGGCCCCCCCGACTATATTGAATGCCGCGGCACTTACACCGAGCGCTGGATGTACACTCAGGCCTCGTCTAATGACCGGGTAGTTGTTGACTTCAGACTGACCAGAAACACGAAGAATCCTGACGACAGGTACTACGGCATCGAGAACATCTACTCTAACCTCGATTTCTGGAGCTACTACACGAGCAGATGGCGGACCCCGTATTGAAGATCCTGGTAAGCCGCCTGAAATACATCGGCGACATAGTACTCACCACCCCCGTAATCGAATCGTTGAGAGAACATTTCCCGGAAAGTCGGATCTGCTATCTGGGAGACAAGGACGGTGTGGCACTTCTTGAGAGGAATCCGTTCCTTGACGAGATCATCCCGTACGACTTCGGGGCGCCGGAGATCAGGGAAGAGCTGCGGATTATTTCCTCCCTGCGCAAAGAGAAATTTGACATTGCGATCGACCTCTTCGGAAACCCTCGCAGCGCAATCGTCATTTACCTGTCCGGAGCCGCGACTAGAATCGGAGGAAATTTCGGCTGGCGCGGAAAGACATTCACTCATCCTATCACTATTCGCGAGAAGATGACGGCGGTCGCCTTTCATCTCAAATATCTTGAACCGCTGGGCATCCACGACGGTTACCGCGCGCCGAGGATCTTTCTCAGCGATGAAGAGAAGGCTCAGGCGGGGGAGTACCTATCATCGCTAGGAGTCAATGGTGGGAGCATCAAGATCGGATTTCAGATAGGCGCAACGTGGCTTGCCAAGATATGGCCTCCTGAATATTTCGCCCGGCTGGCCGAGAGTGTCGCTGAAAGCTTCGGAGCCTACCCCATCGTGACGTACGGCCCGAAGGACATCCCGTATTTGGAGAAGTTCGCAGCGTCGGTGCGTGTGAAATTCGCGGCGGTACCTCCTGAAACTCCCAAGAACCTGAGAAAGCTTGCGGCGGTTATGTCAGTCTGCGATGCCTTTGTCTCCAACGATACTTCGACGATGCATATTTCGGCGGCGGTCGGCACTCCCACGGTGGGCATCTTTGGCCCGAGCGATCCGGAGACCTGGTTTCCTTATTCCGGTGAATTTGGCCACATGGCGATGAAAAAGGATGTCGATTGCTGTCACCTCGACCACTGCAAGTTGAAGGGGGAGGAGTATATGCGCTGCATGAAGTCAATCAAGCCTGACGAGATCCTCGAGACTCTCGGTCAGATTTTAAGAACCAGAAAAAGAGCGAATCGATGACCAAAATAGAAGAGAACGCACTTCAGGAATTCGTCGATGTGGTGCGCCGGCTGAGAAAGGAATGCCCCTGGGACAGGGTGCAGACCAACAGGTCGATCAGGCATTACACAATTGAGGAAGTCTATGAACTGGCGGAGGCGATAGACCAGGAAAAATGGGATGAAGTGAAGGGCGAGTTGGGCGACATACTCCTCAACGTTCTGTTGCATGCCCAGATCGCGGAAGACGAAGGGAAGTTCACGCTCGTGGAAATGATCAAGGCTGAAACCGCAAAGATGATCGAGCGGCATCCGCACGTTTTCGGAAATGTAGCCGCGGACACCCCGGACCAGGTGAAGGTGAACTGGGAGCGGATAAAGACGGAGGCCGGACGCGAATCGATATTCGACGGGATACCCGTCGCCTTTCCGGCGCTGGCGCGCGCGTACAAGGTGCAGGACAGAGCCGCGAGGGTCGGCTTCGACTGGGGGCACGCGGATGAAGTCTGGACCAAGGTGGAGGAAGAAGTCGGGGAACTCAAGGAGGCGGTAAGCGGGCACGACGCGGCCCGCGTGGAGGAGGAGTTCGGGGATCTCCTTTTTTCACTCGTGAATTATGCCCGTCACATAGGTGTCCATCCGGAGAGCTCGCTCAGGATGGCTACCGGCAAATTCGTCAAGCGATTTCTGTACATCGAAGATGAGCTCGACAAGCGGAACGTCTCTCTTCACGATGCGACTCTCGACGAGATGAACGAACTGTGGGAAAAAAGTAAGAAGGAGCTTTAGGGCTGGCGGCTGCCCGCCGTGCCGGCCGCTTAGATGGCTTGTTCGTACGGAGGGATCAGCGCTGAAATCGCTCGGGCGGTATCTTCATAAACTCCTTTGAGGGATTGTCCAGAACCACGTATTCATTGACTATCTTTACCGCGTTCTTCTGACCGGGCCAGACAAGAAGCGCGACGGCATCGTCCCGCGACAGCCATCTGAATTCCCTGTGCTCACTGGAAAGTATTACGGAGTCGGTCGGACGGACTTCGGCGGCGAAGACGGGGCTCAGGTTGACCGAGTCGTTGGTGTAGAAATAGAAAGTGTTCGTGATCGGCGTGTTGTACAACGCGAGCGGGGTAAGCCCGGTTTCCTCCTTGACTTCGCGATACGCAGCCTGGTAGGCCTTCTCGCCGCGCTCGATGCTGCCGCTGACGATCTGCCACAGGCGGGGGTAGATGTCTTCTTCATCCGATCTCTGTAGCACCAGGAATTCAGGGGATGGAGTTCTCCTGAAAATCACGACCTCAACGATCTCGAAGTTTACTGCGGGCATCAGCTAAATATAAGGTTTATTTCTTCGTTCGACAGTTTTCTCCACGATCCTTCGGCGAGATCCAGCTCAAGTTTGCCGATAGCCGAGCGATGGAGCCCGGAGACAGTCTTGCCGACGGCTTCGAACATCCGTCTGACCTGTCTGTTTTTCCCCTCGTGAATCTTCATCTGGACGCGGGTCTTCGAGAGGTCCTTTGAAACTATCCTGCACTCGTCGGCTTTTACTACGACGCCATCTTTGATCTCTACCCCCTTGAGAAACCGGTCGATAAGGTCCAGCGTGAGCTTGCCGTTTACGGTCGCTATGTAGGTCTTGCTGACTTCCTTTTTGGGCGATGTTATCCGGTCCTGCAGCTCGCCGTTGTTTGTAAAGAGGAGCAGGCCGCTGGTGTCCATGTCGAGCCTCCCGACGGCAAAGAGGTGGAGGTCCCCGGGTACGAGTTCGTAAACGGTCTTCCTGGACAATTCGTCGCTGGAAGTCGTCACGTAGCCGGCGGGTTTATTCAGCATCACCACTACGGTCGTGGGCTTCGCGAGCCTTCTGCTGTCGACCTCAATTGCGTCCTCGTCCACATTTACCTTCGCGGATGGAAGCCTGACCAGCTTTCCGTTCACGGTCACCCGTCCGCTTCTGATGTAGAGCGCGGCCCTGGCACGGGAACAGTATCCGAGTTTCGAGAGTGCACGCGCCAGTGAGATCGTTTCTTCGCGCATATCTTATGGAGCCTTCGTCTCTTTGAGGCGTTTAACATGCCGGTAGATGAAGTATGCCAGTCCGGCCAGGAGGATAACCACCACAATCCAGTCGATCGTCTGCCCGTACTGCCGGATCTCATTCCAATGGCTCTTTAGCCGGAATCCTGCGTAGGCGAGGAAGAAATTCCACAGGCCTGCACCGACCACTGTGTAAAGCATGAATTTCCCGGGCTTCATTTCGCCGACGCCCGCCGGTATGGAAATCAGGTGCCTGATCACAGGGATAAACCTGCTGAAAAAGATAGTCTTGTCGCCGTACCGGGTGAAGAACCGTTCGGTAGATTCGAGGTCCCGAACGTCGAGCAAGAAGTACTTTCCAAATCTCACGACGAACGGACGTCCCCCCCAAAGTCCGGCATAGTAGGAAATGAGTGAACCGATGAGACTGCCCAGTGTGCTGAAGAAGACGACTCCGTGAAATGAGAATGTCCCTTCGTATATGAGGAAGCCGGCGAACGGCATCACGGCTTCACTTGGGAGCGGAGCAACCATGCTTTCAAGAGCCATCAGCACGACCAGACCGGCGTAGCCCGACACACCGATCCAGTTAACCACGTGGTTAACGAGTATCTCTGTCATAAGGTTTAAAGAATTTAGCAGGAGGAGCGGCGATAATGCAACAGGTCCGGTATGCGCAGACGCATCTGTACTTTTTCAATGAGCGTCGTCACTTGCCGGCCGTGGTTTTGCGCCGAGCTGTTGCAATTGGTGGTACGCTGGCTTAAACTTGAGCGTATTTAATCGCACAACCAGAATCGGGGGTCGCATGAACGCGCCACGAACACTGTGTGAGTTGCTGGAAATTTCGGTTGAGTCATACCGTAACCCTCGGATGCTCAATTCGAAAATAGGGGGCCAGTGGAAATCCTTCTCCTCTGACCGGGTATACGAAACAGTAAAGCATATCTCCCTCGGATTGAATTCCCTCGGGATCGGCCCGGGTGACCACGTCGCGCTCTACGCCGACAGCTCCGCCTACTGGATGATGGCAGACATGGCAATCGTGCACTGCGGGGCGGCTGATATCCCGATCTACGTCACCCAGGCTCTCAACCAGGTAGACTTCATCCTGAAGAATTCGGAGGCAAAAGGAATCTTCGTCGGAGACAGGAAGCTTTACGAACGGGCTCGCGATGCGATCGGTGCATCAGGCGACCGGATTGTCGTTTGCATGTCGGAGGGAAGATATGCGGATGGTGCGCTGACGTGGGATGAGCTGGCAGAGAGGGGGAGGAAAATCGATTCGGAATTTCCCGGGCGGTTCGACGAGCTGAGAAAGAACGTGAAGGAAGCCGACCTCGCAACGGTGATTTACACGAGCGGTACAACCGGGGAGCCGAAAGGAGTCATGCTTTCGCACGAGAATCTGGTCTCCAACGCCGTAGACTGCGCGTCTTTATTTGCCTTCCACCCAACCGAAGATGTCGTGCTGAGTTATCTCCCGCTCTCGCACGTGTTCGAGAGGATGCTCCTGTACCTCTACATATATGTCGGCAACTGCATCTACTACGCCGAGTCGGTTGAAGCTCTTCCGCAGAACCTTCTTGAGGTGAGACCTCACGTCATGACCACTGTCCCGCGGATGCTCGAGAAAGCCTTTGAGAAAGCTCAGCACATCGTCGAGAGTCTTCCCTGGTTCAAGAGGTTTGTATTCAAGTGGGCCATCAATATCGCACTCCGCTACGACACCGAAAAGGAAATGCCCGTCGGTTACCGGGTCAAACACCTCTTTGCCAGCCTGCTGGTTTACAAAGATCTTAGGAAGGCATTCGGCGGGAGAATCAGGTATATCATCAGCGGGGGTGCTGCGCTCAGGCCTGATCTGGCGAGGATATTCTGCGCCTCAGGGATGACCGTGCTGCAGGGATATGGGCTGACCGAAACGTCGCCCGTAATCTCAGTTAACAGGCTCGAACGGAACAGGATAGGCTCCGTGGGTCCGCCGATACCGAACGTCTCCGTGAAGATTGCCGGGGACGGTGAAATACTCGTGGATGGGCCGAACGTGATGATGGGATACTACAGAAACGCATCCGCCACTTCCGGCTCCTTTAGTGCATCCTGGTTCAAGACTGGCGACATCGGCTACCTCGATAAGGAGGGATTTCTTTTCGTCACGGACAGGAAGAAGGACCTGCTTAAGACAAGCGGCGGTAAGTTCATAGCTCCGCAGGAGATAGAGTCTCTCCTGGCTCACAGCCTCTATGTCGACAAGGCCATAGTGGTCGGCGACCAGAGGAAGTTCGCGTCCGCACTGATATTTCCGAATATCGATGCCTTGAAAGGTTTCGCGCAGAAGAACAATATAGAATATGCCACGTCGGCCGAGTTGATCTCCAATCAGGCGGTGAAGGCGCTGTATGACGGAATTGTGAACGGCGTCAACAAACAGCTGTCGCACTGGGAGACAATCAAGAAGTACGCGATCCTCGATGATGAGCTGACGATCGAAGCCGACTTCCTTACTCCCACGCTTAAGATGAAGAGGCGTAACGTGGAAAACCGGTACAGGGACATAATCGAAGAATTCTATAAAGAGTAAACCGGAGAACTTGATGAGAAGTATTAAGAAAGTTGCAGTCTTGGGTGCGGGAGTCATGGGGGCACAGATAGCGTGTCACCTCGCAAACGCGGGCATCGGATCTTATCTCCTCGACATCGTGCCGAAGGAACCTGACGACGAAGAGAAGAAGAAGGGATTGACCCTCAACGACAAAGCCGTAAGAAACCGGTTTGCTGCAGCCGGGCTGAAGAGGGCCGTATCTCTCAAGCCGGCTCCGCTGTTCTCGAAGGAGAAGGCGTCTCTGATAACGATCGGCAACTTCGAGGATGATCTGAACAAGGTGTCCGAGGCCGATTGGATAATTGAAGTGGTTGTCGAAAGCCTCGCGCCGAAGAGGGATCTGATGAAGAAAGTCGATGCCGTTCGCAAACAGGGAACAATAGTAAGCTCCAACACCAGCGGCATACCGATTTCGCAAATCGCGGAAGGATTGTCCGAAGACTTTAGGAAACACTTTCTCGGTACCCATTTCTTCAACCCTCCGAGATATCTCTACCTTCTCGAGCTGATTCCCACTGCCGAGACCTCCCCGGAGGTTGTGTCATTCATGCGCCGGTTTGCGGAGGAAACGCTCGGCAAAGGTACGGTCATGTGCAAGGATACGCCGAACTTCATCGGGAACAGGATCGGTGTGGCGGCGATGATGTACGTGATCCACAAGATGGTGGAAAGGGATTACACGATAGAGGAAGTCGACGCGATCACCGGCCCCGCTTCCGGCAGGCCGAAAAGCGCCACGTTCCGGACGGGCGATATAGTGGGTCTCGACACGCTCGTTCACGTGGCCGACAACCTGTATGAGGCAGCGCCCAATGATGAAATGCGCGACTACTTCAAGGTGCCGGATTTCCTGAGCGAAATGCAGAAGAAAAACTGGCTCGGCGAAAAGACAAAGTGTGGGTTCTACAAGAGGGTGAAGAACGAGAAAGGGGAGACGGAGATACTCACTCTCGACTTCCGCACAATGGAACATCGACAGCGGCGAAAGGCGTCATTTGACTCTGTCGACATGGGAAAGAATATGGACGATGTCGCGGCACGCGTGAAGAACCTTGCCTACGCGAAGGACAGAGGCGGCGAATTCTTCTGGGATACGACCGCGTCCGTTCTTATCTACAGCGCCAACAGGATACCTGAAATTGCCGACGACGTCGTGAGTATCGACAACGCGATGAAGTGGGGTTTCGGCTGGGAATTGGGCCCCTTCGAAACCTGGGACGCGATCGGGCTGGAGAAATCTGTCGAGAGAATGAAAGCCGAGGGGAGACAAGTACCGAAAGCTGTGTCCGATATGCTTTCGGCTGGAGCGAAGAGCTTCTACAAAGAGGAAAACGGCGTAAGACTGTACTACGATTTCGCAGCGAAAGGCTATAAACCGGTCCCTGTCCCCCCGAAGCTGATTAACCTGAAGCTCGAAACGGACAAGGGCAAAGTTGTCAAGTCGAACGCCGGCGCGTC
The DNA here is from genome assembly GCA_024641705.1 of Candidatus Kryptoniota bacterium. GTDB lineage: Bacteria > Bacteroidota > Ignavibacteria > Kryptoniales > JAKASW01 > JAKASW01. The sequence goes on from JAHECO010000065.1 coordinate 15,096, forward strand.
TCTGATCGATCTAGGAGACTCGGTCCTGTGTCTCGAGTTTCACTCGAAGGCAAACGTGATCGGTGAAGATGTGCTTCAGATGACCGGGCAGGGCCTGAAGATGCTGGAGACGGATTTCGATGCCCTGGTCATTGCCAATCAGGGAAAGTATTTCTCGGCCGGTGCCAACCTCATGCTCATCTTAATGCTTGCACAGGAAGGAGAGTTCGACGAGATAGGACGCGCGATAAAGATGTTCCAGGGAATGGATATGAGCATCAAATACGCGCCGAAGCCGGTCGTAGTCGCACCATTTAACATGACACTTGGCGGCGGTTGCGAGATGACATTGCATGCTCCGAAGGTAAGGGCTTCAGCCGAGACCTACATCGGCCTTGTGGAGGTCGGCGTCGGCCTAATACCCGCGGGCGGCGGGACGAAGGAAATGCTGGTCAGAAGCCTTGCGCGCGCACCTAGGGTCGCCGATGTGGACCTGATGCCGTTCGTCCGTGAAGTTCTGGAGACGATAGGAACGGCCAAAGTAGCAACGAGCGCGGAGGAGGCCAAAGCCTTCGGATACTTCCGTCCGACAGACGGAATCTCGATGAACGAGAAGTTTCTTGTGTACGACGCAAAGGCGACGGCTCTTGCGATGGTCAAAGAAGGCTATCATCTCCCCGAGAGAAAGAAAGTGATGGCGCTCGGCCAGCCCGTCCTCTCCGCGCTTACTCTCGGTCTTTACCTCTGGAAAGAAGGCGGGCAGATAACCGACTACGAATTCCATATCGGAAAGAAGCTGGCGTCGGTTCTGACGGGCGGCGACCTGACCTCGGCCCAGGAGGTCGACGAAGAGTATATCCTTGACCTCGAGCGCGAGGCCTTCCTCAGCCTCTGCGGCGAGCGCAAAACCCAGGAAAGAATGCAGTACATGTTGAAGAATAATAAGGCGTTGAGGAATTGAAAGAGACAGGGACAAAGAGCCAAAGGCACAAAGTAACAAAGGAGGGAACGGGGGTATGGGGTATGACGAAAAATTGGACAGGGATGGGCGCAAGAGAAAGCCCATCAAAACTTACCGTGACTTGATAGTTTGGCAAAGATCGATGGCCTTGGTAACTGATATCTATAGAACGACATTTCTCGAATACATAAGAAGAGATTTGTTTGAGGTATTGTTTGAAAAAAGTCGCGAGGTCGAGAGGATGTTGAGTTCGTTGACAAAAAAACCTGGAGCGAAATGACTTTGTGCCTCAGCGACCTTTGTGCCTTTGCCACTTCTATAATTAGCACATCTATCAGGAGAATTCAGGAATGCACGACGCAGTAATCGTAACATCGTTAAGGACGGCCGTTGGCAAGGCCAAGAAGGGTACGTTAAGAGACGTCCGCCCGGATGAAATGGCCGCAGAGGTAATCAAGGCGGCAGTGGAGCGAACCCCCGGACTCGACCCTGAAACGATCGATGACATACTTATCGGGTGTGCCATGCCGGAAGCCGAGCAGGGAATGAACGTCTCGCGCATAGCCGCACTGCGTGCCGGCATGCCCGTGTCAGTCCCGGCAGCGACGATCAACAGGTTCTGCTCTTCGGGTCTGCAGACGATTGCCATGGCTTCGGAGCGGATCATGGCCGGGTTTGCGGACGTCATCATAGCCGGCGGAACCGAGACTATGAGCCTCGTCCCGATGGGCGGACTCAAAGTCGTCCCGAACCCCGCGCTTGTGGAATCCAAACCTGAGACCTATCTGAACATGGGACTCACAGCGGAGAGGGTAGCCGTGCAGTACAAGGTTTCCCGCGAGGACCAGGACAAATTCTCTCTGAGAAGCCACCAGAGAGCTGTCGATGCCATCAAGGCAGGAAGATTCAAAGATGAGATCGTGCCCTTGAAGGTGAGGAGAAAGATCCTTAAGGGCGCGAAGAGCGCGCTCGAGGAAACGGTGTTCGATGTCGATGAAGGTCCGAGGGAAGACACGACTCTGGAAAGACTGGCACAGCTGAAACCCGTGTTCATGCAGGGAGGGACGGTAACTGCCGGGAACTCGTCTCAGATGAGCGACGGCGCGGCCGCTTCTGTCATTATGAGCGCTGAAAGGGCCGAGAAGTTGGGATTGAAGCCGATGGCTAAGTTCATCTCTTTTGCCGTCGCCGGCGTGCCCCCGGAAATAATGGGTATCGGTCCCATCAAGGCGGTACCGAAGGCCCTGAAGTTTGCCGGCTTGAGACTCGAAGATATCGATGTCATAGAGCAAACTTCAGGGCCTTCGGTAC
>JAHECO010000020.1 GCA_024641705.1 Candidatus Kryptoniota bacterium
CCGGGGTTTCCGGTGGTTCGTCCACGAGCTACGCAGTCACCGACAGTGCGAAGAGTTCCTTCATGGTCCCGAGCGTCGGTACAACGAAGGTGGTGTTCCCTGTCGGCACGACCGCCGAAGGTTTCTCCCCCGTGTGGATGACCAACGAAGGGACGGCCGACACCTTCTCGGTATCCGCGAAGATGGATACCTCGGCCGCGGTCGGCGGAGGACGTGTGAACGTGAAGTGGAACATTGCGGAAAACAATCCCGGCAATGGCAACTGCACGCTCACATTCGGATGGACGGGTGCTGCCGAGAACGCGGCGTTTACGGCAGACAGGGCGTCTTATGCGCAGATATACAACATAAGCGGTGCACCTTACAAGCAGGCTGGTTCCGGAGCCTACACCAGCCACTTTACAACCGAACCTTACACACTCGCCCGCGCAGGCATCATAAACCTCGGTTCGTTCGGCGTAGGTAAGTTCGGATTGGCAGTGAATCCTGTTGCAGGGGATTACGGCTCAGTCCAGACCGGCAATTGGAGCGCCTCCTCCACATGGAAGCAGTGGGATGGCACAGGCTGGAACACGGCACCGGCCGGCATTCCCGAAGGTGAGGTAAACGTGTTCATAAACGGCGGCGATACCGTCACGGTCGACGCGGCCGATTCGGTCGGCGGCAACCTGATTATAGCCGGATATCTGAAAGATGTCGCGGGACTCAAGACGAGTGGTGCTACGGTTGTCGTCGACAGCGCCGCCACATACGAACTGGCGCACGACGGCAGCTCAAGCATGCCGGGCATTCCGAGCGCCACCTGGAAGACCGGTTCGAACTGCCTTATCACCGGGGCATCGGGATCGGTCTCCTCTGCGACTAACTTCAACGCCAGTCAGGATTTCTACAATCTGACAATCGATGCGGCATTTACCGCTAACAAGGATCTCGGGATGTACGACAACACGATCAACGGTAATCTGGTCGTCAACAATACCGGCAATGCCAGAGTACAGATGACGAGTCCGAGTGCGGGTTCGCCGAACACGATCAATATCAAGGGAAAGCTTCTCCTGACAGCAGGGCAGTTCAGCTCGAACGGTTCCAGCAGTTCTGCAGATATCACCGTTAATAGCTACGGCAACATAACAGTTACCGGCGGAAACTTCGGTATATCCAGAGGATCCGGCCCGGTTCTAAACTGGAATTTCTACGGCGACACGCTGTCGATGTCAAACGCAACGACTCAGACGTCGGGCTCCAAGGCAGTGTTCATTTTCGCGAAGCAGGGAACGCAGTACGTGAAGTTGGACAACATGACCTTCGGTAGCGGCGGCATGCCAGCCGAAGTCGATACCGGTGCGACGTTGAACATGGGGATGAGTGAGTGGGCCGGCAACGCGCCGTTCACTGTCGACTCAGGCGCCACGTTGATGTCCGGCGACACGACGGGCCTTAGCGGCAACATCGCGACTTCCGGCACGGTCACGATCAGCCCCGGCGCCTCGATCGTCTTCAACGGCACGGCCGCCCAAACGACGGGCACTGTTCTGCCGTCGGCCGTCGGGAACCTTACTATCAACAACTCTCACGGTGTCACTCTGTCCAAGAGCGTAACGGTGGTGAAGGCTCTCAGACTTACGAACGGCATTCTGAAGCTTGATACCAACACGGTCGCGGCGTCGTCCGTAACGGGAGGCTCTTCTTCAAGTTATGTATGCACCGACAGCGCGAAGAGCTACCTGGAAGTGTCAAGTGTTGGATCCGTGCAGTCAGTGTTTCCTGTCGGGACAACCGCTGAAGGCTTCTCGCCGGTCTGGATTCAAAACACAGGGACCGCCGATTCGTACACCGTCCGCGCGGCCATGGACACGGCTACCGTGAACGGCGGGGGACGAGTCAATGTAAAGTGGGTCGTCGGTGAAGGCACTCCCGGCGGGAGCAGCCTCATGATGCAGTTCGGATGGTTGGCAGGCGCGGAAAACTCGACCTTTGCGTCGGATCGTGCCGCAAATGCAAAGATATATTTCCTGATGGCCCCCGCTGACAGCGAGGCGGGAACTGGCAGCTATACGACACAGTTCTCAACGCAGCCTTACACTGTCTCGAGAGCCGGGATCACCTCCGTCGGTACGTTCGGGGTCGGCAACTTCACGACTACCGGCGTGAACGAAGCGGAGAATGTTCCCATCGAGTTCAGGCTTTACCAGAACTATCCGAATCCGTTCAATCCTTCCACCAAGATCCAGTTTACAGTGGTGAAGAAGGGAATGACTTCGGTCAAGATCTACAACATTCTCGGTCAGCAGGTTGCCACCTTATACTCAGGTGAAGCCCAACCCGGCAAGAAATATGTCGTAGAGTTCAATGCCGGCTCGCTGGCCTCGGGAGTCTACTTCAGCGTTCTCCAGAGCAGCGGCCAAAGACAGATTCAGAAAATGGTGTTGATGAAGTAACCAGCCTCATTAATCAGACCATGGCACGACTCCGTCTGCGGTCTCCGGTCAGAGAGCGCCGCGACGGAGTCAGCTGGTCTCCTTCCCGGAAGAGTTTCAATTACGAAGACATTGGAAGGATTAAGACAAAGGAGGAAGATATGAGATTAAAGGGATTCAATTCGGGCCTGTTCCGGAGGGGAGTTGCGAGAAGGTTTCCCCCCGGTCTGTGGGTACCATTCGTGATTCTGGCGGCAGCATTGGCGGTAACAGGTACCAATGCAGTCGCTCAGACCATCACAAGTAACGGTACCGGCGGTGGTCCTTGGGCAAGCACGAATACCTGGGTCGGTGGAGTTATACCCGATTCCTTGAACTGCAACCAGGTAATCATAGTGAGCGGCGACTCGGTGTCAACCAACCCGATTGCGCTCGTATCGTGTCCCGATCTGGACATTCAATCCGGGGCCAAACTGACTGTGTTCGGACCTTCCACAAGCGGGGCGGGGCTAAGGGTGAAAGGCGCTTTCACAATCGAAGCGAATGCATGGTTTTTCAACTCATACAGTTCTCTGACCGGATGGCCCGCGAACGCTGCGAGCTATAGCATAGCACCCACGAGTAATTATGTACTTACAGGGACTGGGAGCAGCACTCTTGGCTCCAGCAGCTCAGACTCACTTTTCGGCAATGTTTATGTCCTGAAGAGCGGCAGTTCCTGCGATGCAAACCTGACGATTCAGGGTAACCTCACAATCAACACGGGCGCTCAGGGAAATACCTTCCGTGGTATCGATGTGGGGAGCGCAAGAAACGGCATCTTCACGCTGGTTCACCATGTCGAAGGCGATGTGCAAGTGATCTCCGGCCAATGGTCATGTGTTGACGGCGATACAGCCGGCGGCGCGATGACCTGCGTCTGGAACGTCGACGGCAATGTGACCGTCGGCGATACCGGCACTGCCTTGAACCAGGCAGCAAGGATGGGCCCCCTGACGAGTGCGATCCAATTAGGCGACAGCAGGGTCGGCGTATTCAACATCGGCGGTAATCTCACTGTCATCAACGGGGCGCGTCTTCAGGCAGGGAGCAGCTCCGGCGCTTTTTCAACGAGTGAGATCGGTGAATTGAACCTGAAAGGCGACCTGACGCTTGACAACACTGCGCGCGTCACGGGAAACAGCATGGGTATCTACGCGATCAACTTCATCGGCAACAAGCCTCAAATGGTCTCGCTCGGCGTGTCCGTCGGATATACACCGAACTCCGGCAACGCCTACCCGACGCTCACGGACACCATCGCCGCCGGCGCGACCGTAGTCTTTACCGGGGGAAGGCCCTGGGGCGGAGTAACCAAGACGACCACCCCGCCTGCAAACGGCTGGGGAGCGTGGGTGGTCAACGGTACACTGAAGCTCAGCCCGACTGACAGCATCATCGGTACAAAGGACTTCAACCTCAATAACGGCGCTACTCTCGGGATAGGAAGTGCGAACGGAATAACGGCTGGCACAGCCGCCGGCGATACGGTCGGGAACGTCCTGGTCAGCGGAACGAGGACTTTCTCGACGGGAGCCAATTATGTGTATGACGGAGATTCCCCGCAGGTAACCGGAGACGGACTGCCGACGACGGTAAACGATCTGACGATCGATAATGCTACAGGTGTCACGCTTTCACAGGCAACTACCATAGACGGTGTTCTTCATTTGAAAGCCGGTATATTCGATAACACGATCCCGTTCACCCTGGGACCGAACGGAGCAATTTCGTACGAAGGTGGAGGACTGAAAGTAACTGCGGTAAAGTCGGTTGTCTCGACTGTTCCCAAGCAGTTTTCGCTCGATCAAAATTTCCCGAACCCGTTCAACCCGACTACGGAGATCCGTTTCGGGATCCCGGTATCAGGATTCGTGACGCTGAAAGTGTACGACGTTTTGGGAAGACAAGTCGCAACGTTGGTGAACGAAAGGAAAACACCGGGCGTGTATGAAGTCACGTTTGATGGAAGTTCTCTCGCAAGCGGACTGTATTTCTACCAAGTCCGTTCAGGGAAATACGTTTCAACGAAGCGAATGATGCTCATCAAGTAACGAACGAGCAAGGACAGTGGGTGACTACGAATGATCACAAGAAGCAGAGCCGTCATTCGGCAGTCACTCATTGTCGTTTCTTGTACCGGTTTGCACGAAGTTGAAAATCGCGTTTGACATTGGAGCTTAATTGTTTAAGAGCAAATCAATAACCTTCGTTCTTCTTCCAGCCGTCTTTATTCTTGGATTGAGCTTCGTTGCTTCCGGTCAGGAGACAAAAAACGAAGTCAAGAAGTACACATCAAACCTTCCGTTCAAGATGCCCGAGATCGGCTTGCCCGTGATTCCGGACCGCTCGTTCAACATCGAGAGTTACGGCGCGGTCGGTGACGGACAAACCATGAATACCGCTGCGTTCAAGCGAGCTGTCGATGCGTGCTCCGAAGCCGGCGGGGGGACGGTCGTTGTGCCACCCGGATTGTGGCTCACAGGCCCGATCGAGCTGAAGAGCAACATCAACTTCCACGTAAGCCGCGGGGCGATCGTCCTGTTCAGCAGAAATCACTCGGATTATCCCATAATAAAATCGCCTACGAGAGGCTTTGTCGTCGCGTCACCCGTCTACGGGTTTGATCGCGAAAACGTTGCCATAACAGGCAGCGGACTGCTCGACGGATCCGGCTTAACATGGCGGCCTGTGAAGAAAGCCAAGGTCACTTCCTCGATGTGGAAGGAGCTGACCGGATCGGGCGGCGTCGTCACCGACGACGGTACGATTTGGTGGCCCACCAAAGCGGCGGCAGATGGCGCCGGGTATTTGCGCGAACTCAAATCCAGGAAAGACAAGAAAGACCTGACCGCGGAAGACTTCATTCCGGCACGCGATTTCATGAGACCGATGCTTTTGTTGCTGAGCAAATGCAAACACGTGCTCGTCGACGGCGTGACACTGCAAAACTCTCCGTCATTCGCGATGTACCCGGACAGGTGCGAAGATGTTGTGGTGAGGAACGTGAAGGTCAACAACGAGTACTGGGCGCAAAACGGCGACGGCATCGACATTGCTTCATCCAGGAACGTGCTCGTCTATAAGTGCACGGTAACGGCTGGCGATGACGGGATATGTATGAAGTCTAGCGGAAAAAGGCCGGATGGCGCGGCACTGAAGAACATCGTGATCGCCGACTGCGTTGTCTACCACGCGCACGGCGGCTTCGTGATGGGGAGTAATACCGACGGCGGGATGGAAGATATTTCCGTGAGGAACTGTGACTACATCGGTACGGATATCGGTTTGAGGTTCAAGAGCGCAAGGGGAAGGGGAGGTGTTGTCCGGGACATATACATCAGCAACATATACATGAAAGAAATTGTGCACGAAGCGATTCTCTTCGACACTTATTATGAAGAATCGAAGAGGGACGCTCAACTGCAGCCCGTCACCGACAGAACCCCCATCTTCAAGGATTTCTACATCGACAGTATTTACTGCACCGGCGCCCGACAGGCCGTTCGCGTAGCAGGGTTGCCCGAAATGCCGATAGAGGGCATCAGGATCTCTAATGCGGTCATATCTGCCGACAGGGGATTTACTTCCGAATTTGCCTCCGGATTCACTCTGCGGAATGTAAAGATAATTCCCAGGTCCGGCGAGGTGTACTCGCTGCGGGACACGAAGAATTTTGCGATAGAGAATGGATTTTGTCCGCCAAATACCGACGTCTTCATGAAGCTCGAAGGTAAAGGAACTGCGGACATAAGGATCGTGCATACCGATCTGTCTCCAGCAAAGACCCCGGTGCAGCTCGGACCGGATGTGGCTAAGAACGCACTTGTTCAGAACTAGCCGGCAAGGATTGAAGAAATGACGTTGAACAAGAGACCTTTTTTCATTCGGCACGCTGTGACGGTCGCGGTCGCCATGCTGGTCATGAGCGTCGTGTTTCTTGCTGTTCCGCCGAACGATGTTTCGGCGGCGGGCAATCAGAAGAACAAGACTGAAAAGCTATCCGGCTGGGATCAGGTCCCGCAGATTCTCAAGCGAATTGTCCCCCCGAAGTTTCCCGACAGGAAGTTCGTGATTACGGAGTACGGCGCGGTACCGGGAGGGAAGGAGCTCTGTACGGAGGCATTCGCAAGGGCCGTCGATGCGTGCAGCAAAGCGGGAGGCGGACACGTCGTGGTGCCGAAGGGAATATTCCTCACGGGTGCCATCCACCTCAAGAGCAATGTCGACCTGCATATTTCGGAGGGAGCCGTCGTCAGGTTCAGCACCGATCCGAACGATTATCTCCCCGTTGTTCATGTCAGATGGGAAGGATCCGATGTAATGAACTACTCGCCTCTTATCTACGCCTACGGACAGGAGAACATTGCGTTAACGGGCAAGGGATTGCTCGACGGGCAGGCAGACAGCACGCACTGGTGGCCGTGGAAGAAGCTCGGCAATCAGCCGGAGAGCCGTCCGCGCCTGATGAAGCTCAACGACGAAAAGGTCCCCGTGAAGGACAGAGTGTTCGGCAAAGGTTATTATCTGCGGTCCACTTTCGTCGAGTTCTTTCGATGCACGAACGTGCTCATAAAGGATGTGAGACTCGTAAAGGCCCCCTTCTGGTTTCTCCATCCGGTGCTCTGCACGAACGTCACGATAGATGGCATCGAAACTGACAGCAACGGTCCCAACACCGACGGCTGCGATCCGGAGTCCTGCAATGATGTGCTCATACAGGACTGCATCTTCAACAACGGCGACGATTGCATCGCGATAAAGTCGGGGAGAAACAACGACGGACGAAGAGCTCATGTACCAGCGAGCGACATAATCATAAAGAATTGCACGATGAAGGACGGCCACGGCGGTGTCTCGATAGGAAGCGAAATATCCGGCGGCTGCTCCGACATCTACGTTGAGAACTGCAAACTCAGCAGCCCCAACCTCGATCAGGCTTTGCGGATAAAATCCAATTCAAAAAGGGGCGGCGTGATCCGCGATATATACGCGCGCAACCTGGAGATAGGCCAGGTCAAAGTGGCGATCCTGAGGATCAACCTGAACTATGATCCGCCCGAAGCGGAAGGATATAAGTATTACCCGGTAGTGAAGAACATCTTCGTCCAGGATGTGAATACGAAGAAGAGCGAATACGGTCTTTTCCTGAACGGACTTCCCGAATCGAAGATAAGGAACGTGGTCGTGAAAGACTGCCGGTTCGACGGCGTTGAGAAGGGCAACGACATAAAGAATGCAACCGGGCTGAAACTGGAAAACGTATATATCAACGGGAAATTGGCCGGTGAGTGATTGCGCAACGGCGGTACCTGCAACCAGATAGGATTGAGATGACCAGAATTCTGCGAATTATTTCGATAATGTTTCTCATTTCCGCGACAGCGCTCGCGCAAACGATCTATTACGTATCGCCGACAGGGAGCGACACGAACCCGGGCACTTTTGCCGAACCGTTCCAATCAATCTCCAAAGCAATGTCTTTGGCGGCCGCGGGCACAACGATATATCTGAGAGGCGGTGTCTATCCTTTAAGCGCGACACTCGGCGCCGGCGTCAGCGGTTCAGCGGGGAATTACATCAGCCTCTGGGCATATCCGGGTGAAACGCCGATACTGGACTTCTCCGGAGAGAGTTACTCGTCCTCATCGCGCGGAATAGAACTCAAGCGTGACTACTGGTACCTGAAGGGGCTCGACATCAGGAACGCGGGTGACAACGGGATCTTCATATCGGGGGCACACAATATTGTCGAAAACTGCAGCGTGTCCTACTGCAAGGACACCGGAATTCAAATAAGCAACGGCGGGAGCTACAACTATATTCACAATTGCGACGCGTTCGACAACAACGACCCCGCGACAGGCGGACAGAACGCCGACGGAATCGATGTGAAGTTAGCGGGCGGACCGGGAAATGTTTTAAGAGGATGCAGGGTTTACGACAACGCGGATGACGGCTATGACTGCTACGGGACCGCGAACCCGGTGGTGTTCGACAGCTGCTGGGCCTTCCACAACGGCTACAATCTCTGGAATATCCAGGGTTTCACCGGCAACGGCAACGGATTCAAACTCGGGGGAAACGATTCCGTCGGGCTGCACAAGGTGACCAACTGCATCTCATTCGACAACGTCGTCAAGGGATTCGACCAGAACAATAACATGGGCGGAATAACTCTGTACAACTGTACGTCATTCCGTAACGGAACATACAACTACTCTTTTCCATACGCACCGCAGGTCGGTTTCGACACCTTGAAGAACGACTTGTCGTTCGATGCCGGCGGCAGCGACGCGAACATAACCTCATCGTCGGTACAGTCAAACAACAGCTGGCAGGGCCACACAGTGACCGCGGCAGATTTTCTCAGCCTCGACACGTCGCTCGCCCGCCTTCCCAGGCTTTCGGACGGCTCGCTGCCGCCCACCGCCCTCCTCAGGCTTGCTCCGGGGAGTTCGCTGATCGATGCCGGATCGGATGTAGGCATACCTTACACGGGAAGTGCCCCTGATATCGGCGCTTTCGAAAGCGGAACCGGGCCGGTCGTCCTCGCCACGAATGGCAGCGGCGGAGGGGACTGGGATTCCACATCGACATGGGCCGGCGGAGTCGTGCCGGATTCCACGGACTACGTCGTGATCATGGCGAGCGATTCGGTTGTAGTGAGCGCATCGGATACTGCCTGCAGCGGCGACCTTACCGTTCTGGCGGGCGGACTGCTCAACGATTTCGGAAAGATGAACGTCAAGGGGAGGTTCTCGCTTCTCCCGAATGCCTGGTTCTACAACAGCAATTCGAACGTCCCGTCGTTTCCTGCAGCGGCGGCATATGATATCGATCCTGCCAGCTACTATGTGCACACAAGTGGCGCAGGTGGAACGCTCGGATCTGCAGGATACGATTCAACTTTCGGCAACGTCGTCGTCATGCGGAGCGGCACTACGTGCGGGGCAAACCTCATGATCAACGGCAACTTGACGATCAATACAGGCTCGGCGGGCGGCACATTTCGCGCGACAAATGCAACCGTGAATCGCGATCTCGCGCAGACTGTGAACGGCAATGTAACAGTCGTGAGCGGGCAATGGTCCTGTGTGGATGGGGGGAACGACTTGACGGGAATTTGGAACGTTAAGGGGAACGTGGTGGTAGGCGATCCATCGACTCCTTCCGGTATGGCGCGCATGGGACCGTTATCGAACGCAAGCAGCACACACAGGCTCGGGATATTCAACGTTGCAGGGAGTTTGACCTTGGTGAACGGGGCGAGGCTCCAGGCGGGAAGCAGCACAGGCTCGGCTTCGACCACCGAAACCGGAATCATCAACGTCGGCGGGAACCTGACGCTGGATAGCACCGCGGCGCTTGCCACGAATTCCGTCGGAACGTTCGCGCTGAACTTCGACGGCCCGCCAACTCAATCGGTTACGCTCCACACGCCGTTCGTCATGTCATCGTCGACTAAACAACCTGTCGTCAACGATACGATTGCAGTCGGCTCCTCCGTTACATTTACCGCCACGGGGACGTCGTGGAGTGCGAACGGATCCGGATCATTTGTGGTGAACGGGACGCTCTCCCTTCCCGAAGGCGATACGCTGAAGGGGGGACAGTCGTTTGAACTGAGCGACGGTGCCACCTTGGGCATCGGTAGCCCAGCCGGACTTGACAGCATGGGAAATATCCGGGTCACCGGCACCAAAGTGTTTAGCAAGAGAGCTAACTATGTCTTTAACGGTTTGATGCCTCAATCCACCGGAGCATGGCTTCCCGATACGGTCGGCGGGCTTAAAGCCATGAATGCCGCAGGCCTGATCTTGACCAACCCGCTTGTCGTTAGCGGCGCACTGAGCGTTGTGGTGGGGAAATTGATGCTCGGGCCGAACGATCTGGTCGCAAGTTCAATCAGCGGCGGTGCCCCGACACGCTACATCGTCACGGATAGCACGGGAGTGCTGAAAGTTCCGAATGTCGGTTCCACGCAAGTTCTTTTCCCTGTCGGGACGCCGTCAGGTTACGCCCCCGTGTGGATCACGAACGGCGGCAGCGCCGAAGGTTTCGCTGTATCTGTGAAACCCGATTCGAACTCCAATGCCCGCGGTCCGGCTCGGGTAGACTTGAAATGGAATATTGCAGCGCAGAGCGCGGCAGCGGGCAACTTTACTCTCGGGTTCGGCTGGATGGCTTCCGAAGAGGACACCGCCTTTGCGGCAAACAGGGCTTCTTACGCCGGGATATTCCTTCAGTCGGATTCAACCACGCATGCCGAGGCGGGAAGCGGGAGCTATACAACAGCGTTGAGCACTGAGCCTTATACCGTGTCGCGTGGCGGCGTGACGACGCTGGGAGATTTTGTCGTGGGTAATTTCGGCGCGTCGGCGGTCCGTCAGCCGGAAGGAGTCCCGGCAGTCTTCAGATTGTTCCAGAACTATCCTAATCCGTTCAACCCGTCGACCACGATTGAGTTCACCGTCGCAAAGAAGGGGATGGCAGTACTCAGAGTTTACAACATCCTCGGCCAGACCGTGACGACGCTTTACTCGGGGGATGTCCAACCCGGGAAGGTATACAGTGTGCCCTTCAGCGCGGGAGAGTTGTCATCCGGCGTTTACTTCAGTGTGCTTCTGAGTGGGGGAGAGAGGCAAATCCACAAAATGGTATTGATGAAATGACGACACGCGGGACGTTGTGTTCGAAGAGTAACTTGCGGCAGTCTGAATTAATCGAAACAATCCGAGTCATCAACGGTAGGTGAAAAACATGGCAGATCTTGACAGTCAGGCAGGAATCATTTCCCAGGGTAAGACCGGGCATTACCGCTGGAGCGTTTGTGCATTGCTTTTCTTCGCTACCACAATCAACTACATAGACAGGCAGGTACTCGGCATACTTGCGCCTGTTCTTCAGAAGGAAATCGGCTGGAACCAGATCGACTACGGCTACATCGTGACGGCGTTTCAGGCGGCCTACGCCATCGGTCTCCTGTCCGTCGGGAGGTTGATCGACAAGGTCGGCACGAAGATCGGCTACGGAGTCTCCATTTTCGTGTGGAGCCTTGCGGCGATGGGGCACGCGCTGGTGAAGACGGTCTTCGGCTTCGGGTTCGCGAGGTTCACGCTCGGACTCGGCGAGTCGGGCAATTTTCCCGCTGCTATCAAGGCGACCGCGGAATGGTTCCCGAAGAAGGAGAGGGCCCTGGCGACTGGGATATTCAACTCCGGCGCGAACATTGGGGCCGTTGTGGCACCGCTCGTCGTTCCTTGGCTCACACTGACCTGGAGCTGGCGAGAGGCATTTATTTTCACGGGGGCGCTCGGATTCATCTGGGTTGTCCTCTGGGCCTGGCTGTTTCAGCTTCCCAGGAAGCAGCCCAGGCTGACGAAAGAGGAGTTGGCCTTCATAGAGAGCGATCCGCCGGAGCCCGAAACGGAGAAGATCCCATGGGTCAGTCTGTTGAAACACAGGCAGACGTGGGCATTCGTTGTCGGAAAGTTCCTGACGGACCCGATTTGGTGGTTCTATCTCTACTGGCTCCCGCTTTTCCTCAACGAGCGATACGGCCTCGACCTGGCCCATCTCGGTCCGCCTCTAATCGTGATCTACACGATGACAAGTATAGGCAGCATCGGCGGCGGATGGCTCTCCGGATTGTTCATTAAAAGAGGCTACAGCATCAACAAGGGGAGGAAGATCGTCATGCTCATTTCGGCCGTGCTGATCGTACCGATCGTGTTTGCAGCAGTGGTTCCGGAATGGTGGGCGGTGTTCCTTATCGGTGTCGCGGCCGCATCGCACCAGGGATGGTCCGCGAACCTTTTCACCACAGCGTCGGACATGTTCCCGAAGAAGGCAATCGGATCGGTTGTAGGACTCGGCGGCATGGCGGGAGCGATCGGTGGCATGCTCATTGCGACCGCAGCAGGGTTCATTTTGCAGCTGACCGGGAGCTATGTCCCTCTCTTCATAATCTGCGGAAGTGTATACCTGCTCGCGTTGCTGTTGTTCCACATCCTTGTTCCGAGAATGGAGCCGGCGGCTCTATGAGACCGACCGGATTTTTGCGATTTGAATTAAACTACAGTCAGGATCTACGATGAAAACAGAAGATGAGACAATATCGGCGAAGAGTTCGACCGACTTTTCGATGATGTCGTTTGGCGATGAAATATCGGTTGAAGTGTACCCGAACTCTATAAATGAAACCGGAGGGTCCAGGCTCTTCCTGGGCAGGGAAGCCGGGAAGAAATATCTGTACGTTATGACACAGGGTAATTCCTCCGGTATCGCAGGGATGTTCGAAGGAGAAGCCGTTGGCGATGCAGCGCCGAATGGGAAGAACGCGGCTATGAAAAGATGTCCGATGAATCACAAGAACGCCATGAGCCTTCAGAAGCTTTTCCCCTTCACCCGTGCCACGGCGATCGGGCTCAGGAGTTCGTACGGTTTCGGCGACAGGCTCGGGCTTGCGAACCCCGGGCACCTGCGGGCGCTCAAGGGATACAACTTCATGCCGGTGTTGGCGCAGCAGTCCATCCGCGAATTGACGCGTACTCAGCGTACCCCGGAAGAAGTGATGGACGCCGCCGTGTGGGCGGTATTCCAGGAGGGATACAAAAAAGGATTCGGCGCCGATGCGGATCACCTGAAAACCACGGATGATGTCGACCGGCTCGTCAAAGCGGGCTTTACGATGTTTACTATCGACCCGAGCGACCATGTCGTCAACGGAGTCACCGAATTGGGAATCGAGGAATTATCGAAGAAGGTGGTCGCGCTCCCCTGGAAGGATTTCGGGGACTCATACGAGAACCTCCTTGCACGGTATAAAGACAAGGCCGCCAAACTTAGTGATACGTACTCCATTACCGCCACCGAGAGGGAGGTGCTCGAAGCCTGCCTGAAATATATGGCGGCGATTCTGAACATCCGGAAGATCCATACACATCTCAAGACAAAGCACTCCGAGTATGTCTGCGAGATCGAAGTGTCGATCGATGAAACAGACACTGTGACGACGCCTTTCGAACACTTCTTCATCGTAAGCGAGCTGAAGAGGATGGGGGTCGGGTTCGTCAGCCTGGCTCCGCGCTTCGTCGGCGACTTCGAAAAGGGGATAGAGTACAAGGGCGACATCGACGTGTTCAAGGATCATTATCTGAAACATGTCGCGATCGCGAAGCACTTCGGGACTTACAAGATTAGTTTCCATTCGGGGAGCGACAAGTTCAGAGTCTACAAAGCCGTCGGATCGCTCGGGCAGACACTCATCCACGTGAAGACTGCCGGCACCAGCTACCTGGAGGCACTCAAGGTCGTTGCCATGCGTGACCCTGTGCTGTTCAGAGAGATACTCGACTTCTCGGTCGGGCTGTACGATGCCGAGAAGAAAAGCTACCACGTGACTGCGGACATGAAGAGAATCAAACGCGGCAAGGACTACAGGGACGATGAGCTTGAAGGCTTATTTGCTTCGACCGACGTTCGTCAGGCGCTGCATGTCACCTACGGAAGGGTGTTGACTGAGAAGAACGCCGGAGCTGAATACATTTTCAGAAATCGTATCTACGATTGTCTTGAGAAGAACGAAGGCCTTCACTACCAGGTTTTGGTCAAACACTTCCATAGACATCTCGAACCTTTCAAGGGATGGACGTAAGGACCCGGGGACTGAACTAACCTCTCGCCGCCTCTTTCGGGATCGGTCGCGGGAAGGAGATTAAGGAAACCGGCCGGGCCCCACATTCTCAATTCACCGCGACGGGTGCATTTGCCAGCATTCGGTGATTTTGAGCAATTACCGAAAACCCCCACGCAGCACCATAATCTATCCTGGTTTACTCCACACAGGTCAATTCGCCTTAATAATTGTAAAAAGCGGGCGCAAAAGTTTAATAAGTAAGGGGAATTCTCTTGCGCATGCAAAAAGATGCTTGCAAACAAGTTTTTGCTGAGTTATAAATAATGTGTGGAAAAATCTTTTCAGGAGAGGAAGAATGGTCGACGGAAATAGACGGTCAGGAGAATCCCGCCTCGAGTCGGGACAGGACGACGACGGTGGCCAGCGAAGAGAAACGATAGGACGGGGGATGTACGATCCCGCATTCGAACATGACGCGTGCGGGATGGGATTCGTCGCGGATGTCAAGGGGCGGAAATCGCGTTCCACCATAGACAGGGGGCTCGACATACTCAAGAACCTTGAGCATCGTGGAGCGGTGGGTGCCGACCCGCAGACCGGAGATGGCTCAGGCATACTCATTCAGATGCCCGACGAGTTTGTCCGGAAAGCGGCGGCGGAGAAGAAGATCAAACTCCCCGCGGAAGGGAAATACGGAGTCGGCATGATGTTCCTCCCGCAGGATCCTATCAGGAGGAAAGCCGTCGAGAACATAGTCGAGAAGATCGTCATCGACGAAAACCAGAAGTTCCTCGGATGGAGAGACGTGCCTGTCGATCCGACCGTTCCCGGAAAAGGGGCGAGGGCCACGCAGCCGTTCATACGCCAGTGCTTCATAGGGGCCGCAAAGGGCATGGCCAACCAGGACGAATTTGAACGGAAGCTGTATACCATAAGAAGGATCATCGACCACCGGGTTCGCGTCGAACTCGACTGCGACAGAAGCGAGTACTACGTGCCATCCTTCTCAAGCAAAACCCTCGTCTACAAAGGGATGCTCCTCGCTCCCCAGCTGACCGCGTTCTACAAGGACCTCGGCGACAAGGATATGAAGTCGGCCATGACCATGCTTCATCTCCGTTTTTCGACAAATACGTTCCCGACGTGGGACCTCGCGCATCCGTTCAGGATGATCGCGCACAACGGCGAGATCAACACCCTCCGCGGAAACAAGAACTGGATGGCTGCGCGCCAGCATGTCATGGAGTCGCCGTATTTCGGCAAGGACCTTAAGAGAATGCTTCCCATAGTGATGGAAGGTCAGAGCGATTCCGCCACTTTCGATTCGGTTCTTGAACTCCTTGTCATGAGCGGACGGAGCCTCCCCCACGCGATGATGATGATGATCCCCGAGGCATGGTCCAAGAACGACCTCATGGACCCCGACAGGAAAGCTTTCTACGAGTATCACGCGACGATGATGGAACCGTGGGACGGACCTGCGGCGGTCGTATTCACGGACGGCAACATTATAGGCGCCACGCTGGATCGCAACGGCCTCCGCCCTTCGAGATATGTCGTCACGAAAGACGGACTCGTCGTCCTGACATCGGAAGCCGGGACGTTCAGTGTAAACGCGGAGAACGTCGAGAGGAAGGGAAAACTTCAACCCGGCCGTATGTTTATACTCGACCTCAAGCAGGGACGGATCATCGAAGACGAGGAAGTGAAAAAGGAAATCGTGACCCGTAAGCCTTACCGCAAATGGGTCAACGACAATATGATCAATCTCTCCCACCTTCCGACTCCGGATTCGATATACAATGCCGATTTTGAGACGCTTCATATGCGCCAGAGGATTTTCGGTTACACCAAGGAAGATCTTTTCCAGGTTATACTTCCGATGGCGGGGAAGGGTGAGGAGGCCGTAGGTTCCATGGGAACCGACGCCGCGCTTGCGGTCCTTTCGGAGAAGCCGCAGATGCTCTTCAGATATTTCAAGCAGCTCTTCGCCCAGGTGACCAATCCGCCGGTCGACTCCATAAGGGAAGAGCTCGTGATGGAGCTGACTACGTATGTCGGCCCCGAACAAAACCTTCTCGCCGAGACGCCGCTGCACGCGCACCGGCTCGAACTCGAACACCCTCTCCTTTCCAATTCCCAGATGGAGAAGATCCGCAATATTGCGAAGGGGCACTTCAGATCGATAACAATTCCGCTGCTGTTCAACGCCAGCGTCCGTCATAACATGCGCGAACGGATGGAACAGATTTGTACCGAAGCGGTAGAGGCCGTGAAGTCGGGAATATCCCTGATCATCCTTTCAGACAAAGGCGTAGACCAAAACCTCGCGGCGATCCCGAGCCTCCTTGCGACGTCGGGTGTCCACCACGCGCTCCTGAAGTCGGGACTGCGTACGAAAACCGGAATAATCCTGGAGAGCGGAGAGCCGAGGGAAGTCCATCATTTCGCCCTCCTCTGCGGCTACGGTGCCAATGCGATAAATCCATACGTAGCTTACGAGACCCTCGCCTATCTGACCGAGAAGGGTTTCCTGCCTGACATAAACGACTACAAAACTGCCAAGAAGAATTTCGTCAAGGCGGTCAGCAAGGGCCTCTTCAAAATATTCAGCAAGATGGGAATCAGTACGCTTCAATCATATTGCGGTGCCCAGATCTTCGAGGCGGTCGGCCTCGACAGCGAGATCGTCGAGAACTACTTCATCGGCACGCCGACGAAGATCGAGGGTCTGAGCCTGGAAATGCTCGAAGAAGAGACCATAAAGAGGCACCGGCATGCGCTCGATCCTCAGATCGACCAGAGCACGCTCGATGTGGGCGGTTTGTATCAATACAGGAGAGACGGCGAACGCCATCTCTGGAATCCGTTGACAATTTCGAAACTCCAACTGAGCACCAGCAGAGGAGATTATAAGACCTTTAAAGAATACAGCGAGCTCATCAACAACCAGAACAAGAAACGTGTAACCTTGAGGAGCCTTTACGAACTCGACACGACCGGCGAAAGGGTGCCGATCGAGGAAGTCGAGCCGGCAAAGGAGATCGTGAAGAGATTTGCCACTGGGGCGATGAGTTTCGGTTCGATATCGCGCGAGGCCCACACGTCGCTCGCGATCGCGATGAACCGGCTCGGAGGCAAGTCGAACACAGGTGAAGGCGGCGAGGAAGTGGACAGGTTCAAGACTCTGCCGAACGGCGATAGCATGCGGTCCGCGATTAAGCAGGTCGCTTCGGCAAGGTTCGGCGTAACTGCCGAATATCTCGCCAATGCGGACGAACTTCAGATAAAGATGGCACAGGGAGCGAAACCTGGCGAGGGAGGACAGCTTCCCGGATTCAAGGTCGATAAGATTATCGCGAAGGTGCGTCACAGCATCGCCGGCGTCACCTTAATAAGCCCGCCTCCCCATCACGATATTTATTCGATCGAAGACCTTAAACAGCTGATCTTCGACCTGAAGAACGTTAACCCGCAGGCGCGCGTAAGCGTGAAGCTCGTGTCGGAAGTTGGAGTTGGGACGATCGCGGCGGGTGTCGCCAAGGCGCATGCCGATCACATACTCATCAGCGGACACGACGGCGGGACCGGGGCAAGCCCGATCTCATCCATCCAGTACGCCGGGACCCCATGGGAGCTCGGCGTAAGCGAGGCTCACCAGACCCTGATGCTTAACGGACTGAGAGACCGCGTTTATCTCGCCGCGGACGGCCAGATGAAGACCGGGAGAGATGTTGTCATAGCGGCTCTGCTCGGCGCTGAGGAGTTTGGATTCGCCACTGCGCCCCTCGTTACACAGGGCTGCATAATGATGAGGAAGTGTCATCTCAACACGTGTCCGACGGGAGTAGCGACACAGGATCCCGAGCTGAGGAAGAAATTTGCCGGCAAACCCGAGTATGTGGTCAATTTCATGTTCTACATTGCCGAAGAGGTCAGAGAACTGATGGCCGCGATGGGATTCAGGAATTTCACCGACATGATCGGGAAGACTGAGAGGATAATCCCGGTTCGGCTTCATGATCACTGGAAGGCCCGGGGGCTCGACCTGACGAAACCTCTTTTCAAGGCGACCCCTCTCCATGAGACGAACCTTTACAGGACCCGCGGGCAGAACCACGAACTCGAGAACCAGCTCGATCACGAATTCATCGAGCTCTCGAAACAAGCGCTGGAGAACCGCACGCCCGTCCAGATAAAAAGGAGGATCAGGAATGTCAACCGGACCGTGGGCGCGATGCTTTCTGGCGAGATAGCCAAGCGATATGGCGATGAAGGACTGACGGACGGCACTATAAAAATCGAAATGAGAGGGACGGCCGGGCAGAGCTTCGGAGCGTTCCTGGCGCGAGGCGTAGATCTCGATTTGACTGGTGAATCGAACGATTATACGGGGAAAGGGCTTTCGGGTGGAAGGCTGATTGTTAAAGTTCCGCCGGAAGTGACATTTGATCCCGCGGAAAACATCATAATTGGAAATACCTGCCTTTACGGCGCGACCAGCGGCGAAGCCTACTTCAATGGAGTTGCCGGAGAAAGGTTCGCTGTGCGCAACTCGGGTGCGTTTGCCGTCATAGAAGGAGTCGGAGACCACGGCTGTGAGTACATGACCGGCGGCAGGGTTGCCGTTCTCGGACGGATCGGTAGAAATTTTGCGGCCGGCATGTCGGGTGGAATCGCCTACGTCTGGGATCCCAACAAGGTCGCAGAGAAATACATCAACCAGGGAATGGTTACCGTCGAGTACCTGATCTTCGATGAAGACATTGCCGAGCTCCACGGGATGGTCCAGAAACATTTCCAGTATACCGGTTCGAAGAGGGCAGAATACATACTCAAGAACTGGAGTACCGAGAAGGACAATTTCTGGAAGATTATTCCCGAAGAATACAGGAAAGCGCTCGCTCAATTAGCCAAGGAACAACAGAATGTGGCCGGCGCTGTGAAGGAAGTCGTCGAAAGAGAGATTGTCAATGGGTAAGCCGACCGGGTTCATGGAATTCAAGAGAGTCAACCTTGAGCACGCGGCACCTGATGAGCGCGTGAAAACTTTCAAGGAATTTGAGAAGCGGTTTCACAGGGAAGACGCAAAGGTCCAGGCGGCGCGATGCATGGATTGCGGAATACCGTTCTGTCACGGCGATACCGGCTGTCCAGTTCAGAACTACATCCCGGAATGGAACGACCTTGTTTACAAAGGCCACTGGCGCGAGGCGCTGGAGAACCTCCTGTCGACGAACAATTTCCCGGAATTTACCGGAAGGCTTTGTCCCGCGCCGTGCGAGACGGCATGCACTCTCGGCATCAATGAAGAGCCCGTCACGATAAAAGCGATCGAACGGACAATAATCGACAAAGGCTGGGAAGAGGGCTGGGTCAAACCGCGGATGCCTTACGTCATGAGCGGAAAAAAGGTTGCCGTCGTCGGTTCCGGACCTTCGGGTCTAGCCGCGGCGCAGCAGCTCTGCAGGGCAGGACACATCGTTACGGTGTATGAGAAGAATGACAGGATCGGCGGGCTTCTCCGCTATGGGATCCCCGACTTCAAGCTCGAGAAGCACGTGATAGACCGGCGGCTTGAACAAATGAAGATCGAAGGAGTCGAGTTCAAAACTGGAGTCCACGTCGGCGTCGATATTCCCGCGATGGAGCTTGTCGAGAAATATGACGCCGTTATTCTTGCAGGCGGCTCGGAGAAGCCGAGAGACATCGCGATTCCCGGAAGGGAACTCAAGGGAGTTTATTTCGCGATGGAATTCCTGCCGCAGCAGAACCGCGTCAATGCAGGCGACACCGTGAAGAAACAGATCTCCGCGAAAGGGAAAAATGTCGTAATACTCGGCGGCGGGGATACCGGTTCCGACTGCGTCGGCACGTCGAACAGGCAGGGCGCGAAATCCGTGACGCAGCTTGAGGTCTTGCCGAAGCCGCCCGACTCCAGGCCGGACAACATGCCGTGGCCCTACTGGCCGATGATCCTTCGCACATCTTCGAGTCATGAAGAGGGCGTCGCGAGAAAGTGGAGCGTCAGCACTAAGTCGTTCAAGGGGAATGAAAAAGGCGAAGTGACTGCGCTCGAGTGCATCGAGGTGAGATTTGAGAACGGGAAGTTTATCGACATTCCCGGGACTGAATTCGAACTGAAGGCTGATCTCGTCCTTATCGCGGCTGGCTTCTTGCATCCCGTTCACGAAGGAATGCTGAATGAACTTAAGGATGCCGGCATGGAGTTCGACCAGCGGGGGAACGTGAAAGCCGATTTCGGCGACTCAGAGACGGCACACGCGACGAGCCTCAGGAAAGTGTTCGCATGCGGCGACATGCGCCGCGGACAATCACTTGTTGTCTGGGCGATAGCGGAAGGAAGAAAGTGCGCCACGGCGGTGCACAATTACCTGATGCAGGAAACGGCTGTGGAGGAAAACGGATACTAACTGCCCTGGGCGCCCTCCTCGCCTCTTAACAAGCACGCAGTCCACATCTCCGGGCTTGCTGGGAATATGATGTGGGCTGCAATGACTCCGGAGACCTACGAGGTTGTCTTTACCGATTTCACCAGATCAATCATGAGGATCAATAGCGCAAAGGACCCGAGTATTGCCGGTATGATATACACGTTCTGATAATTCCATCCGGCAAACCAGTACCCGAATACAGGTGAACCGAGCCACGCCCCGATCCATCCCCAGATTACTTTTCCGATAAAGGACTCCAGCCCGGCCCTAACCTGCATCTTCAGGGCGAAGTGCAGAACGAGTGACACAGCAACGCTGATCACGAGGAGGATCAGGAAACTGACGAAATCCATTCCGATCATACGTCTCTCCTTTTTGGGTTATAGTCTGAGTGAATTGAGTCCGTCCACCGGAGGGCCTGCCTCCGGAGGACGGGAGCTTAGCGCTACCATGAAACCATCTTAAGCAAGGACTAATTAATAGTCAAATTAGGGAGGAGAGCTTATTCCGGCCGCCGGTCTCATCTCCCGCAAGAGTCGGCAGTGCTTCAGCTGCCGGACAGTGTATAATATCTCCTGACCGGCGGCAGGAGCGTGACTGCCTGGATTGCAAGCCCGTATAGGATGTAGCCCAGATGAACGCCCGCCATCACCCCGATGAAGAGTGCCTGTACTGCTCAGTCTGCCGCTAGGGTCGACGATAAACGCCAGCCCGCCGAAACCGCTCCTAACTCCGCGGCTCGGCGACGGCTACCTTAACTCCGTGCAATTGTAGTGTATGTCCGCAAGATCGAACCTGCCGTAGGTAAACTCTCCCTGCGGAGTGTGCCAAATCATGTCCGCGTGGCCGGCCACTGTTCGACCTTCAAGATCTCTGTAATCGCGCAAGGGTGTCGACCACGGGTAGTTCGTATACGTCTTTCCGTCGACAGAAAGATACCTGTCGTTCGAGATGAAATCGACAAGCCTTCCGTCCTCGTCGAAATGAAGCGAAGCTGAAATCGTATAGCCTCCGTTAGTGAACCTGGCATCGACGGTGACGGAATCGACCTCCGACCAATCGATGGATGAATCGATAAGCGTGGACGGCGCCATTATGCACATGTCGTTGAAAAGTGTAACGGTTTCGCTTCGCGTCATCTTTTCTCCTTTAGCGTCGGCGACTTCGAATATGTGTGCTACATTGATCCGCATGGTCGCACTGTC
This sequence comes from Candidatus Kryptoniota bacterium, assembly GCA_024641705.1. Lineage (GTDB taxonomy): Bacteria > Bacteroidota > Ignavibacteria > Kryptoniales > JAKASW01 > JAKASW01. The sequence continues at coordinate 21,758 of JAHECO010000020.1, forward strand.
TCCGATGTACATGTGAAAACCGTCAAAAGGGATCCCGTAGAGCGACGATTCGATGAAGAACATCCGGGCTGGACCGGCGAAGAAGTCGTACTGCTCCGCCGCAATCTCCATCCAATTTCCGTCCATCGATCTCCTCATCGTGCCGCGAAACGTCGCCCTAAAGTTGCAGACCTTCGGTTTTCCAACCGTCCCCGTGTAGCGTAGGTACTTTCCGACAGGTTCTGGGAGATGTCGTATGTCTTCTTCGGTTACCGTAAGTGCGGGGATCTGTGCGGTCAGCCTTTTTTGAACCTCGGCCCGGAAACGGTTCCTCCAGCCGGAAGGGAGCGCTTCACTGAACGAGGTGATAATCGGGACGATAATTATGAGATTGATGAGGGTGCCGTATTTCATCGTGTCCCAGTTGCGAATGATGAGGAATTGTGAAATTGCGACCGCCACGAGCGCCGCGATCCACCATGACCGGTCGTTGAGGACAAGAAGGAGAAATGATCCGGCGAGAAGAACCGCCGTCGCGAGCCAAAGCACTCCGATCACCGGCGGCCACTGCTGACGCGCCCCGTCGGCGTCGCCCCGCCGAGGCGTCTTTCTGAAGCTCCAAATATGGAATAAACCGTGAATGAGAAGCAGGACCAGCAGCAGAATTTTCATTTTCCATCCCCCTAGTCTACTTGTCATTTGATATGGCGTTACTTGAGAGGGATGTCAGGTTTGCCTGGGTGCCGCCATTCTGCTTCAGAATCTCCCGGCATGGACCGGATTATCGGGGGAACGCATGCCCGTGATGACGCTGCGGGTCGCCCGGTCTGCCCATTCACCCTTCAAACAGCCGACTTAAGTTAGTGAAATGTTTGGGCCGATGCCACAGGCGATCAGTTTGAATCCATACATTACCGCGGCGAAAGAACCAGCGCGCTGTGTAGTCAGAACACTGCGGACACGTCCGACCCGTCCGCGGGGATGCTAGTGCCATTCCAACTAATTTTAGCAAACAACGTGCGGCTAAAATTATCGTTGGAATGAGCACCTCGCCAGTTTTTTCTTCGACGGGATTAGCAAATGATAGTTGGATGAGCACTAGAAGTACGTGTCGAGCTTCAGATAATATGCCTGGGGATAATACCAATACTCGGTGAAGGTCTTGCCGTGGGCGTAAAGCGCGCCCAGAGCGACTGAGGTATTGTCGCTCGCAGAATAATTCACCGTGCCGGCGAGGTAACCGCTCCCGTCGTTGAAGTTGGATATCGACGAGAGCATGATCGTAACGAGAGGTGTCAGCTGGTAGGAACCGCTTACCGCGAGGTAGTCTTTCGCGACGTTAAGGATTTTACCCTCGTAAAGTGCTGTGAGATCATAGCCGAACCGGTCGAGCGTTCCCTGACCGTTGTGATAATACTCGAACATGCCGTAGAGTTTGTCGTTGAACTGATAGTCCATGCCGAGTATCCAACGCACGTAGTAGCCTTCAGGTTTCGACGGATCCTCAGAGACGAGCGCTTCTCCTCTGATGCCTGCCGTCCAGACATTACCGGCGAAGTCCCCGCCCGTGATGAGCCTTCTGTCCGCAGAGCCGGCGAGCACCGCGAGGTCGTAGCCGAGGATGTTTGTCCTGAACCTGGCGGCGTAGTTGGAAGATTTGAAATGGTACTCTGTGTCGTAGACAAACTGCAGGTCGGTAAGTTGTCCGAGATAGAATTTCATCGATGCGGCATCCGCGCCGTCTTTTTCTATCTTTCCGAAGTTCGCCGGGTTAATTGGATTGAATATGTCGGTCGGGTTCCAGACGCGTCCGGTTCCCCAGCTGATACGCTGTCTGCCCAGCACCAGTTTTCCGAACGAGAATTCGTGGTCGAAGTACAGCCGGTCGATGTAGTGTGACAGCGTGAAATGCTTTTTAGTGAGCAAGTCCCAGTGCAGGCTGATCGCCTGTCGGAGGGGAGCGGTGGAAGTAAGTCCGAACGAAATATCCTGTGAAAAATAAAGCGCATCCATTTCGTACTCCATACCGACCTTCGTGTTGTCGCCGATATGCAGAGTCGGGCGGAGTCTCAGCCTCGTAAGGTTCGAGAATCCCGATTGCGACGTATTGGCTATCCGTGCGAAGTCAGGCTGAATGCTTTCGTAAACCGGCATCTCCATGACGTAGCCTGAGAAGTCGAGATCCGTGCCGGGAAGGATGGAAGTCTGAGCCGGGGCGGAGGAGACAAGGAAAAGCATGAGGAACAAGGAGAGGGGAGCACGGAGCAAGGAAAACGGAACACGGAACAGGGAAAACGGAGAACGGAGACCCAAGCACGGGAGAGGGAAAAAGGGAGAGTCGTCCTCTTTGTTAATTCGATATCTGTGAATGCGCTTGCCCATCAATCCAACATTCCAATATTCCGTTATTCCAACGACTCTATCCTCTAGCGTTCCTACTTGTTCACCTTGTCCGTGACTATCTGTCCGTCTTTCAATATGAGAAGCCTGTGGGCGCGTTCGATGACCTGCGGGTCGTGCGAAGAGAAGACAAACGTTATGCCGTCCTCGTGATTGAGCCTCTCCATCAGCTCGAGGAGTTTCACGGCGGTCTCGGAGTCGAGGTTTGCCGTGGGCTCGTCGGCAAGGACCAGTCTCGGCTCGTTTGAGATTGCCCGGGCAATTGCCACCCTCTGCTGCTGCCCGCCGCTCATCTCGTTCGGTCGCTTATTGGCTAGCTCGCCGATGCCAAGTTCCTCCAGGAGGGCGAGGCTTTTGCGTTTTCGCTTGCCCGCGTCGATCCCGCGGAGCATCATCGTGAATTCAACATTCTCCAGGGCGCTGAGGACGGGGTTCAGATTGTAAGCCTGAAAAACGAAGCCGATCTTCCGAAGGCGCATGTCGGCAAGCTCGCGGCGCGTCTTGGAGGCGACGTCTTCACCGTCCAGGTATACCTTTCCTTCGGTCGGCTTGTCGAGCGTGCCCACGATGTTCAGCAGCGTGGTCTTACCCGAGCCCGACGGGCCGGCGATGACCGAGAAATCACCGGGCGAAACGGTGAGGTTTATTCCACGGAGCGCGTCTACGGGAACGCCGTTGTCATGGTAGACTTTCCTGACATTCTCGACGCGAACGATTTCTGTGTTGGTGTTCTTACCGTCCATAATTCTATGTCTCCTTCATAGCATTCAGCGATCAGCTTTCAGCTCGTGGTTTATCGTATGTTTGTATTTCGCCCCTGAAGGGCGAACAGCTAATCGGTAATTAACCTGCAAATATTCCGTCCCGACCCGGACGGGAAACGTTAACAACGATGAAACCTGCCTGTCCTAATCTTTTGCCCTCGAACTCCATGAATCCACCATTCCAACATTCCATTATTCCATGACTCCATCTTCAGCTCGCCCTTATAGCCTCAACGGGCTGAAGCTTGATAGCCCTCAGCGCAGGGTACACGGCGCCAATCACTGCGGAGAGCGGAATGATGAGGATCGTGTTTATCAGTGAAGACGCGGCCAGTACCGGGTAGATGGTTGTTCCGACGCCCACCGACTTAAGGCTCTCCGAAAACATCGCGAGATTCCACCCCGAATGTGAAAGAGGTATGAAGATCGCGAAGGAAACCACCAGCCCGGCGGCTGTGCCGATTACGCCGAGATAGAGAGCTTCGGTCAGTATCATCGTAAAAATCCGGCGGTTAGCCATGCCTATCGCCATGTCGACACCGAACTCGTGCGTCCGCTCCATGACTGCCATGAGCATGGTATTGACGATTCCGAATATGAGTGCGATTGCTATGATCGCGTAGAATATGTAGATGGTCTGGTCGTACAGCTGGAGCTGCATCACGAGTATGGGGAGCATCTGTTTGTAAGTCAGCACCTCGAAGCCGGCGGGGAGGTCGGATTCGATCTGTGCCGCAACCGTCTCAGTGCGCTTCGTGTCGGTTGGGTTGACCACGAATTCTGAGACTCTCCCCGGCGCATCCAGCATCTGCTGCGCGGTCTGCATCGGAATGTAGACATGCGTCTGGTCGAAACCGGAATCGAACGTCTCAAAAAGTCCTACGATGCGGCAAGCCTCGGAACCCACGCTCCCGTCGAGGCGCGAAGCCATTATCACGACCTTATCTCCGAGCCCGACGCGCAACTTCTCCGCAGTAGCTGTGCTTATGATTATGTCGCCGGGATTGCCGGAGAGATAAGTCCCCTCGACCATATAGTTATGGACGGTAGTTACCTTTCTTTCCTTCTGAGGGAGTATGCCGACGATGGAGACCCCCGAAGAATTGTAGGCGCTGCTGACGAGGCCGAATGTCCGCAACCTTTCTGACACTTCGCAGGATGCTGTGTCCGTTGAAAGAACGCTCCGTACAGGGGCCGTGTCCGCGATAGAGTTCTTGAGCGCCGGGTCGGCCTGGTAACCTTTCTTGTGGACCTGTATGTAGCCGGCGTCTGCACCGATCTGGTTCGTAAGCATCTGCCGCATCATCCCGATCGAGACCGCATCGGTCAGAACCATCGCCACCACGCCGATCGCTATGGAAACGATCAGTATGAGTGACCTCCTCTTGTTCCGAAGTATGTTTCGCCAGGCGATCTTACCTATCATGGCTCAGCCTCAATGCGTCTCAGCGGAGATATGCAAGGAAACTCTAAGCACGAAATCCTGAATTCCAAATGATATCCGAATCCAAAATTCAGAAATGTAAAACGCGGTTTGAATGTCCGATATGCCTTTGTGTTTTTGAACATTTGAATTTGTTTAGTATTTAGAGTTTCGAATTTCTTTGTCATGTGTAGCGGATTCCCTTCAACGGCTCGAGTCTCAATACTCTCCACAGCGGGTAGACAGCTGCGACTATGGAGATACCCATGATCGTCAGCGATGAATCGACAAATATCTTGAACGACAGGGAAGAAGCGAGTATCGGTGCGAAGCCGTATTCCTGGTACAGCTTGGCGACATCGCCGCCCAGGACGATCGGATGGCGGATCCAGTACGCGTTGACAGCTGCGCCGATCCCGTTGCCGATGATGAAGCCCATGATAAGCATGAAGAAAATTTCGAGCGCAACGGCAACAACCAGCCTTTCCTGCGACATCCCGAGCGACAGCATTACTCCATACTCTCTGAACCTCTCGGTGATCGACATGAGCACCGTGTTCAGGATCCCGAACCCGACAACGAAGAGAAGTATTATTATGTACAGCACGCCGGAGGAGTTGTCGAGTTCTATCATCTGCTTCAGCTGGGGAAGCAGGTCCTGCCAGGGAAGTGCCACAAGTCCCATCGGCTTGAGGACCGGGTTCAGACGGTCGACGATGCTCTGCAGATCTTTGGGATTCCTGACCGACATCGCGACAGCGTTTATCCTCTCTCCCATCCCCAGGAAGCTCTGCAGATCGGAGATTTCCATGAAACCGCCCATGCGGTCGAATTCATCGGAGCCCGTCTTGAACGTACCGACGATCCTGACAAACATGTTTCCGAGGATTCCGTCGAAGCCCTGTGCGAGGACTACGACCGAGTCGCCCACCTGGGCGTTCAGGTTCTGAAGAAGCTTGTAACCCACGACGATCTCGGGGACTGCGCGGTTATGTCCGCCGGTGTCCGCCGATAGAAACCGTCCGGCATCGATCTTCTTCGGAAAATCGGTTATAAGATCTTCCGTCTTCGGCGAGACGCCCATGATCATCACGCCGAGTGACTGGTCGCGGTAGCTCAACAGGGCATCGGCCTGGATTCTCGGCGAGCTGCCGTCGATCTGAGGTATGTCTTTCACCGCGTCGGCTATCTGTCGGTTCAGGTCGAAACTCTTCTGCAGGGTGGGATTTTTGTTATAGCCGATCTTCTGAATCTGAAGATATCCGGTCGACACGCGTACGGCCGTCTTTATCGTCTCCGCATACGTCCCGTACTGCATGCCGCGCTGGATTATGGAAAGCGTTATCGCGAAGATCACCGCGGACATCGCGATGAGCGACCGCCTCCAGTTCCGCCACAGACTCCGCCATGCCAATCGTATTAGAAGCATTTTCTCTTAATTCAAAATTTAAAATTAATACCTGTCCTGACGACAGGTCAGGAATTAAAAATTCTCAATTCATGTCGCCCTGATCGCCTCGACCGGCTGGAGCCTTACGGCCTTCAACGCCGGGTAGACCGCTCCGAGAAGAGTGACGACAGGAATGACCAGAACCGTCGGGACCACGTATGAAGTTTCGAGGACAGGGTAGATGATGCTCCCGACCCCAAGTGACTTAAGGCTTGCCGAGAACATCGACAGGTCCCACCCGGTACGCGACAGCGAAAGGGATGCTCCATAGGATCCGGCCAGCCCGATCGCCGTTCCGATGACGGCGAGATAAAGCGCCTCGATCATCACCATAGTGAATATCTTCCTGTTCGACATGCCGATGGCCATCGAGACGCCAAACTCGTGCGTCCTCTCCATGACGGACATAAGCATGGTGTCTATGATTCCGAAAATGAGCGCGACGGCGATGATGCCGGCGATGAGGTACAGGGCCTGCCTGTACAACACGAGCTGCGCGACGAGGAGCGGAAGCATCTGTTCGTAGCTCAGGACCTCGTATTCTCCTGCAGCGCCGGGCAATCCGGCAATATCATCCCGGACGCGTGATTCCACCGCTGCCTGATCGCGCGTGTTTTTCGGATTGACCACGAATTCCGATACGAGCCCGTCGGCGTTCAGCATCTGATCCGCCGTCTGGATCGGGATGTAAACGTGCGACTGGTCGAAGCCGGAATTGAACGTCTCGAATATCCCTGAAACCCGGCAGGCTTCCGAGCCGACGCTCCCGTCGATCTGCGAGGCCATGATGACCACCTTGTCGCCGAGTCCGACTTTGAGCTTGTCCGCCATCGAAGTGCTGAGAAGGATTTGTCCCGGTTCACCGGAAAGGTAAGAACCCTTCGTGATGTATTGCGATATCGTGGTTATCTTCTTTTCCGCCGAAGGAACTATGCCGACAATCGAGACCCCATACGAATTGTAGGGGCTGCTGACGAGGCCGAAGACTCTCAGCCGCTCCGAGTAATTCAGGATTGCTCTCTCCTTCGTAAGAATCTCGCGCACCGGTCCCGGATTTGTCATCGCATTTTCAAGCGTGGGATCGGACTGGTAGCCTTTCTTGTGAATTTGGATATAGCCTGCGTCCGCGCTGATCTGGTTAGACAGCATTTGATGAAGCATCCCGGTCGCGAAGCCTTCCGTCAGGACCAGCGCGAGCACGCCGACCACGATCGACGTGATCAGTATGAGCGACCTTCTCTTGTTTCTCAATATGTTGCGCCAGGCTATCCTGCCAATCATGATTCAGCTTCAATCTGTTTCAGCGGAGATGTGCGGAAAAACTCTAAATACGAAATGCTAAGTCCTAAACAATAACGAAATCCAAAATTCAGAAATCTCAAATGCGGTTCAGATGTCCGATATGCGTTTGTGTTTTTGAACATTTGAATTTGTTTAGTATTTAGAGTTTAGAATTTCGAATTTCTTTGTCATGTGTAGCGGATTCCTTTAAGCGGTTCCAGCCTTGACACGCGCCACAGGGGATAAACGGAAGCAGCCAGGGAGATTGCGAAGACTATAGTCCCCGCGGTAATGAATATTCCGGGCGATAGGGAAGACGGTACGATCGGCTGGAAGCCCCACTCGTGCACGTATTGGCCGACGTCGCCTCCGAGAACGATCGGATGTCTGACGAAGTGATAGTTGATCGCGGCTCCGGCTGCGTTGCCGATTGCAAAACCGATAATGACCATGAAGAGCATCTCTATCGCGGTCGTGACGGCTAGCTTGAAATTGGACATCCCGATGGAAAGGAGGACGCCGAACTCCCTGAAACGCTCGGTAACGGACATCAGCAGGGCATTCAGGATCCCGAAACCGACTACGGCGAATAGGATGCTCAGAAACAGGATATGAGCCGCGTGACTGAATCCCATCGTTTGCGTGAGCTGAGGGAGAAGCTGCTGCCACGGGACAGCTACGAGTCCTCCATGTCTAAGCAGCGGATCGAGTTTCATGACGATCTTGTCCACGTCGGCCGGGTCCTTCACGGAGAGTGCAAGGGCGTTCACATTGTCTCCCATGGCGAGGAAATTCTGCAGGACCGGCACGCTCATGAACGCTCCCGTGCGGTCGAATTCGTCCGAGCCGGTCTTGAACGTCCCGACGATCCTGACGAACATGTTTCCCAGGACGCCGTCGAACCCCTGTGCGAGCACGACGACCGAATCTCCGACTCTCGCGCCGAGGTTCCTGAGGAGTTTGTAGCCGACGACGACGTCAGGAGTGCTGTCGTTGTCGAGGAAACGGCCTTCGTCGATCTTCTCGGGAAAGTCGGTGACCAGGTCTTCTGTCCCCGGCTCGACGCCCGTAATGAGCGCCCCGAGTGAATGGTTCCGGCAACTGAGCAGACCGCCTGCCTGTATCCTGGGAGAGCTCCCCTCGATCATCGGGTCGGATTTGATCGCAGACTCGATTTCGGGCGTAATCGCGAAACTCTTCTGGAGCGTCGGGTTATCGTTGTAGCCGACCTTCTGGATTTGCAGGTAGCCCGTGGAGGACCTGACCGCCGTCCTCAGAGACAGTGCAAAAGTCCCGTCGTCGAAACCAAGCCTGACGATCGCGAACATTACCGCGAATGCGATTGCGGTGATCACGAGGATCGAACGTCTCCGATTCCGCCAGAGGCTCCGCCACGCGATGCGTACCAGGAGCATGCGTCCTATCTCTCCAGTTCCTTGAGTGAGAATATTCTATTCGGGATCCTTAAGTCGAACGTCGCTTCATCCATCTTTATTTCGGTGGAGTGGGTCTTGTCCGAATTGTACATCGTCCATTCCGTCGGGATAAGTCTTCCGCCCATCACTTTGAAATCGCTCATGATCATCGTGCGCATCAGCTGTCCTTTTTCATCGAAGTACTCCACCTGGGCAGGGAGGTTGTCTCCCTTTCTCACCCAGTAGAGGTTCTTTCCCCAGACGACCGGAGCGTTCGGCTTGGGAATGAGCTGCAGTTTCCAGCATTCCACCCCGCCCATCTTTTCGGTGCCGGTTACGGTGATGTCGTAATCCTCCGCGAGCGTTTCCTCACGGACCATGTCATCGTAGGTATAGTCCGAGCCGTTCCAGGATTGCAGCATCATCGAGGGAGGGATGCGGATCGTGGTTTCGGTGTTCCTGAGGTACATCCAGATGTCGTTCCCAAGTTTCAGCGTGCGGTTGCCCGCTTCACGGGCGGGTGAGAGTATCTTAACGAGGGCTTTGGTATTTCCGCTCGTCCAGCTCTCCATCTTCATGGTGCGGGTATAGTCGGAGGTCCTGATCGTCATCTCCATGATGGAGTGGCTGGACAGCTTTCCCTTTATCGCGTCCTCCGCTTTCTGGACAATCTGTTTTGCGTCCTGCGCGGAAGACGTCCCCACAAAAGTGAGAAGGACCGTGATGTATGAAAAAATGATTCGAAACATTTTACTGGCTCCTGTCTTGTCTATCGCAACATATGCCGGCGCCACACGCGCCGGATAGGACCGTTATACGATCATTGCGGCGATAAGAGAGTTCACGCCGTTCCTGATCTGTGTTCCAATTTCAATGTTCCTGATTCCGAGCGACCAAATGAGGATAGTGCCCTCCATCAGGCTGAGGATCGAATTTGCAACCTGGTGCGGCTCAACCTTCTTGAATTCCCCTTGGTCAATGCCTCTGGTGATGATCGATTCAAGCATCTTGTGATAGCCTTCAAATTCTTTCTTCGCGAGTTTTTTTACCGTCTTATCGCGCAGGGCAAGTACGTACAGCTCCTGAACCACCGGCCTGAACTGCATCATCTTGTTGGTCTCTGCGACTGCGAGTTCTAGGAAATCACGGAGCTTGGCGGAAGCGGAGCCGGAAGAGTTAACCAGTTGCTTGAGCTCCGGCATTCCGGAACTAAAGAAAGTTGTCATCAGCTCCATAATGATCTCGTCCTTGCTCTTGAAGTACCAATAAATTGCGCCCTTGCTCAGGCCTGACTCGCGGACGATGTCGTCCATGCTCGTACCGGAAAGACCTTTGCGGGCGAACGCCTTGATGGCGGCGTTCAATATCTCGTTCCTGCGCCTCGCGCTGTGTTCTTTGTTTTTTGTCCTGGGCATATCGTTAACAAACCGACCGGTCGGTTTAGGAATAAGATAATGCGCACGCCCCGCCGTGTCAAGCAAAATCGGGGATTTCATGGACAATTGTCACACTTTTTGCGTCCGACGGAATTTCCGGGAAATCGTCGAGAGATGGCAGGTTTTTGTCCGCCGGAGTTCCTTGCGAACACGGTCAGATGCCTTGCAGACGATGCGCAACGTCCCGCAGGACCGCGAGAGTGGCTGACTCCACCCTCACATTGCATCGTGTTTCATAATTCCTTACTATGCAGGTGAACAGGAAAGGGCTGTGAATGAAGATTTTGTTTGTGTACCCGCGCTATCCGGACACCTTTTGGAGCTTCCGGCACGCGCTGAAGTTCATCTCCAAGAAGGCGGCATTCCCGCCGCTTGGGCTGCTCACCGTGGCAGCAATGGTTCCCGACGATTGGGAAAAAAAGCTTGTCGATCTTAACGTTCGTTCCCTCACCGACGAAGATATACTCTGGTCGGACTATGTGTTCATCAGCGCGATGTCCGTGCAGAGGGAATCGGTCAAAGCCGTCATCTTGAGGTGCAGGGAGCTCGGTAGGAAGACCGTTGCCGGCGGGCCCCTGTTCACTTCGTACCACGAAGAATTCGACGAGGTCGATCACCTCGTGCTCAACGAAGCGGAGATTACTCTTAAACCTTTTCTCAGGGATCTTACGAAGGGAACGCCGGAGCACATATACACTTCATCGGAGTGGGCCGATATTTCTGAGACGCCCGTGCCGAAGTGGGAATTGATCGATTTCAAATGCTACGCCTCGATGAATCTCCAGTACTCAAGGGGCTGTCCGTACGATTGCGAGTTCTGCGACATAACCGTTCTGTACGGCCGCGTGCCGCGAACCAAGAAGAAAGAGCAGGTAATCCGCGAGCTTGACAGCCTGCGTGAGCACGGGTGGAAGGGAAGCGTCTTCTTCGTAGATGACAATTTCATCGGCAACAAGAACAAGTTGAAGAGAGAGATTCTCCCGGCCATCATCGGCTGGATGAAGGCGAACCGTAATCCGTTCTATTTCAACACGGAGGTCTCATTGAATTCGGCCGACGATGAGGCACTGATGACTCTGATGGTCAAGGCAGGGTTCAATGCCGTGTTTGTCGGGATCGAATCTCCCAACGAAGAGAGTCTTCAGGAATGCAGGAAAATACCGAACGCACGCAGAGATCTCGCCGAAAGTGTCAGGAAGATCCAGAAGTTCGGGATGCAGGTACAGGGCGGGTTCATCGTGGGCTTCGACATGGATCCGCTTTCGATATTCGACAGGCTGACGGCATTTATACAGGAGACAGGGATCGTGACCGCCATGGTGGGATTGCTGAACGCCCCGAAAGGCACCAGGCTTTACCACAGACTTGTGAAAGAAGGACGCATCCTTCACGTCTTTTCGGGGAACAACACGGACTTCTCTATGAACTTCATCCCGAAGATGAATCGCGAAAGCCTGCTGAACGGTTACAAGAGTGTGGTAGGCAGGATCTACTCGCCGAAGGAATACTATGCGCGGGTGAAGAAGTTCATGAAGGATTTCAAACCTGCTCAGACCAAGGTGTTCAGGGTCAACACCGCCGACCTGAAGGCGCTGTTCAAGTCCGTGCTTCTCCTGGGTTTTGTCGCCAAAGAGCGCGTGTACTACTGGCGCCTTTTCTTCTGGTCGCTGTTCACGCGTCCGAAACTCTTCCCGATGGCGATCACGTTCGCCATTTACGGCTTCCACTTCCGGAAGGTCTTCGAGGAGCAGATTCTCACGCTGAGATGACCCGCGTGTAGCGGGCGAACTGCTAGTTTACGCCCTTCGAATTTAGAAACGCGCTGTACTTCTTGTCGCTCTGCCGGATGTGGTGGTTCAACCAGTCCTTGAGGAAATTCATAACCTCGATCGTGATCGATACCTGCCCCTTCTCGAACTTCGACTTGATGTCGAGGACCTGCTTTGTCAGGTCGTCGTGCTCTTTCTTGTGCCTGGCAAATTCGGCGTAGCCGTATTTCTCGAAGAGACGCTCCTCGGTACTGAAATGGTAGACCGTGTAGTCCGTGAGGTCTTTCATGATGTCTCCCATTACATCCTTGCCCTTGCCCGATTTCATCGAATCGTGCAGAAGGTTGATCAGGTCGACCAACTTCTTGTGTTGAGCATCTATTTCTTTCACGCTGACGCTCAGCTCCGGTGACCATTGAAAAAGAGGCATTGAATTACTCCTGGTTGGCTTGTTCTTGATGTTCGACTTATTGAACGCCTTTTGAATTCAGAAACGTTGCGTACTTCTTATCGGAATTCATGATGTGATTCTTTAGCCAGCCGGTGAGAAAATCGAGAACCTCCGATGCCTGTACCCCCTCGCCCGATTCGTACCTGCTCCGCAGGTCGAGCACTCTCCACGAAAGTATGCTGTGTTCCTCCTTGTGCTTTTCGAGCTGCGGGTAGCCGTATTGTTGCAGCAGCTTTTCCTCTCTAACGAAATGGTATGCGGTATAGTCCAGGAGCTTTTTCAGAGTTTCTCTGAGCGCGGTTTGGTCTTCCTCCCTCTTTATGGCATCGTACAAATCGTTGATCATGTCCACAAGCCTCAGGTGTTGTTCGTCGAGCTGCCTGACGTTGACGCTGTATTGATCTGTCCATTCAAAAAGTGCCATCAGAGTTCTCCTTCTTCCTCTAATCGTGCTCCATGCGCGATCTTTTCAAATCGGGTCACCACGCGGGGCCGCGCCCGCTTAATGTTCCATCATGATAAACAATAGTCCCGACGCATGAAAGGTCATTGCATGCGCCCGTAACCCTCTCGGCCCTGGCCGGCAAAGATTGAATCGCCTGTCACAAGGTTGACACTTCTTTATTATATTATTGCGTCAGGCGATTGTGTACCGGACGCTCCATCCGCGGATGATATTGATCGTCCTTTTGGGAATGCGGACTGTAAAGTTACCACAGACAAATGATGGATTGGAGAATTGAGTTCTAACGAGGCATCGCACGGGTTCATCAGGTCGGACAGTGTTGAATGGGAAAACACGGGCGAGGGAATCCGGCGCAGAATACTTGGTCATGATGCGGACCTCATGATGGTGCGGGTGGTGTTCAAATCGGGAGCGGTCGGCTACGTGCACAACCATCCGCATCGCCAGGTGACGTATGTCGAGTCGGGCAGGTTCCAAGTTGAGATAGACGGTCGCAAAGAGATACTGAAAGAGGGGGACAGCTTCATCGTGGGTTCTCACACCCCTCACGGCGTGACGGCGCTCGAGGACGGCTGCCTGATAGATGTCTTCACTCCCGCGCGGGAAGATTTCCTGAAGAAGGAGAAGACGTGAGTACCGCATGGGCAGCGATCTCAATGGAGGAAAGGAACCCGACTCCCGATTTCACGGCGGCGGTTCCCGGGGTTAAAGCAAGCAGCAACTGAAAACCATGAAAGGTGGCGATATGGAAGTAAGGTATTCTCCGGACAACTTAAGTTACCGGTCACTTAAGACCGACGAGCTCAGAAAGGCGTTTCTCATGGAGAACCTGTTTCAGGACGGGAAGATCCAGATGATTTACTTCGACATCGACCGCGCGATCGTCGGCGGAGCCGTTCCATTGAAGAAACCGCTCCAGCTCATAAGCAGCAAAAAAGAGATGGCGGCAGAATATTTTGCGCAGCGCAGGGAGATCGGGGTATTCAATGTCGGAGGCGCCGGTAAAGTGAGAGCCGACGGAGAGGAGTTCGCCGTCGGTTACAAAGATGCAGTGTATATCGGTATGGGGACGAAGAACATAACTTTTTCCAGCGTCAAGAGTTCGGCACCGGCCTTTTTCTACTTCGTGAGTTATCCCTCCCACGCGTCGTACCCAACAAGGCTTATCAGGTTCGGAGAGGTTTACTCCGCGAAACTCGGGAACCAAAAAGAAGCCAACTCGCGGACGCTTAACAGGTTCATCCATTCGGGCGGCGTGAGGAGCTCGCAGCTCGTCATGGGGCTCACGGAACTGGACGAAGGAAGCGTGTGGAACACCATGCCTTCGCACACCCACCAACGAAGGACCGAGATATACTTCTATTTCAACGTCGATGAGAACTCGATCGTGTTTCACATGATGGGTGAACCTTCGGAGACCAGGCATATAGTTGTCAGGAATAAGCAGGCCGTAATCTCTCCGAGCTGGTCGCTTCACTCCGGCGGCGGGACGAAGAACTATTCCTTTATCTGGGCAATGGGAGGTGAGAACCAGGAATTCGAAGACATGGATTCTGTCAAAATGTCTTCCTTGAAGTGATCGCTTCTCCCAGGCATGATTCTGAAAGGCAGGAACAACGACATGATTCTCGACAAATTCAAGATGGATAACAGAACCGCTCTCGTGACCGGGTCGAACCAGGGGATAGGCAAGGCTTACGCGATTGCCCTGGCAGAGGCGGGTGCCGATATCATAAGCGTCTCATACACGGAGGACTTTTCGGACGTCGAAAAAGAAATAAAGGACCGGGGAAGAAAGTTCGGGTCTTATGTGAGCGACTTCTCCGACCGGGATTCCCTGTACAAGTTCATCAATGAAGTCAGGTCCGATCACCCGCAAATAGATATCCTGGTGAACAACGCTGGGACGATCCTGCGGAAGCCGATTTCGGAACATCCCGACGAGTACTGGGACAAGGTGATTGACGTGAACCTCACCGCCCAGTTCATCCTGACGAGAGAGCTCGGGAAAGATATGGCGGAGAGGGGATACGGGAAAATTGTGTTCATCGCCTCGCTCCTTTCCTTTCAGGGCGGGATACTCGTTCCCGGATATGCCGCGTCGAAGGGAGGAGTGAAGCAATTGACCATGGCGTTCGCAAACGAATGGGCGGCCAGGGGAGTGAACATAAACGCCATTGCCCCCGGTTACATTGCGACCGAAAACACGAAGGCCCTGCGCGAAGATCCTGTGCGTTCAAAGGGCATACTCGACAGGATTCCCGCCGGCCGGTGGGGGATGCCGGAAGACCTTATGGGTACCGTGGTGTTTTTGTGCTCGGACGCGTCGAGCTACCTCAACGGCAGCGTCGTGACCGTCGACGGCGGCTGGATGGGGAGATAGAGACATCTTATGGAGCGTGGCGGAAGAGATTGAAATTAGCGTCTCGCAATTTAAGTCTGATTTGATTACTGCATTAATCTGGAGATCGGGATGGAAAACAAATATTTAGAGGATACATTCGGACTGAAAGGGAAGGTTGCTGCGGTCGTGGGCGGAAGCGGCGTGCTTGGCGGGAGTGTCGCGCTGGCACTTGCCAGGGCAGGAGCCAGGGTGGCAATCATATACAACCGCGGAAAAGAGGCGGCCGCGGAGATAGTGAAGCAGATCGAAGCCTTCGGCGGCGAGGCGATCACCGCGCAGGCCGACGGCCGCGTCAAATCTAACCTGGAGAAGGCGAAGGACGAGATCGTGTCGAAATGGAAGCGGGTAGACATACTCGTCAATGCCCCGGGCGTAAATTCGACAACTCCCATCCTCGAGATTACCGAGGAGGAATGGGAGAAGATTATCAGCGTCAACCTGAAGGGGATGTTTTTCGCCTGCCAGGTTTTCGGGAAGCACATGATAGACGCGAAGGTTAAGGGAAGCATCATTAACTTCTCTTCCGTCTCGTCGGAGATCCCGCTCTCGAAAGTGTTCACATATGCAATTTCAAAAGCGGGCGTGAACAACATGACCCGGTTCCTGGCAAGGGAATGGGCTCAGTACGGCGTACGCGTGAACGCCGTCATGCCGGGCTTCTTTCCGGCGGAGCAGAACCAGAAGATCCTGACCGAGGAGAGGCGGAAATCTATTTTCGCCCACACCCCCATGGCCAGGTACGGCGAAGCGGAGGAGCTGAACGGAGCGTTCATCTGGCTCGCCTCCAATAACGCATCGTCTTTCGTAACTGGAACCATCATCCCGGTCGACGGCGGATTCACCGCCATGACCATATAACGCGGCCGCTGCCATGAGAATTGTAGTTGACCAGCGTATCCCCTTTGTCGAGGAGGCGTTCGGCGCCTTCGGCGAGGTCGTGAAGTTTGACAGCCGTGCTATCGACAGCGCGGCTGTGAAGGATGCCGACGCGCTGCTGGTCCGATCGGAAACAAAAGTGGACGCGAAGCTCCTGGAAGGGAGCAAAGTAAGATTCGTCGGCACTGCCACGATCGGGACGGACCATGTCGATGCGGGTTATCTAAAGAGGAGCGGAATCGTCTTCGCAAGTGCCCCGGGGTGCAACTCGAACGCCGTCGTTCAATACGTTTACTCCGCGCTCTTCACGGTCGCGGAGAGAGAAGGGTTCAAGCTACGGGGGAAGACGCTCGGTGTTGTAGGCGTCGGAAATATCGGCAGCAAGATAGTCCGCGTCGGAAAGAAACTAGGGATGAAGGTCTTGCAGAACGATCCTCCCCTGGCCAGAGCGTCTGGCGATCCACGATTTCTGCAGCTCGATGACCTGATGGACGCGGATTTCATTACTGTACACGTTCCCTACACGAAGACGGGCACGGATCCGACGCATCACCTCTTTGACGCGAAGAGACTTTCGATGATGAAGGAGGGTTCGGTTCTCATCAACTCGTCGAGAGGGGCGGTTGTCGACAGCCGGGCTCTGAGGTCTGCCCTCGCGACCGGCAGGCCAGGGAAGTCGGTCCTGGATGTCTGGGAGAAGGAACCGAACATAGACATCGAGCTTCTGGCAAAGTGCGCGATCGGGACGCAGCACATCGCCGGCTACTCGATTGACGGCAAGGTCAATGCAACGAAGATGATATATGAGGCTTTCTGTTCTCATTTCGCGAAGCAGAAGACCTGGGACGCAGCAGCTGCGATCAAACCGCCGGCTGAACCTGAGATGAGGGTGGCTCCGGATTATGACGACGCCGAGAGTGTCATATCGAACCTTGTGAGGAAGTGTTACGACATAACCAAGGACGATGAGAGCCTGAGGAAGATTGCGGGCCTGGGTCAGGAGGAACGCGGTCAGTATTTCAAAGGACTCAGAGGAAAGTATGTCTTTCGGTATGAGTTCTCAAACATGACGGTTATCCTTCCGCGGCATGACGGCTTGTTGAATGAAGCGCTTGAGGCGTTCAAGTTCAAGATAAACCACGCGAGCAAAGGCTAGAAGAGGCGGAGCTTCCTCAGGACAGAGATGCCAATAAGGATTTCGAAGCCTCTCGGTCGTGCGTTCGGCCCGTGCGTGCAGACTTAATTCCGTGGTCAGAACAAGGAGGTATTGAACATGTCGGGACAGAAAAAGAAAGGCGGCGGTGTCCTTGGAAAGTTGACATTCGAGCCACTTAGCAGGAAGAACTGGGACAAGTTCGTTGAACTCTTTGGTGAGAGGGGAGCATGTGCCGGCTGTTGGTGCATGTACTACAGGCTCTCTAAGCCGGATTTCAAGAAAGGTCAGGCGGAAAATCTCAACAAGAACCGGATGAAGAAAGTGGTCTGGTCGGGGAAGCCGACCGGGTTGATCGCTTTCAGCGGAGGGAGACCGGTAGGGTGGCTGGCCCTCGCACCGCGGGAAGATTTGGTCAAGCTCACAAAGTCCAGGGTTCACAAACCTATCGACGATAAGCCGGTCTGGTCGATACCTTGCTTTTTCATCGACAAGGCCTTCAGGCGCAAAGGACTGTCGGTCGCGATGCTGAAAGGTGCGATTGCCTATGCGAAGAAGAAAGGTATCAAAATACTCGAGGCATACCCTGTAATACCCACGAAGAAACAACTTCCCGATGCGTTTCTGTGGGTCGGGCTCTACAAGTCCTTCGAGATGGCGGGCTTCGAGGTGGCCGACAGGAAATCTAAGTCGAGGCCGATGGTTAGATACTATTCCGGCAAATGAATGCCGAACAGCTGATTCTTTCCGGATGTACGCGGATTAAACTGGCAGTTGAATTCGTCTGTCAAACATTGGAAATTCGCGATGAGAACAGATAGTCGAATAGAAGTTGCGGAAGGAGAAAACGATGAAAAGAGACTTAAGTAGGAATTTCGCCCCGGGTTTCCGGATCACAGTCGTGATCGCCGCGGTCGCCATTTGTTCATCTGTGTTTTCAACGAACGCCTATGCGCAGAGAATGAGGGTCACTCCTGAAAGACAGGCTCCCACGCACATGCTGAGGCTTCCGCCGAATCACTCGAGAGTTTATGTAGGAAACCGCCCGTACTACTATCATAACGGCTATTTCTACAGAGGATGGCGGGGAGGGTACGTCCTGTATCGCCCACCGTTCGGGGCCAGGTTCAGGTTCCTGCCGTACGGGTTCTGGAGCTTTCACATCGGGCCGGCTCTTTATTTTTACGGCGGTGGTGCCTACTATCAGTACCTACCGAATGAAAATGTATACGTCGTGGTGCCGAAGCCGAACCAGGCACCTGCCGGTCCCGCCGGTGACGAGGACACGATGTACCTCACTGACGGTTCGACTTTCTCCGGTGTGTTCGCGGGAGCTACTGCAGACAGCATACACTTCCAGGTGAAGGATTCGATCCGCACGGTGCCGATAACCCAGGTGAAGTCGATCAACTTCGCGCCGTCCTCGTTTAAGGAACAGAAGTAGATGTCTGCGGCCAAATCGAGATTCTGGCCTGAGACGATCAGGCTCTCAGGCCTGTACCTATATATTCCCGGTGTAATTTCATACCTGGCATTGTTGAAAGCGAAGCTCCTGGATCTCCTGGGCTAGGTCGTGCTCGGTGCGACCTCCCGTAAGGAGAGAGTTTACGGGAGGCCGTGATGGGCCGGTTGAATCGGTGTCTTTAGATTATCCCTCCGAGTAAGTCAGTGGGCATGTCGAAAACAGGCGGATTGAAATATCATCATCTTGGAATACCGACTAAGAAGCACAGGGCTGGTGAGGAGTATCTCCCGCAATATGGGATCTACCATTCGGGATTTGACGAAAGTGAATTCGGAATCGAGTGGATGTATTACGACGACAATTGCGCGCTTCCTGAGATTATTAGAACGATGCCGCATATCGCGTTTGAGGTCGATGATGTCTTTGAGGCGATCAAGGGAAAGAAAGTCATAGTCGAGCCGAACAGCCCGTCTGCCGGCGTTCTGGTCGCATTTATTGAGGAGGAAGGGGTTCCCATCGAGTTTATTCAGATTAATGAAAATGCGTCGCTATGATCCCCTCGTGAGAGACGGGATCGAATCTCCCGTAAAAAAATCTGGATGCTTCGGAGTTTATCCCACTTTGTATATGTTGCGCTAAGACATGGTGGCTACAGGAAGTAACGGGAACAAAATCGGGAATCGGCTCGTAGTAGTATATCAGCGGCGAGATGCCGATTGCAGATGAGACACCAGGAGTAATTCAGATGCTTTACATAGTCGCCTTCTTTCTACCGCCGATCGCGGTTCTTCTCAGCGGAAGGCCGATCCAGGCGCTGGTCAATTTCTTCCTTTGCTTCCTGTTCTGGATCCCGGCAGTTGTGCACGCGCTGCTCGTGGTCCGCGACCACTATGATGACAGGCGAGCCAGGCGAATCATCAGGGCGATTAACCATTCAAGGGCGTGATTAGGTATGTGAAGAATCCACTTGACTTCTATCGACCCGTTCACTATTTTGGAAACGCTTAATACGAAAGTCGTTTCCATGACGCGAAATTAGCCGCGCCTGCAGTCATCGACTGCTTTTTTTAGTGGGAGGTGGAAACGACTAATACGAAAATCATTTTCCAGTCAAAGAAGGAATTGAAATGACGGAAACTGAAACCAGGGCGAGGATCTTTGCGGCTGCTGATGAGATGTTCATGCAGCATGGCTACTCGAAGGTGACAATGGAAGAGATAGCCTCAGGTTTAGGCATTAGCAAGAAGACCCTCTATAGGTTTTTTCCGAACAAGAGGGAGTTGCTGCGCGAGTTGATGACCGAAAGACAGTCCGAATTCATGGAGCACATCGAGGTGATCTGGAAACGCGAGGATCTCGATTTCGTAGGGAAGTTCAGGAGCACTCTCGACTTCGTAGGCGAGCGCTCTTCGAAGATGAACAAGTTCCAGGATGTACAGAAGATCGCCCCCGACATATGGAAGGAGATACACGACTTCAAGAAAGAGAAGATCTTCCAGAGAGTGAGAAGGTTGTTCGAGGCGGGGTTCGAGACCGGCATATTCAGAAGCGACATCGACAGGGACATAGTGTTGCTCGTGTACACCCACGCAGTGGAATCGATCGTAAATCCGGAAGCTCTATCGGAGCTCCCGTGCACGGCAGGGCAAGCTTTCGAGGCAATTTCCAAGATAATATTCGAAGGGATTCTCACCGAAGAGGGGAGATCGAAATACATCTTTCACGATGCGGCCGCAACTACTGCGCGCTAGCACATTCATTCAAATTAGTCACGGACCAAAAGAAGCTCGAAGATAGAGGGATAGTATGAAGAGGCTGAAAGTATATTCCATAATCGTCGTTTCTCTTGTAATCATCATTGCGGTTCTTTTGCGCAACCGCGAGAAGATAAAGGCGGAGACGAGGAATCTTAATGTTGACTCTTACTCGGTTTCCGTCGCGACCGTTGAAAAGAAGAGCATCGCGACTGATCTT
The DNA here is from genome assembly GCA_024641705.1 of Candidatus Kryptoniota bacterium. GTDB lineage: Bacteria > Bacteroidota > Ignavibacteria > Kryptoniales > JAKASW01 > JAKASW01. Next base: position 42,464 of record JAHECO010000020.1, read on the forward strand.
GACCTTGTCGGAACGATAAACGCCAACAACGATGTGCACGTCGTCTCCGAGGCGGCCGGCAAAGTAACGAATGTGCTTGCGAGCGTCGGGGATTACGAGCCCGAGGGGGCGGTGCTCATACGGCTCGACGACAAACTTCAGGCCGCAGCTCTGGAGCTGGCGAAGGTCAACCTCGACAAAGCGACTAAAGACTACAAAAGGTACAAGGAGCTCTACCAGGAGCATTCGATAACGGACTCCCAGCTCGAGAGTGCGGAGCTGGCTTACCAGTCCGCGAACGACCGGTTCGTCGTGGCGCATCGCCAGTTCAGCAACACGAGAATAACGAGCCCGATCACGGGCATTGTCACATCCCGCGTCGCGGACATCGGGACATACGTCAACCCGGGGATGGCTGTGGCGGAGGTCGTGGACATTTCCCGCCTGAAGGTTACGGTCAATGTCGATGAACAGGATATCATGAACTTCAGGCCCGGTGATAAAGTGAGGATCTCCACCGATGTTTACCCGGGAGTAGATTTTACAGGGACTATCAAAACCATCAGCTCAAAGGGGGACGCAGATCACACTTACCCGGTGGAGGTCGTTTTCCGGAACAGCGAGGAGCATCCTCTGAAGGCCGGCATGTTTGCCCATGTCTACTTCAGCGAAAGATCCGGTGCGAACTCGCTGGTCATACCGCGGCAGGCGCTGGTCGGCAGTGTTGAGGACCCGCAGGTGTTCGTCGTTGAAGACGATATCGCAAGGCTGAAGAATATCGTCGTCGGCAGGTCGTACAACGATTACCTTGAGGTGCTGGGCGGACTCCGGCCCGGAGAAATTGTGGTCAGGAACGGACAAGACAACCTGGAGGACGGATACAAAGTCAAGGTTGCTGCACAGGCATCCACCGCGCGGTAACTGAGAACAGAAGCTGAGAAGGACCAACTAGGATGACTATTACAGAGTTAGCTATAAAGAGGCCTACGCTCGTTGTGGTTATTTTTGGGGCACTCGCACTCCTGGGCATTTACAGCCTTATAAACCTCAATTATGAACTCCTTCCGAAAATCACGCCGCCGGTGCTCACCGTGACGACGATTTACCCGGGAGCCTCGCCGAACGAGATTGAGAATTCGGTGACGAAACCCGTCGAGGACGCGCTGTCATCTCTCGACCAGATAAACAGCATAAGCTCTACCTCGAACGAGGGAGTCTCGTTTGTCATCGTGCAATTCGACCAGTCGGCCGACATAAATACCGAGATGCAGGACGCGCAGCAGAAGGTGAATCAGATTGTCAGTGGTCTGCCTTTCGGAGTCAAGACACCGTCGATTTCGAAGTTCGACCTTCAGGCGATTCCCGTATTGAGGTTAGGTGTCACCAGCAATATGCCTTCGACGAAATTCTATCAGTTCGTGGTCGACAGGATACAGCCGAGACTGTCGGAGATACCGGGCGTCGGTCTGGTTACCCTGGTGGGCGGGTTGCAGAGGGAAATCAGGGTCAACCTGGACGAGGCGAAGCTCAGGGCCTACGGGATATCTATGCTGCAGGTGCTGAATGCCGTGCAGACGTCAAACATAGATTACCCGACCGGCAAACTCCAGGACGACAGCCACCAGCTCGTAGTCAGAGTGGCCGGCAAATTCGGGTCGGTGGACGCGATAAGGAACCTGATCATCAAAAGATCCGGCGACGGCGGCGAAGTGAGACTGTCGGACGTCGCTGACGTTGAGGACGGGCACAAAGAATACCAGACGATCACGCGCATCAACGGGGTCACCTCGATCGGCATACTCGTGCAGAAGCAGACCGACGCGAACGCCGTGAATGTCAGCAGGCACGTTCGTGCCGAGCTGAAGAAGATCGAGAACGACTACAAAGCCGAGAATATCAAGTTCGATATTGCCCAGGACGGATCGCGTTTCACCATAGAGGCCGCGAACGGGGTCAAGTTCGACCTGGCTCTGGCCGTCGTCCTGGTCGCGATAGTAATGCTTCTCTTTCTACACAGCCTCCGCAACTCGTTCATCGTCATGCTTGCGATACCCGCTTCAATCCTTTCGACGTTCATCGTGATGTACGTATTGGGATACTCGCTCAACCTGATGACATTGCTCGGACTGTCTCTCGTTGTGGGCATCCTGGTGGACGACTCCATAGTCGTCATCGAGAATATTCATCATCATCTCGAAAGCGGAGAAAAGCCGCGGACGGCGGCGGTAAAGGGAAGGAACGAGATCGGATTTGCGGCGCTTTCCATAACGATGGTGGACGTGGTCATCTACGTCCCGCTTGCGCTGACCGGCGGACTGATAGGCAACATCGTGCGCGAGTTCGCTATGGTCGTGGTCATTTCCACGTTGATGAGTCTTTTTGTGTCTTTCACCGTGACTCCGCTCCTCGCATCCAGAATCAGCAAGCTGGAGAAAATGACGGACGGGACTTTCATCGGGCGGTTCGCCATCGCATTCGAAAAATACTTTCACAATCTCGTGGCATATTACATTTCCCTGCTCAGGTGGAGTCTAAACAACAGGTGGAAGGTCGTAGCGATATCGGCGGCACTTTTTGTCGCCTCGCTCGCGCTGGCCCCGCTCGGCTTCATCGGGGCCGAGTTCATCCCGCAGTCGGACATGGGGCAGTTCGCGGTGACTCTGGACATGCCTCCGAACTATACGGTGAGGAACACCAACCTGGTGACTGAGAAAGTAGAAAGGTACGTCCACAGCCTGCCAGCCGTCAGCAAGGATTTCGTGGAGGTCGGCGTCTCCAACGAGGGACTCATTGGCCAGTCTTCAAACCACAGTTCCGAGCTTGACGTCGAACTCGTGCCGAAAGAAAAGAGAAAACAGTCGACGGACCAGATCGGGGAGAAGATAAAGAAGTTTGCTTTGCAGATACCGGGCGTGAGAGTCCGCGTGGATCCGATCGGTCTGTTCGGGACGGCGAACCAGACTCCCATTCAGCTCATAGTCAGCGGCCCGAGCAGAGCGGACGTTTTGAAATCCGCACAGATACTTGAAGATGTCGTGAAATCTATCCCAGGCACAGCCGATGTGCGCCTGTCGACAGACATTGCGAATCCTGAGATGCGTGTCGAGATAGACCGCCAGAAGCTTGCTGCGTTCGGGCTGTCGATCGCGGATGTCGGCGCGACACTGCAGGTCGCGATGCAGGGCAACGACGACGCCAAATTCAGGGAGGGCGGCGACGACTACGACATACTCGTCTCGCTCGACAAGTTCGACAAGTCCAGCATATCTGACCTGAAACAGATGACATTCATAAACAACAAGGGGCAGAAGATCCGGCTTCAGCAGTTCGCCGACGTTTACCAGGCGACGGGACCGTCGGTCCTTCAAAGATTCGACAGGATAAGCGCGGTGACGGTGTATTCGCAGGTGATAGGCCGGCCGACGGGAACTGTTGGACAGGACATCAAGAACGCCATGGCGAAAAAGGTGCTTCCGGCAGGCGTGGATATAACGTACTGGGGCGATCTGAAGAACCAGGCGGACGCGTTCAGCAGCCTGGGGCTCGCGCTAATAGCCGCGATCATATTCGTGTACCTCGTGCTGGTCGCGCTGTACGACTCCTACGGTGAGCCGTTCATCATCCTCTTCTCGATCCCGGTGGCGATGGTCGGCGCATTCCTCGCGCTTGCGCTCACGATGAATTCGTTGAACATCTTCTCGATACTTGGAATCATCATGCTCATCGGGCTAGTCGGGAAGAACGCCATACTGCTTGTCGACAGGGCGAACCAGAAGAAACGTGAGGAAGGCCTGTCGACTTTCGATGCCCTGATCGAAGCAGGTGAGAGCAGGATCAGGCCGATCATGATGACGACGACCGCTATGGTTATCGGCATGTTGCCGCTGGCGGTGTCCCGCGATGCAGGCTCGGAGTGGAAGTCGGGCCTCGCGTGGGCAATAATAGGCGGACTGATCAGCTCGATGTTCCTGACACTTGTCCTTGTCCCGGTTGTGTACGAGCTTTTTGAGCACGCCCAGGTGCGACTCAAAAATATGTTCGCTCGCAGGGAACATGGCGATGTATCAGACCTTCAGGCAGAGCCTGTAGAAGATTGAGTTGGGACACCTTGCGAATATCAAAACATTCGCAAGGTGAGCTCGCCTCTCTTTCACAATCAGCTTTCGCAGGTTATATTTTCAGGAGGTTACTGCTGTGAATATAAATCAATGAGAGTCTGCCGGTGAAACCGATCGAAGAAGTTACATCTGGCGTTCGGCATGATTGGACGAACGATGAGATAGCTGATATATACAACCTTCCGCTGCTCGAACTCGTTTACAAGGCTGCGACAATTCATAGGCAATTCCACGATCCATCGGAGGTGCAGGTCTGTTCGCTTCTATCGATAAAGACCGGCGGATGCCCGGAAGACTGCGCATACTGTCCGCAATCTGCCGAGTACGACACGGGTGTGAAAGTTGAGCCGCTCCTACAGGTTGATGAGGTCCTGGAGAAGGCGCGCAATGCGAAGGAAGCCGGCGCGACCCGATTCTGCATGGGCGCGGCATGGCGCGAGGTGCACGACAACAGGGACTTCGACCGGGTGCTCGAGATGGTAAAGGGCGTGAACGACATCGGCCTCGAAGTATGTGCGACGCTCGGTATGGTCACCGAGGAACAGGCGAATAAGCTGAAGGCAGCTGGGCTTTATGCCTACAACCACAACGTCGACACATCTTCGGGATACTATAAAAGCATTATCACTACGCGCACCTACCAGGAGCGCATCGACACTATAAAGAACACGCGCAAGGCCGAGATTACGGTTTGCAGCGGCGGTATTATCGGGATGGGCGAATCGGTGGAGGACAGGATCGACATGCTCATGACGCTTGCGAACCTTGATCCGCATCCGGAGTCGGTGCCGATAAACGCGCTGGTCCCCGTGGCAGGAACGCCGCTCGAAGGCCGGCCGCCGGTCGATGCGTGGGAGTTTGCCAGGATGATCGCGACCGCGCGAATCCTTATGCCGAAATCAATGGTGAGACTCTCTGCGGGAAGGCTACAGCTCTCGAAAGAGGCGCAGGCAATATGTTTTCTCGCAGGTGCCAATTCCATATTCGCCGGCGATAAGCTTCTTACAACTCCGAACCCCGCCGTGGATGAGGACAGGGAGCTCTTCGCCTCGCTCGGACTAAAACCGCGGAAGGCATTCAAGGAAGAGATGTCTTCCAACTAGACACTCGTGATGAGTGAAGCAGAAGATAAACTAAGACTCACGCTTGAGGAGAGAAGCTCTCAGGAATCGCTAAGGAGCCTGACCGTGACGGACGGCCTGGTCGACTTTTGCTCGAACGATTATCTCGGCTTTTCACGGTCTCAGGCTCTGAAGGACAGGATCCGGGACGAGGTGGCCCGGCACCAGGATTACAGGATCGGTTCAACCGGCTCGCGGCTCATCTCGGGCAACAGCGTTTACTACGAAGGATTGGAAAGGCATCTCGCCGAGTTCCACAAAGCGGAGAGCGGGCTGATCTTCAATTCGGGCTACGACGCGAATCTCGGAGTATTCTCGTCAGTACCCCAGCGGACCGACACCATCCTGTACGACCGGCTGGTTCACGCGTCGATAAGGGACGGCATCCGGCTGAGCCACGCGCGCGCTTTTGCTTTTGAACATAACGATGTGGAAGATCTTGAACGAAAGCTGAAAGGAGCTTCGGGGGTCATCTATGTGGCGGTCGAGTCGGTTTACTCGATGGACGGCGATTTCGCTCCCCTGCCGGAAATGTCAGAACTCTGCGGCAGGTACGGCGCGAACCTTATCGTCGACGAAGCTCATGCCACCGGCGTCTTCGGCCAAAGAGGAGAAGGAAGGGTGGCCGAGCTCGGACTCCAGAATCGTGTCTTTGCAAGGCTGCATACCTTCGGAAAGGCGCTCGGCACGCACGGAGCGATCGTTCTCGGGTCGTCGACGCTGCGGTCGTATCTCGTGAACTTCGCACGTTCATTCATATATACCACCGCCCTTCCTTTCCACAGCCTTGCTTCGATCAGGTGCGCATATGAACTCCTCGCGAGTGAAGGTGAGCTGATGAAAAATCTTAAGGAGAAGATTCAATACCTCAAGAACCGCGCCGGTGCCGACATTTTGAAGAAAATGATCCCAGGCGAGAGCGCGATTCAATGCGTGCTCATACCGGGAAATTCTGAGGTGAGAAGAGTGGCAAGAGGCATTCAGGAGGCGGGCTTCGATGTATGCCCGATTATGCACCCTACCGTTCCGGCAGGATCGGAACGCCTGAGGATTTGCGTGCACGCATTCAATACCGAAGATCAAATAAACGGGTTAATAAACAAACTGCGGACATTACTGCCATGAAAAAAATCTTCGTTACCGGAATCGACACGGACATCGGAAAGACTATCGTAGCTGCTATCCTGACAGAAGCCCTCGAGGCGGATTACTGGAAGCCGATCCAGGCAGGCGATCTGGACGACTCGGACACGAACAAGGTCAGGCAGCTCATATCGAACTCCAAATCGGTGCTTCATCCGGAGGCTTACCGACTCACGCAATCGCTCTCGCCGCACGCCGCCGCCGCGATCGACGGCGTTAAGATCGACATGAACCTGATAAAGGATTCGATGCCTTCCACGGAGGGGCGGGATCTGATAATCGAAGGCGCCGGAGGAGCGATGTCGCCGGTAAACGATTCACATGTCGTCATGGATCTCATAAAGAGCCTGGGTGCGGAGGCGGTGATAGTTTCCAAGCACTACCTCGGAAGCATTAATCATACTCTGCTGACCATCGACGCCATGAGGCGACGCGGACTCCCGATCGTCGGAGTCTTCTTTAACGGGAATCCGGTGCAGACTTCGGTCGATTTCATACTCCGTTATTCCGGGATTAAAGCCCTCGGCTTTATCGATGAGGAGAAGAGTTTCGACCGGGAGGTCGTGAAGAGGTACGCTCAGCTGTTCAGGAAAGAATTCAGATAATGAATCTTGCGGATCGGGACAGGCAAGTCATCTGGCATCCGTACACTCAAATGCAGACGTCAGGCCTGCCTGTGCCGATCGTTCGGGGCGAAGGGGCACGTCTCTATGACGAGGCGGGGAACGAGTATATCGATGCGATATCCTCATGGTGGGTCAATATCCACGGCCATGCTCACCCGTATATTGCTGAGAAGGTTGCCGATCAGCTTCGTAAACTCGAACATGTAATATTTGCCGGGTTCACGCACGAACCCGCGGTCGAGCTCGCAGAACGGCTCCTCAAAGTCCTTCCTCCGAACCAGTCGAAGATATTTTATTCCGACAACGGCTCCACCGCCGTGGAGGTTGCCGTGAAGATGGCTCTCCAATACTGGCACAACCGCGGGCGTAAGAAACAGACGATTATCGTGCTGAGCAATTCATATCACGGCGACACGTTCGGTGCAATGTCGGTCAGCGTCAGGGACCTGTTCACGCAGCCTTTCTGGGATTTGCTCTTCGATGTCGTTGCGGTCGACGCTCCCGTAAAAGGGAGGGAGGAAGACTCGCTGAAGCAGTTCGCGAAGGCGGCGGAGCGCGACGACATAGCGGCGTTCATCTTCGAGCCTCTTCTCCAGGGAGCCGGCGGGATGATCGTCTACGATCACGAACCGCTCGACCGCATGATCGGGTTGTGCCGCGAGAGAGGTATCCCGACGATAGCGGACGAGGTGCTCACCGGCTTTGGACGAACGGGGAAGTTCTTTGCCTCCGATTTTCTACGGAACAAACCGGACATCATCTGTATGTCCAAGGGACTCACCGGCGGCACGATGGCGCTCGGGGCGACATCGTGCACGGAGGAGATCTTCGAGGGTTTCCTGTCAGACGACAAGAGGAAGAGTTTCTTCCACGGACATTCGTACACCGGGAATCCTGTCGCTTGTGCCGCGGCGCTCGCAAGCCTGGACCTTTTCGAAAAGAAAGAAACCTGGACAGACATTGAAAGGATAGCCGGGCGGCACGGGGAATTCCTGTCCGGGATTACGAGTCACCCGCGTGTCGAAGACCCGCGTCAGATCGGGACGGTACTCGCCTTCAATGTCACGACACGTGAAGAGCCCGGCTACCTCAACAAGGTCAGAGACTGGATGAACGACTACTGCGTCAGCCGCCGAATCGTCATCAGGCCGCTCGGGAACGTGATGTACTTGATACCGCCCTACTGCATTACGGACGACGAGCTGGGGCGCGTCTATTCGACATTATCGGCGATGCTGGACGAGTTCCCTGCGGAATAGAGTAATTAGGGAGTAAGGGGAAGAGTTCGTCTTCCGAAAAAAAGCCCCGATTCGTGAAGGATTAGCTCAACCAGGGGAAATCTGCAGATGACAATTGTCGGCTCAAATAGTTGTCAACTTATGCCGGTTTTGCTAACTTCCATCAGGTAATGGCAAAATCCGTCGATCATATCGCCATCACGGGGATGGGTTCGATTTCACCGATGGGATACAGCCCTGATGAGGTGTGGCAGTCTTATCTTCGCAGGCAATCACTCCTGAGGCCGCGGATCTTCAACGGCGAGAAGGTGGCGGTAGCGAGCCTGCAGAAGCCTTCCGAAGATATAGTCAAGTCGATAAGGCTTGAAGAAGCCTATCACAAGCATCTCGACAGGACCGTCCTTATGGCGATGCACTGTGCGCGCGAGGCGGCGGAGCAGGCAGGGTGGGAACGTGCGGACAGCGGGCCGAGAACGGGTGTCAACATCGGATCATCGAGGGGGGCGACCGGCATCCTCGAGGAGTTCCACACCGCCTACGTCCGCTCCCCGTCGCAGCGTCTTGACCCGCTTACTTCGCCGACGACGACACTCGGGAACATCTCGAGCACGGTTGCGCACGACATCGGTGCCAACGGGCCGGAGCTCAGCCATTCGGTAACCTGCAGCTCGGGACTCCACGCGATCTTCAACGGCATCGCTTGGATGAGGGCAGGGCTCGCCGACCGTTTCCTGGTCGGCGGAGCGGAAGCGCCGTTGACAGGATTCACTGTGGCCCAGATGAAGGCACTGCGCATTTACACCAACGAGACGAATTCTGAATTTCCTTCCCGTCCTTGTGCGTCGGAAGCGCCGCTGCACGATACGTTGGCGCTCGGTGAAGGGGGAGCTATTTTTGCCATCGAGAAGTTGACCGGCGCGCAGATCAAGGAGAAGAAACAAACGGTACTCGGCGTTATAGAAGGGTTTGGCTACGGCATCGAATCTCCGGGCACGGCGACTTCCGTTACCGAAGACGGGCTGGCTCTCAGAAATGCAATGACGATGGCGCTGAAAAGTCTGCCGTCCGGAGATGCGGTCGATATGATCATCCTCCACGCGCCCGGGACGATCAAAGGGGACAGAAGCGAACTCAATGCGATAAAGATCGTTTTCGGCGGCAAGCTCCCGGTACTGCTGTCGAACAAATGGTTCATCGGCCATACGTTCGGGGCGTCGGCCGCTCTCAGCCTCGAGTACGCACTCCTGATTCTCGCAGGGGACGACTATATAGATTTCCCCTATCCCGTCATGTTCGAGAACCAGCGGCGGCCGGTCCGCAGGATAATGATCAACGCGGCGGGATTTGGAGGTAACGCGGCAAGCTTGATCGTATCGAAACCTCTCAAGTAAATGCAGGGTGGCATCGAATGACTCCAAAGATAACTATCTACGAGATAGCAAAGGCAGCCGGGGTCGGGATCGGGACCGTATCCCGTGTCCTGAATAATCATCCGAACGTGACTCCTGAGACGCGCGCGAAAGTAAAAGAGGTCGTCATGCGCATGCACTACCAGCCGCATACATATGCCCAGCGGCTCGCAAGGCGCCATTCCCAGACCATATCCGCCATTATACCATTCTTCACAAACTACTTCTTCGTTGAGATACTCAGGGGAGTCCAAGAGGAGATCACCAGTCTCGGGTACGACCTGATGCTCTTCGGGGTCAACAATATAAGTCAGGTCGAATCCAAGTTCGCTCTTTCGCTTCAGAGAGGAAGAGTGGATGGAATCCTCTTCTTCTCGATGAAGTTGCCCGACCGCATCGTGCCGAGGCTGAGAGAGGCGGGTATCCCCGTGGTTCTCATAGACAGCTACTACCCCAAGCTCGATTCTATTTCGGTCGCGAATATTGACGGAGCATATGACGCGACGAACTATCTGATCAACTTAGGTTACCAAAGAATCGGGATGATCAATGCGCTCCTCATGAGCGCTCCCGCTGCCGAGCGGCTGCAGGGCTACAGGCGAGCACTCGAAAGCAACGGCATAAGGTACGCCGCCGACCTTGTGAAGACCGGTGTTAATACGAAACAGGACGGGTTCAATCGCGAAGCCGGCTATGAGGCAATGATGGAGTTTATCAAGATGGGCGCGGAGATGCCAGAGGCGTTCTTCGTGTCTTCCGATATACAGGCTCTCGGCGCAATCGCCGCACTTTTGGAAAACGGCTTCAGGGTACCGGAAGATGTCTCCATGGTCGGCTTCGACGACATCGAACTTGCGAGCCACGTCGGTCTTACAACTATGCGGCAGCCGATGTACCAGATGGGGCAAATGGCGGTTGAGCGCCTGGCCGCCCGATTATCCGATCCGGGGCTTGAGGTAATCCACAAGACATTTCTCCCCGAGCTCGTGGTGAGGGGAACCTGCCGGCGTGCGAAGGTCAGTGCCGGGTGAACAAGGCCGCCCCGTGTCACTTTCCTTCTCCTGTCGTGACGCATAAAGGGAAGCGGTTTCAACTTCTCTAAAGTTCGCGGCGAATCCTTTCATTTAAGATTCACCGGGCGTTTCTTAAATTAGTTCAACAGAAGTTAAACCATTTTGCCCGCGATATTGTTATCATCATTCACATAGCATTTGAAAAACCGAGTCTTGTGGATACAGCTGCACCGGCTGAATAACCGGAAAGTATCATATACCATTCTCTTATAACGAAGGACCCGCACAATGAAGAAGATCTCATTCCTTTTCAACAAGCCATTCGTCTTCCTGATTTTACCACTGGCTATTCTGGCTTTCGCAGCATCCGGCAGTGCCGGAGCGCAAATACAGCTGGAGAAGACCTATTCCAGCCTGAGCTGGCGAATGGTCGGCCCTTACAGGGCCGGGTGGGCGACGATGGCAGCTGGAGTGCCCGATCACCCGAACACTTTCTATTTCGGAGCCGCAGGCGGCGGCGTGTGGAAGACGAACGACGCCGGTCGGACATGGCATCCGCTCATGCAGCACGAGGGCGCCTCGTCGGTAGGAGCTATTGATATCTCCGCATCCGACCCTAACGTCATTTATGTCGGCTCGGGTCAGGTCGCTTTCCGCTACGACATGCTTGCCGGCGGCGGAGTCTATAAATCATCGGACGGAGGGAAAACCTGGACGAATGTCGGCCTGAAGGGTACGCAGCACATCGGACGCATAATCGTAGACCCGCGAAATCCCGGGCGTGTCCTGGTCGCCGGGCTGGGAAATGTCTTCGCGCCGAACGCCGACAGGGGAGTTTTCCTCAGCACGGATGGCGGTGCGAGCTGGACCAAGACCCTCTTCGTTAATGACAGCACGGGAGCCGTCGACCTTGCCTCCGATGCGGAGGATCCTTCGGTCGTGTATGCAGCGCTCTGGCAGATGGAGGCCCATCCCTGGCTCGATTACTTCATGCCCCAGACCGGAGCGGGCTCCGGAATCTTCAAGAGCACGGACGGAGGGGAACACTGGGCGAGATTGACAGGCGGCGGACTGCCGTCCGGCCCGCTCGGAAGGATCGGACTGGCGGTCGCACGAGGGAGCAAGGGGCAAATCGTTTATGCGACCATCATTGCTCCGAACGGAGCGAGCGGCCTTTACAGGTCTGATGACGGCGGAACTAACTGGAGTTTTGTCAACAAAAACCCGGGACTTGCGAACTCGTATTTCAGCCGGGTGACCGTCGACCCGACCAACGCCAACATCGTTTATGTCATGGACCGCTCCATTCATAAGTCCGTGGACGGTGGGAAGAGTTTCATAATGTTCAAAGGTGCGCCGGGCGGAGATGATTACCATTTCCTGTGGATCAACCCGCTCAACACTCAATACATGATCACCGCCTCAGACCAGGGTTGCGTCGTGAGCGTGGACGGCGGCAAGACATGGTCCAGCTGGTACAACCAGCCCACGGGGCAGTTCTACCATATCGCAGTTGACGACCAGTTCCCCTATAAGATTTACGGCGGCCAGCAGGACAACGGGACTGTCGGAATTCTGAGCCGCGGCCCGTACGGCGTGATCGAAGACCGCGACTGGCATCCCGTAGGCGGCGACGAACGTGATTACGACGTCCCCAAGCCGGGCGATCCCAACCTGGTGTTCGGCAGCGGACTCGGAGGCCATTTCTCCCGATTCGACAATGTCACGAGACAGGTTGCCGAAATATCTCCGCGGCCTCTGACCACGTATGGAGAACGTGAGTCGACCGTGCAGTACAGATATACCTGGATCACGCCGCTCGTGTTTTCCCCGACCGGCAAGCACGCGCTGTACGTCGCCAACCAGTATTTGTGGAAGTCTCTGGACGACGGGAACCACTGGCAGAAGGTAAGCCCGGACTTGAGCGGAATGAGGCCGGGGTCGAAAGACTACTTTAGTCCGAGCCGCATCCAGGCGAAAGACGCAGGCTATGGAGTGATCTTCACTATCGCGCCGTCGCCGAGATCGGAAAACATCATATGGATCGGCACCGATGACGGTCTCATCCAGCTGACAACCGATGGCGGGAAGACTTGGAAAAATGTCACACCGAATATCGTGCCCCTCTGGGCGCGCGTGGATGCGATAGACCCGTCGTATCTGTCCGACGGTACAGCCTACGCCGCAGTCAACACGCAGCGACTGGGCTATGTAAAGCCGCTGATCTTCAAGACAACTGATTTCGGAAAGACATGGGAGACGATCGCGAACGGTATCCCGTCGGATGAGTTTGTAAACTCCGTCCGAACCGATCCCGTCCGGAAGGGCCTCCTGTACGCCGCGACGAACAGGGGCGTCTACGTCTCGTTTGACGACGGTGCGGATTGGAACCCGTTGGCACTCAATCTTCCCACCGTCTGCGTGAACGATCTTGTCGTACACGGCAACGACCTTGTGGCAGGGACGCAGGGGAGAGGGATTTGGATCCTTGACGACGTCGAGCCCCTCAGGGAGATAAGCGCGTCCACTCCGGCGGAAGCAGTTCGTCTGTTCCATCCGGCTGTAGCCGTCCGTCTGAGGGCAGACGAGAACAAGGACACACCCTGGCCGCCCGAGACCGCTCTCGGACAGAATCCACCGACGGGCGCCGTAATCGACTACTGGCTAAAGAACGATGTGCGCGGACCGGTCACGCTCACGATACGTGACTCGAAAGGACAGGTTGTAAACGAATTTGTAAGCGGCAAGGAGCCGGCGGAGCTTCCAGCAAACCGTTACTTCCAGGCTGAATGGATAAAAGCCGAACAGGAGTTGTCGGCCGGGGCCGGTTCGCATCGTTTCGTCTGGGATCTCCGTTATCCCCGCCCCCCTGCATTGCGATACGGCTATTCAATCGCCGCCGTCTGGCCTGAGGGCGGCACCAACGACGTCGATGCGGGCACGCCGCTCGATCCGGAAGGTCCTCTGGTGCTGCCGGGCAAATACACGGCGACCCTCTTAGTCGACGGGAAGAAGTACACTCAGCCCTTCACCGTGAAGGAAGACCCGCGTGTCCACGTGAGTATGGAAGAACTGCGGCAGCAGCTGAATTTGGCGAAACTGATCGACAAGGCGCTGAAGGAAGCTGTTACGACACACAGCGAGATCCATAAGATGCTCGATCAGAAGAAGGGCTCCCTGACCCCGCCGATGATGGACTCGCTATCCGTTCTTCAGAGCGGCGGGAATCCGAGCTTTGCTTCCGTCGCTGGCAATCTGGCCAGCCTTGTACCGGCTGTCCAGGGTGCCGACGCAGCTCCGACACAGGGTGAACTTGAGGTATACTCTCTCACGCGCAAACAGCTTGATGCGCTTCTCGCACGCTGGCACAAAACACAGGCCGAGTTGTCAAAGTCGGCGAAGTAAGCCGATCGCCGTCTTGCGGCGCAGGCATCTTGGTAATTGGATGGGCCCGGGTAGAAACTCGGGCCCATTCTTTTCTCCCTTCTTGCGCAGCAAGGGAGGCGCGCGTTATCAAGACTAAATATGACCTTTTATAATGAGCTCGTGCAGCTTGATAATTACCCGGTCGCCTTTTAATATTGCCGACGTAAGAGACGTCGAACCTTCTCGCATCTCGATGCGCCGATATCAGGAGGACCTTTGGAGTCGCAATTTGTACTGGTGCCCGCCGCAGTGGCAGAGCCAGATAATCCTTTTTTCGATCCGAAACACTACTCACCATTATCGTCCCGCGACCCCCTGGATTCGATGACAGGTTTCTAAGTCAGGCAAGATTGTGACACGGACGGCGTTTGTCCGTGATCCGTACATATAAAAAATAGTCGCATATCCGGCCGCACTGCGGTGGACCGAGCTTGACCTTTCCGCCCGCGAGGATATATGAGGATATATAAGGAGTGATTATGCCTGATGACCATACCAACAAGGGGAATGACGAATTGCTCGGTCAAATCCTGGCTAACCTTGAAGCCAGGATAACGCGGATCGAAAGGGAACTCAACCTCGCGCCGGTCCAACTCGAAAGGTCGCCCGGGGTCTTCGATCGCGCACAGACTTCGGAAGAGAGCGGGGACAGTCTGGAGGAGCGGATAGGTCTCTACTGGTTCGCCAAAGTGGGCATCGTCGCGTTGATGATCGGTGTGGTCTTGCTTATGCTGCTCCCGTACAGCGGCCTGCATCCCGCTTTCGCTTCCGGCCTTGGTTTCGTGCTTGCGGGCGGCGTAACGCTCGCTTCCCGTCTACTCCGGAAATCCTCACCGTTTATTGCCGGTTACCTGCTCGGCGGAGGGCTTGTCCTGTTTTTCTTTGCGACACTTCGGCTCCACTATTTCAGCACGCAGCCGGTTCTGAGCGGGAGATTCACCGAGGTAGTGATTCTCCTGTTGATCGTCGGAGCAAGCCTGGCCGTGTCGATCCGTCAGCGGTCGGTTTACCTCGTGTCGGTCAGTCTTACCATGGGTTTTGCCACCGGCCTGATGAGCGAGCAGATATACTCGTTCTTCGCCGTAACCCTCGTCATGGCAGTTCTCGTTGTTTACCTGTCCACGAAGTACGGGTGGCCCAACCTGTTGATCTACGGCATGTCTCTCACCTACTTCACGCACTTCGTCTGGTTCCTGAACAATCCCATCGCGGGGAATCCGCTCGAATTCCGCACGGCGCCGTTTGCAGCCGCCGGCATAGTTCTCTTCTGGGCTGCACTCTTCGCTTCGGGTAATCTCTTCAGGGAAAGAGAGGGCAAAGAGAACGTGCGGGTGATTCTGACGTCGCTGTTGAATGCTGCGCTCGGGTACGGACTCTATTTCATGATGACGGTCGCGAAGTTCCAGGATCGGCTCGCAGTTTCGCACATTGTCGCCTCCGCCGTTTTCCTGGCGATGGCAGTCGTTTTCTGGTCCAGAGAGAAGAGCCGGTTTCAAACATTCTTCTACGCCATGACCGGCTACGCAGCACTGAGCGTCGCGATCGTGGCGGACTTCAGAACTCCGGGTTTCTTCATTCTCCTTTGCTGGCAGAGTTTGCTGGTCGTCTCGACGGCGGTCTGGTTCCGGTCGAAGTTCATTGTCGTGGGAAACTTCGTCATCTACACGCTGATCTTCATCGCGTACCTCGCTCTCGCGGGAAGAGTCAGCCTCACCAGCCTTAGCTTCGGAGTGGTCGCGCTTCTGAGCGCACGCGTGCTGAGCTGGCAGCGGGCAAGACTTGACCTCAAGACTGACAAGATGAGGACTGCCTACCTGGCGGCGGCATTTGTCATTTTCCCATACGCTCTCTACCACACCGTTCCGAACGACTACATCAGCCTTTCATGGCTGGCCGTCGCGATCGTATATTACGTCATCAGCGTCATCCTCAAGAATGCGAAGTACAGGTGGATGGCTCTCCTGACTTTCCTTTTGACGGCGCTGTATCTCATCATCATCGGCATAATAAAGCTTGAACCGGTCTTCAGGATTATCTCATTCCTCATACTGGGGATCGTGCTTCTCGCGATCTCTTTTGCCTACGCCAGGACGAAGATGAAAGCCGGGCCGAAGGATACCGACCAGCCATGAGCGCGAAGATGTCTTCTCCCCAGGCTTTTGTGACACACTGCCTCAAGTGGCCCCTCCTTTTACCTGTCGCTGTGGGTGGAGATTCGCCTCTCCCGCCCGTCAACAGACGGCATATTGCCGCAATTCGCTACAGGAATTGGCTGATATTCCTCTGAAATGACTTATATCTGGCGGCATGCCCATTGCAGGTTTACATCGGAGTTTGCTGTCGAGATGCATTTTTACAAAGCACATATCGCCAAAGGATCTCAGTGCGTGCGGAGGATTTTTGTATCTTCCGCCCCGCCAGCCGCGCCTTTTGTTTTACCGGAACCCTCTGTATTCTCGGTGTCTCCTTTTCCGGCCTCTGGCGGATTCGCTTGCTTCGAATTAATGATTGAATGAAATGTACAACCTGACCGGGCTTCGGCCCCTGGCGAGGGGTGCGAGTCTGAGAGGCTGGATGCATGGTTCCTCTCAGCTTCTGCGATCCGGGTCCGCAACGAGATTCCACTGTCGTTTCGAAACGGATGTAACAGAGTGTCGGGTGTTGTGAATCACCGCTGCGGCATGGAATACACCCGCCATTGTATTAGATCAACTCACAAAGAGGAGAGACAAGAATAATGGATGTACCCGATACCGGAAAGATGTCCAGGAGGACATTCCTGGATTATCTCTTGGGGTTCGGAATCGTCGCGTGGCTTGCGGCGGTACTTTATCCGATAATAGACTACTTCAAGGTTCCACCGCAGACCGAGGCCGCCCCTTCGAGCGTCGTCGCAGGATCGGTCAAGGATTTCAAACCGAATTCGGGGAAGGTCTTCAGGTTCGGGAACGAGCCGGCCATTCTCGTAGATACTCCCAACGGCAAGCTGGAGGCTTTCAGCGCAGTTTGTACGCACCTGCAATGCACGGTGCAGTACCGTCCCGACATGCAGAAAATCTGGTGCGCCTGTCACGGCGGGGTCTATGATCTCAACGGCAGGAACATCTCTGGGCCGCCTCCCCGCCCGTTAACTGAATACAAGGTCGCCGTCAAAGGCGACAATATAATCGTTTCGAAGAGCTGAGGGAACGCACATGAATAACGAATCGAAAATCAGGCGCTGGCTCGACGAACGATATAATCTCAGTTTGATCGAGCATTTCGCGGAGGAGAAGAAAGTCCCGCATTTCAGAGGGTCGTTCTGGTATTACTTCGGCGGCGTGAGCCTGTTCCTGTTCATCGTCCAGGTGGTAACGGGCATCCTCCTTCTGATGTACTACCAGCCCGGTGCCCAGACCGCTTACGAGAGTGTGAGGTTTATCGTCACGAAGGTACAGTTCGGCTGGCTGATAAGGTCGATACACAGCTGGTCGGCCAACCTCATGATCCTCTCGGTCATCATCCACATGTTCTCCGTCTATTTCACCAAAGCATTTCGGAGACCGAGGGAGCTCACCTGGTTTTCGGGCTTCCTGCTCCTGGCTCTCTCTCTGACTTTCGGATTCAGCGGCTATCTCCTGCCGTGGAATACTCTCTCATATTTCGCGACGAAGGTCGGAACGGAAATCGTCGGCGTTTTGCCTGTAATCGGAAAGCCCATTATGGAAGTCCTCCGCAACGGGTCCGACGTTACCACGGCTACGCTGACAAGGTTCTACGGTCTTCATGTCGCGGTACTGCCTGCGATATTCACTGTGGTCCTCGGCGTGCATCTCCTTTTCATACAAGTGCAGGGTATAAGCGAACCGGAGTCTTGGAAGGATCTGCCCGAATCGAAGAAAAATCATATCCCGTTTTTCCCTAACTTTGTACTGCGAGATGTCCTTCTTTGGCTGATCGTGCTGAACGTGCTGGCGATTCTCGCGGTGTACTTTCCCTGGGAACTCGGGCACAAGGCGGATCCTTTCGCTCCGGCTCCGATGGGCATAAGGCCCGAGTGGTATTTCCTCTTCATGTTTCAGTCGCTGAAATTCTTCCCGGCCAAGATTCTCTCCATGGACGGAGAAGTCCTCGGCATCTCACTCTTCGGGGTAGCGGGGCTGTTCTGGTTCCTCGTTCCTTTTTGGGATTCAAAAACGCCAAAAGGCGCTCGCAACAAGGTCATTAATTATATCGGGATCGGTGTGGTGTTGTACATCATCGTTCTCACCGTGATAGGAGCGAGATGAACATGAAGAAGACACTTCTCCTCATCGTTATCCCGGCTCTCTTCGGCTTGCTGAACACTGCTGCGGCTCAAACGCAGCAGAAGAAACCGGTCGACAAGTGCTTCAGCTGCCACACTGACATCGGCGGTGAGCAGGCTGCTGCCTACGTCAGCGATATTCACTACAAGGCGGGCGTCACCTGCGCCGACTGCCACGGCGGCGATCCGACGGTCGAGGACCAGGACGCTGCGATGAACCCGAAGAAGGGATACATCGGAATCCCCAAGGTGTCTGCAATCCCGCAGGTCTGCGGAAAATGCCACGGACCGGGGAAGACCGCGTTCAAGGCGGAGTTCCATCTCAATGACGTCATGGACGAGTTTATGTCCAGCGTTCACGGCAGGGCACTCAACCAGAGCAGCGACGGTCCGACATGCATCTCCTGCCACGGCATACACAATATTGCAGACGTGAATAGCAAGAAATCACCTGTCTACCCGACCAACGTGACGAAGACTTGCGCCAAGTGCCACAGCAACCCGGATTACATGAAGAAGTTCAATCCGGGATTGCCTGTCGACCAGTACGAGAAATACCTGACGAGCGTGCACGGCGAGCGCAACAAGGCGGGAGACCCCAAACCGGCAACGTGCGTCAGCTGCCACTCGAACCATCTCATCCGTGCGGTCAAAGATCCCCGGTCGCCGGTCTATCCGACGAATATCCCGCAGACTTGCGCGAAGTGCCACAGCGACAAAGCGTATATGGCACAGTACCATATCCCGACGGACCAGTACGCTAACTACAAGGAAAGCGTGCACGGAATAGCGCTTCTGCAAAATTCGGATCTCAGTGCACCTGCCTGCAATTCGTGCCACGGGAATCACGGTGCTGTTCCTCCCGGAGTCTCCTCTGTGGCTTCAGTCTGCGGCACGTGTCACCAGGCGAACGCGGATCTGTTCGACAAGAGCCCGCACAGAGCGGCATTCGCGAAGGCGAAACTCCCCGGCTGCGTGGTGTGCCACAGCAATCATTTGGTGGAACAGCCGACCGACGATATGATCGGATTCGGCACAGGAGCGGTGTGCGGCGAGTGCCACAAGGACGTCCCGTCGGATTCCGCTGCAACGCAGATTCTCGCTGTCCGTAGGACGCTGGACAGCCTCACGATCGGCCGGAAGGACGCGGACACGCTCCTTGCTCACGCAGAGCAGCTTGGGATGGACGTTTCAGATGCAAGCTACTCTCTGAAAGATGTCAACCAGTCTCTGGTAGAGGCCCGGGTGCAGGTACACTCATTTGCCGCTGACCCGGTTAAGTCGTCTGCAGAACCCGGACTCAAGATAGTGGCTGCCGCGCAGGAAAGTGCGCTGGCCGCCGTACATGAGTATTACTTCAGGAGGCACGGACTCGGCGTGGCAACCCTCATTATTACCCTGCTTGCCGTCCTTCTTTTCCTGAAGATTAGACAAATAGAAAGGAAATCTAAAAAATGAAAAGAATCATAGCTCTGTTGGTAGCTGCATTTATTTTCATGCTCGGCGTGAGTCTTACGTTTGCGCAGTCGGCTGCACCGGCTGACAGCGCGCACAAGTACATTGGTGTGAACAAGTGCAAGATGTGTCACGCCACCGAGAAGATCGGCGCTCAGTACAAGATCTGGGAAGCTTCGAAGCACGCACACGCTTACGCCGACCTCGCATCGGACACCGCGAAGGCCGTCGCTAAGGCGCGCGGGATCGACGATCCCCAGAAATCTCCCAAGTGTCTAAAGTGCCATGAAACGGGCTACGGTGAACCCGCCGGCATGTTCGAGGCAAGTTTCGACCCGACACTGGGTGTACAGTGCGAAACGTGCCACGGGGCTGGGTCCGACTACTGGAAGATGGCGACGATGAAGGGTATCCACGCGAAGACGATAGACCCCGCTTCTGTCGGACTTCTGTTGCCGACGGAGCAAGTGTGCGTGAAATGCCACAACCAGGAAAGCCCCTTCTATCACCCCTTCGACTTCAAGACTTACAGTGCGAAGATAGCTCACCCACTCAAAGGGGAGTAATCGTTTGAAGGCGGGTCGCGCGGAATGCGCGGCCCGTCGAAATGCCTCGCGGGTCGAACGAGGACGGGGCAGTATCCGGGTACCCGCAAGGTGATGGAATCAGGATAGGGAACACCGAAATCTCCCGAGTTCACCGGGCGATCCCCGCTTCTTTCCATGAAATCCAATCGCAATATTGAAACCACTTCAACCTGTCTGTGGAATCGGTGAGTGACGGCAGAGTCATCGTGTCAACAAATCAATCAGGTGGTTTCAATATGAAATGTGTTCACTCCCAATTCACAATCATGTTTGTTATCGTTGCGTTGTCTGTTACGTCCTTCCTTGGAATGTCTGTCTGTCCTGCGCACGCACAGGCCCCTCCAAAAAAGGAATATGCGGAGAAAGTGAAGCGCGAGTTCCTCTTCGCGTGGAACGACTACAAGAAGTACGCGTGGGGACACGATGAACTGAGACCGCTCAGCAGTTACAGGCCTCCAGCTCCAGAAGTCTTCTATCCTCGTCAGGTTGCCAATGCTTGACAGGATTACTAACTTCAAACTGGTACATCAACTGGGGGCAGGTCACAACTGCTTCAGCCGTCGGTTCTCTTCCTCCAGTTGTTTCAACCGCCGGACCTCGTTGATCCCCATCCCGGCATACACCTTCTTCCAACGGTAGAACGTTGGCTCGCTCACTCCCATCTTCCGGATCACCTCAGCCACCGGCGTTCCTGCTTCAGCCTGCCGGAGGGCAAAGACGATCTGCTGCTCGGTGAATCGCTTCTTCATGTCCCGTGGTCTCCATTTTGTTCGTGAAATTGTAATCATTTCTTCTCACTCAAAATGGACCAAGTTATGGGGGTCATAACCAAGGAGACAGGATTGCTAACTTCAAACTGGCACATCAACTGGGGGGCGGGTCAGCACCCATGCGCCCTCAGAGTCAAACTTGACTTAGTGTGGATCGTTACCTAACATATGCGCATAGCATTCACTGGGACTAGGTAGACCGGTGTAATGTTCTGGCTGAGCAGAGGGTCGGGCAGTGTAAATTAGTTTGTGGAAATTAAAGAGGGTAAGGCGCATAATCCTTTAGGATAATTTTGAAACGAAAAAAGAAAGGAGTTATGCACCATGTACCCTGAAAACAACGAAGAGAAA
>JAHECO010000066.1 GCA_024641705.1 Candidatus Kryptoniota bacterium
CCTGCATCACCCAGACCCCGCCGGAGTCTCCGGCGACGACGGAACTGTAAATAGCCTTGCCGAAGTCCGAGAGTTCCTTGTATCTCCCCGTATCACTCACCGGGACGGTCATCTCGTTGAAAGCATCGGCGAGGTAGAAGTGCGCAGGTCCGTAAATCTTCCGATACTCCGTTATGAACTTCCTCCCTATCTCTACGAAATGCTTCGAAAGCGGCGATAGCATGTATGTACCGTCCTCGGGCGGGAAACCCGCCCACGATTTCATCGCGATCAGCTGCGCGTCGGGGTAGATTCTGCTCAGCGCTTCCGGCACATAGCCGGAGAATCCAGGCACGACAGGATGCATGCCGAGTTCCCGCATGCGGTCCAGTATCTTCTTCTGGAGTACTTCGCTCTTCTCGATGCAGCTCTCCGGGAGAGGACCAGCGTACCGATCCACGTTGCCCATCCTGTTCCAGGGCAGGAACGCGGGACCGGTGAAATAATCCGTCGCTTCTTTCCTCGTCAGACCGAGTTGTTCCCACACCTTCTGCCATATCGCCTCCTGGCCGGCCATTGCAAGCGGCATGTTGATGCCGTGAAGCGCCATCCAGTCTATCTCCCTCTCCCACTGCTTCCAATCCCAGAAGGCTGTTGTGTAACCGAAGGCGCACACATTATAGTACAGTCTGTATTCATACGGTGAAGTAACGCGATGAACCGGAAAGTCGGGCAATGTCTTGGGGAGGTCCAGGTGTTCGCCCTCCCAGGTGAACTGGTTGTGTGTCGCCTCGCGGAGGTAGAAGTAAACACCTCTTGTCAGAGCGATGGGACTGTTTCCCTTCACCGTCACGATACCGTGCGCAGCCTCGACTTCAAAGACATCGTTCCCCGCGTCGCCCTTGATCAGTTCCAGCCGGAAGTCTTTCTCATAAGCGGGCATCACCCGGCCGATCACGCCATACGCGGCCCGGAGAATGCGAGAGGAGTCCGTGGACTTAACGGACTGCGCCCGCAGGCCAGGACTTTGAAGAAGAAATCCGAGAATGATAAAAGATATGACAGACCGATTTCTCATGAGAAAGTCTCCTGGATTTATTTTGAACGCGCCGACTGGACCGGATTATTGGCATACCAATCTACGAAGTCGGCGCATCAGGCAAAAGGTTGAATTCTGTTCTCGCACGTGAGTAAGATGACAAATGCCATCACCACGTTGACCACCGCATGCCGTATGAGGAACTTTACCAGTAAGACAAACCGACTGCGAATTTCTCCTTGTCCTATCGTTATTCCGGTTCAAGGATTTCTGAAACGTGAATGGTATCTTGTCTGCGTCATGTTTCAAGCGAATAACTCTCACAAAAGGATTCCAGGATGTACAAAGGCTCTTCTGCTGTCCCTCTCCTGATCGCCCTTCTGGCGACGCTCCAAGGCTGTGCTCCGCTCTTTATCGGCAAGCCCGAGATGAGACCCATCCGTGTTCCGACAAGCTGCCAATTGGATTCCGGTTGGGTATGCGCCAATATCAAGAATGTGAACGTCCCAGGAGATGATTTGTCAAAGCCGACTTTCGGGTTGACCGGCTGGCTCCCCGCCACGGTGCCGGGAACTGTTCTGACTACCCTGTTGAACGACAGCCTCATACCCGACCCCTTTTACGGCATGAACAACAAGAAGATTCCGGACATCTATGATACAGGACGGGACTACTATACGTACTGGTTCGTTAAGGACTTTCACCAGAATGCGCCTCTCGACAATGAGCAGGTCTGGCTTAAGTTCAGGGGAGTCAATTACGGTTGCGACGTTTATCTGAACGGACACAAGCTTAACGCGAAGACTCATTACGGCATGTTTCTCAGACAGACCTACAACATCACCGGCTTCATCTCGAAAGACGGCAACAATCGGCTGGCGGCACTTGTCTACCCTCCCGATCCGGTCGGTAACCCGAACGGCGGACAGGGAGGCGACGGAACGATCGGACGCAACGTCGGCAGTCAGTATACGGCGGGCTGGGACTGGATACAGCCTATTCACGACCGCAACACCGGGTTATGGGACAAAGTGACGATCGAAACGACAAACACTATCGAGCTGGAATACCCGCACGTCATTACCGTAGTTCCAGGGAAGAGGTTCCCGGGCGGGCTCCAGGCTCCCGCGATCATCGAGGCGAGCGCAGACATAATGAACCCGACTGATCATGAAGTCGATGGTACGCTGGAATTTGTCATCGGCGGAAATACGGTGAGCAAAGGAGTCACGCTTCAGCCCGACACGACGACAAAGGTTCGGCTTCCCGATTACACTTTGAAGAATCCCAAACTATGGTGGCCTAACGGATACGATGAACAGCCATTGTATAAGACCGCGTTCCGATTCAAAGGAAGCGATGGACAATTGATGGATGAAAAGGAAGTCACGACTGGAATACGTCAGATAGAAACGCGCTGGAATAAACACACGAAAAGCCGACAAGTGCTCGTAAACGGGCAAAGGATATTCATCAAGGGGGGCGACTGGATCGTCTCGGACGCAATGCTCAGGTTCACCCCGCAGCGCTACGACGCAGAGGTACGTTTCCACCGCGACATGAACCTGAACCTCATCCGAATCTGGGGAGGCAGTATAACCGAAAGGCCGGAATTTTACGCGGCGTGCGACAAATACGGCATACTCGTGTTCCAGGATTTCTGGATGTCGGGCGACTGCAACGGCAAGTGGCTGGATCCGCAAAAGAAGGAAGACCAGTGGACTAGAAGGAAATATCCGGACAATCACGGACTGTTTCTCGCTTCGGTCGCAGACCAGATCAGAATGCTGCGGAATCACCCGTCTCTCGCGTTCTACTGTGGAGGGAACGAGATACCACCTCCGGAGGATATCCTCACCGCTATGCAGGACTCTCTGCTCCCCGCGCTTGACAGCACGAGATATTTCTTCAATTACTCAAACGTGGACAGCATGTCTTACAACTCACTCGGCGGGAACGGCGACGGCGCCTACCACATACAGCCGGTAGAGCACTTCTGGGAATACCACTCTTTCCCCTTCAATTCGGAAATCGGCTCGGTAGGAATGGGAGATTACCGGTCGTTGGAGCGCTTCATTCCCCCACGGGACCTGGTAATGCCGGATTCGAATTGGATGGGCCTCGATTCCGTCTGGCGGTATCATAAATACCTGGGCTACGGAAAACATATCACCGTCTACGGTAAACCAGCGGACCTGAAAGACTTCGCCGAGAAAGCGCAGCTTGTGAATTACAATCAGTACAGAGCGCTGATGGAGGGAACTATATCTCACATGTGGGACTGGTATACGGGAGTGATCATATGGAAAACTCAAAATCCCTGGACCGCATTGCGCGGGCAGATGTACGATTACTATCTCGACCCAAACGGAGGACTTTACGGACTTCATCACGCAGATGAGCCGCTGCATGTTATGTTTGACCCTGTGGACAGTATGGTTATCGTCGCTAACCACACATTCCGCCCCGTTCACGACATCATGGTCCAGGCAAGGGCTTACGACATATCGGGAAAAGATTCGACGGTACTCCAGTGGTTGGTGGAACTTAGCCCAGGCTCGGTCCAGAAGATCAACCCCATCGGTAAAGCGCTCGAGAAGTTGTTCTCCGCGAGAGGAGGATTCCTGTCTCTCAGACTGATCGCCAATTCAGACAGCCTGGTCAGCGACAATCTCTGCTGGCTTCCTGATTCAACCGGCAATTACAGCGGGTTGGAGCAAATGGCAAAGGCGCAGGTAGCCGTCTCGGCGAGGAGAGTAGGCGATGGCAAGGTTGCGGTCACTATCAGCGATCCGGCAGGTGGTCCGCTCGCGTTCTTCAACCGCGTTTCCCTCGTGGATTCTTTGACAAGGAAAAGAATCCTCCCCGTATTCTACAGCGACAACTACGTATCGGTGCTCCCCGGCGAGGAAAAGACAGTCTATATCGATTACACCAACGAGGTAAATGCTTCCGATGCCGTGATTTCGATCAGCGGCTGGAATGTCGGGAAGAAGTACGTCGAGATAAGGTAAAGCCCGGGAGTGAGTTTGCAGCCGGCCGGACATTCATTTATAGTTAGTATCAAATAATACTATTTCAAGAGAAGCATCTTCTTCGTGTCTACAAACCTGTCCGTCGCCAGGCTGAAAAGATACACCCCGCTTGCCAGCCCGGTCCCGTCGAACTCGACCGAATGGGTCCCCGCCGTTTCCGTCCCGTCCGCCAGCGTCGCCACCTTCCGGCCAAGTGCATCGTAGACCTTCAGGACGACATGACTGACTGCTGAAAGCCGATAGCTGATTGCTGTTGTCGGATTGAAGGGGTTGGGATAATTCTGTTCGAGGGCAAAGCCTGCGGGCTTTGAATAACGGCTGCCCAACAAAGAGGTCAACGTACTGTCATATTCAATCACCAACATATCCCAGTACTTCAGACGGGGTACCGTGAAGGAGACCACATTCGTATCCTGACTGAAGGAAATGTCGTCCGGAGAGCCGCCGTCGAAATCTGGCGAGGCAAGCCATATCTTCTTTACCGACTGATTCGTGGGAATAGACAATTGCAGGTTCGTTATCGTGTCGGGTTCCGTCTGAGTACCGTCTTTGTCGCGCCACAACAGGTTGCGCGCATCGACGTAGTTGAGCAACTGCACTACCTGGCGGTTCCCTCTGTACTCGGAGAAATACCAGACTGTCCCGAGCGACTGGACCGGCGAAATACTTACCGGTGAGGACGTCGAGAGCGTCACGGGCATCGTCTGAAGGGAATCGCGCAGGACATTTTCATACGCCGTGAGGAAATCATAGTAATGCACGAGCGCCTGTCTCAGCGAGTCGGTCATCTGAAGATTGGCATTCGGGAAATACTCTTTGCACAGCATATGCTCCCCGAGCTCAAGGTGATCGCCGCCCGCCGCGAAAATCACCGCGTCGGCCATCAGCACGCCGGGAGTGTTGAACCACCCGGTACTGTTGGCGAGGTCGTAATCCATGTAGGCAGCGAGTACAGTGTTGAGGCGTCCGTTGCAGTAAGAGGAATTTCTATTTATGATGGAAACGAGGTCAGCGTAATTTACCGATGGATCCCATACCTCGGTATACAGGAAATCGACGGGCGCCTGTGCGATGTTTGTTTGTCCGTACTGGTTGACGGCATTCATCACCATCTCTTTGTTCAGGTAACTCTTAGCCTCCTGAATGAAGGACGTGAACGCGTTTGACACCACAATCGGCTGCCCCGCGTAGTTATACATCGTCCCCCAATCGCCGAGCTGGTCTATGTGCCACCCGTCGAATGGGAATACCTCGAAGGCGTTCTTTTCCTGGGAGAAGAGATAGCTCCTCCATTGCTCGTTCGATGGATCCATGAGGTAGATACTGCTTGCCCAGCCGGAGGGCAGCTGCAGCACCTCGCGGGTCTGGTGGTTGGCATCTTTGTACAGGCTCCACTGGACGTTCACGCCGTCCTGGTCCGCATCGGCGTAGGCACCGTAGAGCAGGTTATAAGACATCGCAGCCATGCCGTATTTGTGGGCCGATTGGATATATCCCATGACGGTCGGGAAGAAGTTCGTCCTGTTGGCAATGTCGTTCCAGGTGGGGGCAGGTGACTGAGGCGTGCCCTTGAGAGGCATGTTATGTTTGTACTGCCAATCGTAGAACTGGATGCCGTTGATATGATACCTGTTCAAGACTCCGACGATCGAATCCATCTCGGCCTGCGTCATGTAGGGATAACTCGAGAGGAAACCGTATCTCGGGAACCTTGCCCAGCTCGATGAGACGTCCACTCCGATCGATGCATGGTCCAACAGTATTCCATTTTGAAACAGGAAGAGGTCGACCATATACCCCTGGAAATCATCCGCCGGAGCGACCCAGACCCAATTCATCTGTCCCGATGAGTCGACCGTAAGGGAATCCTGAGTCACGGTTTCGTCGAGATGGCTGTACCTTACATAGATGATCGAGTTGCCCGGAGTTGAACTGAGCGTGACTGAAAACTCAACCGTATCTCCGGGCGCGTACCGGGCCCCGTCGGTGCCGACGCTCGCTATGATCTTTCCCTGTTCGGACCCTTCGTAGCTCTGAAACTGAGCATAGGCCTGGCCGGCTGACATAATGGCGAGCCCTGCCGCGACTAGAAGGACAAATTTTGAACCGGACATACTCAATCCTTTTGGTATAATGGCACGCCGAACACGGCACGGAGCTATGGAATCAGGTGCCCGCGCGAGTCCCAGTACTGTGTCCAGCCCACATCGGGCGAGGCAAGGGGCACCGCGAACATCCGTCCGCCGAATCCGAGAAGCTGAAACATGAGCATCGGGAGCGATGTCACTTTTGTGTTCGCCAGCTGATCGGCATATATGTCGACTCCAAATTTCCCGGCGAGGCCGGCTACATACTTGTCCGTGACAAGCTTCAGCCTGTCCGCGATCAGCCGGTCCCGGAGAGGGAGATTCATATCGACGTTCGGATCGGCGGAGAGAGGCGACACACTTTGTTTCCCGAGAAGCTGTGCGAAGACGTACCCTTCCCTGGTATGCACGGGACCGGCCCAACCGCCGACCGACACGCCCCGGAGTAAGTTGCCTAACCCACCGAGTCCGGAAAGAGTGCGGTATCCGGTCCTTGTACGGGTACCGTAACCTAACCCGCCCGCGAAGGATTCCGCTACTTTTTCGAAGGATGTACCCTGTTCAAGGAGGCGCGACACCTCAACCGCCGCACCCTGGTCCTGCGTGATGATCTCCCTCAGCTTGACCAGTTCCAATGAGACCGAGTCCTTCGCCATCTCCGCTCTGTAGTCCGCGACATCCTTGTCGGTTACGGTAACCGTGTCGGCGATCTTCTTTTTCAGCGCATTCGCGAGGTAGAAATCCTTCCACATCGAGAGCTTGTCCTGCACGCGTGGGGACATCTCGAGATCATGCTTGTATCCTATTTGCGTAAGCTCTTCCTGGTAAATCAGGTTCCGGAGCGCCTGGTCGAGCGTAGACTCGATCTTCTCCAGCGTCGGCTCTGCCACGCCGAATCCCTGGCCGAACACCCGCCCGACGGTCTCGCCGAGCGTCCATTTCGTCTCGGGAAAATCGACAAACGTTTCGTCCCACTCTCCGGCAAGTCGGGTCGTGAGAGAATCCATAACGTACCCGGACAGGATAAACTTCTCTCTTTCTCGCCGGTTTTCATTCACCGAGTCGACCCTGCAGACATCGTACATCGATCCGGCAAGGTCGGCAAAGAGTTTTCCGTTCGCCTTGGCCTTTTTGTCCTTCAGCGCAGTGGACAAATACTCAACCATTCGGACGGCTTCTTTGCGTCTCGACAGAATTTCCTCGGCGCGCCTTCTCTCGTTTGCCAACTCCTCCGGTCCGCCTCCCGTCGTGACGGTCTCGCCCATGATTTTTACTATGTACCACCCGTCTTCGAATCGGATCGGCTCGGAGGTTTGGCCGGGTTTCAGGCTGTACGCGGCCTTTTCAATCTCTTCGTTGTTGTCTCCCCAATGCACCGTCATCGAATCGGGGCCCGTGAACTCACCGGTTGTATCGCCGACGAAGCTAAAATCTTCAAGCTTCATACCGGATTTGATCCTCGATTCAAGGAAATCGGCGCCGGCTTTTGTGGAAGCATAGAGCATAAGGACATTCAAAGTGATCCGCGACTTCGCGACAGCATCCGCTATCTCAGCGGGTGTATCGACAACCTTCTGCCGGACTTCCACATGATACAGCTGGTCGCGGACGAGGGGATCCTCCACTTCCTTCACTGCGTTCTGGTAAGCGGTGTCCGCGTCGAGGCCCTGAGCTTTTGCCTCGATCCCAAGGAGCTTTTCGGAGATCAGCGAAAACAGAAAGACCTCCTTGTTGATCTGTGCCTTGGAAGCTATCTGACGCTGGAAGCCGGGAGTGGATTCGTACCTTTCGACAAATTCTTTCCGCGTGATAATTGTGTTGCCGACCCTGGCAAGCGGCGTTTCCTCGGAGTTCCTGTCCTGCGGAAATGCCGAGGTGAGTGCGATTACGGATAGCATGAGGAG
Organism: Candidatus Kryptoniota bacterium; assembly: GCA_024641705.1. Classification (GTDB taxonomy): domain Bacteria; phylum Bacteroidota; class Ignavibacteria; order Kryptoniales; family JAKASW01; genus JAKASW01. The sequence continues at coordinate 8,045 of JAHECO010000066.1, forward strand.
ATACTTCAATTCAATTCGCGATAATCTAACCTGCAGGAATGGAAAAGGAAATGAAGCTTCTCGCCCACCGGCACTTCGCATGTTCTCAGCCTTCATCGTGCGTAAGAAATCATTTCGATCCGGAGATCAGTGTCACACGTACGGCGTCGAGGAGAGCCTTATTGATCGATCCGTTCATGTTATCATCGTACTTGTCAAACCGGATGGAGATATCGTGCCTGCCTTTGGACAGCGTCGCATGTATCGCGCTGCTGTAGCCCCAGTCTTGCCAGTTCTCCTCTCCTCTCTGCGGCATCACTACAACGCCGGCAGTACTGCCGTCGATCATGACCGAGCGGACAGCGCACTTGTTGTCGGTGTTGATGGGACCGCTTCCGTTCGCGTACCGGAAATCGATGGAGTAGGTACCTGACACGCAAATGTCGACAGAGTACACAAGCCGGCTCGTGTCTGCCTTCTCAAGTACGACATACCCTTTGCCCGTATAGCCCGCGAACTTATTCTCAGTCGTTCCGGAATTCATCTCAGCCTGAACGTCTATTGTCGCCCTCGCTGGATCGACGACGACCGGTTCACTAAGGAAAGATTCGCTCCCGGCTTTGTCGACAGCTGCGACCTGGTACTCAGAGTAACCGACGACTTCCGGGATCTCATGCTTCTCTCCGGTCAGTTCGGCAACCTGTTTGCCGTTTTTGAATACCCTGTAGGCAGCGGCGCCATCAATGTCTTTCCATTTCAGCTCGCGCCCGTCCAAAACGACCTCAGGCGTTTCAGGCGCAAATACGTCCCGCGCCATGTTGATCCGCGAATCGGAAGATATCCTGCCGTTCATGATCACGCGCACTGTGTGGTGTCCGGATAGACTTGCCGGCACGGCTGAACCCGCAACTTGCCTGCCGTCGATCGTCATATTCGAGATTCCATCCCCGAACCCGTCCACATACATATCGAGAGAGGCATTCCTGTATTTGAAATTCGAAAGCTTCTTGACGCCGCCGTATTCTTTCGGAACAAACGGCGTCAGGATAAGAGAGTCAGGTTGAAAATTCATTCCGAACAAAACCCGGTAGACGATCGCGAGATCCCCCGCGACGCTCCAAAGCTGTCGGCTGGAATTGATCTGCGTTCCCATGAAATCGCCCGTACTCGCGACCATATTCTCCTTGTTTGTAAGAAAGAGGGCGGCTGCCCTGTACACCGATGCGATCGCGCGTGAGACGGCGGCACCGTTGTGCACGCGCGCGGATGCCCAGGCCCAGTACGATTCGACGAACGGCCAGACGGCATCATTGTGATAAGGCGGGATGTTCGGTATCTCCGGGTAAATGCACGTCATTCCAAATTCGGTCTCCGGAGCATTCGCTATCACACGTTGTCCGCGTGAGCCGTCGGCAATCCCGAACAACACGCAAAGTGCCTCCCCCAACGACTCAGAGCGTGGTGAAAGGGCCTTGAAGTTTCTCCCGTAGAGATATTGACCGTAGTAACCTTTGTCGTTCATCCACAGGTGTTCATTAATACCGGTCTTTATTTCTCCGGCGATCTTCTCGTAATCCGCGGACGATTTGTCGAGTGCATTCGCCATCGCGCCGAGGATCCTGTAGGTCTCGTAGTGTACCGCGTTCGTTCCGAGATTCTCCGACTGGAAAATGTCTTTGGGGTCCATCCACCTGGGATAAGTCTGCTCTCTCCAATCGAGGAACGACGATTCACCCCGGAAGAGCCCGGTCGTCCGGTCGGGGAGGGCTCTGACGTCCGCTTGCGCTGAATTTGCCGCGATCCTGTAAGCGGTCGAAAGCCATTCCCTGTCGCCGGTGACTTTGTACACTTCCCACGCCGCGAGCGTCCAGACCATCCTGTCCGAAGAGACCGGCCACGAGCCGCCGGTGCCGGTATCCTGGATTATCCTGTCGTTTTTTACTTTCGCGAGGAGGCTCGCCTTGACTGCATCGGGGTTGATGATGGCGAGAGAGAGGAGACTGCTGTAACTGATGTCGCGTGTCCAGACGCCGGGCCACATCTTCCCTGCCATGAACGCGCCGTCCGGTCTTATGTCCTCGACCATCTCTTCGAGGGACATGTTGTAAAGCGCCTCGGAGAGCAGCGACCCGGAGGTATATTGTGAATATGCGGAGATGTCTTTTGAAAGATGCCACGTTGCCGTCGGCCCGTCGGAGCGCCCCGGGTACTGATCCTTCTTGATCAGGATCGTCACCTCGTATATTCCGTCACTGTCGGGATCTGACATGGCAAACTGCGGTTCGTTGGGGAGATCGCCGAAATTCCATGAGAGAGGAAAGGCATCGCCCGCCACACTCAGCCCGCTCAAATTTTTCCTGAATATTTTCTGACCGGTTAATGTCTGATAATAGCCTCGTTTCGCAATTTCACCGATCACCCCCCGCATGTCGACCCGAATAGTTACCCGCACATCCTGGCTTAGGTAGGTCGAATCCGAGTTGCTCCCTGACGATGAGATCTGTGGCGCAAATTTGCCGAACGAGAATACGGGCGTAGTAAACTTTCCATCGACAGGACTCAGGAGAACATAATGGTTTTGTCCTGCCGGTGCTTCATTATCCATGCCGTTGAAGCCGAATTTGATCTGGATCTCCCTGGGGGTCCGGATCTTATAATCGCTCTGGTAGCCGGACACGATCTCAGTGGGCGAAACGGCGCGCGCGGAATATCTGCCTTCAACCACCGTACTGCTGCCGATTCTGTAGGGCACCGAACCGCGGGAGACTTCCTGTGCGGTGAGTCCCGACGAAACGCCGAGGACGAGGGATATCAAAAAGGAAAGTCTGATTGATCTACCGTAGCGCACAGGAAAGCCTTTCATATAATCTTCAGTGTATAGGGTCAATTTAAAAGAAGTTGCCGAGTTCAAGAAAAGTTCGGGGGAGGCGGAGCTTGCACCCCGCCTCCCCACTCAGGATTGGGAGAAGCAAAACTACTTCAGCAACATCATCTTCTTCACAGCCTTGAAGTGGCCTGCCTCAAGAGAGTAGAAGTAGACGCCGCTGGCGAACCTATCGGCGTTGAACGTCACTGCATATTCGCCCGACTTCTGCTCAGCATTAACGAGAGTCGCCACGCTCTGGCCGAGGACGTTGTAGATCCGCAGAACGACATGGCTTGCGTTCGGCAGCGAATAGTGAATCGAGGTTGTCGGGTTGAACGGGTTGGGATAATTCTGATCGAGTGTGAACTTCCCGGGTACCGCAGGCGTATGATCGTTGACTCCGGTAACCGTGGACATGGTGGACAATTCACCGAACACATCCATTATGTCCATAGAAGTCACGCTGTCCGACACGATGAACCAGTGGTTCCAGTCGTCGTGCATCATCTCGTTGTCTCCGGGATGGAAGCCGTTGTTGAGCGTGTCGTAGCCGGGATAGAAAGCGCCATACTTGTAGAGGTAAGGGCCGCCCTGATCGCCCTTCGGAATCGTGACCGTTATCGACCAGATGTTGTCGCCTGCGACCTTGTCGCCGTTCTTTCCGCTGTCATTAAGGACAAGGAGGTTCTGCGGGCTCGCGGAAGTATCCGTCGGCAGCCAGTCGCCGACCCACGCACCCATGACCGAATGCTGCCCTTTCACGCCGACGAACTCGAGACTCGACGGATCTATAGCGACGGAGTCGTACCGATTTACGGCATGGCTCATGTCTACCTGGAAGAGTATCTTCAGGTCAGACGCGGTGGCGGCAATAAGCGTCGGAATGATGTACGGGATGAACGAGGGTATGTCGGCCGTCGTGCCGTCGTTCTGGATCGTGTACCATCTGTTCGGGGTATATTCCCATCCGGTGTTCGCGAAGAGAGAGTCAGGATAAGCCTTCACCTTGAATGAGGTCGAATCTCCGACGAATCCCTTGATCTGCATCTGAGTGTGGTAAATACCGGGCTGGAACGGGTCTTCTGTGAGTTTCCGAACACCGCCGACGACAGTTGCTCCGGTCCAGTCGAGTCCCATGATCTGGAGGGAATCAGTGTTGGGATCGAAATGTCCCTTGCCGGTGCCGTAGATCGTGGTCATATCGACTGTGAAGTTGAGCGTGTTTACTGCGACGACGCGGAGCACACTGTCCCTGTTGAACCAGACAACCGGGAGGACCATCGAAGGGGATGTGAGGGTAAACTGCCTGTTGGGATCGCCTTCCCACGTTTTTCCGTTGATCGTGAACTTGTAATTATACACGGTGCCCGCTTTCGAGCTCGGGAGGTTCGCGGTGTACGTGTAAATCGAGTCGTTGTTCGAATCGCTCATGGCTACCGTGACAGCTGGGAACCAGTTGTTCCCCAGGCCGGCATCGGTAAGGAAATCTCCGACCAGGGTGACGGTATCGCTGGCCGGGTTGAACAGAGTCTCCTTCGCCTTGATCGACATGTCCACCTGGAAAGTCACAGGGATCGTCGTCTGGGCGGCAAGAGGGATGGTGAAGCACAGGAATAACATTGTGCCAAACAGAGATTTCATACGTGCCTCCATTTATGGTTTGATTATGTGCTTGTGCCAAATTTGCGTTACGCAGTTTTGGCTGTCGCACGCTGCGCGGAGCGGCCCGAAATCAGAAGCCGAGAGAGAGCGAATAGCGTGAGACATACTTGAATACTCCAAAGTCCATGTAGCTGTAGTCGAGATGCGTTTCGACTCCGCCGAAGTTGTACTCGAGCCCTGCGCCGAACGAAAGGCCCTGTTCGGCGGCCTGCTCGAAGAGAGAGTTGTATCCTGCACGAATTGAAAGGAGGTGGTCCCAGGTGAGTTCAGTACCGACGTTCAGGTAAGCTCCCTGGTTATTTGGGTAAAGCGCGTCGACGTCTGCGACCCACCGGACGGCGTCGTTCTTGACGACGTCCATACCGAGCCCGACAGTAAACACCAACGGAAGGGGCCACGACTTTGTGTCGAGGGAACCGACGAGGTTGGTGTTGCCGCCCGTCTGACCAGGTGTTATATCGATGGGCTGCAGAAGATCTTTGCCGCTCATCTGCATTTCAGTACCGAAGTTCGAGATGTTCATTCCGAGCCGCACTCCGTGGAAATCGGTATCGAAGAGCAAACCGATATCGAGCGCGAAAGCAGACGCGCTCTCGTTCCAGATTTGTTCCTGGATGAACTTGAACGTGCCGCCGATGGAGAACTTGTCGGTCAGATTCCTCGCGTACGACAGGCCGACGGCGATGTCCTGCGCGGACCAGTCCTGGCCTGTCCCGTCCGGCGCGTCCGGGGTGGTAATAGGAGTCTTGCCGTAGTCGAGCTGGTTGATACTGAGCGCTACCGCGTTGTCGGCACCGATCTTCGCGGTGAGCGAGATCCAGTTGAGGCTGGTTCCCACGAGCCAGTCGGCATGTGCAACGGTGAGCGTGTAGTTATCCATAAGCTGCGTCAGCCCACCGGGGTTCCAGAACGCGTCGGTCCCGTCGTCCGCCACCGCGACGAACGCCCCTCCCATGCCGCTTGCCCTCGGGCCGACCGGGATGGTGAGGAAATTGGCCGCGGTCGTTCCCACTTTACTCTGTGCCATCACGCCGGCCGGGATGGTGAGGGCTGCAACAAGTACTAACTTTGTGATCAGGCTTTTCATGAGTTCAGAGGCTCTAAGGATTTCTATTGTATGATTGCGAGTTTGCCGAATTTCTTCTCTTCTATGCCCTGCGCTTCGACGACGTAGAAGTACACTCCGAACGCCACGTCGAGGCCCTCGCTGGTCTTCAGGTTCCACGTCTCGGATCCGTCCTGCAGGCTGCTGCCGTGAGTCAGAGTCATGACCAGCACACCGCTTGCCGAGTAGATCCGGATGGTGCAGTTTGGCGGCAAGTGGATGAAATCTATGGCCTGCTGGCCGCGCCCTCTCTCCTGGGCCGGAAGAGGTTGCTCGAAGACGTTGCTTACTACGTACGGGTTCGGTACGACGCTGATCTTGTTCATGGCTTCCTTCGCTGCTGAGATGTCGTATTTCGTTCCTACGGAGTAGAATTTGAAAATGTCGCTGCTCGATAACGGCTTCTGAAAAGCGAGAAGCAGCGAATCTCCGCCGGTCGGAATGCGGGCCCCGTCACCTATGAATGTTATTCTCCACGACAGCTTGCTTCCGTCCTCGCTTGTCAGGAATACGGCATCGAAACTCGACAGAGTGTCCTGCAAGGCTCCGGGCCTGTCGATGAGTCCGTACTGGATCTGTGCGGGATGGGCCCTGTCGGTGACGTCGTATATCCTGAAATTGGTGGGCTTCACCTTGAAAGGAGTGGACGATCCGAAAATCTGGGTGAGGGTCGACGACGAATCGCTGACATTCTTCGAGAAAACGAACAGGTAATCATGGGGATAACGGACCGAAACAATCCCGTTGTAATTGAATTGCGTAGCCGAATAGTCCAGGTTGTTCGTGAGTTTGTTGTTCCAGCGGCTCAACGCCGTATCCAGCTGGAGGCTGTCTATCGATTGGAAGTGCGGATTCATTGAAATGCTGAGACCGTCGAAGATATCGCCGTTACTCGGCCACAGGCGCGTGTTCTTGCTGAATATCGTGTCCTTCGATGAAGAATCCACGAGCGTGTAGGCGTATCCGACCGGGATGCCGTACGAGAGCGAGTCGATGAAGCTGAGAACGTACGTCGTGTTCTTTGCCTGTGTCGGATCGACGACCGACACGTATGGTATCGCCGTCGAGGCACCGGAAATGCGGGCCATCGGGCGGCCGGAGGGCGGCGGGACATACCCGGCAGACGGAGCGTTCGGCACGACTGCTGCGGTATTCTGCGATACCACGAGCTTGCCTGATGCGTCGATGTAAATCGTCTTCTTGTTCTCAGAAGGATATATGGATTGCCCTTCGTCTCCTCTGTCATACGCAGTGACGGCGTAGTAGTAAGTCCTGCCGTTCGTCACGTCGTGATCAACATAGGTATTCTGTATTCCGCTGTCGTCGCCGAGATAGAACGGCTTGCCGCTGCTCAGCTGGTACAGGAGAGGGTCTGCATGGAAAAGGCCGGTCACGCCGTCCTTCAGGTCGAATTGCACGATAGGCTGATAATCTACCAGCTGGCCGTACGCGTTGGATATCGTCTTAGAATCTGTAAAATCCGGATCGGTGCCTTTGTAAATCTTGTATCCTTCGAAGTTATTCCGCTGCAACGTCTGGTCGTACGAGCTCTCCGCCACCTTGTCCCAGTAGAGTGTCACCTGGTGGTCGCCGGGAACGACTTTGAGCGTCGGCATCGTCGGAGGTTTCGGGAAGTTGTAATTGGCATTGTATATGATCTGCGCGATGTTCTTGTTTCGTATGGCACCCTCGAGATTGTCGCCGAAGACTATGCCGAGCGAGAAGCGCTGTGTGGATTTGGGAGGCATCGGGAAGTATCCGCTCGAGAAGATGTAGTCGCCGTCTTCACCTCGCGTCGCGCGGTTGTTGATCACCGACGAAGGGACGTCGAACCTGCCCGGAAGCATCCTGAGCCACACGTCGTTCTGGTTGCTCAGATCGATGTCAGTGGAGGGGACGAAGTATTCGAAGCTCGTCAGGCCGAGTTGATCGGATTCCTGAGGATCGGTCTTGTCGATGTCGGGTTCGCCGGGCTCGTTCGTGTCAATGAGCTGGCCGTTCGGACCCCTTGGCTGGAATCCGGATGTCGGCTTGCCGTCGTTCTCGCCGAAATCGCCGGTGCCCGGCTTACCGTCCAGGCCGACATCGTCGGTCTGCCGGTTCCAGTTCTTGTTGTTGTCAATGCCGTCTTCCCTCGACTCGTCGATCATCGGGTCGTTCAGGCCTTTGCCATTTACGTAATCTCTGTGCTGGACTGGATTCAGGGTATCTACGAGTGTGACTCCGGCGGTAGAAACTTTGAACTGCCGGTAGTCGACTTCGTAGTTCTCGTCGATGATGCCGTTGAGATTGTTGTCTATGCCGTCATGAGCGTTGGTGTTGACAGCAGGTCCCGACGGGCCCGGGACGAGGTTTCCCTCTGCCAGCACCGTGCTGTCGGGGACAAGGTGGAACTGGACTCCCATTGAAACCACAGTCGTGTCATATGCCGGCATCGTGAACGGCGTGCGCTTGAAGGTCTGCTTGTCTATCAGTATGAGTTTGTCGCCGGCATGGACGGTCCGCGGCGCGAAATCGGCTTCGGTGAAATAAGGAGCGTCACCGGGGAAATTGCGATCGTCACCGTCGTTGTCGATTCCGTCGTACTCGTTGCCGGGAGTCTCCAGCAGCGCGAATCCCACATAGCCGACGGCGTATGGGTTCGGTTTCCAGTACGGGTTGGCAGTAGGCTTGATGTAATTGTTGAAATTCCATGAGTAAGTGATGTTCTCGCGAGCGTCGAAGAACGAGGCTCCGTTCATGTACTCGTCGCCGCCCGACGGGCCAACACCGACGTAGGTTCCGATGAGCGTTCCAAAGACTGCCTGGTCGTAAGTCGAAGTCCCAACATTTTGGACGTCGTAAAGCCAGAAAATGACGTCCTCGGCAAGGAAGTTGGCCCATTGGAGGCCGCGGACGGAGACTCTGATTGCCTGACCGCGTCTCGTCGAGTCTGTGCTGTCCGGCAGGAATCCGTAGTCGTCATACATGCGAGCGTCGGCCTGGTCGTCCATCATGAAGTAGCTTTCCTGGTCTGCCTGCATCTGGCCGCGCCCGAAGTATCCGTTCCATTCCGCATGGCCCTGGGCATCGAGCCAGTCGGGGTGGTCCGGCCATTTGGAGGGCCACGTGTCGGGCTGGTCGCTCATCGCTATGCCTCTGCCGATACCCACAACCGTCGGATTGAAGAAACCGGGGATCGGCTCGAATCCCCAGAAGGTTCCGCCATCGGGGGAGAGACTTCCCTTTCCGGACCTGTCGGCGTTACAGACAATTGCCGTGTAGAGAGTATCCGGTTTGCCGTCATAAAGGCCGTTCATCCTGTAGTCCCTGATCGGGAGCCGGAGAGAGATAATGGGCGCTACGTCAGTCGCGTAACCGTTCGCGTCGAACTTCCATGCCAGGTTGGGT
>JAHECO010000067.1 GCA_024641705.1 Candidatus Kryptoniota bacterium
ATCGGACCCGGGGCTTAACCGCAAAGCACGCCAAGAAGGCGCAAAGTACGCAAAGAATATGTCGGGCAGGAGCCGGATACCTCCTTTGTGCTCTCCTCCTTTCCGGCTGCGCAATGTCGACCGGCTTCTACAAGAGCGTCGATGCCGATGTGTCATCAAACCAGTTCGCAAAGGCTGCCGAAGTCGTCAAGGCAAACAGGGATAAATACGGCAACAACAGTTCCGTCCTTTACAACCTCGAGGAGGGACTTCTCCTCCACTATGCAGGCGACTACAGCCTCAGCACGCAACATCTCGCCGCGAGCGAACGGGAGATGGATGAGCTTTACACAAAGAGTATCTCGAAGATCGCCGGCTCGTTCGTGTTGAACGACAACGAGCTGCCGTACCAGGGCGAAGATTTCGAGAAGGTGTACGTAAATCTCTTCATGGCGCTAAACTACGCCGAGCTCGGCAAGCTCGAAGACGCGATCGTCGAGGCGCGCAAAGTCGACCTCAAGCTCAACGAATATTCGCAGCAGTACGGCGGGAAGAACTCGTTCAAGCAAGATGCCTTCATCCGGTATATCATGGGCCTGCTGTACGAAGCCGACGGCGATGTCAACGACGCATACATCTCATATCGCCAGGCTTATTTGGGATACAAGCAGTACGACTCTCTGTACAACACGCAGTGTCCTTCTTTCTTGAAGGCCGACCTTGTTCGTACCGCCGGCGAGATGGGTTTCACCGACGATCTCCAGCGGTATGAAAGCGAATTCGGCATCAATTATTCCGACTCATTGAAGTCTATGGGACAGCTTCTGCTGATCGTTTACTCCGGCAGGGGGCCGGTGAAGGAACAGGTCAAGCTGAGGGTGTCGATACCGGACACGAGCGGCGTGGTTCACTCCTTTATCGTCGCGGTTCCGAAGTTTCACGCCCGTCAGAAAGGAACGAGGCCGTACGAGGTCTCGGTCTCTGGCGCCGCAGAACAAGCCCGGGTTGCTGCGCAGGTCGGCGAGAGCGTCAACAGGATTGCGGAGAAAGACCTGCAGGACTGGCTGGGCCTCATCTACCTGAAGTCGGGTGGAAGGGCGCTGCTGAAATTCCTTGTGGCCGAGAAGATCAAGAAAGAGGCGGAGGCCAAAGGAAAAGGCTCTCGTCTCGAGAACCTTCTGAGCAGCTCGGTTATCGACGCGGCGTACTCGGCGTCAGAGCAGGCCGACCTGCGCATTTGGAGGACTCTCCCGCACGATATTCAGATCGCTCAGTTTACGCTGCCGGCAGGCGACTATTCGGTCACTGTCGACGCGGCTGGCGGCGCGCCTCTCATGTCGGACCGCGTCTCGATCGCGGCCGGAACCGTAGCGATCAAGATACTTCCCGACGTCAAATAAGGATCCCGTGAAATGAGAACAGTAATCGCAATAATGTTTGTCGCGTTGTCAACCGGTCTTGTGAAAGCACAGACTCCCGACTGGGTGACGGGGAAAAGCAGCGCGTACCCCGATGACCAGTACATGACCGGTGTCGGCAGCGGCGACACGCGCCAGGAGGCGGAGAACCAGGCGAGGGCACACATCGCGGAGGTTTTCAGGGTACAACTCGACGCGAGGTTCAGCACGAACAAGACCGAGACCCTTAACGGCTCCAACGGCAACGTGAACGGCCAGTCGGTCGACATAACAAGGAGCCGCGTCAATGTCGGGCTCGTGAAGACGCTGGAGGGATCCGAAATCGCGGACGTGTGGCAGGACCCGAATACCATGGAATACTATGCCCTCGCGGTACTGGACAGGCAGAAGGCGTCGGTGAGAATCGCCGACCAGATCTCGGCACTCGATACGGAGCTTGTCGAGGTCGGGAAACAAATCGACACCGTGAGTACCAAGCTCGGCAAACTCCGTCTTATCGCTTCCAGAAAGGATCTGGCATTGAGACGCCAGGATCTCAACTCGGACTATTCGATACTCTCGAATACGGGGCAAGGTCTCCCCCTGCCGGGGATTTCCGCCGACGAGGCGAGCACGGAGCTTACGAGGTTCTGTCAAACTGAAGTCACCTTCGGTCTTGGCGCGAAGGGTCCGGGATCGGAAAGCGCGGCGCAGGTGGTGTCCGACGGGTTAACGGGGGAAGGGCTCGTCATAAACGACAAGCAAAACAAGCGATCGGATTTCACGGTTAATGTCGCGAGCAAGCTCGATCCATCGGACACGCCGCTCGACGGATGGTACTATTGCAGATGGGATGTAGAACTCAGCATCGTCGACAACGCAACCGGGGTTGTGATGACCGATATTTCAAAGAGGGGTCGTTCCGGACAATTGTCCGTCGAAAGGGCAAAGGACCGCGCGGTGTACGACATGGACAAGGCGGTGAAGGAGATGACGGCGGAGCTGACGAAGAAACTTCTCGGCGGAGAGTGACGGGCTGCGCGTCGTGCTCTTCGTAGATGCCGAAACAAGTTCGGCATGACCTAAGGGGTGGTTTGGGCAGCGGGCTATTCACAGGTGCGGAAACAAGTGAGGCGTGACAAAAGGAGTGCATTGGGTATTAGGCTATTCACAGGTGCCGAAACAAGTTCGGCACGACCTGAGGGGGGATGCATTGGGATTGAGCACGACGAAGTGACAGCGGATTCTGCCTGACAAGAGAACAACTGCTCTCGTCGCCCCGAACTTGTTTCGGGGCCCGCGTACTTGAACGTTTTCCGATTACCGGATAGATTTCGGGCGAAGGATAGGGCAGGTCGTGAAACGCGGATACGTCTACATCATGAGCAACTTCACACGTACGACATTCTATATCGGTGTTACGAACAACCTGGCCAGAAGAGCGTCGGAGCATCGGGAGGGGAAGAACCCGAGTTTCACAAAGAGGTACAGGTTGAAGTACCTTGTTTACTATGAATGCTTTGACTCCATAAAGGTTGCCATTGCCAGGGAGAAGCAGCTGAAGAACTGGCACCGGGAATGGAAGATTAACCTGATTAAGTCGATGAACCCTGAGATGAGGGACCTGTTCCCGGATGTCGTTGAGGGCTTTGGGGTAGATGCCGAACCAAGTTCGGCATGACCTGCGGGGTGGTTTGGGGAGTGGGCTATTCACAGGTGCCGAAACGAGTTCGGCACGACCTAGGAGTAGGGGGCAAGGGGGGATACGGGAGGTGCTATCGTTGATCTTCCGCCGTAATCCTCACCTTCCCACCGGACGATTCGACTGTGTACCGCTTCCCACTGATCGGGATGTGCTTCATCAAAATGTCTTCCTTCAGATGGGGATTGTCTCGGGCGATAGGTCGTCCTTGATCGTCGATTCCGACCAACGCCTCCTCCCCGATGAGAGGTAGAAGTGCGCCCCACGTATAATGCGGATCGCCGTTGCAGGTTCCGTTTATGCTGCTGTAGTTCTCGCAGTTGAGACGCTTGCTTTCCCAATTACGCATGTAGAGATCCACGCAGCGGCTGGCGAACTCTGCAATATGCTCCTTGTCGCCGTACTTCTTCAGTCCGAGCCAGACGAGGTAATTCGCCGGCGGCCAGACGTTGCCGTGCCAGTAGCTTTGCTGCGGCCACACCGGGTCGTCATAAGCCACTGTAGGGATCAGCCACTTCAGCCAGAACTTGTCTCTGCTATACAAAGTGGCGAGGACCTGTCTCGCGCGTCCGGAATCCGGCACGCCAGCCGTGAGCGGATAGAAATTCATCGGTGTCAGTCGGGTCAACCAGTCGCTTCCAGGTTTGCCGGGTGACAGCGGATGAACGGACATCTGCAACGAGGCCGGACTACGCTCGTTGAAGTATTCCAGGACTACCTGAACTTCCTGTCCAGTTTTCACCCGGATGTCCGCATAACGTTCCTCACCGTGACCGGCCTGCCATGTATCGATCACCTTTCTCCCATCCAGGAAAAGGCGCGCTCCCGCGCTCGCCTCCACGACGAACCTGTATGATCCCGATTTCTCAGGCGAGAACGTCCCTCTCCAGCTGGCACTCCAATGCTCCTGCGGCACGCCGGGGGCCGGACTCGACTCCTGCCAATCGCGTCCAGCCGTGTACTCGATCCTGTGAACGACCGTGTCCTGAAGCAATTGATCTTTGAAATAAGCTGCTTCGAGACCGCCCTTGAAGACAGTCTGAAGGGGTATGCCGCTGCCGACTTCTGCCGGGACGCTCCATAACCGGCTGCAATACATTCCCAGGCTGGGATTCCACAAGTGTTCGTTGATGCGGCGGTTCATTTCCAGGTGCTCTTCTTGGAAGCGGTCCGCGTCCTCCTTCTTGCCCAGCGCCGCGGCGATCTTCGACAAATACTCCGCGTCCATTGAGTAAAGCGAGTTAAGGTCGACAGCGTCCGCATTCAAAGTGGTTCCGGTCATTTGGGCGCGGTCGTATTCCACGTTGTCGTCCCATCCGGTTTCCCACATCGCTCCTTGCTTGAACTCTTTTTCGGACCCCCATTCGAGGAGACCGTCGTGGTTCCCGTCCCTTGCCTTCATCCACCATTCGTGCCACCTGACGAGGTTAGGGTAGACCTCTGCGAGGAACGCCTTGTCAGGCCATCGCTGGTTTATCTTCCAGACGGCCATTGCTCCGACGGGCGGGTCGGAGCGGTCCATCGTCACGTAAGCTCCGTTGTCGCTCCAGTGAGAATCGAGAGGTATAAACCCGTTAGGCGTTTGAAAGGAGAGCACAGCGCGAATTGTATTCCGTGCGCCCTCCGGATCCTCCTGGCACGCGAGTATGCCGTTGAAGAAACTGTCCCACGCGAAGTAGGGGAAGATGTCCGGGTCGCGGCGCCCAATCCACCACCCGCGTCCGACGATATGGACGACTCTGCCGTTGTCGCTGCTGTAGAGACGACTGAAATTCAGATTGTCGGGGATGGCGCTCAGAAAATCACCCCATGCTCCGCTCGAAACGAGATGGAATGCGTCGTAACGATTTCTGGCACCATTGAGCATGGCTTCTACGTCATTCAAATCCGGCTGTGCACCTGTGCCCACTGTTGCGACAAATCGTGCTGGGTGGTCCGGCCGAAGGTCGAGCGTTATCTCCGCGTCCGGAGTCAGGTTCGCCTGCACGTCGACGGGTTTAGGATCGCATGAAAATCTGAAGGGAATGTATTCGCCTCCCGGGGTGATTCCATATCCATGCACTCCGTCCGGGAGGGCGCTGTAGATTGCGTGGAAGTCAGGCCATGTCGTCGATGGGAGACTCAGCGTCAGCGTGACGGGCTTGTCGGTTTGAAGCATGCCTGCTATGGAGGTGGAATCTACTCGGCCCCATGTAAAAGTGATGGCCGCACCGTCATGGTCAAATGTGGATCTGACGTATGAGAAATCGGGTGATGTTGTGCCGGGGACAATGTAAGCGACGTCCGGATGCTGGCGATTGTTGTTTTCTCCATTCCAGACGGGTTGAGCCTCGAACACCGGTTGTATCTGAAATGCGGTTGCATCATTTACGACAATGGAAATACCGTACGGAGCATACATGAAGTAATTCCCGATCTTGACATCCAGTCGAGTCGATTCACTCTTTTGAGAGTGTCGAAACGTATTCCGATGAATCACGGACCCGGCCTGCGTTCCTCGTTCGCTGCTGCCCAGGAAGGTGATGCACGTTATCAGGCCGAGCAGCAAAATCTTGCTTCCTCTCATGGCAGGATCAACCATATGCTTTTCCGTTTATGTGGTCGGTTCGGGCGACGGTCCGTCGAATACCGTTGCGGGTGTCGACAAATTCTCGCCGCCATGGTGAACTCAAGTTCCGGTTATTTGCCGGGTGGAATGTTCCAGTAGACGGTGTAGTGCTGATGGTTTATCTCGTAAAGAGGGACCAGCTCCACGTCGTTCGGCCTTCCGACTCCGACAGTCCTGAAATGGAGAGGCTTACCCTCTACCGGCTTGAGCCACTGCGCGACCGGCTTCCCGCTGATGGCGAGGTCAGGCACGCTTACATCCGGCATATCGAAGAAATCGCCGTTCTCTTTGGCGTAGGGAAGGGGAACGTAACCTCCGAGATCCCCTGCGAGTACCAGCGGCCCGTACATGATCGCCACTTTGCTGCTGTCGTCGGCCATCGGTTCGACGCGGAGCCGCATCGGAAGCGTTATCTCGATCTTGTCACCGTCGTGCCATGTGCGGGTCACGCTCTCATAACTTCCCGGCACTCCCGCGGTTCTTATACTCCGCCCGTTGACCTTGATCGCAAAGCCCTCCCCGGCCCAATACGGCCGTCGTATTTCCAGAGTAATCTTCTGATCCTTCTTCATCTTGAGATAAAGCGTGCTTTCCTGTGAGTCGGGGAAATGTGTCTCCTGCGTCACGGTTACCCCTTTTTCTTTCCATTGCAATACCGACGGGATGAACAGGTTTACGTAAAGGTCGTTGGTCCCGTACATATAGATAAATTCACCGTACTTCGAATGGTTCTCTATGCCCGTGCCGACACAGCACCAGAAGGAATTGAACGGAGTGCTGAACGTCTTGAAGAAGCCGGGTTCCAGAGAGATGAAGTAGGTCATCATGCCCGTCTCCGGATCCTGGGATGCGAGTATGTCGTTGTAAAGCGCACGCTCGTAGTATTCGGCATATTCGGCTTTGGGATTCCATTCCATGAGATGACGCGTCAACTTCAGCATATTGTAGACGTTGCATGTCTCGCCCGATTCCCTGTTGAGTCTGTTCGGAAGTTCGCCGAGTTTCCCGAAGTACTCGTAGTCTCCCATCTCGCCGTTGATGTATGTGCGTTTCTCCGTGACTTCTTTCCAGAAGTAGCCGGCTATCTGCTGCATCGTCGCGTTGCCGTCCACTTCATATTCTTTCGCTGCGCCGATGACCTTCGGTATCTGCATGTTGACGTGATTACCGGCGAGTGAATCGACCCCTTCGGCGAGCGGCGCGAACAACACTTCATCGTTGAAGCGCTTCGCGAGTTCGAGATACTTCTTCTCTCCGGTCATGTCGTAAAGGTCGGCCATCACCTCGTTCATCCCGCCATATTCGCATCTCAGCATGTGGGCGAACTGCGCATTGTCGAGGTGATTCGAAAAATTTACGGCCCAGTCTCCGTATTTCTCCAATACCGCCTTTGCCTCGTCATTGCCGCAGTACCTGTAGGCATCTCGCAGCCCGGCAAACGCCTTGTGCAGGTTGTACCACGGTGACCAGACGCTGTCCAGGTTGAAACTCTGAGTTACGATCGTCCCGCCTTCTATCTTCTTCCAGAGATCCTGACCGTCCGGTATCCCGCCGATGTATCCTGTCCCGACGGCAGCCTGGCATTTCTGCAACTCGCCGACTATGTAATCCACTCTGTCTTTCAGCTTCTGATTGCCGGTGGCGGCATACATCATCGAAGCGGCTGATAGGTAATGGCCCAGGATGGCACCGGAGAGCTGGCTCGTCTCCCAGCCCTTGTACTGCGGAGCTTTCGGCTCGAGTCCCGCGGCCTTGAGATACGGCGCCAGAAGACGGTCGGCGTTCAGCTCGAGCATGTATTTCTCATCCATCTCCATCGCATGTTTGAACGGGCCGTCGAGGAGCCGAACATCACTGAGCTCGAACGCCTCGATCTTTGCGGGGCTTTTGGCGGGCGGGTTTACGGCTTCGCGGGATGCGGATTGAAGGAGGAGAATGGCCCCGACGATCACGGCCAACCGGGCGGCGATGCCGATTCTCCTGGTGGATGGTGAGGCTTCAATCACGGAAGATGGCTGCTTGCGTTCGGATTCTTTCATGATTTGACTTGGCTCCTGTGTTGTTGTTCTCGAAGCTTGACGCTTTCCCGCCGGTGAGTACGGACCGTCACCGGGGTCTGGCCTCTTGCCATCAAGATTATCTCAGGTTTGCCTGTAATTCAAGAGGGTGCACCATATCGGGTTGTGACTTGAAACATAACGCGCGAGAACTATCCGTTTGAATAGTTGATTTGCCTCGCCTTCACGGACTAAGTTGACGCGGCACTTTGATGTGGAAGAGAAATAAGCCGCTGCTTGCGAGGAAAAGCTCTCGTGTTGTCGTTACTCGGCAAGGCCGGACGCGGAATGAAGAAACCAGGACCCGCAAAGTGCCTGTGGCAGTGAGAGATTTAAGGAAGGAAATGAACGAACATGTCTAAGACAAAAATATATCGTCTTGCAGCCGGCGTACTCCCGCTTATTATGATTGTGTCGTTCTACTCGTGCAAGAAAGCATCGCCGACTGCGACGCAGCCCGTGACTCAACCTCCTTCTTCCGATTCCACATCTCTCGGGACGATTTCGTACACGCCGGATTACTCCAGGCAGGGATCTGCCGCACTCGATACGATCTCGGTCGATGTTTCAACCACCGACGCCGCCGGCGTAAAATGGGATTTGAGTATTCCGAGGCAGGATGTAGCGGCGCCGACGACAATTTCGATCACGCCGATAGAGAACGTAAAATCCGATTCGACCTACAATATCAGCAGCGGAGTTGTGTTCGGGCCCGACGGTTTTCAATTCTCGTCACCCGCCACACTGACGGTCACGTTCCCGTCGTCTTCGAGCCCATACATATTCTATTTATTCACGCAGGACGGGAAGACAATCGACTTCGCTCCCGCTTCCGACACGGGAGGAGTTTACAAGGTCACGGTATCTCATTTCAGCGGTGTTGCTGCAGGAGTTCCATTCGATCCCGAAAAGATATGCGGCGTGGCGACGGCAAAGTATGACGCTGCGCTCAAGGAGGAGGATGCGCTGCTCAGTCAGCCGATAGACGTTCCCGTGCCGCCGGATATAGACCTCGATTGCGGTATCGATTCATCGAAAGTTAGAGCCGCAACCGATTATGTTGCGAAGTTCGTTCAGCCCGAGGACTCAGTCATAAGAGACATACTTGGCCCGGGGAAAGCGTTCGGCCTGCTGGGGTGTAATCAGGCGGCACAGAACGAAATGTTGGCGAAAGCCGGGGAGCTTGCATTGCGTCTCTACCAGAAGGGACAAAAAGCATATTCGGAATACAGCGGGGATAACAAGAAGTATGTGGCAGTCGCAAAAGCGATGCTTGTTGCCGCCGCCGATATGAACCTGGTGGGCGCATCGCCGTCCGGTGCGGATGAGACTCTGGCAGACCTGGGCGGATGGGCGGTTAGCTGCTACAACGATCAGCTGAATCGGTTGACTCAGGATCATGATTACAAAGCGATCAAGTCGGTATTCCAACTCGGTTCGCAGGCCGAATTGTTCGGCGCGAGCATCCCGTCGTTCCTGGCAGACATTCAGAAGGCGCTGACATTTACGTTCGATATCAATGAAGGGGTGCTTGACGTTATGACGGATCAAAGCACGGGGTTTGTTGATTCGGAGCATGTAGTCATTCAAGGGGCCATCAAGATGAGCCCTGATTTCGCCGCGCTCGGAGCACCGGATGGCCGCTGGGTTGGAAGCGGCGCCATTAACTACGTATTCGGACTTACGAACGACGTCTGTACGGATTACACTAACGGTGGTCCCGGCTATCCCGCGCACGACAAAATCTCGTTGCCGCAGTCTTTTCAACTGGATGTAACCCTGGACAGCCTGGACGTCTGTGATAATGATATGACAGTGATACGATTCGACTCGCTCGGGTCGGCTCTGGAAAAATGGGTTTACGGATACGATGCGCCGCAAGGCACGTCATGCACTAACTTCCTTACAAGCTGGCAGAATTCCGGGAACGTTACTCTCACTCTCGGGCTGAATGAACTTGCCTTTCTTAATCAACCCTATTTCGACTTCAACACCGACTCCTTCGTACTTCGTCCTTCGATCCACAATGAAAACGTGAACGCGGTGGATACGACTTACACTACAGAGTATGTCAACACCAGCGGCACGGTCACTCTTGATTTTACCGCTCAGCTGGACGTCAAGCTCGTGCATACACCGCATTGATATTTCTTCTGCGCAGACCCAATCGTCGGATTACCGAATCGGGGGAAGTTGGTCGCCTCGGCCAGCCAGGGGGATTGCGGGCAGCCACGATCGGCCGCTCTGCCGATGTATATCATCGTCGTATTTCCTATCTTTTGTCATGCCTTCACTCGAAAGCCGGTGCCGGGTTCGGCAGACTAAAATCCTGATAGGACAAAGATGAGAAACTTGCTCCAGCTCTTCCTCGCAGTCACGACGATATTCCTAAGCTCAATTGCCCAGGCTCAATCGGATAAAGATCCGGTTGACTACGTCCGGCCCGACATAGGCGGCGTCAGTATACTCCTCTCGACGACCCGGCCGGTCGTCCAGCTCCCGCACGATTACCCGCAGGTGACGCCTGTCCTCAATCCGGGCGTCAACGATTCGTACGTCGCGACGAAGATCTACGGCTTCCCGGCCGGCGGCGTGACGATAATGCCGGACACCGGGGAAGTCAAGACCGACCCGAATCTGATTGCCTCGAGTTTCGACCGCGATTTCGAAACCCGCACGCCATATTACTATGAAGGCCTGCTCGAGGACTACAACATAACCGCATCATATACTGTCGGGCATTTTGCGATTCTTTATCGCTTCGAATTTCCGCGGAGCGCGGACCGCCATTTGAACATAATGATGGCCGACAGCGGCTCGATGCAAATCGTTTCGCCGAGCGCAGTAGAAGGAGAGACGACAATACATGGGGTGCCGTACTTCTTTCATCTCGAGTTCTCAAAGCCGTTCTCCGGCGAGAAATCGTGGAGCTTCGGCGGCATGACGAACCGGCAAAGCCGGGTTGAGGGGGAGAGGATCGGATTCTCTTTCGGTTTTGAGGATACAACTGAGGGGATGGTACAGGTTAAGGTCGGATTGTCTTTCATCAGCATCGAACAGGCGGTGAAGAATCTCAACGAAGCGATCCACGGCTGGGACTTTCGGCAGAGGGAAGAAGAGACAAAGACGGCATGGAATAATCTCCTCGGCAAGATAGAGCTCAAGGGAGGGACCGAGAAACAGAAGACCATATTCTACAGCTCTCTCTATCGCGCCGAGCAGAACATGATGGACATAACGGAGGACGGCCGTTACTACAGCGGCTACGATCACAAGGTCCACGACAGTCGCGGCCGCGACTTCTACACGCACGACCAGCTCTGGGACACGTTCCGGTGCGAGCACCCGTTGCAGCTCTTGCTCGACCCGAAACAGCAGGAAGACATGGTGCAGTCGTACATACGGATGTACGAACAGTGGGGCTGGCTCCCGATGTTTCCGCGGGTTTGGGGGGAGTTCGCCGCCATGATAGGCCAGCACGCCAACGCGCTGATAGCCGACACCTATTTCAAAGGCTACCGCAACTTCGATGTGGAGAAGGCATACGAGGCGATGAAGAAGGAAGCCATGGAGGCGACGATGCTTCCCTGGAGAAACGGTGAGATGACCGACCTCGGCAAAATATATCTTGAGAAGGGTTTCTTCCCGGCGCTCAAAGAGGGTGAGAAGGAAACGAACCCGGAAGTGGCGCCCTTCGAAAGGAGGCAGGCGGTGTCCGTGACCCTCGAGACCGCCTACGACGACTGGTGCCTGGCAAGGATGGCGAAGGTATTGGGGCACGATTCGGACTACGTTTACTTCCTGAAACGCGCGCACAACTACGAGAACGTTTTCGACAAGTCGATCGGCTTCATGGCACCGAGGTCGGCAGACGGTGAGTGGGTCAAAGGGTTCGACCCGATTCTCCCGAGCGGTCCGGGCGGACGAGATTACTTTGCCGAATGCAATTCTTGGATCTACACGTTCAGCGTCCAGCACGACGTCGCCGGACTCGTCGACCTGTTCGGCGGCCGGAAGGCGTTCCTGAACAGGCTGGATTCACTCTTCGAGGTGCAGTACGGCGGGCTCTGGAAGTACTCCTTCCTTGCGAAGTTTCCCGACATGACCGGACTTATCGGGAACTACGCCCAGGGCAACGAGCCGAGCTTCCACATACCTTACCTGTACGATTTTGTCGGGGAGCCGTGGAAGACTCAGAAGCTCGTCCGGGAAATAATGGAGGTCTGGTACGGCGACACACCGCTCGGCATCCCCGGCGACGACGATCAGGGGGCGATGGGATCATGGTACGTTTTCTCGGCGATGGGTTTCTACCCGTTCTGTCCGGGCGAGCCGTATTATGTCATCGGGAGCCCGTTGTTCCGGGAGACGGCGATACATTTCTCGAACGGCAGGACCTTCACGATAAAGGCGAACGACGTTTCCGTGCGCGACAAGTACATTCAATCCGCGACTCTCAACGGTAAGCCTCTGGCCAAGCCGTGGTTCACACAGCAGGATATCGAGAACGGCGGTGTACTGGAGCTGCAGATGGGGCCCAGGGCGGACAGGAGCTGGGGAAGCGCGCCCGGCGACGCTCCGCCGTCCATGAGTGACCCGAAGCAGTAGAGAACGAATGTCCTGGCACCTCGGCGGATGCAACCCGCCGCGGGCTTGGAATTCTCCGTCGGGTTGCCTAAGCTTAGGAAACTTGGGAAACGGGAATGGCAGGCGGTATGTTCATCCTTGTTGCAGATATCAGGACGGATGCGCCCGGTAAGATCGAGCCGGTTCTCCGTGAATTCGTAGGGGCAGGAACAATAAGCCGGACTGAAGGCGGTTTCGGCGTCGAGGCGAAAATTCGCGGTCAAAGCGCCAGGGACATGAACCGTGCGCTGTTGTCGTCGTTGAGGCGAGTCTCGAAGAAGACCACGTTGCGCGCTGAATGGACGCACGGGAAAACAACGGAGAGGTTTTTTGATTATGTGCCGAAGGGGATTCGTGAAGAATGAGGCAGCCCTCAGATAAAAGGAAAATAAACGACATATGTCGTATAACCGGTTATTGTTACAGGAAAAACGCCATATGGCGGGTTTCAGGTAGTATGCGTCATTTGCGCGGGAAACCTTTGATGAGCTATTCAGAAAGATACGACAGGATATGAATCCACTCATGAAACACCCGACTCTTGCACGGCTTCCATATGAGGTTCTCTCCAATCCAAGTGTTGCGGGAATTCAGAAGGCTCTCGGCAAGAGAAAGCGTATATTCAGAATTTTGCATTATCTATTCTTGATCCTATTTGCGTGGGAGGCCGTGAACGTTCTCTTCTTGGACAAGCCAAATTCCATTGAAGGCGGAGCGTTCCCCATTTTCTATGTGCTGGACATTTTCATGCTTGTACTTTTCCCGGTTGCTGCATTCTTGGTTCACCGTCAGACAAAGCGTTTCGATATTTTCGATGAAGAAATCAGGAATCTTATAGATGAACACTGTGCAAACGGCGGCTAACAGGACCCATATTGAAAGGGAGAGTAGAAAAGAAGTGAGGTAGATGGTAGATAGGAAAACCTCCTTCCCGATTAAGAGCGTATCCCGTCCAAATTATTGTATGTCGGGATGGCGCAAGGCGCTCATCGGGACAAGCTCGGCAAATTATGATTGGATCCGCCGCAGGCGGACCCGGTATAATTAACGAGGTTGTCCCAAAACAAGGAAAATGTCATTCTGAAGGAGCGGAGCGACTGAAGAATCCACTTATTCGTTCTGAAAAATGGATGCTTCACTTCGTTCAGCATGACAGACAAGACTTTCTGGACAGCCTCAGTACTGCACTATGGCAGTAACAACGCGATTCCCGCTTGGGAGAGCGGGATCTTCGACAAGGAGGTCTTCCATGGGAAAGGTAGAAGTTGGATTTGCAAAAGGCAAGTCGATCTATGTGGGGATCGACGTGCACAAGAAGGACTGGGCAGTGACGGTGCTGTGCCAGGGAGAGGAAGTATACCGCGCTGCGGTTGGATCAGGTCCCAGCGGATTAGTGAAGCTCTTGAAGAGATTCGAAGCGTCGGAAGTACACACGGTGTACGAAGCAGGGCCAACAGGATACTGGCTGCATGATGCGCTGGCGGAGGCTGGATTTGACTCAATGGTAACGCCTCCTTCTCTTGTACCCCAGATCGGAGGAAAGGTAAAGACAGACCGGCGGGACAGCAGGAAGCTGGCCTCTATGCTGGCAGGAGGGTTCCTGAAGAGAGTACACGTACTGACTCCGGAGGAACGGGCACACAGGCAGCTACTCAGGACGAGGAACCAGATAGAGCACCACCGGCGTCAGGTACAGAACCAGATCAAGTCGATGCTGTTATTCCACGGTAAAAGAGCACCTGATGCGCAGAAGGAACGCTGGAGCGAAGGTCATGTGGAATGGATAGAGAGCATCGAATGGGAATATCCGGTGATGAAGATGGCGATGGAATCGATGCTGAAAATGTACAGGGCGCTCACCGAAGAGTACCGTCATCTGACAGAAGAGATCACACAGCTGTCGTTAACAGAAAAGTACAGAGAGCGAGTGGGACTAGCGACCCAGGTACCCGGAATCGGGACATTCACCGCAATGGCCTTCCTGGTGGAGCTGCAGAATATCGAGAGGTTCAGAAGAGCCGATCAGTTAGCTAGTTATCTGGGTCTAACCCCGAGCCAGCACTCGAGCGGAGAGAAGATCCGGATGGGACACATTACCAGATGTGGTAATTACGAAGTGAGGACGAGATTGGTTGAAAGCAGCTGGACGCTCATCCGTTATGATGCCTAGGCACGGATGACCTACGAGAGGATAAAGCACCAGACAGGAAGCGGAAGGAAAGCCATTACTGCGATAGCCAGGAGGCTGGCACTGAGAGTACGACGAGTCCTGGTAGACAGAAAACCGTATCGACTCATGGCCGGTGGACATCTAGCCGACGGAAGGGATAAACGGCGAGAAGTCAAACGATACTTGTTGAAGAGAGTCTAAAAACGATGCCGAACGTAATCAGTCAGACCATGAGTCCCGCATTACGATCCCAGAAGAGGGAATCGTGATAACAGGCGATGGCTGGCACTTTCTGAATGTCGCACGGAGTCAATGTAGGCCTCGAAGCCTGTGGTGAGCATGTCGAACCATATGAGAGCCACGAATAGGAGCTTGGTCATCAAGGATTTAAACAAAGAGCGCTACGAGTGAGGTTCTATCGACAACTTGACTTTCAATATAGGAACGAGAAAAGAGACGCTCATCATGAAAATATATAGTGTTCGCTTCATGGCACGCACATCATATAAAGAAGGAGCGTGCCACGACTCTTTTCTCGCGCACGTTAGGCGACACCGCCGGTCAAACCTAAGGAGGTAATGAAGATGGTCTGTCCACACTGCGGCAAAGAAAACGAAAACAACGCAACACGTTGCATGGTGTGCGGCTCTGCATTTCAAACTCACGTTCCGCCAGAAAGGAAGTCGGGCGTCCAGCTTGCCTCGCTCTTTAGTTTACCTAGTTGGATGTACGCCCTGTTTGGCGTAATCCTTGTGGTGTCTTTCTTAATACTCTTGGGACATCACAGCGAATCACCATCCGCGCAAGTCCCAGAAGGGCAAAACAAGGCATCAAGCTTGGACCGTTCACAAGCCACTACAAATGGAAACGGCTCCAATGAAACCAGTAGTGAACCTGACACTGGCATGTGGGTCACGTCGGCGGTCATGAGTGTCAATGGGGATCTCTTTGCGGGTACAAATTATGGGCTTTATTCATCGACTAATAGAGGAGATACGTGGCAGTTCGTACCGATAAAAAACGAGTTCGGAACTGTGAGCAAAGATTTGGCATACGTGAATGACGCTGGAGCCAATCGGATAATCGCCAGTTATATTTGTACAGATACAACTCACGGGTGGAACGATGTGGGAGATACATACTATTATTTGTACGATGCGGCCGCCAAAATGTGGCATGCGCTTTATCCTCCAATAGGGATAACTGGTCATCGACGACTGTCGCCATGTTTCGTAAAAGATTTTATCGCGTCAAGAGGATTAAATGAAATGTACGCTGTCGTCGCGGACTATTGGGAAAAGTCAGGCGTATATTGTTCCACGAACAATGGCAAAACATGGTCATCTGTCGGACTCAAGACTCAACATATCCTGAAACTTTGGATAAACAATCAGGGGACGCTCTTCGCAACAGTCACATCCAAAGGGGTATCTTATCCAAACGATCGAAACCTATATCGTTCCGCCAACGGAGGTGCAAGTTGAAAACTGCTGGACTTGCAAGATGTCAGCAGTCTTGTATTCACAGGGAGGGCGACAGTTGTGGCGTTTAATGGTGCCAGATCACATGCTTCGCCCTCTGGTGACTTCACAAGTTATCATTATTTGTCCTCTGACAATGGCAACAAATGGGAGGAAATCTCAGACAATACATTTACCTCAGAGTGGGAGTCTGTTGTTTGCTCAGACGGATCAATCCTCCAGGCGGGTTGGGGTACTATTAACTACTCAAATAATGATCCGAGTGAAACTTGGTTAGTGGCCAGATCGGTAGATCGTGGATGCACGTGGACGAGCACTGGAATCTCTGGTACAAGCGCTTCCGCGGGCGGAAGCATCGGGGATTCCTACATCTGGGCGGGTCCAAAAGGCTACGCACTGTTTCGTTCTCCGGGTTCCCACGGTTTTTACCTCTCCACTGACAACGGTGACACTTGGCAACCAAAGACAGTGAAGTAGGGAAAAAGGAATCTTCTAATGCACGAGCAAATCTACAAGAGACTAGTAAACGTTGCCCAAGCAGGTGGGTACATAACGTATTCCGACATAGCACCGCTTGCAGGGCTGGACATGACCCTCCAGGCAGACCGCACCGAAATTGGGCGAATATTAGGCGAGATTTCGACATTTGAACACAATCAGGGACGTCCTCTTCTGTCTGTCATCGTGATCCATCGCGACAATAATATGCCAGGCGAAGGGTTCTTCCAACTCGCGCGCGACCTGAACCGCTATCAGGGTGCAGATGATTTACTTTTTTTCATACAAGAACTCCAAAGAGTTCACCAACACTGGCGTCAGCGTTAGGGGCAGTGTAAATTAGTTTGTGGAAATTAAAGAGGGTAAGGCGCATAATCCTTTAGGATAATTTTGAAACGAAAAAAGAAAGGAGTTATGCACCATGTACCCTGAAAACAACGAAGAGA
>JAHECO010000068.1 GCA_024641705.1 Candidatus Kryptoniota bacterium
AGGTTGGGTCCCTGGCTTCCCGGCTGACCTATGACTCCCCAGTTCGTGAATGTGGTGCGGACCTGGTTGCCTCTCATGACGCCGACCCTTCTGGCAGTGCGGTTCCCCTTTTCTATCTGACCATAGACAGAACCAGTGAGGAGGATGAGGGATACCGTCACTGCCGGGAGGAGTCTTCTTAAATTCTCGATCATTTTTTGCTTCACTCGTTATGATCCTAGTTGAAGAATAGAGATATGCCGAGCTCGATCTTCCGCGGCTCCGAGTAGAAGCTCGGGTCCGTGTAGTACTGGTCGACGGTATTTACAATCGCAGGTAGGTGCTGCTGGTCCATGACGTACTGTTCCTGCGTGAAGTCCGCTGTACCGCTGTCGTTGTAAACGTTCAGCTGGTTCAGCGCATCGAGCACATTGTATACCCGCGCGAAGACGCTGAGCCTGTAATTGCCGAACATGAAGTCTTTGTATGCCCTGAGGTCGAAATCGAGAGACGATGGCTTGAGTTCGCTGTTGGTCAGCAGGTCGGATATATTAACCGACTGAAGAGGCGTGTATGGGAAACCGCTCCCGTACCTTCCGATGACGCTGAAGCCCCAGTCGGCAGGAGAGGCGTAGCTGAACGTCATGTTGACCGTGTGTCTCTGGTCCCAGTTCAGAGGAATCAGCTGCACCTCCGGTTGTATACCGCTGGCAAGCTCGTTCCTGGTCGCTGCGGGATCCGACGCATTTCCCTTCGCGGTCTGAAGCGTGTAGTCGAGCGTTGCGGACCAGTTGTTGGTAAGCTGCTTCGTAATCGTGACCGTTATGCCGCGGACAAAACCGAAGTCGCTGTTGACATACTGGCTGTATTTGCCCGAACCGCCGAAGAGGATGATCTCGTCCGCCCGCGTTCCCGTGAGATTCCTGATATCCCTGAAATAACCCGTCACATCGAACCTGATGTCGTCCGTAATGGCCTGCTGGATGCCGACCTCCCCGCTGATGGTTTGTTCAGGATTCAGGTTCGGATTTCCCGCTATTCCCAGGTTCCCGGTGCCCGGTCCGAATTTATAGCCGGGGTTCTCGTACAGATAATCGAAGTTCGGAACCTGGAAGAAATGTCCGAAGGAAAAGTGGATGGCTCCGCGGTCGGTTATCGGGAACGAAACTCCGAGGCGCGGGCTGATCTGGTATTTCGAGGTGGCCTTCCGGTACCAGTATGTAAGTCTCTTGCTTAGGGGATCCGCTATGTGCTGCGGCTCGAGCGGCCTGTAGATGTCCGGATCAGCGGGATCGTTCAGTACGACGCCGTCCGGCGAGAAGTAGTCGAACCTCACACCTACGTTTATGATGATAGACTTGAACTCGACCTTGTCCTCTGCATACGCGGACAATTCAGTCGGGTTATGGACATACTGGTTTATGGAGAGGTTCTCATTCGGATTGTTTGGGTCGGGAACGCGCATCTGGACGAAGGGCTGCATGCTGATAAAGGGAGACAAAAGCCCGTCCGGCTGCAGCAGGTAGAAGTCGTCGAGGGTAAGTGTGTACCTGGTCAGGTCCACACCGACCTTGACCTGGTGATGAGGCGTTACCTGTGAAGTGAGATCCGCCTTCAGGTTGTACGATCCCGTCGTCCTCCTGAAATGCTCGTTCTGAGTGCCGCCCGTGCGGAAGCTGGGGACTTCCTGCGGCTGCTGTGTGAGGAGCAGGACGTTCGTATACCTCGGGTCGTTTACGCCTGAATAGACATAGTGCTTGTATTCCTTGAAGAAGTAGGACAGTGAAAGCTGGTAGAAAGTCGTCGCGCTGAGCGTGTGCGTGAGAGAGAGGCTGTTCGTGTTCGCATTGTTGAACCGGTTGAAATTTCCACCCGGGTCGAAGGAAAACGAATGATCGTATATCTGGAAACTCGTACGGTCGAGGATATAGCTGTAGGAAACCTTCAGGTCGGCAAACGGCTTATATGTGACCTTACCGAGCCAGTAGATACTCTGGTCCCAGTTCATCGGCACGATGGCGCTGTCTCCCGTGTGCTGGATCGTATACCTCGTCTCGAGCGGTTGAGTTGAGCCGTTGTCGACGGTGATGTCCCACGGGTTGAAGATGCGCTGCCCGTAGAGCCATCCGCCGGTGTAGTTGTACCTCGCGTCTCCGTAGAACGACAGTTTGTCTTTCAGGATGGGACCGGAAAGAGAGCCTTCCAGGTCTTTCGTGTTGAGAGGATTCACCCGGTTGATGAAAGGAAATATGTTCGCATGCGAGCTTAGGTAACCGCCGAGATAGCTAGTCAGCGATCCGCTGAACTTATCACCGCCGTCCTTCGTCGCAATATTGACGTATCCGGAAAGTGCCCTGCCGTATTCGGCATTGAAAGCGCCGCTGACGAACTGCAATTCCTGTATCGTGCTCGGGTTGACGTCGATGACCGTCGAGCCATCGTACACGTCCGTCACCGGAACTCCGTCGATGGCGTAGGCGACCTCCCCTGCCCTTCCACCGCGGACGCTGCCTCCTACTACTCCCGCCTGCAGGTTCAGAACCTGCTGGAACTCAGTCACAGGGAGTTTGGCTATCTTCGATGCGTCTATGATCGCGGTCGACGCGGTCAAATCCTTCGTGATTGGAGGCCGCTTGGCAACGACAACCTGTTCGCCCATCGTAACGTTCGATTCGCCCATGCTGATGTCTATGGTCGTGGTGAGATCGATCGACACGTTGACCCCTTCGACCACCGTGGTTTTGAAACCGACGGCAGATGCCCGCAGCTTGTAAGTCCCGGGGGGCACATCCTGAATCATGTAATACCCGTTGATATCGGTGGCGGCGCCCATGCTTGAACCTTCAATCAACACGTTGACGTACGGCATCGGCTCTTTCGTCTCGGCATCGAGGACGTGACCGGTAATCTTTCCTGCCGAGCCGGAAAAGGCCCGGGGAGCAAACGCAAACAGGGCGATGGCGAACGTGATCAGTTCCAGGAAAGCGCGGCGCGTTTCAGAGAGTCGGGAGTGAGAATGCATGGTAATCAGATATTCCTTTGAACTTGCGGCATTGTTTCTCCGGAGCCTGTCGAAGGGGCCAGGAGACTGACACCGATGACTGTCAGAAGGCAGATGACAAAGATCAGGGATGCATAGTTCAGATAGTGTGTTTGGACAAACCAAAGGAGGACCTTGTTCGTGACCGAACTGATGTCGAGCAGATTTTCCGTGACAAGCCTCAGTGCGGCGGCAGTGATGCCGACACCGGCGGCACACAAGGCCGCCGTCGAGGTCGTCCGTTTCCACAGCGCTGAGGGCATCAGTACCGCTGCCAGCGCGGCGGCGAAATATGCGAGGGTACTCTGCAGAAACCCGCTCCCCTGAATATCCAGCGTGCCCAGGAGAGGCATCCAGAGCATTGAAAGCACCACCACGACCGTAGTTGACAATCTGCCGACCAGGACGAGCTTTCTTTCAGACGCATCCGGGTTCCTGCGCTTGTAAAGATCGACCGTGAATAGCGCGGAAGCGCTGTTGTACAAACCCGCGAGCGACGACATCATCGCGGCAAGGATCGCGACCAGCACGAGCTCGCGGACGAAAGGCGACATCGAACCGACTAGAGCTACTGGGCCGGTGCCGGAGGGCAACAAGAGGAAGGCTCCCCATAGCGCCCCCGCGACAACCACCTTCACCGCGACGACAGCCAAAGCACCGCGCTCAAGATCGTGCTCGCTCTTCGCGCCGAGGATATGTTGCAAGATGTACTGGTCGGTAAAGAAAAACCAGAAAACCATAAGAGGGATCCCAATCAGGAAAGCGATCCACGGGAAACCGGCATCGGCGGAAAGCGTCGTCATCTGGGTCACCTCGACCGGTATTGTCGACACCACCTGGCTCCCGGACGCCGGAACGAGCACTCCGCCGACAATTGCGAGAAATCCCGCGAGCATCACCCCCGCCTGAAGGACCTGTGTCTTCACGACGGAGGAAAATCCCCCGATGATCGAATATAGTCCGGCGACTAGCACGACCGTTGCAACGGGCACATAGACATCCGCACTGGAAAACTGCCTGATCAGCGAACCGCCGATCAGAAGGACGAGTGAAAGGCGGGAGAAGAGATACATGGCGATATAGGAACCCGATACATACGGGCGGGCACCGTCGGCCCCGTTCCAGTCGAACAAACCCGTCATCGTAACCGCGCCCCTCTTCATCAGGGCGGGACCGAACCACCAGCCTAAAGCCACGACTCCGACGATTCCGGCAAGCTCGGTCTCAAACGCGAGAAGGACGCCATAATGGCCTCCCATCCCGACTATATGGCCGCTCAAAGCGTCGGCGGCGATTATCGACCCACCGATGGAGAGCCAACCGAGATTTCTTCCCGACAGGAAGTAAGTCGAGCTATCGGTATCCTTTCGCCTGGATGCGGAAATTCCCACCGCTAGGACGGATGAGAAGTAGAGGAGAAGTACAACAGCGTCTATGTGGACAAGGCTCTGGTGCATTGGCAGTTCGTCCACATGAGCCCCAAGAATCGTGCCGCCTGCAACAGCAGGGTTCGGATGGGAAACCGGGACCGTTTCGCAGCAGGGTTGACCGGATCTGCGGACGACTTATCATTTCGACAACAGAGAGCGATAAGTGTTATAGATTTGATAACGGGCTGGAAAGAGGAGTAAAAGGGCCCACTTGTCTTAATAAGACAGAAACGAAAAAAAACGCTCCGGGGAAGAAACGCAATCTACAGATGTCAAACCGAGGAAGGACTAACCCTTCCCGAACTTGCCGCCCTATTTTATCTTGAGAGTCCTGATCAGCCTTGAGTAGTTCGACGGAGCCAGTCCGAGTTTCCGCGATGCCTCGGCATCTGAGGCGCACCGCTCCCGCACGAACAGCACGTAATCTCTGCGGAAGGCTTCCTCCACTTCCCGCAGAGGCCGGATGTTCTCGCCGTCGAACAGCATCTCGGACCGACTCCCCGTACCGCCGACCATATCTTTTGAAATGCCGAGTGCGTTCAGGACGGTCGCGCCTGTAACCGTCTTGAGGTCGTGCAGGATGAGTCTCTGGACAATGTTTTGCAGCTCACGGACGTTGCCGGGCCAGTCGTATTTCAGCAGTACACCGACGGCGTCTTCGCTCAACTCAGGTTTCTCCCTGTGCATGTCGTTCGCATACAAAGTCATGAAGTGTTCGACAAGCACCGCAATGTCCTCTCTTCTCTCACGCAGCGGGGGGATGTTGATCGGTACAACGTTGAGCCTGTAGTAGAGATCCTGCCTGAACCTCTTCTCCTTCACTTCCGCTTTCAGGTCCTTGTTCGTCGCCGCTATGACGCGGACGTCGACTTTGTTGACCTGTGTCCGGCCGATCTTCTCTATTTCGCCGTCCTGTATCACCCTCAATAGCTTCACCTGTGCGGAGAGGGGGAGCTCGGACACTTCGTCCAGGAAGACAGTACCGTGGTTCGCAATCTCGAACAGCCCTGGCTTGTCGGCCTGCGCGCCGGTGAAGGCCCCCTTCCGGTAACCGAACAGTTCGCTCTCGAGCAGTTCCGGCGGTATGCTCCCGCAATTGATAGGCACGAAGTTCTCGAACCTCCGCTCGCTCTTGTAGTGGATGTTCGACGCCACGAGTTCCTTCCCCGTCCCCGACTCTCCGACGATAAGTATGTTCGCGTTGCTGCGGGCAAACTTCTCCAGTTCTGCAAGCATGTCGCGCATCGACGATGACACGCCTACGATCTTCTTCTCCTCGAGGGTATCGCTGACATTCTTCATCAGTTTGCCCTCCGAATTGAGCCTTGCTCTCTCGAGCTCCCGCTTCTCGTACGCATTGAATATGCTGAGGACGAAATCGGTCGGTTGGTAAATTTGGTCTTCGATGTCTATCGGATATTTCGTGCAGTACCAGAACGCTCCGGCCTTGAGAAGGTCGGTCGCGAAAGAAACATCCGAGGCACTGAGGCTCATCTTGGTAACCACGATGATCTGCGGGGGCAGCGTCCTGTCCCTGAGCTTCCTTATCAGGGCGTCTCCCATGAGCCCACCGGCAATCTGGTAATCCATTATTATGACGTCGCAGAAATCCGGATCCGAGCTGATCTTCTTGATCGCAGAATGGCCGTCGGAGACAATGTCCACAATTTCAAGCTTGTCATTGAAGGGCTCTATCGTCTTCTTCACCCTCTCCACGTCGAACTCTTCGTCCTCGATCAGAAAGACTCTAATTTTCCTGTTTACCATCTCAATTGCCCTGTCTAATTCTTAACTGTAATCACGAACCGACATCCCTTTCCGGGGAGGTTCTCCGCGAGCATGCTCCACCCGCACCTCGCCGTCGCGAGATCGTAGGCTATGTAGCAGCCGTATCCGAAATTGCGGTCGGAACCGGCCTTCGTAGTCGTATTCTCCAGGAACAGCTTCTGGACTCCGTCCTCGTCACGCTGGAGCAAATCCGGCTCAATCCCCTTCCCGTCGTCGGAAATTACGATGATGCTCGTCTTATCCGCAGGCCGGTACTCGGTCTTCACCCTTATCTTGATATCCACGTCACCGCCGTGGTCTATGCTGTTCTGGATAAGGGGTTCGATAATCTCCCATATGACGAACTCGTTGATCCGCACCTTCGGAAGCTTCCTGTCTAGCTCCAGCCTGAACGAATAGTTGGAGGCCGGGCGTGAAGTCCGGAGAAACATGTTGTTCACGATAAATTCCACGACCTCGTTTATGTCGGTGTTGAAGGCCGGCCCTCTGAATACCTGGACCGGGGGATCGAACCATTTCATATCGTAGATCGCCCTCGACACGAAATTTGAATATTTGGAAATCCTGTACTTGATTTCATCTATGTTGCCGGGGTTAAGGAGCTTCAGATCTTCCTTCACGAACGCCATCACCTTCTCAGCTTTGTGATGGGTGTGGTATATCCTCCGGGTGAACATGAACTCTTTTTCGTGCGCCGTCCGTTCCTTGACGAGAGCTTCCCGCTCGCCGAGAAGCAACTTCTGCGTCTTGTCTCTTTCCTTGACCGTGTACGACGAGACGTAGTACATCGCGAGGAGCCCGAGCAGGATAAGCGAGGTATAGATGACCGACGTCTCGTTGTAGTTGGAAATAATGGAGTTGGTTATGAAACTGAAATCGGGCGTGTCTTTCATGTATACTGCGCCGACGAATTCTCCGTGAGGCGAAAACGGGACGAAGACATGGAAGGTTTGTTCCCCTTCGAGAACGCTGACGATTTCCTCTTTGGCCCTGAGCTCGTCCCGGAGGCCGGCGTAGAGCTTGACGGCCTCCGTATGCGGGTTGTCGGCCGCAGGTATTACGACGGAATTGTTGGTTAGGTATGAGAGGAGCACGCTGCCGTCGTCGATGGCGTAAACCTTGTCTCCCCTTGAGACGAGTATGCAGATATCCTTCGCATTTTTTCCCAGAAGCTCCTGGCTGAGGATGATGTTCATGGCATCGACCACGCGCCTCCGTTGTGAGGGACTCATCGTTTCGCGGGGGTTGATGGTCTCTGTGAGGAGTTCCAGCGATGTGGTCGTGACATTCCCAAGCTTCTCGGCGGAATCTTTTTGATACCAGGCCTGTGTCTTCACAAGAAAAGTGCGGAGCGTGGTGTTATGTATCATCGAAAGCACACCCTGGAAGGCGATCAGTATTACGAACAGCACGGTGAAGTGCCTCAGTTCGAACCTGTACTGTTTCAGTCTCTCATTAAGCTTCATATGAACACCTGACAATTAGAAACACGTGGCCGGATTTCATGCTGAAGGTCGGCCGTACCCCGTCTCGCTGCCGGGCGGTTTCGAGGCCTCCTTGGCAGGATCGTCATCGCAGGTAAGTGTAATCGTTCTTGATCGTTCTCGAGGCTGCAGCAAGCGCGGCGCGGGGAGTCATCTTCTCCATTATGGCGAGCCTGACGTAATGCGAGATCACGTCGGATATTCTCGTGTAATCGACCAGCGAGGGTCTGTGCACACCGGTTTTGAGGAGAGCGACATAGAATTTCAGGTTCGGGTTCCGCGCCACAAAGGCCGAATCTTCGTAGACGCTCTTGTTCGTCGGCAGGTATCCTCCCTCCTCGTACATTATCTCCTGGACTTTCTTGCTCATAAGGAACTTCAGAAATGTCAGCGCTTCAGACTTGTGTTCGGAGTACTTAGATATCATCAGGTCCCAACCTCCGAGTATCGATACGGGGGGATACCCGGCGAAATGCGGGACGGCAGCCATCCCCCAACGCTTGCCGTTGACCCCGCCGTGCGCAGAGTCGCGAAGGTCGCGCTCGTAGTTCGGCCAACCCCGGAGGAAAACGCCGTTGTTTTCGACACAGTAGAGGAAGCTCGAGTTTTCTCTCAACTGGGTAACGACTTCGGGCGAAATCTTGTATTTATGGACGAGATCCACCATAAGGGCTGCGGCCCTCTCGGCCCCCTTAGACTGAAGTTGAAATGCGCCGCCCGAGTACAACGGATCGTTCAATCCCGCCATCATTTCGGTAAAACTGCATACGAGGCCTTCGTAGGCGTCCGCCTGGAAGATGTAGAACGGATCGTGCTTTGCCCTGAATTTCTCCCCCAGTGTGACGAAATCATCCCAGGTCATCGACTCCCGCAGCTTCTTCTCGATCTCCGCCGCGTTCGGGAGACTGTCGATCAGGTCCTTGCGGTAGTACATCAGACCGACGTCGACAAAAAGCGGGAGGGCGACCAGCGTGCTGTCGAAATAACATGACCGCAGGGCCGTGGCGAGTATGCCCGATTCGAGATCCTCGGGGAACCTCCCGCCGAGCGGATAGCACCACTTCGCGAAGCGGGCAGTCCAGATCTCATCAACCGAGAAGACGTCGACCTGGTAACTCTTTGTCCGGAAGAACCTGGCGAACAGTTCCTTCCTCTCATTCGTGCTGAATTTCGAAAACGGTATGTTGATCGTCTCAACCCTTATCCTGCCGCGGTATTCTTCATTAAACATGTCTATAACTTTTCGGTATGCCGGTGTTATGTCGTCGGCAAAGAAGATCTTCACCCCTCCGTTTTCCCCTGTTCCTGTTTCCCATAGCGGCGGGAAGGAATAGAGAAGGACGGCGATCAGGCCCACGCTGAGCAGGGTTATCAGCGTGTATGAAGACCAGACGATCCTCTTAAGAAACTGCAGCATTACAGGCTCCTCGTTCTTCAATCATTCTTCTGTTCGGCATCTATTTCGCGGAGTCAGTCTCAGACGGCCGGGACCTCAATGTGACAATAACGCGAGCGACATGATAACCGGGAAATCACCGGACCGACCCTGATGACAACTTGAACCCGCAGGACAATGAAGGAAGGACGTAAAGGGGCGTGACGGCGGTCGGTATCGTCTGAATCATATTAAGTCCGGCGACTGAGAGGCAAAAGTACAAGGCGGTCTCTCATTCTACTGGTGCTCGAAGGAACTGACCTCTTGAGGCCGGAAAATAATAATACACGTGCCCCTCCGTTTCAAGTCCGCGGCAATACGACCGGAGTGACCTATGGACGAACCTAAAAGACTAAGCGAGGCAACCCGATTACCGCCGGATTGCCTCGCATTGATAGAAGACCTGCTAAGATCGAAGGCCTACTTCAACAGCATCATTTTCTTAGTAATAGATGTACCGCCGAATTGCAGTGAGTACAAATAAACTCCGCTCGCAACTGCGACACCGCGATCGTTCTTGCCGTCCCATACAATGGAGTGGTTTCCCTTGCCGGTCATTTTGCTGTCTATGAGAGAGCGAACTTCCTTTCCGGTGATGTCGTAGATTTTCAGGGACACCCGATTGGCAATTGGCAGAGAATACGAAATCGTAGTCGTCGGGTTGAAGGGATTCGGGTAATTCTGATTCAACTTGTAGTCCCTCGGTGTTATAACCGTCCAAGGTTCCCAGATTCCTGTTGCAGTCTCACCGAGCACCCTGAGCACCTTGACGCGTCCCGCGGATTTATTAAGACTGTCCGTCACGCCCTGGTAAGCCAATACGAGTTCCTTCTCACCGTTACCAAGAAGATCAGCATAGGCAATTCCGCCCGTCACGCCGGAGCCGACAGTGTCAGCAGGATCCTGATAGATTACCCTTGCCGTATAGCTGCCAGAATCCATGACATTCTTGCCGGTATAGTCAATTTCCCAGATTTTGCTATAACCGGACACGAAAAGGCGTTTGCCCGCGTCGTCTTTGGCAATGCCGAATAGGTTACCGCCTGTCGTGTCCTGAAAGATCTCTCTCAGGTTGCTTGACGAGTCGTACTGGGCTGCGTTTGTGAGCCCCCCGATAACCCATAGGGATGCCGTGCTGTTGTATGACGGATAAGTGGCGCCAGCGTTGCCTGATGACTTCTTGTAGAGATCAAAGTAAACCTCTTCTTTGCCGTCCCCATCGAAATCAGCGGCCACTGCCTGCTTCAGAGGATAATTGTTGTTCACTTTGAGTACGATCGTCTTGCTCGTATCTACTGAATAGGAATTAGCACCCGTGCATTGCACATTTCCAATGTATGTGTACGGAGTTGATTCACCATTGCCGAAGAACCAGATATCCTCAAGGCTGCCGCCAACACTCTTGGCTGGAACGGCTGTGGTAAAGGCAAACGCATTGGGTGCACTCAAGGTCCCTGCACTAAAACTGAACTCGTTGCTAACCGAGTAGAACCCGGACTCAAAAGTGCCAGAGACGCTCAAGATGTTTAGTTTGTCATCTACACCGTTGTATGCGAAACCAGGGTCGACCAGCTCTTCAACACCGTCACCATCAACGTCACCAACATAAAAATTCTCTGGCCTGAATCGGGACGCATTCGTATCAGCGATGATAGTGTACGGCCCAAGAAACCTCCCGGAGTCCGGACTCCACTCCCAATCCTCGTAGCCTCGGTACATTACATGAGTGTCCCCGGAGAAATCTGCTTTCAATCTTCCAACCGGGTAGATAATCTCCATGTTCCCGTCGTTATCCAGGTCACCGAATTGAACGTCGCGGGGCTCAGAGGTATACGCCGACGAATCATAAGGAAACAATTGGATGAAATTGAGGGTATCACCCGACCCCGAAGACTCGAACATGGCTATTCGGCTTCCGGAATAGCCGGTGACGTACACCTCGGCTTTTCCATTCTTGTTAAGATCCACTCCGGCGAGTATACTTCTTCCGGCGTTGATTTGTCCCAGTACGGTGTCCGCTCCTGTATTGGAATTCTGCCATTTCAGATCCCATGAGCTTTGCGCCCGCAGTAGCAGCGGTGTCATCACCATACAGGCGACGACAGCCAGTAGCATTCTCCTCATAACCTTCCTCCTTCGAGTTTTTGATTAGTTCAAAAGTCCAGCGCAAACGTGAAGCGCTGCACGTTTAAAAGTCGCCCGTACGAGCCGTAGGAGTAATCGAACTTCGCGGCCAGGGCGTTAGTCATGAATATTCTTATGCCTGCACCAAAAGTTGGTCCTGCTTCCCTGTCGGGCACGCCCAGTTCCATATAACCGGCCCGGAGGGAGATAACGTTGTTCCAGCGATACTCTCCGCCGACATTGACGTATTCATAGTTGTCGTTCGAATGGACAACATCGCTGGCAATTATCAGGTTGTTCATCTCCGTGCGAACGAGATGGAAAGCGACACCGACCCGCAACCTGAGAGGCAGGTCGTACTGCTGAGTCTGGAGTGTAGAAACCACATTGGGATCGTTTCC
Organism: Candidatus Kryptoniota bacterium; assembly: GCA_024641705.1. Lineage (GTDB taxonomy): Bacteria > Bacteroidota > Ignavibacteria > Kryptoniales > JAKASW01 > JAKASW01. The sequence goes on from JAHECO010000068.1 coordinate 11,682, forward strand.
CACCTGTGTAATCAACGTGAGATCGGAGCCCTGCATCTGCATCTTCGTACCGAAGTTGGCTACCTCTGCACCGATGGAAAGCAGGCCGATATCGTACAGCGTACCCACGTCGAAAGCGAACGCGGAAGCGCTGGAGTTCTTGATCTGGTCGTTGACATATTTTCCATTGACCCCGAAGGAAAAGTCCTCCGAAAGCTTTCGTGAGTAGCCGACAGTCAGAGCAAAACTCGTGGGAGTAAACATCTGCCCCGTCCCTTCGGGCTGGTCGACCGTTGTCACCTCCATTTGACCGTAGTTGAGCGACGTCACCGAGGCACCAACGGCGTTGTCTCCGAACCGCGCGACCGCGGCGAAGAACTCGTACTTGATCCCCGCGAACCAGTTAGCGTGCATGAACATCACTTCGTTGCGGTCGAGCCTCGCCATCCCCGACGGGTTCCACCAGATAGCGGAGGCGTCGTTGGAAATCGCCGCGTAGGCCCCACCCATTCCCATCGCCCTGCTTCCGGGCTCCATCTTCAAAAACTGTGCACCGGTCGTCGCTACCTTCGATGCGCCCTGCGAGAGTGCAACGGAGGGAACGGTTAACAGGAGCAGTCCGAACAAATACATCCTCGTTCTCAATTTCTTGATCCTCCGTTTTGTCACTTTATCACCGCAAATTTGCCGATTTTCGTCCCGATCCCGGGCGCATCGACCTGGTAGACGTATATGCCGTAAGCTATCTCGATCCCGTCTTTCGTATCGAGATTCCAGGCCTCGCTGCCGTCGGCAATGCTGCTATGCTGCAGGGTCTGGACCAGCTCACCGTTCACAGTGTATATCCTGATTGTGCAGCGGGCCGGAAGATGCGTGAACTCTATCTTCTTCTCACCGCGGGTGCCGCTGAACACCGTGCTTCCGGTCTCCCAGTCCGCCGCGACTATGTACGGGTTCGGGACGACCCTGACCTTGTCAAGGACGCTGCTTCCGGCGTTAGTCATCGCCACCGTCGGGACCGTTTTTATCGAATAAGTGTCCACTCCGGGTACGATCGGCTTGGCGACGTTCACCACGGCGACATCCCCGCCCTTCGGCGGCACGAAAGAAGCTTCAGCCGGCTGCGTGAACGTCACTTCCCACGACGTGGAATCTATTGTCTTCCCATCGTGGGAATAAACAAAGACGATGTTGGATCCTGTGTTGAGTGTGTCCACGTTATAGGCATTCGTGATCAGTATCGGCTTCACCCTGAGGTTGTTGGTCACGTCCCAGCACTGGAATTTCACCGGATGACCGAAAGCGATATCGGTGTCTTGCACGGTGTCGTAGAACCTGATCTCGTAATCCGCCGGAACGCGAACGTGCTTGTATTTCGGGTTGAGTGTGAAAAATGAGGCCTGCACCTGGTACGAACAGTTGCCGACCCGCCAGCCTGTGAGTGAATCAATCGGAGCAGTCAGCGGCACGTCGTTGATGACGTAGCTCAATCCGTCGGCGAAGAACTCGGCCCCGTTTGAAAAATCAGATCCTGATACGAGCGTGGTGTTCTTGGTTACATCTTTCACGAGGGCGAGCTTTGTACCGGATGTATCGTACTTGAACGACAGGCTGTACGTGTCGCCCGTGACCACGTTCGGATTAATGACGCTTACAGTCGGAACCACAGTCGAGATGCCGGCCGTCTTCGTAAGGGTAAATGAACTCTCCGTCAGTCCGGTCGGTGGAGCGTTGGGCGTAATCTTAACCGCGTTCGCCTGCGTCGGATTATCGAGGTCTGAAATCGTCAGTCCGTCTTCGATCGGCGGGAGTTTCAACCCGACATCCCCCTTCGTGTAGGCGGTGATGAGATAGTAATAAGTGACTCCGTTCGTGACGGTATTATCGACAAATCTATGAGCGAGCCCGGAGTTGTCCCCGAGGTAGAAGTGGACGCCGTCGTATCCCTGGTCGGAAGGTGAGAGGCCGTTCACGTCGAGCGGGAACGGACCGCTGACGGAATCGACAATGTCATACTGAGCGAGCGGCTTGACCAGAACCGGGTTTCCCTGGAGGTCCGTGATCGGCGTGCCCCAGTTGATCCCGTCGGTGGAACGGTAAATCTTGTATCCTTCGAAGTCATGCTGAAGTGTAAGAGGATTCACAGACTTCTCGGACCTGTCGTCCCAGTACAATGTGACCTTGTGGTCGCCGGGAACGGCACGGAGGGTCGGCGGGACCGGCGCCTTGGGACTCTGATAAAACGCATCCTTTATCAACTTTGCCGCGGCTATGTTCTTCATCAGGCTTACGCTGTCGGCACCGAGAACGATCGCTATTTCATACCGCTTCGTCTCCCCCGGTTGGAGCGTGAAAGGGCCGGATGTCAGCCACCATATCGAATCTCCGTCATAGCTGTTGGAAGGGGCGAGGTTGCTGACAGGCTTGCGAGGTGCCATTGGCTGCTGATAGATGAGACTGTCCTGCACGTTCAGGAAGTTGCCGTAATGAACGACGTACGCGCTCGTGAGGCCGAGTGGTTTGCCGTCGTCTCCGGTTGGTGTCTCGAGGACTATCTCTCCCATCCAACCCGGAGTCACACCCTGCCATTCAGGAATTGTCGTGCTCCCATGGCCATTCGTGGCAAAGGTGTAGAGGATTCCCTGGTCGATCATATCGGTGCGCGTGGTGTTGTTCTCGAAGTTGTCGCTTCCACCCACGCTTCCGTCGTTGAACGTGCCGAAGAACATATTCGGTATCGGTTTGGAGTTTATGTTCTTAAGGGTGTACGTCATGAAGAGTATGTTCTGCGCAAGGGCGTTGGAATACTGGTAGGTACGCGCAGTAATCTGGACTCCGAGTCCCTTCATAGCGCTGGTCAGTTTTTCCAGCGGGTTGGTGTTGCCGAAATTACCGGTGCTGTCCTGGTCCGTCATCACGTACATCGTCTCTAGATCTGCGAGGACCTGACCCGGCTTCGCATAGGTAGAATCGCTCAGCCACTCGGACCAGTTTGAAGGCCACGTTGTCGGATCGTCGCTCCTGGCAAACGAGTTCGAGTTGGCGGTGTTGAGGTAACGTCCGTCGGGTTCGAATTTGTCCGAGCCGCCGTCCTGGATCCCGTCCTCCGTCATCGAGACCGAATCCCCCAGCGTGTTCTTGATCCTTGCGCCGATCACAGGGCCGAACTCGTAGCCGTAGTCTCTCCCGCTGAACGCCGGCCATTCTATCTTGGGCCTGTTGAACGCGCGCGGCCCGCCGATCGAGCCGAAGTTTGCGATTCGCGTGCGCACCTTGTCTCCCGCAATTACCATGGAGCGCCTGTCGGCATGCGAGAGAACCTTGTCGAGTGTCATCCCGCTCACCTTGACGTATTTCTGGAGAACGGGCTTCTGATTGTCCTTATCGCCTCCCGTCCCGGCATGGATGAAGGTGTATGACGCAAGGCCCACCAGAACAAACAGAACGGATCGCCGAAAACTTTTTCTCATCCTAATTCCTCATTCATTAAAAGAGCACGGAGAAACCGACCTGGACAAGCCGGGGCGGCGCATAATAATCAGGGCGAGTCCAGTATCCCGACGGGACCAAGCCACGCGGGACCTGTTCCTGGTACTGAGCCGGTGCTCCCTGATAAGTCACTGCCGGATCGATCGACGAGAGGCTGTACGTCGCCCGTCCCGTGTTCGAGTAAACCGATATCTCGTTGAGATTGTCGAGGAGGTTGTATATCCTCAAGAAAACCTGCCCGTTCACACCGACCAGCGAAAAGTCTTTCGTAGCGTACATGTCGACATCGAAAGTGGCCGGTTTCCTGGCGCTGTTCTCAGGAATCCCCTGGATAATTTCACCCTTCTCATCGGTCGGCGTGTACGGCAGACCGCTTCCATATCTCGCGACCAGGCCGATATTCCAATTTCCCTGCTTGCCGAAATCCATCGTGGCCGTCAGAGTGTGCCGCTGATCCCAATCGAGCGGTACAAGCTGGTTGTTCACCGGCTGCTTGTTCGCGATCGCGATGAATTCGGCCTCGGGATTCGAAGCCTTTCCCTCGGCGACCTGGTAGGTGTAGCTTATGCCGAAACCGACGATCCCAACGTGTCTCTTCGAGAAGCTGATGTTAATGCCCTTCACGTCGCCGTAGTCCCTGTTGATGACCTGGAAATACTCGTCTCCCGCTGCAGTGGTACCTACTAGCTTTGTACCTGTCAGGTTCTGGATATTTTTAAAATAGATTGAGGCATCGAGGGCAAACATGTCCTCGAAAGACTGCTTGAATCCCATCTCGTACGTTACCGTCTTCTCGGGCTTCAGATCGCCTCCTCCCAGCAGGTTCTGGGTCGGGCGTCCGGATTCTATAAGGAAATTCGGGTTTGTATAGATCAGAGAATACGGCGGGACCTGGAAGAAATGCCCGTAGGAAAAATACATCACGGAAGTCTCGGTGATGGGGTAGGAGACGCCGAGCCGGGGACTAAACTGTGAAGACGGCCCGACAGTCTTTCTAGGTCCGAACGGATTAGCCTGGTTAACGAGTATCTGTGCGTCAGGTTTGAAGTAGTCATAGCGAAGACCGATATTCACGATAATATCCTTGAATTCAAGTTTATCCTGAACAAATGCGGCCCCCTCAAAAGGATAGTGCTGATAATAATTGTGGAAGTATACGACGTTCGGATTGTTGTTCAGAAGATCAGGGATGTAGGCACTCGGCGAATAATCATCGTAATAGAATCTGTAGGGCTTCAGTTCAAATCCGGCTTTCACCAGGTTATGGTCACCGACCTGGCTCGTAACATCACCTTTCAATTGCCAGTTCCGCTGATCGCGGAATTCCCAGAAGTCGGTTGTCCCAAGCCTTATGTAACCGTATGAAAAATAGATCGGCGGGGTCAGGTATAGTGAATCCATGTAGTTCGGGTAGACATACTCACGGAACCTCTGGTAGTAGTAGGCACCCTGCAGGTCCGCAAACGTATTCGGAGAAAATGAATATGTAAGTTGAGCCGTGACCAGGTTGCTGTGCGTGTTCCGCTGGGGCAATCCATCCGGAACATAGACGTATCGATGGCTGTACACCTGATAGTCCCTGTTGCTCCACACGGTGCTCAGGTTGAGGCTCAGGGTATGCGTGATATTGTAAGAGAGGTTTGCCGAGAAGTTCTGCTCGTTCGAGTGGTTCAACGACACTCGTTTCATGAAGTTCAGGTTAGTCGTGTCGGGAGAGATCGAGTACCCGCCGAAGTTGTACGGATCCGACGCAACCGTATCGACG
>JAHECO010000069.1 GCA_024641705.1 Candidatus Kryptoniota bacterium
CGCTTACGTCATCCTATGCTTCGTCGCATTCAGGATGGAAGCAAACTGGAGAAGTGCGCCATTCGGCAAAAGCAACCTGCCGGTCCTCAGAAATTTTACACATAACAGTTGACATTGCCTTTCAAGAATCCAGAGCTGGGAGAGCTTCCACCTCCTCTTCAGTTCTCCAGCTTCGACCAATCACAGACAGCCTTGCGACTTGAACTTGCTTGCTTCCTCGACCATTATCGCACACAACCAGATGCGATTCACGTTCACCCAATATTCGGACCGCTTGGCACTGAGGAGTGGCAACGATCCCATTTCAAGCATTGTTATCATCATTTGCTTCAATTCGGGCTCGTCGAGCAGGTAGAGGTGGCGTCAACTTGATCGAAACAAGAGCTCTTCACGGTGCAAACGGCACAGAACGGCAATCATGACCCTCGACTATTATCCCGCTCATTATTGTCAGAATATGATATGCGGGATGCCGCACCTGTGCGCCGGAGCGCTACGGTGCGCAGGCGCAAGGCGGCATATATTATCGTGCTCGGTTCATTGCGCGCTCATTATATTACCCCAAGAAAGGATGCGCGCGACGACCATGCGAAGCGCTTGGCTGGCGTGATTGCCGTGGACGTTATGCGAAATGCCATATCAACCCATTCTAACAAAAAAGGAGGTTTGCAATGGGATACTTTCAAAAAACATCCGACACTGCGCAAGCGGTGCCGAACGTCAAGTTCGCTCCTGATTACAGCAGCTTGAACGCGGCCTTTGCCAGTTTGCAGGAGGGTGACATTCTCTTTGTCAATGCTCCGGGAAATTCTTTGGCCACAAATTGATACACCTTAACCCAAACGGCTGAGATAACACAACGCAATGTTCAAGTCATTGGCATGGGCGGTCGCATCAGACCATCATCCAACGGGAGTCCATCTCCACTCGTCAGGATAAAAAATATCAGCAACGGTCAGGGCGGCAACCGCCAGGAAATGCTCCTTAATGTGGTTGTGAGTGGATTGCGCATAGAAAATGACAAGGCCGCAACAGGCTCGGGAAGCGGAATAGCAATTGAAGTTCTGGACGATTACCAGAACGTGCCCAATGGAGGTGTGTGGCATATTAAGCTCGAAGACTTGTACATCGAAAATTTTGGCTACGGAGTGAAGATTACAAACGCTTACGACATTGTTCTGAACAACTTGTCTGTCGGACAATGCTTAGTGGGTTTGCGTTGCGAGGTAAATGACACGCATCGAATTGTTGGATTGGTCAGATTGTATGGTGGCGAATTCTTGAACAATTCTTATCATGTTTCACTAGATGGCGTGACTGGGACGCAATTTGGTCAACTGCAGGCATTCGGCTGCTGTTGTGCCTCCCAGCGAACAAACGGGACTCAGGGACCCGAAGGAATTTCCATAAACAAATGGACGCAAGGCATCTTGCTATTTGGATGTCACTTCGAAGACCTCAATCACGGCATCATTTATTCCTCCGGCGTGACCGAACCACCAGGAACGCATTCTTTAATGTCCATTGCTGCAATGGGATGCACCTTCCATCTTATGAGAGTTCCAGGAGCGGGTATCGATACCAATAGTACAAGCGCTCAGATAGCTTCGACCGCATCAGTCGGGAATAATTATGGGCCGAGCACGAATACGAGCCAATTTTACAACACTCCACGCGCTTCACAGGGCGTGATGATAGGCGGAAACACTCAGAATGCCAATTACGCGCAGACTTATCCGCCAACCGGCTACGTGGAGCACAGCCCGGCGAACAACAAGAACGCATATCGAGTATCTGCGTTCACAACCTCTTCAAGGCCAAGCGCCAGCGCAATCCCCGTCGGAACGATAATTTTCAATACCTCAACAAATAAGATAAACATTTCAGACGGGGCCAACTGGAGGGATGCAAACGGAAATCTAGCGTAGCTTCTGGAATTGGTATGCACGATAATAGTCTATATGGAACGAAAGACGGCTCCTACTTCGGTCTTGTTCGCCGCGATGTAGTTGATTTAGTACCAAGGGGAACCAAGCGTCTTTTGGATGTGGGGTGCGGGACAGGCGATACCGCACTCTATGCGAAGCGACGACTTGACATTCAAGAGGTGGTCGGGATAGAGTACTTCCAGCACGCTGCAAAGATTGCACAGACGAAATTAGACCGAGTTGTCTTTGGAGACATAGAACAACTGAGCTTGGATTTTCCACTAAACCATTTCGACTGCATCCTTTGCTCGGACGTGCTTGAGCATACCAAAGACCCGTGGTATGTACTTAAATATCTCAGTAACTTCTTACAGGAGACCGGGGTTCTCATAGCGAGCATCCCTAACATCCGCCACATCGTACCTATTCTAAAAATACTCTTCGACCGCTTTGATTATGAAGAATCAGGTATACTTGACAGAACCCATCTCCGCTTTTTTACATTACACACGATCCGGGAGATGTTCAATCACGCGGGATATGAAATCAAGCAAATCAAGACCAACCGAAGCGTAAGTTGGAAGTTCACATTGCTTAATATTTTTTCGATGGGTCTTATGCGCCCTTTTTCAATTTGCCAATACATCATCGTTGCCAACAAGAAAAGAGCTTAGGAGGATATGGCACTGCGCCTAACGCGCCTATAGAAGACAAGTTCAGTCGGAGAGTTTGACCTTGAGCTTTTTGCCTAACGCTTTTGCATATCGACCCAACGTCGAGAGGCGAATATCCTCCGCGTGGTTCTCTATCCGAGATATCGCAGACTTCTTCGTGTGCAGTTTCTTCGCCACAGTTTCCTGCGTTATTCCGGCTTTCTCCCGCGCTTCACGAAGCATAACACTGAACTCAAATGCCTCGTATCCCGACTCAAAATCACTTTCAAACTTCGGGCTCCGCTTCTTTCTGCGTTCAATGTATCGCTCGACGTCACTCATGCTCTCTTCTTCCTTTCCAAATACTCGGCTCGGCGCCTCTGAGCCAATTCTATCTCCTTCATTGGAGTCTTCTGCCGTTTCTTCGAAAATCCATTCGTCAATATCAGAAATCGCGACTCGTAGAAGAATCCCAGAAGTCGGTAGCTGCTACCGCCGACCTGGGCCCGGACTTCCCATAACTCATCGGTGCCGGAAAGCTTTTTCAGATACTGTTGCGGAACCATCTCGAGTCTCTCCACTAATCGAAGTACCCATGCAACCTTTTGGGCATCGCGGTCTGAGAGCAAGTCGAGGAATTCCTCAACCGGACAATCGCCGGATCGGGTCCTGTAGAATTCGATTGTCCTCATGAACCAAGTTAACACCTTCGTGAACCTCCGTCAAGCGCTATGCGGGCGTCCACGAACGCCTAACAGCCGAAATAACGACACGCGAAGGAAGACCTTGAAAGTTCAATCCCGCTTATTACATTTGAGGAAAATGGGAGTACGGATGAAGCGGGATTGCGTTATTTCGCGGGACGACGTTATCTGCCATGGCCGCCCGCCGCAATCAAAATAGGAGGCTGGATGTACTATGAAGGCATCGCATGAATACGATCCAGAACTCAGGCGCGTTTATCTTGAAGTTGTTGACAATCAACTTCGAGACAACAATCCTCCAGAAACCCGGGTAACATTCGATCGATTGCGTTCAGAGGGGTTCAATGAGACAGAGGCCAAAGTCTTGATCGCGTCGGCAATAGCATTCGAGACTTTTCAAGTGATGAAATCAGGGGCTCCGTTCAATCATGACAGGTTCGTGCACAACCTCAATCGACTTCCAGATCAGACATTCGAGGATAAATGACGAACACCAGCGGCGGGCGTCCACGAACGCATAACATGCAGGAAGAAGACGCTTCCCGACTTGGAGCATGTCCCGTCCAAATTATATATACGTCGGGATGACGCAAGGCGCTCATCGGGACAGGCTATTTATGGATCGCTTCATGGCGCGCTCATACAGTACCCCAACAATGGTTGCGCGCCACGACTTTTTCTCGCAGGACGTTAGCTGGCATGGACGCCCGCCTCGTGATGCGAGTGAACTATGACTAAAAAAAGGTAACGGAGGATTGCATGAAAGCATCAATCATGTTTTGCTTTCTTGGCATGTTTTGGTTCGGATGTAGCCACAGCTCAGTTGGACCAAATCCAAATCCCGCATCATATACCGCAAAGTACAGACTCGCGGAGGCGAATTCGGTTGCCGAATCATATGGAAAAGGATTACAACTGATGTCCGTTTCAAGCAGGAATGTGAATCCGGACGGCACATCGGACACATGGTCATTCCAATACTCTGATACTTTAATTCCTCCGACCAGCTATGTGTTCCACTGCAAATCCGGGGTGGTGGGATTTGATAGCGCTTGTCCGACAGGTGTTGGTGCAGGCCACATCACCCAAAGTTGGTTCAATAGCGATTCAGCGCTTAGCATTGCAGAGCATAATGGCGGCTCGCAGTTCAGAGCGCAGAATCCGCGTTACACAATAGTTGCCTCGGTTGGAATCCCTGTCGTGCCGAATCCGAGAACAGAGTGGTACATAGCTTATCAGTCCAATGATAACTACTCGAACTTTCTCATGTTAAGAATTGATGCGAACAGTGGCGAAGTGTATGCCATCGAAAGATAACTAGACGATGCAACATCGCGGACGTTATGCGCAAGCAAAGATACATTTGACAGAGCGTTTTGCGGCACATCTGATGAAACGAAGCTAGAAAGTGGTATTGTCTGGAATCCATAGAAACAATACTTGGGCGGCTTCGCCAACAGATAATAGGCGGTTGTAATTGCCATGAAACATATCCTTGAGGCATTTGTTCGGATTACCCTTTTCGTTCTCGTCATATTTCTCTGGTCGTGGGTGCTCAATCAACGGCTTTCAAACATCATGGATATATCAATCATTGTTGGAGGAATCTTATTGATATTTCCAATCGCTTGGCTTGGGAGAAAGATGCTTGACAAAAAGCCAACAACGAGCCGTGTCGCTTGGATAACTACGTTTGTCCACTATACCGTAGTGATTCTAGCTGGCGTAGCAGTAGTTCGAGCAATAAAAACTAATCAAGATTGGTCTGGCTGGTTACTCCCCGTACCAACTGAAATCGGCTTACTGTTGGTCATTGTCACTGGCGGTGCTACTCTGCTGACTGTGATAAACCTTGCCGTGAAAGGACTTGGTGCACCTTTTGCAATTGCGCTTAGTCGGAAATTGGCGGTAGATTGGCTGTATGCGTGGACGCGTAATCCCATGGTGTTTGCAGTCCTGGCTTTCGGTATCTCATTGGGGGTCTGGTTTCAATCAATATTGTTTGTACTCTGGGTCCTCATCCTGTTTGCACCAGCATTGCTTACCTACGTGAAAGTGTATGAAGAACGGGAATTGGAGATTCGATTTGGGGCATCGTATTTGGAGTACAAATCCAGAACACCGATGTTGTTTCCAAGAAGGCCAAGAGGTTGAACGATGTGCCGCAAGACGCAATCGACGCAGAACTTTGCCTGCGCATATCAACCGCAAAAAAGACGCTTCCCGACCAAGAGCGTGTCCCGTCCAAATTATATATACGTCGGGATGGCGCAAGGCGCTCATCGGGACAGGCTCAATAGGAAACTCGCTCCATGTCCCGTCAAAATGTTTTATATGTCGGGATGGCGCCAGAGGCGCTCACCGCGCTTATCAGCTATGCAACTTAGGGATGCGCGGCACGACATGGTTCTCGCACACGTGAGGCGAGATGCGCAATCTGAATAATTAAGGAATAATGAATCATGAAAGAAAAAGCGCAAAACAATAATCCTTACAACATATGCACTTGGCGACCGAATTCTGAGTGTGAAGTCTGCTCTATCGCCGGCCGTCTGAAATGTCACTACAAGTTGGGGGACCTGCTTCACTTCGCGGGTATTTTCTGGACGTTTGCTGTTCCAGCATTCATCGGGATGATGTTAGGCGGTTATGGGTGGTATATCTTGGGTGAGGTAGGATTTATGATCTTCTTTTTCACGCTCTGGGAAATCCGTATTCTTTGCAGCCACTGCCCCTACTATGCTGAAGAAGGACGCGTATTGCATTGTATCGCCAATTATGGTTCCCCTAAAGTTTGGAAATATCATCCTGAGCCGATGAGCGTTTCAGAGAAGATCCAGCTCCTTATAGGCTTTGCTGTATTGTGCGGCTATCCTTTTCCGTTTCTGATTCTTGGGGGACAATATGTTTTGGCTTCCCTCGCGCTCTGGGGCGGTATAATATTCTTCTGGACTTTGCGAAAATACACCTGTTCTCAGTGCGTCAATTTCTCCTGTCCGTTGAATCTGGTACCGAAGGAAGTGGTCGATGAATTTCTCAAACGGAATTCCGTGATGAGGAAAGCCTGGGAAGAAAAGGGCTGGGAAATAGGAGGCCTCGGGTCATAATGAAGTGCGTCCACGTTCGCACATCGCCTAACATGGCAAACAGTCTCGACCTAGGTGCCACAGTCGGTGCAATTAGATGATAGTCGCCCTCAACGGAGCAAATCAGTGAGTGAGCCTCTACTAGAAACTGCTGCATGATTGCTCTACTGCCTGATGCACTATTAATGTGTTGGATCTGTTGGAGATTCAATTCAATATTTCCCGCAATGCTTGTTCACTTTTCGAACAATTTCTTGGCCCCTTATCTATTTGTACAATATGGGCAAAATACTCTTGGATGGTTTCATATCATAATGCTCGGATCTGCCGTCCTTGCAATCATTACGGCCTATATGACAACAAGACTGCCAGCACACCCTCGGCTGCGCGGCGTATGACAGCCGGCATCACGGCACTCGTTAGGCAAACCCAACCACGAGGCTTCATGAAGGGATATCAAAAGGAATTCGTTGACCGGCAGGCACGGTTATGGAAGTGTCGTTCTGCCACTTGCGGCTGCGGAATTCTGTCCGACCACCGAAGCATCAAAGGTGCTGGCGACTCCAGCCGGTCTCATGACCCCACTCCTCTGATGCTGCATCGAAAATCGTGCGTGAAGTCATCTCTAGCCATCATGCTGGTTTCGTTATGTCTCATTGCGACAGCCAAAGCCCAAGTATCACCGGAAACTTTTCGGCTCAAAGCAATCAACAACGACTCCGTTTCCAACTCAAGCCAACTCCTAAGTAACTCGGCGTATCCGATTGTCATCCACAGGGGAACTGTCTATCTGGCAACCGCCAAGGGGTTGGATGCTACGACCGATGGTGGAGCGAGTTTCCGCTCCTACTGGGGAGTTGACGGCCCGACTGATTCATCAGTTTCGGCAATGGCATTTCACGGAGACACAATCGCGGCAGCGATCGCTGCTCCGCAGATTATCTTAGGCGGCACTCCGGCCGATGTTGGAGGTGGATTATATGTGTCTACCAACAATGGAACAACATGGACCTATACCACCCAAAGTCGCGACGATTCCACGGATACAACAGTTATCTTTGGCAAAGATGCCCTGAAAGCCTTGCCCATCCTTACGCCCGTACAGAATATCAGCTATTCAGCCGTCTTTCATAAAGGGTGTCTTTATACAGCCAACTGGGGAGGCGGATTGAGAAGAAGCAGCGACCTCGGCAAGACATGGCAGAGGGTTGTACTTCCTCCGGATAGTCTTGACTATATCAGCCAGGACAGCAGTTACACGTTTCAGCTATCCGTACAAGCCAATACAATATTCAATACGACGGAGGCCAACCTTAACCAAGAGGCATTCTCGCTCTATTCCGACGGAGACAGCGTTCTTTATGTCGGAACTGTCAACGGCATCGATAAGACAACCGACAATGGCGCATCCTGGTATGTATTCAATCACCAAAACAGAGTTGGAATCTCAGGTGATTGGGTATTATGGATAACGGGAGATAACTACCGTGGCAAACATTATATTTGGGCGGTGACTCGAAATGCCGTTGATGAGAGCGAGACTTCCGCTCTCAGCTTTACCGCAGACGAAGGGGCTACATGGCATCATATTCTCAGCGGTCATATTTTTCATAGCATGGCTTTAAATGGAAATATCGTTTATGGCGCCTCTGATGACGGGCTCTTTCGCACTTCTGATTTCGGGAGCTCCTCACAGGTAATCACAAGCATATACGACGAGGCAACCCGACAATCCAATCTCTCGCAGACGTTCAACGCTGTTGCAGTGGAAGGGGATACCGTTTGGGTCAGTTCCAACGATGGAGTTGCAAGAGGGGTGGACAACGGCTATGGGTTCCTGGCGGACAGGTGGCATGTTTTTAGAACTTATGTGAGCGTTGGCAATTCTAATTCCACTTACTTCTATCCAAATCCTTTCTCGCCCCGGCTGGACGTCGGACGCATCCATTATTCGATCAAGTCCGGCGGAAGCTCCGTGACGATAAGAATATTTGATTTTTCAATGCACGTAGTGAGGACCCTGGTTCAAAACCTTCCCCAAAATGCGGGCGAACAAGACGTACCGTGGAACGGTAGGGATGATACGGGCGGACTGGTAGACAACGGAGTCTATTTTTACAGCGTGGTTGTGAACAACCAGAGCCCGGCCTGGGGGAAGATTCTCGTGGTGAGGTAAAGTGGTTAATCCCTTCAGTTCAAAGTGCATCCGAGGTGGTTTGGCTTCGTCTAAGACACCGCATCACCACCTTTGTGATTCCATACTCAAGGTGGTCGTTCAATCCGTCCGTGCGAACCGCGCGGACAGACTCCATTGTTGCCACCTAGCGTAGCTGGCATGCCGCCAGAGGTGTTAGAAAGGAGGACTTACCATGAAATTTTTTTCCTCGATTATTGTTCTTGCTTTGCTCGTGGCGTCGTGTTCCGATTCGGGCACGTCTCCCGAGAACAGGAGCTTTAATCTGAAGTTCAGCTACGGAGTTAACGCAAGGAATGTTCTGAACACCTTCGAGGATACTTACACGAAGGACTTGGCCATGGACGGCATAGTCACGGTCTCCTTCCCGCTTTGCCGCACCCGTCGAGCCCCGCACTTTTATGGCGTCAAAGCACGACGACTTTTTCCAGAGTATGTTTTACTCAATATCGCGCCCGAAGAGAGTTAGCTCCCGATCTCTCAAGTCGGTGGCCAAAAAGAGGAATTGCAGTTTACCCTCTCGCTGCGCGGACAGAGCTATATTTCATGTCGCCTTTATAAGGTGTATTATCTATTTGTCAGCCACTGTAATTTTCCGGATGAGAGATTGCCTTACCCGAGCCGATTAACACGCCGATGTCCAAGGATTCTCAGAAACGTAATTTGATAGGTATATATGTCTCCACAAACCACTATCACCGCTAGTCAAATCATCGTTCAGGTTTGCCTTTTCCTGGTAAGTGGCATTGCAATTTTCGGTGGCTCTCTTCAGTTGTACCTTGGGCAACCCGAGACATCGCCGCGACTGGATAACGTTCACCGCTTCATGGCAGGCGTATATTTATCCACAGGCATTATCTGCCTTTGGGCAGCGCTTACAATTCGCCAACAAGGCTTTCTGATTTATTTGCTTGCTCTCGGTGTCCTATTGGCAGGTCTTGGAAGGCTATTGTCGATTCGTAAAGTTGGCTTACCTGAACCCAAAGCGTTGTGGCTTGGTTATCTCATCCCGGAGCTACTTATTCCGTTCGTTATGGCGGTGGCACACTATCTAAGTCCTTAAAGGAATGCCACATGCGCCATAGCGTTCCCGGTGCAAGATGAAGAATTCCATTTAGAAAGGAGATCTATCATGCAGCTTAAGAAAATTGTTATGGCCGGAACTGTTTCAGGCATAACGATGGGGATTTTCCTTTTTGTCGGAGGCGCAATATTTTCCCGGATCATCTATGGACCACAATTTGCTCCTCCAGGCAAGTTTAAACCGGAACAAATCAACGCATTCTACTTCGTTTGGACAAAACTGTTGATCGGCTGGTTTTTTGGCTTGCTCTTCACTTTTGTATACGAAATGCTTCCTCTGCGGACAAAAATGGACGGGATCCTCCGTGGACTCTGGTATGGATTCGTATTCTGGTTTGTTATGTCGCTGTGGAATGTCTCTCACCCGTTAGTCTACGGTACTGTAAATGTTCCCGATCAGACATTTTGGCTGCTCTATCAGCTCGTCGGCTATTTGGCGTTTGGTGCCACGCTTGGCTACATCTACAAGAAAAGAAGACGAAGAGAGCCGGCGGTATCAGAGAACCCTGCGACCTGAATTATGGATATCAAAGCAACACAAAGAACGCATGACACCGGGAGCAACGGCGCCTGCCTTCGCTGAAGGGTCTCTGTATGCAGGCGTGATTCGCGCGGACGTCAACCGCAAATGAATGCCGAAGGAATGAATCATGGAGAAAAGACTTCGTTTCCTGAGCAGGAGTGAATTCCGAAAATGGCTGAAGAACAATTGTCGGCAGGACGAATCAATCTGGATCGAATACTACAAAGACGGAAGGAAGGGAATCTCGTATCAGGAATCACTGGAAGAAGCTCTCTGTTTCGGATGGATCGATTCCCTGATAAAGAGGATTGATGAGAAGGTATACGTACGAAAGTTTTCGAAACGAAAGAGTAACAGCAAATGGTCTGAGACAAACAAGAAACTCGTAGAGAAACTCAGGGCGAAAGGTATCGTGACCAGTTTCGGAATTAAGCCGATTGAAGAAGCCAAACGGAACGGGATATGGGATAGAAGAGACGAGAGAGAAGATTTCATAAATATCGAAGGGCTGAGAAAGCTCCTGAAGGAAAAAACCGGAAACCTGACGGAATTCGACGCCCTGAGCGAATCTCTAAAAAAGCATTATTCGATGGTTTACTATTCGGCGAAGACGGCAGATACGAGGAACAAGAGACTCGATATTATAGTTAATTATATGAAGACAAAGAAAAGGTTCATGTAGTCACATGCATCCAGTGCGAATACAGGAAATGCGTCAATCCAAAATCAATCTGCCGACCAATGACCGGCAGAATACAATCCAGGACCAGAACGAAATGAATAGCGAGAAGATAGAAGGCCGATCCTTGCTGCCGACGACGGGGGTCCCCCCGCTTGTAAAGAAAGCGAGGCGCGCTGCATGAAAAAGATTATAGCGACCTGGCAGAATTTCTCGCCCTATCTCCGCAGCATTCTGAGGATCGCAGCCGCTCTAACGTTCATGGCGCACGGTACGATGAAATTGTTCGCCTTTCCGGCCGGGATGGGCGGTCCCGGTAGGACCGTGCATTTGTTTTCAGAAATGGGCCTGGCAGGTGTGCTCGAGACCTTCGGCGGGCTCCTGATGCTGATCGGTCTATTCACACGCCCGGTCGCCTTCATCCTGGCCGGAGAGATGGCCGTCGCTTTTTTCCAGGTGCACTTCCCCAGGAACTTCTGGCCGATCCTGAGTGGAGGTGAACTGGCCTTCCTTTACTGTTTCGCCTGGCTCTACATTTCTGCCGAAGGGCCCGGACCATGGAGCATCGACGCGGTAATGGCGAAGCACCGGGCCGGGCGGAAGGGAGAGCTTTAGCCGACCAGCCGGCAAAATGCTTTGATGAACGATTCCCCGCAACACATACGAAGGCTGCTGGACGATATTTACCGGGCTGAGTCCCGCAGGATACTGGCGACACTGATCCGCCTTCTCGGCGATTTCGACGCGGCAGAGGACGCGATGCACGAGGCTTTCAGCGTGGCGGCGGAGAAGTGGCAGGATGAAGGTGTCCCCTCAAATCCCAGAGCATGGCTAGTTTCCACCGGCCGCTTCAGGGCAATCGATCAGCTACGGAGGCGCACGAAGTTCGAAACCTCGCTCGAGCCGCTCGCCGAACATGTGGCGGCCGACACCGGGGATGAAACCGGCTTCGAAAACGAGGGAATCGAAGACGACAGGCTGCGGCTGATATTCACGTGCTGTCATCCCGCGCTTGCATCCGAGGCGCGGCTGGCGCTTACACTGCGCGAAGTATGCGGGCTGACAACTGAAGAAATAGCACACGCGTTCCTCACGACGCCGCCGACACTTGCGCAGCGCATCGTTCGTGCCAAGACGAAGATACGCGAGGCGAGGATCCCTTATCAGGTCCCGTCGGAACACGAGCGACCGGAGCGGTTAGATACCGTATTACAGGTCATATATCTCATCTTCAACGAAGGTTACTCGGCATCGTCGGGCGAGTCGTTGACGCGGCCCGACCTTTCGCTCGAGGCGATCCGCCTCGGAAGACTTCTTATGGAGTTGCTCCCCGAACCGGAGGTCATGGGACTTCTCGCGCTGATGCTCCTGAACGAGTCGAGGAGAGCTGCCCGTACTACACGCAGCGGAGATTTGGTGCTGCTCGAAGACCAGGACCGGTCGCTGTGGAATCGGGAGTTGATTTCGGAAGGAGTGGAGCTCGTGGAGAGGGCGCTTGCCTCGCGGCGCTTCGGAGTTTACACGCTGCAGGCGGCGATCTCCGCCATACACGCGGAAGCAGCCGATGCAGTATCGACCGACTGGGCCGAAATAGCCGCGCTTTACGACGTCCTGATGAGAATGAACCCATCCCCGGTTGTGGAATTGAATCGTGCCGTCGCAGTGGCGATGCGCGACGGGCCCGAAGCGGGGCTGGAATTGATAGATGACATTCTTGCGCGTGGTGAGCTGGTAGATTACCATCTTGCGCATTCCGCGCGTGCCGAGCTCTGCAGGAGACTCGGAAGAGCGGCCGAGGCCCGCACCTCTTACGAGCGCGCGCTATCGCTTACTCGACAGGGACCGGAACGCAGGTTTCTTGAGCGACGGCTCGGCGGTTTGTCCTGCTGACCTTATTGTCAGGCGGGCCCCGCAGGCACTTCCCGGATGATGGGAGCCACGTACTTTGAGCAGATGTTAAAAAATGAGGAGGTTAAACGCGATGAGGAAACTGGCGGTATTCGAGTCCGTGTCGCTCGACGGATACTTTACCGATGTGAACGGCGATATGAGTTGGGCATACAATAGAGTGAAAGACCAGGAATGGGATTCTTTTGTCTCGAACAACGCCAGTGGCGGCGGCACGCTGTTATTCGGCAGAATTACATACGACCACATGGTGAGCTACTGGCCGACGCCTGAAGCTATCAAGAACGATCCAAGTGTCGCCCGGGGGATGAACAAGTCGGAGAAGGTCGTGTTCTCGAGAACGCTCGAGAACACCAGGTGGAACAACACCAGAATCGTAAGAGACAACATTGTTGCAGAAGTCCGGAAAATGAAGGAAGGCACAGGGAATGGCATGGTCATTCTGGGAAGCGGAAGCATAGTCTCACAGTTGACCCGGGAGGGATTGGTAGATGAATTCCAATTTGTCGTGACACCGGTGGTTCTCGGAAAAGGGAGGACGGTGTTCGAAGGCATCGAAAAGGGGTTGACTTTGAAGCTGACAAAGTCGCGAACCTTCAGGAACGGGAACGTGTTCCTCTGTTATGAATCGGATAAGTAAGACTTTCAGGTCCGGCAAAAAAACTTCGTCCTGTATGTCGAAAACCCGCTATCCCGAACGACTAACTAGTGGACAAAACAAACAGGAGATACACAAATGAGATTTATGATGTTCATGATACCCCCCGAATACCAGCCTTCGGCGCCGGCGCAGAAGAAGGCTGCAGAGGGCTTTGCACCTCCGGCGGAAGCAGTCGCCGAGATGATGAAGTACAACGAGGAGTTGGCGAAAGCCGGCGTGCTTATTTCGCTGGACAGCCTCCACCCGATGCTGAAAGGCGCGCGCGTGACTTACAGGGACGGAAAGACAGCCGTTACGGACGGACCATTTGTAGAGACCAAGGAAGTGGTAGGCGGCTATTGGATGATAGACGTTAAGTCGAAGGAGGAAGCCGTCGAGTGGGCGAAGCGCTGCCCCGCGGTGAAAGTCAATTCGGGCGCGGTGATCGAAGTGCGGCAGGTGTTCGAGGTTTCGGAATTCCCGGAAGATGTCAGGAAGGTCGCGGAGAATCCTGTCGTCACCGCCGAGATAGAAAAAAGGAAAGGGACCGCGAAGTGAGATACATTTGCCTTGGGTACATAGACGAGAAAGCCTGGGAAGGAAAGTCCGACGGCGATCGGCAGGCTTTCACGGATGCGTGTTTCACTTACGACGAAGAGCTCCGCAGAAACGGTCATTACGCAGGCGGCGAAGCCCTGCAGAGCGCGAAAAATGCCGCGACGCTGCACCACCCGCAGAACGGGAAAGTGCATGTGACCGATGGCCCGTTCGCGGAAACGAAAGAGCAGATCGGCGGAATAATGATGCTGGAAGCTGTCGACCTCAACCATGCGATACAGCTTCTCTCGAAGCACCCCTCCCTGTACATGGGTGGCGGGTGTTGGGAAATACGTCCCGCAGCCGACCTGGGCTCCATGACGGCTGAGAGCGAAGAACGCCGCTCGGGAAAGGGCAGAACATAGGATGCTGAAGAAGTCTTCGCGGATACTTGACTCATTCTTGAAATAAGACGACAATAGGTGAATGAAATGCCACACTTGAGCACATTCTTGTGGTTCGACAAAGAGGCCGGCGAGGCGGCGAAGTTCTACACTTCCGTTTTCCCGAACTCGAAGATAATGGAGAACACGACCCTCCACAACACACCTTCGGGCACTGTTGAGATCGTGACAATCGAGATACTCGGCCATGAATTGCAGCTTATGAGTGCCGGGCCGGTTTTCAAGTTTAACGAGGCAATATCTTTCGTCGTGACGTGCGATACCCAGGAGGAGATCGACTACTACTGGGACATACTCTCGGCGGATCCCAAAGCGGAGCAATGCGGCTGGCTGAAAGACAAGTACGGCGTGTCCTGGCAGATCGTCCCGAAAGCGCTGCACAAAATGCAGAAGGATGAGGACAAGGAAAAAGTCGCCCGCGTGACCCAGGCGTTTCTCAAGATGAAGAAGTTCAACATCGCGGAGCTGGAAAAGGCATATGAACAATGAGAATGTTGAATTCTAAATTCTCAATTTTGAATTCAGAATCCAAAAATAAACATTCAACTTTTTGAGGAGGAGATACATCATGGCCACGTTCAATCCTTACATAAACCTTCCCGGGAACACCGAGGAAGCATTCAACTTCTATAAATCTGTGTTCGGCGGAGAGTTCGCTGCACTGCAGCGATTTGGCGATACCCCTGCGGCGGACAAATTATCCGCGGAAGAGAAGAAGAAGCTCATGCACGTAGCTCTGCCGATCGGGAAAGGAAACGTGTTGATGGGTACGGATGCACTCGAATCCATGGGACACAAACTGACTTTCGGCAATAACTTCAACATTTCGATAGAGGCGGACAGCAAGGAAGAGGCAAAGCGAATATACGACGGATTGTCCGCCGGCGGAAAAATCGAGACACCTCTGAAGGATGAATTCTGGGGCGCGTATTTCGGAATGTTTACCGATAAGTTCGGAATACACTGGATGGTGAATTACACCTACCCGAAGCAGCATTAGGCATCTGCCATCGGCATAATTACAGAGGATAATTGCGATGAACCGCAAGCCGGAAACGATCGACGAGTATTTGGCGAACCTCAGCGCCGACAAGCGGGCAGCGCTTCAGAGACTCCGTAAGATCATAAAGGCTGCGGCGCCCGGGGCCGAGGAATGCATCAGCTACCGTCTTCCCGCCTTCCGGCTCGACGGACGAATGCTCGTCTGGTTCGGCGCTGCGGAGAACCACTGCGCCTTCTACCCCGGCGGAATCGTGCAGGCACACAAGGATATGCTGAAAGGGTACGACACGAGCAAGGGAACTATTCGCTTCCACCCCGACAAGCCTCTGCCTTCCACGCTGGTACGGAGGCTGGTGAAGGAACGGATTGCCCAGAACGTAGAGCGGCAATCCAAATCGAAGCCCAAGAGGCGAAGCGCAAAATGAGAAGGCTGGTAATGTTGATGAACATTTCGCTGGATGGATTCGCCGACCATACCGTGGCGGTGGCTGCCGACGATGAACTCCATGACTTCGTCACCGACGCATTCGAAAACGTCGACACCGTGTTGTTCGGCCGCGTCACATACCAGCTCATGGAAAGCTACTGGCACAATGCCGACGAAGAGTTCAACGAGTTCGCGATCAGGCAGCTCGATGAGACCGGTACGCTGCTCTTCGGGAGGGTTACTTATCAGTTGATGGCAGGCTACTGGCCGATTCCGACCGCCATCGAGAACGATCCTATCGTGGCCGGCAAGATGAATTCGATCGAGAAAGTGGTCTTCTCCAGAACGCTGACTAAGGCTGAATGGAAAAACACCAGTATTGTCCGCGGCAACGCTGCCGGCGAAGTGTCGAAACTGAAGGAGATGCAGGGACGGGCGATCGGCGTATTCGGAAGCGCGAACCTCAGTTCTGCCCTGCTCGAAGAGGGGTTGGTAGACGAGCTAAGGATCATGGTCAATCCGATAGTGCTGGGCAGCGGCAGGCCGCTTTTCGTC
>JAHECO010000070.1 GCA_024641705.1 Candidatus Kryptoniota bacterium
GGTTCATCCCCGCGCTCACGGGGAACACATGGCTCCGCAGAACTTCGACGCGGCGGACAACGGTTCATCCCCGCGCTCACGGGGAACACTCGAAGACCCCGCGCCACTTCCGTTCGCCGAGCGGTTCATCCCCGCGCTCACGGGGAACACGACGGTGGATTTATTGGCAGCGTAGCCTATAACGGTTCATCCCCGCGCTCACGGGGAACACACTTCCTGTAACCCATTGAAATTACGTCAGCAACGTCCACCTTGCTCTCCTACCGGCTACTTTCAGCCTATTCGTCGCCAAACGGCGCATCCTCTCCTCCCTCTTCTTCGGGCGGGAGAAAGGACACCAGCTTCAGGCCATCCATCTCCACAGGAATCCTTCGATTCTTGCCGCATGTCATGAAATCAAATCCCGACTCTGTATTTGTGCTCCAGGACATCACGGCGTTCCCCTCGTCCACGCCTTTCTCTATAGTTGCCCAAATCATCTCGCGCACCCTTCTCGATACATCTCCAACGTAAACGCCTGCCCTTACCTC
The DNA here is from genome assembly GCA_024641705.1 of Candidatus Kryptoniota bacterium. Lineage (GTDB taxonomy): Bacteria > Bacteroidota > Ignavibacteria > Kryptoniales > JAKASW01 > JAKASW01. The sequence continues at coordinate 531 of JAHECO010000070.1, forward strand.
AAGCAGCCATATCGCCAGCCGGCCTCTCAGCCGGGGAGGAACGTTCTCAACTACGATGACCGTCATCGCCGATGTTCTCCTTGTTTGGAATTGCCATCTCGACCGATTCGACCGGAGCTTCCGGCACCTGCAATCCTCCTGCTGCCAGGATTTCTTCGATCGTCGGAATAATGCGGTCGAGAATCCGAGACTGTCTGAAGGTGTCCCGGCACGCAAGACGGACTTCGCGCTCGGGGTTCGTAGGGTTGTCACCGGCAATTCTAAACGCAACTGGGACAACCGTGTCGAATTTGAAAAGGTCTGCGATGTCGTACACAAACGATTGCGGTTTACCTGTGTGTATAAACCCGACTGCCGGTGCGTATCCTGCAGCGAGGATTGCCGCTTCGCAGATCCCGTACAAGCACGCCGTCGCGGAGCTCAGGCACCGATTGGCCACATCCCCGCTCTCCCATTCGGTATAGTCATAGTTTCTTGACTTCCATTTCACACCGTACTGTTTGGCAATGAGATCGTACATCTTGCGGACCCGGACGCCCTCGATACCGCGAAGCTGCTCAACACTCCGTCTGGCGGGCGGCTCTTCTTTGAATCTGAACGCATACATCTTGCGAACGACCTTGAGGCGTGCATTGTCATCTAGCGCCAGCTTCGCTTGATACAATAGCCTATCCGCTCTTGCTCCGCCGGGTTGTCCCGACGCATACAGCCGCACGCCGCCATCTCCTATCCAGACAAGCAGGCATCCCACCCGCGACGCAAGCGTCACGGCCGCGTGCGAGACGCGAGTTCCGGGTTCCAGCATGAGACATGCTACGCTGCCGACGGGTATATGTGTCCGCACTCCGTTCTTGTCAACGACGACGAAGGCGCCGTCGATAACGTCGAGGTTCCCTTTCTCGACAAATAGAACTGAGACCCTGTCCTTTATCGGGATGGGTTTGAGTGGAGGAAGAATTGGTTCCATAGTTATGATATCTCGCTTTCCGGCGAAGTTGCCATCCAATGAACCCGCCGATGGCGGGTCAAGCTTGGACGGCTTGCCAAATCACAAAACCCCTGCGGGGTTTCGCGCCGTCTTGAGCCGTCGATTTTGCCGAAGCCATCCGGCCACATTAAATGTCGCGAACGGAGAATCGATACCGAGCCGTTACGTTGGGCAAATACAATACCAATATTGATCTTAACCAGCATCTGTTATGTCACTCCTAAAGGAGTTTGAATGAGGCGGGGTGACGAAATCTATAGATATGTCATCCCTAACGGGATTGGTCTGGCACACTTTATTTTGGGGCGATGACAATAGCTCCGTAGGAGCGACATATTTGTAGAATAAATTAAAACAAAAATGTTTGAACCCCGTCAGGGGTGACATAAAGATACCTTTCATGCTCACCCTGTTACACCAAGCATCCATCACGATGTTGTCTTCACGGGATTTCACTGAGTTTGAAAGATACACGATAGTATCTAACGTCGATATTCTTTGTCATTGCTAGTGCATATTCCAGTTTTAGATCCCGGTCTTGGCAGACAACGAGTCCCTTCACAACCTGATCGGCCTTGCAAAGATTTTGTTTTACCCATCCCATATACCGAAGCATCTGGCCTACAACTTGGTCGGATGGACGGCCTTTCTTCAGCTCGATCACCACAAATGTGTCGGATTGAGGCTCCGTAGCTAGAATGTCAATCGAACCAATGTCCGTCGAATACTGCTGACCACTATTTCCCGCTGCATCTTGGTAAATCATTAACTTTCCCTTGAAGATTGTCTGGAAATTTGTAACGATGAAGTCCTCCAAGTACTTTTCAAGTACGAAAGCATTTGGATCTTCCAGCAGTTCGCTGGGTTCCTGAGCAAGATGGTCGGCACCCGATCCTTCCAAGAGGCTTTGGAACTGAGATTCAGTTATCTCACTGAGAGTGTGCATGGGAAAAACAATCTCAGCGAAAACTTTGTTACTGGGCTTATCTTGCCACTCAACTCCAAGAAATCCAGAGTGCTGGGCAGAAGGATTCTTGGCAGGATGATAGGATGCAGTTTGTGTGACCTTCCCAACCGCAACAAGGACTTTGCGGCCCTTCCGAGCCAGAACAAAGTCTCCAGGTACCATTTCATGGTAGAACGCCCAAAGCATATTGACAATTAGCGAGTTTGTTTGCGGGGGATTATCAGGATAAGCTACAGTTTTATAAAGAGCGTCTTTGGTCAACTTTGTTACATCTCCGACATCACTCCACCCTATCGAGATCAGGTTATTAGCGAGATCGAACTGCCATACCTTTTCAAATAGTGCGGGACTGTCGGACTGATATGGTGCCATCACCCAATATCGAGGCATTAGTCATTCTCCTTTCTAATCGTCCATAATCAGTGTACCACAAATTCAGGCTGCGTAGCGTATGAATTAAGCAACCAAGTCTCCTACTTCGGTTCGTACTCTCCTTGGTGAGTACTTCTCAATGTTGCTCACGGTGCCTAATTGGTCTTATCATCATAAGCCCGCAGCCGAAACCCTTCGCGGGACCTATGCCTTGGAACAATGACTTCTCAATGAATCTTTCCGGATTCACAACGGTAAGGAATCCATTAAGATCGAGGGTACTGAAAGTTATCGGCTTTGGTCCTTTGTCTTTGAACAGCTTGTGTTGAACATAGCAATCCGCCCTTACCTTAGGTTTTTCCTTATCCTCTTCTATGAGGAACCCGAACTCGCTTTCGCGAGACTTCAGCCAAGCCGTGCCCGCTTCCTGAACGAGAGCTGCAATTCGCGGTCTCTGGTCTTCCGGTAATTCCTTGAATCGAAGGTGAGTTTTAGCATCCATCACAACATCATGTCGGTGATGTCGATCATTCTCGTCCCGCTTATTGCGAATTGGGTTGACTCGGAGAGTGAACGCGAAGCGTTCTCCGCCTGAGATCTTGGGAGTGTATTGCTTTGAGAGAATGTCCCAAAGGCCGCCAGGATCATTAGGTTCCCTGGATGAAACCGTGTAGAATGTGGGCCATCCCTTCACGGGTTCGTAACGATACAGAAAATCCCTCTTCCGATCAGGGTTATCGCCGAACAGATTCCAGATTACTTTATGCATTTGATAGGCATCGCCATTGGTAAGTGCAATCAGATCATTCGGCGACACGTCCCGCCGCAATCGGATCAGACTGAAATACATAGGTCACCCCTCCTTTCGTACGCCTGTGTAGTTTTCGTGGCGCTCGCTGAACTGCCAACGCTTACGGCTGATCGGTTCATCTCGCCGCGTGACAATGTGCTCACTTTCATAGCCGCTTTCGTCTTCATTCTCCCAGTAGATGCCCACCTGTGATGACAGGAGCAAACGTAGTAGATCATCCTTTTCGAAACTTACCTCGTCAAAAGCTTCCTTGAAGTTGGCAGCCTGTACCACCTTCGGCTGCAGCGGCAGCGCCAATGGACAGGACTTGCGTCCCAAGTAGAGATGGAAATTCGGCTTGCTTAATTTCTCAGCGAGCATCTGTGCGTCATAAGGTGCGCCTTCGCGTAATCGTAGCACCACAGTATAAGCGGCATCGCAACGGTAATCTCTGGTGGAAAGAATGGTGTTCACCTTTTCAGCAAGAAGCTCTGACTGACGAGTGTAATGCGTGACTCCTTTCTTGGCAGAAGGGACCTGAACCGTATGATAATCTCGCAAGAGAGTCCCCATCGCGTCAACACGGACCGCGAACGAGCACGACTCTGCGAGCGAACGCTGACGCTCTTCCTCATCCCGCCGGATTCCCAATGCGGCTGCAAGCAACCCGATGACAGCCGATTTAGATGGATGGGCAAAACTCGGGCGATACTCACCTACCGCGATGTCGCCCCACGCCGCCATCGGACCGTAAAGTTTAAAAACCAAATACTCCGTCATGGTTCACTCCTTTGCGAAGTTGATTATGTCACTCAAGGTTCCCTCTCCGGTTTCTGCGTTCATTACTCTCCGGTCATCGGCGCACTTGCCGTAGACAGTGTCGAAAAGGTCACGACGTTTCTCAAGCTCTTCAATAGCTTTGGCAAGAACGTCCTCTGATTTGATCGGCTTCAAGAACGCCACGGACAGTGACCGAGGCTGTTCGCTCCCTTTTTCCGCCAGGATATACGATGCACGGGCGCGCGAGCCGAAACTGTTCTGCTTGCCGTTTGGAGCGATTTCCGCTGCGGACTCAACCAGTGCTGCCAGTGCCTTATCGGTAAGAGCTGTATCTTCACTCAGGTTTTGCAGGAGTAGGTCGCGGTTGACACACAAATAGACATAGAACAAACCCGCGGCAAACTCGGTCTCGCCAATATGTGCCGCTCCTAAATCTTCTTCTCCTTTGTTTAGATCATCAACAGCAGTGAAGTAGTCGTCTTCAACAGCTACCTCATGCACAGTGATGCCGTGCGCAACCTGGACAGCAGCTTCAGTGTTGTACGCTGGTGAACTTGCAAGCATCCTGCCAAACATCGCAATGTCCACAGCTTTGTGATTCTTCTTAAGAAGCTGCAAATCTTTGTCAACTGGTGCAGCCTTCTTCTCAGCAAGTTTGTCCACTAGCTTGAAGATATCTTGCCTTTCTTCAGGGCTGAAGTGAGCGAGTTGCTCAATTTCGAGTTCTTCCATGGGGTTTTGCTTGTTCTCTGCCTTCAGCTTGCCAAAGACTTCGGCTATCTGCTTAGCCCACTTTCTGGCGTTGCCATCCGTTACTCCTTTTTCGAGTAAAGCCTTAACAATTTCAATTCCCATTTCTTTGGTGCGGATCCCCACGTGCCCTGCAAGTGCCTCTTCGAAAATGTCCGATGTACGCCACGCTCGCTTAAGACTTTGTGATGAAATCCGAAGCCGATTCTTCCCGCCCATTACGGCTGTTTTCGGGCGCCCGAGGTCGTCTCGGTTAAGGTTAGAGGGTGGATAGGAAGTCAGCAGATGCAACTGGATAAATGTGCTCATGCGATTTCTCCTTTTAGATTTGAAAGTTGGATGTGAAAGCATTCTTATTTTTCCTGTGGCCCCTTGGAGTAGTATTGGAATGCCCAGTCTTTTCGTGTACTATCATTCCAAAAATACATGCCTTGCGCAAGGCTCTGAATATCGGCTGCTCCGCCGAGAAGGGCGATCACACGGGTCATAACACCCAGCAGTTCCTCCTTTTCTTTAACCTTCAGTAGTCGCCTGAAGCGAAGCCCGCTTACTCTCGCGGAACCATCTTGTTTCCCTGTTGCCATCTGCTCGGCTACACTAATCCCATAGGTATATGTCTTAATGCGCGCCACCAGGCCGGCAACTAAAGCAAGGCCATCGTAGTCCACTCTTCCGTAGCCTTCCACAACGCGCCGAAGCTGATGATACGCAGGAGAGAAGACTACCTCGGCAAGTGAATGGCAACGACGCAGCTCGGCACGTTCTCCGCGGTTCTCGTTGAGTGCTTCCCACCACTCTCTCAATTCCTGCAGTTCCGGGGAGTTTTTCCTAAAACTCAGGTAACGTTCACTCATGGTTCCTCCACAGTTGTTGGTTTCGTGAAGTTAATCAGACAGATTTTCGGATTCTCTGTTTTCGTATTTTTGAAATCTCCTCATCAACCTGAAAACCAAGTAACCCTTTGATTTTCTTGCGGTGATTGTAATTTTGTAGGTCCCTGCGCGCCAGGACAACTCGCTTAGGGTCCGCTTCCTCAATCGGACCGCGCCATGCATTGGCGTCGAAGACTCGAAGAGCTTCATCACACAATACCTTATGCCACTCTTTTTTGGCATCAGCGGTGTCATTGCCTGACTCAAGCGCTGCCTTTAGGCTTTGCGATGCCTCATAGAAACTTGATTCGGTTTCATGCCAGAAGGTCGAATCTACGAACGAGGTGTCGCCTTTCACATCTCCAGGGCGGCGAAACCATGCATTTCTTACGGCACTTCGCGTGTTACGAACGATCTCGACCGCGGCTTTGATCAGGTCTGCCACACCCCGTTCGAAATCACTTCTGGCTGAGGAACTGATCGTCACAAGCGGCATGGTTGCGTCGTACCAGCAACGGGCTTTCATGTTATCCATGTCATATCCAAATGCCCATAAACGTAAATGCCACTCTCCCTCTTGCCGCTCGGATGTGAATTCGTGCACAACTCTGGACGGCTCTCTCTTTCCATCCGGGTCATTCACAATCAATCCAAGCCAGTGCCGGTAACTCACTCCGCCAGGTTGGGTCAGGACGGCCTTCTGCGTGTTACCGTTGAAAGGTGAAAGTGGATGTTTCATCGGGGCCTGGTATTCGGTGCCTTTGTTCACTTCGAGGTAAGTTGTGATTAGTCGTTCATCTTTTCTGTTGCACAAGCCGCAAAAGCCTGAAGACAGTTCGTCGAGATTCAACTTGATGCGACGGGGTACCGCCCAAAAATATTGGGCCGGATGCATATCCTGCTCAGTCGTGCTCGATCGGGTGTGGGTAATCCAAGGAAAGACATCTGCATCCTTGTTCTTGTCGGAATTACACATATTTAGAAAGACAGGAGTGTCAAGAACATTTAGCCATATAGCATGCCACAAGGTATTGAACTGCTCATCCCCAAGGAGCAAGGTAGTCAACGGTCCACCTCCTCGAAGGGAAGTTCTGTACCCACTTCCACCGGCCGGAGAATTGGTCTGCATTGTGAACAACGCCGTCGCACAACACGATGGACAAAAGGAATGAATGGAACTCCTCTTGACGAAATGGTCCGTGTTGTCCTGTCTAGTCTTGTTTCCCGGAGTGTCAATAAGGATGAAACCTATAGACTTGGGTTTCGCTTCGATCATTTCAAAATCCTGCATGAAGCGCGATCCATCGCCGCCAAGCTCGAAAGCATGCTTCACTGTTCTAAAGGCATCCTTTAACCGATTCGGAGTCGGGGGGCCTTCTAGCTTCCTCTTCCACTCGATTTTGTTTGCCGGAGCGAAAGTGGTTTGCACCAAACCTATCAAGAACTGGATCAGTGCGCCGTTGAAATCGGGACGGGGCGCGTTCAAGCTTACCACGGGATTATCGGCGAGGCCCTCGGTCATTTCCCAAGGCCTAATTACGTCCGGCGTTCCGTCTCTTCGCTTTACCGGAATCCACTTTTCATCAATCAAATTGAAATGCATCATCCTCTGTCTCCTTGTCTATTACTGCCACACCCTGATTTTTATCGTAGGATATAATAACTGGTTGATCCTTTCTGTTGATCGCCTCTCCCAACCACCGTCCGCCTCCCTGATCCACCATCGGAATCAGGAGACTCCATTTACCCTTATCCGGCAATACCAGCTTGAGTTTGCCGACCGCCTCTTTGAGCGCGGGGTCGTGGATCTCTGCTTCAGCAAAGACCTTTACGCTTCGGATGCTCACCTGACTCATATCCCAGGGCAACCTGCTGTTTTCATACAAAGGAATCAAGTTAACTCCATCCCATCGGGCAAGTCGCACAGTGGTTTCCAGTTCGCCCAATCGCGTAGGTGTTCGCATGTCTTCTAACCACTGATTCGGTGTTGCTTCATAACCTTGCTCGAGTTTCAATTTGTTAATGTGGGCGAGTGATTTGTCGGCCTGCGATTTTGCCTCTGCCTCTATGTCTCTCTTGCGTAACAAGGCTGGTATCAAATCGTCCGCTTCCTCGCTAAACGCAGCCTCAACAAATTCGCGGGCATCGTCCGGCATTCTTAGTGTTTTCTTTTTGGCCAGCATACGCGCCGTCAGCCAGAGGCAGCCATGACTCGGATAAACGTAAGCCGCCTTGGGAAACGCATTTTTGAACCAGTCGCCATTGTCCGTGTCCGACGGCTCCGGAGAATGGATAATAAAGGTGGGTGACTCACGTCTATCGCGCTCCTCACCAGCGGGTAAACGATTACCTCGCTCGTCGCGAAGGTGTCTATGCAATCGGCCGGCCCTTTGAATCAGGAGATCCATTGGTGCCAGATCCGAGACAAGCAGATCGAAGTCGAGATCGAGAGACTGCTCCACAACCTGAGTGGCAACCAGAACCTTGCCGCTCCGCGCGAGTTCCCCACTTCTCTTCCCGAACGAGTCCGACACTCTTTCCTCAATGTCCAATCGATCACCCATGACGAACCGTGCATGGAAAAGGATGAGTTTGTCAGCCGGAAGGACCTCTCTCAGCGTCTCGTACCCAGTGATAGCATCCTGTACAGTGTTCCGTATCCAACAGACACACCCTCCCCGCTTTGCCGCTTCTACTGTGAGGCGTACGATCTCATCTTCGTCCGACACTATCCTGACATCAATACTACTCTCCCGCTGAGGCATTGCCTTAACTGGCGCCTCTTCGAGTCCCTTCTCTCGGCTAATGCAAGTGGCCAGTGGATAGTCATTGCATTCAATTGACTGTCGTTCACCCCCCATCCCCTTCGCATAGCTGTTCAACATTGCCTGCCGGATATGCTGCGGAAGAGTTGCGGAGAGAAGAATCGCGCTCCCACCCATCGCGGCATGAAAGCTCAGCAAATTCTGAAGAAGCATGTTCATATACGGATCATAAGCATGCGCCTCATCGACAATGAGAATATTCCGTGCGAGCCCAAAGAGGCGCAGTGATTGAAATCGCGAAGGAAGGATCGCCAGCAAAGCTTGATCCAGCGTCCCTACTCCGACATCGGCAAGAAGCGCTTTTTTTCGATTATCTGCCAACCATGATGCACATTGAGCAGCGGCTGTTTCTTCCGATTCTTCATACTCACTTTCATCTTCTCTAGAATCTATTATCGACCTCATGAATGTATCAGAGAGATGCCGCGCACTATGGGTAAGAACAATCGATGGCTGTGCGCTATCCTTAAACAATCTGCGATAGACCGGAACCGCAGCCGGTGAAGGCTGCTCAACCAGCCGGTCGAACATCGCATTGGATGTCGCCATTGTCGGGAGACCAACAAAGATCCCTTTCCCAAGGCCTTTTGACATCATCCGGCGGGCAAGAAACAGAGCCGCTTCAGTCTTTCCCGAACCGGTTATATCCTCAAGGATGAAAAGCTGCGGAGAATTGGAGATTGCACACTTCGCAACGTATTGCTGAAGCGGGGTTGGTGCATGGAATGATGGAAAGAGTTTGCCAAACGAAATAGTCCCAGACGCTTTTCGATGCCCCCGATGCCGGCTTTTTCAATAGCAACCTCAGCCTGAGGAATTGCCTTCTCCCTCCAATATTCTCCCATTGGCATAGGCCTACTCTCAAACTCAAACCATGAAGCATTCGACCCTATCCAATCGCAGAGGACCACAAAACCAGCAAGGAGCCAGGAAGCCGGTTTCGAGCGATCGTATACATCGATCGCGGAAACTGCATTGGATAAGGAACGTTGCCCAATGAAAAGCGACTGCAAATCATTTGCAAACATGAGTGCGGCCTGCACGTCGTCTTGTTCGAAGTAGTCCGGAACCCTTAGCCGCATATTGTTCCACCCGCTCATGCGTGGTGGAACTCCATGATGACCGGTAAATGATTTGGCAAAAACCCCCAATATCTCCTGCCAATACTCAAGATCTTCCGTAATGTTGGGAGGAATTCCCGACTGCCAAAGCGTATCCCGCCACAACAGGTGTCCAAGGCTGTCGTGCCTAACAGAGTATCGTCTTCCTGTTTTTTGCCCCTGCAAGCGTGCAAGGATATCCTCTCTTAGTCCCTGAAATGTGACCGAGAATTTCCCGATGTCATGCATACCAAGAAACATGAGCATCCAATAACCGAGGTCCTTGCCGTCGAATCCTGTTACTGCTGCGAGCCTCTTCCTTAGTGATGAATCTTGTTTGAGAAGTTCATGTCCCACGGCCGCAACATCCAAACAATGATAAGCCAGCAGATGATATCCGTTACCGTCCTTTTCCGCTTTTCCCCAGTACCGATGATATCTTTTGAGTTCCTCTTTCATGGCCTTCGTTGAAGTCATTCTCGATGACAGTTTACGTCCAACCGCACCCCTTTGATCAAGCCGTCACGTACTCGAGATCTGGAATCACCTGCTTGATAAGCTTCGGGTACCTCAGACTTGCAGCGGCGATGCAACCCGCAGCATGCTCAGCACTGATGATGTTACCGCTCACGGATATGCCCGGTCTGTTGTCCCGGGTTGTTTTCGCCCAAAAATATCTGTCCACTAGATGCTCGACCGTTGTGAAACTGCTTCATAGTGAGGACTAAGCGGCCATCTCAGGCCTGCTGAAATCTTGCGACTCCCGTTACGTAAACAATTCTATATCCACTTGCGCGACACCTGAGTGTCGTTATATGCTCGCCCGCCGACACTTGGTCTCTAACCGTAGCCCTTGTTGTTTGAATATAGCCGTCTCCTACCTCGAGTCAAAACCGGATGGCCTGTGAGAGGCAAAATCAGCACCTGCCGATTTATACTCCCTGCGGCGTCGGCGATAACCTGAGAGGGTTGGGCGACCGGACCCCGGAGGTGCCACCCGCCGTTCGCCGCAGGTGATAGTCAAATCGAATTAAGGCAAGGTAACGGCGCTTTCGATGCCTGGTACTGTCGCGGCAATGGCGAAGGAATTGATGAACGCATAAGTGAAACCTGCCAGCTTGTCCCTTGCGTTTTCGCCTTGAGCTTCACTGACAGCGTAAATCGCCATACTAATCAGAATCGAGAGGGCTAATGTGCACAGCTTCGATGTTGCCAGGGCGCGCACCGCAGTTCCAATCACTTTCCACACGAGCGTCACAAAGACGGGAGCTCCGGCAAATGTGATCGCGGATTGCCCGCTATTTGTCACTCCGACGGCAGTCTTGCTAACCGGCTGAACACCGGACGGTGAATCCGAAACCTTCATTTCCCCCGGGATTTCTTCAGGAACCGCTGGCGAAGTGACCTGGATATTGAAGAATTCGCTCTTTGCATTTCATGCCTTCCTTCATCAGCTCGTTTAATTTAAGATGCCTATGAGAGGCTGTCCAGAAAGTCTTGTCTGTCATGCTGAACGAAGTGAAGCATCCATTTTTCAGAACGAATAAGTGGATTCTTCAGTCGCTCCGCTCCTTCAGAATGACATTTTCCTTGTTTTGGGACAACCTCACGTACGCTGCCTTCAGTTTGCCTTTCTCCTGCCACTCGTTCAAAAATGCAATGAGCAGATCGCCATTGGGGGTCAAGGAGTACTTCCCATTGCTTAATGGTGTTCTCGTTGCTCGGAAGCCCCTTCGCATATTCGTAAGCCTTGGCCAGGTTCTTCCTCAGACCTGCACTATCTGCCAGGGATGAGCCGTATGGTCAGGTAGCTTCGTCCATGATCGAGAGAGCGTCAACCTTCAGCGAAACGTCTTGCTCGTAGGCTCGTTGATTGAAAACGTCCGAAGAAAACGAGCAGCCTGCCAGTAACACAGCGGTTAATATCAGTCCTACCGCAATCCGCCTTCTCTGACTCATCTTGACCTCCTTTTCTTGCTTGAAGTACCGGGCGGCACACGATCCGGCCGCCCTTTCCTCGCTCATTCACTTCGCTTGTGATTGCTCAGTTCCTGCAGCTGTCTGCTCCTGAGGCGACGCGACGGGCTTATGTCTCAAACCTACATCACGAATGACTCTCGTGGAATTGTACTCCTCGCAGAGCTGTGGTTCCTTCTTCCGCAGCAGCGTGATGAGATTATCCAGACGTCCGCTAAGTATCTCATCGGCCACTCCGTACAGCTCGATCATTGCGCTCTTTGCGCCCACTCTCTGGCCCACACTGGATTCCCTGTCACCCAGCGCCACATTGAAGGTCTTGATCCTCGAGTCAAGATCTGCAAGCATTTCCTGAGTCAGCCCAAAGTCAGCCGCAGCCGAGAGATTCGCGGTCCCGGCTTGCCTGATGCCTTCAGCCTTTTTCGCGAGGTCAGTGTCGCGCATTTTACGCAACTGAGATTCGCTTGCTGCTACCTTCGCTTTGAGTTCCGGATCCTTGTTCACGCTGGCGAGGGCAAGCAAGGCCGCCGAGACCGGAAGAAGTGAATCCACAAGCGCTTCCTCCGCGTCTGCCTTTTTCTGTGCCTTGCCGGAAGTCGAATTATCGACCTCCAGACCCTTAGCCTTGATCTGCTCTACCACAGTGTCGAAGTCGCCGGTTGCGGAAACCAGCGCCGGGATACCGGCCAACTTGTCCCCGTTTGCCTTGAGGAAGGATCTCACGGCTTCGTACATTGACAGCTTGTTTTCAAGAAATTTTGGCATAGTTTTCAATACCTCCTTTACTCGGTCTTTTGATCCATGGGTAGTACGTACTCATCTCCCATCGCTACCCGTTCGATGAGATTCTTCCGCCTCATGGCAGAAATCGCCTTCTTCGCTGCTCAGGCGGTTTTCTTGCAATCCAACTGCTCCGCGAGCATTTCACACTTCTCCGCACAAGAATTATTGTCATTTCTGGCACTACCAATTTCATTTCTCCGTCTGCCGACTGCTCCGCGGCGAGTTCCTACTTCATTCCTCTCACTTCAGCCGAGATGCTTCTCCTTCGAGTCGCTTTTCCCAACACCGCAATTACATTTCCGTAATCACGTTCGCCATTTCTTTGACTGCCCAGTGCTCCGCGCGGAGTTCGATGTTCGTTTCTTCCGCTACGGGCGCATTTCTTCCCGCGCGTTTACCATTTCTGGCAATCGAACGGGATTCCACCGAAAGAGAAGCCATTCTCGTTGCCCGTCGAAGCCGCCGCGGTTAGCGCGATGCTCTCCGCGCGAACTCAGACTGTGCCGCAACCGGCACAACTAGCTGCGCTGTTGGCACGATCACTTCGCGCGCATTTCCAATTGGTGTGATTTGTAAACGTTTAGGTTCTACTGCTATCCGGTGCTCTTCGTATTCTTAGCGAATCTCCATCCGATGTTACTAGCGCAATTCACGGTCCGACGCGCGACCACACTACTTCGCGTTATTCGGGTTCTTAATTGCCCTTCCCGTTCTCACATACCCGTTGTACTCAACCTATCTCGCAATATTTTAGCGCACTTCCCACAAACTGTCAACAAGAATTTTTCTTCGTCCGAAGGCTACTCTCCAAGATAGGCCCGTACTGTCCCCCACGCTCTGCCACGTAGGATCCGCCCTCACCGTCTTCGCCCGGTGAGCCCTCTGGGTTCTGGCATAATCAGCGAGAGAACGACAGCGTTCAACACACCCGCTGCCGTCACGACAAGACCGGCGTACAGCACCCCTTCGCTGCTGCCGTAGTATCCGTACGCTGTCGACAGGATTCCTACCAGGATTGTCACCGCCACGACGAGAATTCTCACAGGTATTTTTTCCAGCCTTCTCTTTCGTTGTTCAGTCATTTCACGCTCCTTGAAATATTTTCGCCTCGCGGCATTTCACGATCCGAAACGTCAGGCGGCAGCCAGGCGGCACACACCTCCGCTTACTTTCTCGATTTCGTTTTCTTCTTCGTCTTCAGACTCTTCGCCATCGGTACCAGCCCCTTCGCAGCCAGCTCCCCTTCACCGACCGGCTCGCGCGAAGTTCCAAGGAGACATTTCGCAAACGACCCGGTCACGCTTTCATACAACACGGCGTAGAGAGGCTTCTCGTTCCGGAGGATGTCGATGTAAAGAGGAAACCGGTCGATATGGTCGTAAATCACCGAAATGCCCGTCTCCTGAACGCTCTGGTACGCAGTCAGCGACGCCGGGTTGTCGACAAAACGCATGTCGACCACTGCAGCATTGCCGTAACTCAACGTTATGTTTGCTTTCCATTCGTTGAAATGGTCGTAAGAGGCAATCCAGACCTGATAGCCGTCAATCTGTTTAATGAATGCCATAATTACACTCTCCTTTCAATTTCGGTTTTGAAAGGTGTGTCCGCCTGGCCCGCGCAATCGCGCTTTCTCAGATATGCCGATTATGGTGCCCTCCCGATGACCTGCAAATTTACCCGCCGGTCTTGTCAACTGCAAACAGTCCTAACCTACCGGGATCCGCCCAGGGGAGGCACCTGACATTTTGCCGCAGAGACGCCCGCCTGCGCTGAACCTATGGCTGGCAGGCATAGTTGCCAAATTGAAATATCTTCTGCCATGGAAAGACGTAAAGAGAATTCCCTGTCAAGCGCCGCGGCGGCGTTCCGCTCCGAACTAGGTATACCCGCTTTGCGCCCTCAGGCCTTCGCGGTGAAGAATCAACACTGCGGAGGACACGCAGAGAGAAAACAACATCAAACTACGATAGACACTGAGGCACAGAAATGTGAATTCCTCTCTCCCTGTGTCTGCTGTGTCTCTGTGTCTTGCTTCTACTGACCCGGTCAGACCTTTGGGGCTACTTCACCAGCATCAATTTCTTCACGGAAGTGAATTCTTCACCGTCACGGCCGAGGGCAGCGATCCTGTAGAAGTACACACCGCTAGCATATTGCCCCATGTTTATGTTCTCGTTGTATCTCCCGGCGTTCATCATTCCATAATTCCAATATTTCACCCTTTGACCCAGCGTATTGTATATCTCCAGCGTAACCGTCGATGGTTGTTTCAAATCGAACCTCACCGTTGTGCTCGGATTGAACGGGTTGGGATAGTTCTGGTAGAGCGCGAACGCTGTCGGCAGAGTACCACCCGGGTCTCTGATGCCCGTGTACGCGCCGCCGTTGTCGGTTGTCAGTACTACACTGCTGTCGCCGATAGCAATACCCTGTTTGCTGTTCAAGAAATCGAGGCTGAAGATGTTTGCGCCGCTCCCGCTCTTCTGGCTTGTCCAGTTTGCCCCACCATCGCTCGTGTTGAAAATATTGCCGCCGTCTCCGGCGATCCAGCCGGTGTCTGGGCCGGTGAACTTCATGGCGTTCAGCGAATTGGCCGGCGACGCTGTCGGTGTCCAGGTTGCGCCTCCGTCGGTTGTCTTCAGTATCGTGCCGTTGTCGCCGAGTATGTAACCGTTGAGCGAGTCGGAGAAAGAGATGGAACGAAGAGTCGCCGTCGTCGGGCTCGCCTGTGACGACCAAGTACTTAATCCGCCAGAGGAGGCGAGGATTGTCCCCCCATCGCCGACCGCCCATGCATTCCAGGGAGATGCTACGAAGACGCCGTAGAGGTTATGAGTGGTGCCGCTCGTCTCCAGACTCCAGGTATTACCGCCGTCGGATGTTGCGGTTATGAACCCCCCGGCACCTACTGCGCAGCCGGTGGAGTCGCCGAGGAAACTAATCCCGTAGAGAGGAGGGGCCGGTATGTTCTGTTCGTTCTGGAATGTCCAGGTCAGCCCGAGATCCGTCGAGTGGAAAATGCGCGAGCTGTCGTCGCATATCCAGCAATTCGAGGAATCTCCGAAGGCGAACTGCACATTTAGCCCCGACGGCATCTGGTGCCTGGTCCACGTCTTGCCGGAATCGTTCGAGACAAAAAGCCCGTCGACGTTGCCGATGGCCGCAACAAGATCGGAGGAGAGATACTTCACGGAGCTGAACTGGATCTTCGTCGGAGGAGTCTGGTCCATCCACGTTGCTCCGCTGTCCTTCGAGACCAGCACCTCGCCTCCCGATCCGACGGCGACGACGGTCCGCCCGTCGGCTGATGCTATATCCTGGGGCGGGATGTTGTTCGACAGAGTGTCCGCGGTCCAGTTTAGACCGCCGTCAGTGGTCGTGT
>JAHECO010000071.1 GCA_024641705.1 Candidatus Kryptoniota bacterium
CGCTTACGTCATCCTATGCTTCGTCGCATTCAGGATGGAAGCAAACTGGAGAAGTGCGCCATTCGGCAAAAGCAACCTGCCGGTCCTCAGAAATTTTACACATAACAGTTGACATTGCCTCGGGTTTCGAATCTTCTAGATGGAGTCAGTGTGCCCGGGACAAAT
Organism: Candidatus Kryptoniota bacterium; assembly: GCA_024641705.1. Taxonomy (GTDB): domain Bacteria; phylum Bacteroidota; class Ignavibacteria; order Kryptoniales; family JAKASW01; genus JAKASW01. The sequence goes on from JAHECO010000071.1 coordinate 166, forward strand.
GTGGGTGTCCAGTACGCGATGGCTGGAAACCGTGTCTATGATGAATATACTTGGGTAAGTTACCAGAAGCTGATGCTTAGAAATTATCCCATCGCGAATCCCCTGGGGGATAATTTCTGGGATGTAGATTTGCGGCTCTCCCAAATACTGAGCTATGATTGGGCCTTCGAAATCGAGTACATGCATATTGAGCACGGGAGTACGAATGTTTCCAGTCCGTATGAAATGCCATGGTTGACCGATCCCAACATCACTATCTCCACCGGGTACCAGGAGCCCTTCCCTTACGGGATAATCATGGAGACCAATCTTGTCGGGCTTAATCTGGTTTATCAGCCGCACAGCTACATATACGGTGCTTTGAGCCTTGTGTACTCTCGTTTTAGAAATCGGAACTACTCTCAAGGGGCTGACAGCTCGCAACTCTCATTCAAAATGACATTTTATTACAATTTTTCCCACTCATTTCTTTTTTAGCGGGATTCATAAGGACATTGAGAGATCCAGTATTGCTCCAGCCCGAATCCTGCTGATACGGTGCATATTATATTATCAAGATTACTCTGGTCTGACTCCTTGCTCCACGTGTTCCACCCTTCGCGCCGATTAGTGTGTTGTTTTGGCCGATACTTGGTCGCACTAGCATTTATCCTTTTATCGTTTTGCGTTATCTTTTTGGAAGAGTTCTAAATGAGAAACCATTTGGTGCTATTCTTAGCCGTCGGCGCAGCATTGCTCATGCAGGGATGTATCACCAAGAAGGCTCCAGTCTACACCCTTGGAACTCCACACTTTGTTCCTCAATCTCAACCTGATTCGGTCGTGGAGAGCGGAATCGGGCAGGACCCTGGAACGGGGGGAATCTTCCTGCAATGGTACACGGTGACTGGAGCAGCGGGCTTCAGAGTTTATCGCACGGATTCTATAAATGCGAGCAACCTCCCAGTGGATTTTTCTGTAATCGGAAACATTGTGTCTTCATCTTCACTGAACGACACTTCCATGGTCGATGTTACATCAATAAAGTCGGGAATTACTTATTACTATTATCTGAGAGCATATGCTGCGGACGGAAGTCTGAGTAACCCATCTGATACGGCTAACTATCTACTGCTGGATAGGCCATCGCTGCGTTACCCTATCAATGGAGGTGTTGTTGATTCGAGTTCAGCGGACTTCACGTGGATTAACCTTAGTGGCGGCTTAACAGTTATTCGGGTACAAGATAACAGTGTTTTACCGGCGGTTTTCATCTGGGTAAGCCGAAGGTTCCAGATCTTCGACCAATATCCGCGCAAGCCCTTTGACTTTGACAGTGTTGCAAGTCAAAAGCTCATTCCCGGCCATTTGTACAGATGGCGGGTCGATAGATTTGACGTGGACGGTAAGGGTAGACCATTCGAGGGATCTAGGTCATCTTGGTCAACTTTCAGCGCGAAGTAGGCGAATTCAGGTTAGAAGGTCAGAGGTGAAAGGAAAGGGGGACACAAAGTGAGAAAGGCGAAAGAGCAAAGAAGGCCGTAATTCAACCGCCCGTCCGCAATACTCTTTCCATGTTTTGTTTATCATCTCAGGCTCTCATTATTCGAGTTGCCGTCGGTACTGCCAACCGGCGGCTTTTTTGTTCCTGCACGGCGGAGCTTTGATTTCTTAATTCTGGGCGCAGAGATTGTCTCTCGCCTTCAGCCCTGATGCTGATCTTCTATGCGAAGACGAAGTCGAACAGCTGGGGGAGGCATTCTGTATTGCTTGGGGGCGTGGCGCCTCTGCGAAGATAAGTCTGGTCTGACAAGTGAGTCTGTCAACCTTCCCGGGAACACGTTTGAACGATCTACCCCCTCCTCGAAGTCGAAGAGGGGGTAGCCGGTTGTTTCTGACTTCACCTTGCAGCTTCAAGCGGATCCGATAGGGAGTTACTACGTAGTGCTTGCTTGCGCTGGCGGTGCTTCAGGCCTGTGCCTGATCCCGACGTCCTTTATTACTCTCGCGGCAAAGTACTCGTTGAAGAACTGCGTCGCCTTCGCGCGAAGCAGCTGCATCATCGCGTCAATACGGTCGAGCAGCGAGTCGGCCTGACTGAACAGGTCGGAAAGCGCCGTCTTCGCCCCGCTCCTCTCCGCTACACTGCTCTCGCGACTCCCGAGCGCATCCCCGAACGCCTTGATCTTGGCGGCTAGATCGTCCAGCGTCGCCTGCGTGATCGACAAATCGGCGAGTTCCGATACCTGAGCCGTTGCTTCAGTATGTATCGATTTCGCCTTGGCAAGCAGCTCCGTGTCGCGCATCCGTCTCAGCATCGAATCGTTGATGTTCGCCCGCGCCATCATTTCCTGGTCGCGCCTCCCGGACGCGTATGCCCACAAGGCCGATCCGACAGGCATCAGAGCCTCGACAAGGTCGTCCTCCGCCTGCGCCTTCGTCTCAGTCTTCCCGCGGATAGCCTTGTCAAACTCGCTCGACTTGACGCCGATATCGGTTATCAAGTTCTCCATCGATTGGGCGGCGGCCGAAAGCGCCGGGATGTCGGCGTACGCCGGCGCGTTGTTCTTGAGAACCGTGTTGACAGCATGATACATGCTCAGCTTGTTTTCCCACGTCTTATTCATTCTCGCCTCCATACATTTAATACTAGCCCAGTCATCTTTTCTACTATCCCGCCCCCTGACATTTCGAGGCTCAGGACATATGCCCGACTGGTTTAGGGCATAAACTCTCCTTTATCGCTCACTTTTACAGACCCGTATGCCATTGAACCTCCCGCGCTTGCTGCCGCTCGGGTTCGTTGTGCCTTTTTGTCACTCCCGCTCCTCACTGAACCTCCCTCGCTTCTCTCTGCACCATTCTTGCCGACCATCGAAGCGACCGAGCTTGTTAATGATTGGGCCGCATTGTGCTGTGAATCACGCAAATCGCCTATTGAACTGATCGCATCCGCTGAAGATTGATTCTTACATGCAGATGTTCCGGAGCCACGCATCACCGAATGACCCGCGGTGTGCTATGAATCACGCCGCGTCGGCAATGATTCACACGCATTCGAGTCTGAACGGCACTCGTTTGTCATTGTGTCACAAGTGACCGAGTCCGAACGAAACTAAACCGTCGATGTTTTGGTATTGGTTTGGTAAGTCCCGGTGTCGCTGCAATCCGAATTGTCTGCGTCCCTCTGCGACCGGTATCCGTTGTGCTCCGAATCAAACCTGATCCGGTTTACTTCCTTCTATCTCCGCTTTGAATGTAGTGAAATGTACCATGATATGTCAAGCGGAAAAGAAGGTGAAGGGCAACACGAAAGGTGAAAGGTCGAAGGCGAGAGATTGATTCACGCAAAGATCCGACATAACGGAATATGGTGAAGGGTCAAGGGGTAAAGGTCAAGTCGGAAGGGGGAAGGTACACAATTGAGAAGTCGGGAGCGCTGGAAATGCCGGAACGATTCGCGATTCATAATCACCTCCGACCCCTTGTCCTGCATCTTGTATCTTGTATCCTTCATCCGTCCTCCCATCCTGCACCGTGCATCCTGCATCCGTGAACCTCCCTCCCCCCAAACTTCCCATCTTCCTGTCTTCCCAATTTCTCTTCGGGAGGCTCCTAGTCTGTGGTGTGTGGTCCTTGGTTTTCGGATAACAGGTTCGTGAATTTAAGACATCATTCGATAGATGGTAGTGTGCTCATTTTGCTCGAGTTCCAGAATATTAGCTTCGACTGTCATTCTGGATCCCGCTAGAGCGCGGTGAAGAATCCGCACGACAAATGCCCATCGTTTCAGGGATTCCAAACCCCACGCAACTCCTCAAATGTGGAAGTTCTTTTTTTTGAAGCGACAAGAGTGATGCCGATGTTGGAGACAATTCTGAGTTCCTGGATTCTTCGTCGTCCGTCCACAAAACGGACGGACTCCTCAGAATGACGGTGGTTGTAGTTGAGGTGCCCACGATAGTACTCTGAACATGAACCAGAATCACTAAGTACTGTCATTCTGAAGGAGTCGGTCCGCATCGGCGAACCGACGACTGAAGAATCCAGACTAGAGTGCACAAGGGATCGTATTGCAGGGAACTGGTGTGGCAGTGGCACTCACTCATGTCATCGCGGGGGAGGATGTTCTTTCCGCGTTCATTTCGTGCCAATCATTTGCAGCAGCAGATGTGCGAGATGCCCCGGAGCCCGCACCGCGATGACTGACAACTCAGTCTGAAATTGAACCACATAGGGTAGAATAGAACTGCATGCTGTGTGTTCTATGTGACTGCGGACCGATCCATTCAACGAAACGGAGTGTAGTCGAAAGTGCTCCGTCACACAGGTGTGCCTATGAGACTCATTTTGGATTCGCATCAGGGTCAACGGGCAGACTCAGGTGCCAGCCTGGTTTTTTATTTCTCCCCTTTGTGCTTATTTTCCCCAAGCAGATGTCACGAGGCACTTTCAGTGCAAGCGCCTCGTGGATGGTAGAGATTCCTGAACCGCACCTATTGCGGTCAACTTCAAGAAAGATGACCCTTATATAGGATCAGCGTATGCGGCTAGTTCGTTCTCAGCGGCTTTCGAGGTGGGGTCTTAATAGACTTCTGTTGCCCTTAGATGCCTGGCTCCTTCTGTGGGGCGCTCTGCCTGCGATGGGGCAGGCAAGGGAAGATCAGAACCCTTCAGGGGCAAATGATTCGACCTGCCAGGTTTCGGCGGTCCTTGCTGCCGCTCCCCGCGGTGAAAATGCGAAGACTCATCGTATTCCCGACAGGTTTAGCTTTGCCGCCGCCAATTACGCCGGCTTTGATTCTGGAAGTGACGTCTGGGCCTCGAACGTGGTGCCTGCAAAGTTGCGGCTTAGTCTTTCACCCATATATGAGGTGCCTTCCCCAAATGTCTTCAGCATAGATCCTCTGAGGCTGACAGCCGTCAGCGCGCTTGGTCTGGCCGGGATCGTCTATCTCGAGCACTACCAGCAGGATGCCTGGTGGCATGGGCACACGACACAGTTCAGGTTCGTGAACGATCCGAATTTCTCCGGGAACTTCGACAAGCTGGGACACACATTCGGTTCCTATCTGCAAAGTTCTGCTATGATGCACGCGGTGGAATGGTCGGGTGCCGATCCTCTGACGGCTGCTTATGTCGGGTTCGCTGTGGCATTTGCGCAGCAATTATATCTGGAGACAAACGACGGCGTGACGAGGTTCTGGGGATTCAGTCCGGGTGACATCTTTTCCAATATGGCAGGCTCACTTTACCCGCTTGCCCAGGTGACTTTCCCGGAACTCAGGCACTTCACTCCGAAATTCAGCTACTATCCATCTACACAGTACAAGAAGGTGCATTGGGCACAGAGTTATATCGATGATTACGAAGGGCTGACTTATTGGCTCAGTGTGGATGTCCATCATTACCTGCCTGCACCGCTGAAGAGCTACTGGCCCGATTGGCTGAACATCGCCGTCGGCACTGGTCTCAGAAACTATGTCGAACAGGTAAGCTGGCAACATACGGTGTATATCTCCCTCGATATCAACACGCAGAAGCTGCCGGGGAACGGATTGTTCCTCAACGGACTCAAGACGCTGCTTAACTACGTGCATCTTCCGTTGCCGGCGTTGATGATGTCGCCGAAGGTTGTGGGGATGGCGTGGAAGTTCTGAAGAGCCGGGGGAGGTCCTCAAGGGATACATGATGCAAGATACAGGATACAGGATGGGATGGATAGAAGTATCTTCAGCAATCGTGAATCATGCATCATGTATCCTGAGTTATCGATGGGCACGCTCGATGATACACGATGCGGCAAACGACATTAGAGAGGGGGCAAGAAATGGCAAGCTACAAGGACCTGGAGATTTACAGATTAGCTCACGAGTTGGCGGTCAAGGTTCACCGTATGACACTGGACCAACTGCCAAAGCATGAGATGTACGAAGAGGGATCACAAATAAGACGTTCGTCAAAATCTATTCCGGTTAATATAGTGGAAGGGTTTGGGAGACGAAGGTACAAACAGGAATTTATTCAATTTCTCACTTTCAGCCTTGCTTCGTGCGACGAGACTAAGGAACATCTCAACTTGCTTGTGGACACTGGGTCGCTCAAGAGCAGGGAGCAATTTACGGAGTTCTCGAAAGGCTATGAGGAGTTAGGTGCCAAGTTGTGGAGCTTCATTCATGCGGTTGAGAAGGGACATCTAACCCACAAAAGCTGAATCATGCATCATGAGTCTTGAATCTTCAAAGCCACGGTTCTCCAGGGTCCTGATTAGACAAAACGCCTTGACGGCAACGTCCCTTCCGCCGACAGAGCTGCTGTCGGCCCTGGAGATTGTTGAGGTCACGAAGAGCTTCCCGAGGGAGGAGAAGTACTCGCTGGTCGATCAGGTAAGACGATCTTCACGCTCTGTATCCGCCAACATAGCCGAGGCATGGTACAAACGAAGGTACCCCAAGTCATTCGTGAGCAAGTTGTCGGATTCATCGTCGGAGGCAGGAGAAACTGAAGTCTGGATTGATTTCGCGGCGGATCATGGTTACCTACCGAGTGAGAAGAAGGAGCAACTGGGGGAGAAATACGGTGAAGTGAATAAGATGTTGACCAGCATGATGAATAAACCGGAGAAGTTCTGCTATTGATTTCTACCTACTACATACTTCTTACTACTTACTCCCTACTGCGCCCACGGTCGGCTCAGGAGGCTAACAGCTCTCACCTCTCTTCCTGGATGACTTTGCGAGCAGCAGCTTTGATTGTCCTCTCCTTTCTCCTGGTAGCCTCAGGCCCCGAAGCCCTGGCGAAAGGGAGTTCAGAAGGGGATGGGCCTGAGAAGCCTTTCCCAACAGGCCTCGGCCTGGCCGTGTCCGTCATGCCCTACTACTCAACCTTGTCCGATCAGTCGCTGCAGAATTATGCCGTCTCGGCCGCGCTTGTCTATGATTTCAATTCCAGGCTTCGACTCAAACTCACATTCTTCACGGGCGAGGAAATGGTAGCGACCAGTAATTCGCGTCCAGTAACCGGCAAACTCCTTCTCGGTGCCGGCAGTATCGGCGCTACGTACTACTTCGCATATCTTGACCGGTTACGATTCGGAGCGGGGGCCGGGTTCGACCTCCAGACGATTCTTAACGATGCTCAGAAGGGTTACAACGGGAACGGATTCCATCTGTCGGCGGGAGGGGAGCATCTGTTGGATCAACATTTCACACTTGGAGCCGGTCTCCTCTTCAAGAGGTGCTTCTACAGAAGTTTGGTCAACAAGGGCAACTGGAGCGAACTCCTGCCGAGGATAAACGATAGCTGGATCGGACTCACCTTTGGCGTAGGTGTGCATTTTGACTAAGGAAAGAAGTCCTTGGTTCTTAGTTCGTGGTGCGTGGTCTTTGGTTCGCGGTCTCATATCCATTGCTCCATTTCCTCTGCGGTTTTATCCTGGCACGTCCCGTTAGGGACGATATACTTATAGAATAGACAGAAAATCAAATCCCCGCCCCGTAGGGGCGGAATATGGTTTGTTTCTGTGTTTCGTTCGTCGTTTCAGTATCGGCATTGATTGAAATCAACGCCTCTACCAAGCACGAAAACCCGAACGGGGTCTGTTGATGTCGGTAAGCCGTTCGTCCCCGACGCGCGCTTCGCGCGTTCAACGAATGGTGAAGGGGGCACGGTGCGCATGCCTCGTTTCACGGACGGCATTGATTAGAATCCACGCCTCCCTGGTAACGAACCCCGCCCTTACCCTCCGGCCACCACCTACTACTTACTACATACTATCTACCTGCCCATCTTTCCCTCACCCCATTCCCCTTTCTTAGAAATCATCCCTTTTACGTCCGGTCAACTCTTAGTAAATTCTTACACGCACAGATGCTTGTCTTCACGCAGTGACGATGGAAAAACTCTATGACGCTAACCTCCAACAGGCTGTTTCGCAGGAAATGACACGACTCGACTTTCGCCTCGGCATACTCGGCTGCGGCAGGTGGGGACTGAACCACGTTAGGACCGCTCACGGACTCTTCGGTGACAAACTCGCCCTCGTCTCAGATATGAACGGTGGAACAGCTGCGAAGGTAGCGCAGATTTCCTCCTCCATCAAATTCACATCCGACCCGGATCAGCTGATCGACAGTCGCGATATCAATGCGGCAATTGTCGCTACGCCGGCCGAGACTCACTATGAACTGGCGCGGAAGCTGCTCGAGAGCGGCAAACATGTTCTCGTCGAGAAACCGATCACGCTCGAAGTCTCCCAGGCGCGTGAACTGGTCGCGCTTGCGGAGGAAAAGAAACTGAAGCTCATGGTCGGGCATGTGCTCCTCTATCACCCGGCGGTGTTGAAACTCAAGGAGCTTCTCGCCGCGGGCAAGATCGGGAAGCTGCAGTACATCTACAGCAACCGCCTCAACTTCGGGACCGTGCGGACGGAGGAGAATATACTCTGGAGCTTCGCTCCTCACGATATTTCAATCATACAATACCTGACCGGCACGAAACCCGTTTACGTCTCCGCGAGAGGGGCGTCGTTCCTGCAGAGCAATATCGAGGATTCGACAATCACGCATCTCTCATTTCCGGGAAATATCCACGCGCACATCTTCGTGAGCTGGCTCCATCCCTTCAAGGAGCAGAGGCTCGTGGTGATCGGCGATAAGGGGATGCTCGTTTTCGAGGACAGCGCGCCGAAGGATAAGCTCCGCTTTTATCCCAAGGGATTCAGCAAGAATGGCAGAGCGCTGGAGAAATTCGACGGCGATTTCGAGGTTGTTCCACACGACAACAAGCAGCCGCTGGCGGAAGAGCATCTCCATTTCTTCAAGTGCGTGACAGAAAATGTGGAGCCGCTGACGGACGGGAGGCATGCGGTTGAGGTACTGGAGGTGCTGAAGCTAGCGGAGGAGAGTCTGAAAGCCGAAAGGGGGAAAAGGGAGTAGGCGATGCTTTGCCTTTTTCTGTCCTTTGGGCTATTTTTTTAAGCAGTTCAGGAGTTGCGGAGGAATAAAAAAATGAAGTATCGTGTCACAATCACTCAGGACGAAGACGGCATGTTCGTCGCGGAGGCCCCTTCGCTCCCGGGGTGCGTGTCGCAGGGGAACACACGCGACGAAGCGCTCCATAATATTAAAGAAGCCGTCCAGGCTTATGTTGAAAGCCTCAGGAAACACAATGAACCCATTCCTCCGTCGATTGCCGAAGAGACTATAGAGGTGTGACAAAGCTTCCCGTTGTCTCCGGGCAGGATGTTGTCAGGGCGCTCAGTAAGGTTGGTTACGAAAAGGATCACCAAAGGGGAAGCCATATAGTCCTTCGAAACCAGTCACCTCCCCACCGACGGATAACGGTTCCGAATCACAAGGAGATTTCAAGAGGGACATTGAAAACCATCCTGCGCGAAACCGGACTGACGGTGGATGAATTTACCCAATTACTTTGAAAGATGAAGTTGGAGCGTGGAATTCCATGAAATCTGATAACCCCAATAAGAACTTCTATCTAAACGAGCATGCTGTGGTCGACGACAACGTCGAGATCGGCGAGGGCACGAAGATCTGGCATTTCACGCACGTCCAGTCGGGGGCGAGAATCGGGAGCCACTGCACTATCGGTCAAAACGTGAACATCGCCAACAATGTCGAGATCGGAAACTACGTCAAGATTCAAAACAATGTCTCGGTCTACGAAGGCGTAACTCTTGAAGACTACGTCTTTTGCGGACCCTCCATGGTTTTCACGAACATCCTCGACCCCAGGTCAAAGTACCCCCAGGTGGGCGCGAAGTACTACATCAAGACGCTCGTGAAAGAGGGGGCATCTCTCGGCGCCAACTCGACAATAGTCTGCGGCCATACGATTGGCAGGTTTGCGTTCGTAGGTGCGGGAGCGGTCGTGACGAAGGATGTACCCGATTTCGCGCTTGTGGTCGGCAACCCGGCCCGCATAGTCGGCTGGGTCAGCGAGGCAGGAAAGAAACTGGTGTTCGACAAGAGCGGCCTGGCTCACTGCGAGAAATCAGGCAAGACGTACAAGCTCGACGCCGGCAGAGTGGTAGATCTCGCCAAGGAATAGAACACGGATTCAACCGATGAGACTGATTTACGCGGATCAATTCATCGTTTACAATCATATCCGTGAGAATCTGTGGTATCCGTATGATCCGTGTCCAAAGTTTTTGTCTTTGAAAATTCAAACCCGCCCTGAAGCCAAGTCAGGAAAAAAGTACAGGCCGGAGAATGGAAGGGTGAAAGAATTTTAAATTGTAAATGGCAAATTTTAAATGAGAGTGACAAAGTCGGATGGAATCGATTTAAAATTTAGGCCTCTAGATTCAGGGGGTAACTATGAAGGAGAATGTAATTGTCGAGAAGAGTTTTGAGTTTGCTTTGAGTATAATCGGCCTTTGCAAGGAGTTGCGGCAGCATCATGAATATGTCCTCGCCGACCAGCTTTTGCGGAGCGGCACGAGCATTGGCGCGAACGTCGAGGAAGCAACGGCTGCTCAATCGAAGAAGGATTTTGTCTCCAAGATGTCCATCGCATCCAAGGAGGCGAGAGAATCGAGATATTGGCTCCGTCTACTCGACAAGAGTCAGACCGTGAAAATGGATTACTCCGGTTATATTTCGGACGCCACCGAGATCGTTGGCATTCTAACCGCGATTGTCAAAACGGCATCATGCCGGGGATGAAAGCTCTGCTTGTTGGCTTCTGCGAGAAAATCTGCCGGCTATTCTCTGAGACGCTGGATCAGAAACCCCGCTTCCCAAATTTAAAATTCAGAATTTAACATTTAAAATTTAGAATCGAGAATTCTCCCATGAAAGTTCCTCTGCTAGACCTCAAAATGCAGTATGCTGCACTGAAGAAAGAACTCGACGAAGCGCTGATAAGAGTTGCCGAATCGCAGTACTTTATCCTCGGCCCCGAGGTGGATAAACTCGAGAAAAGCCTCGCCGCTTACCTCAATGTTAAATACGCCATAGGGGTTTCGTCCGGCACCGATGCGCTCTTACTTGCACTAATGGCTATCGGCACCAAGCCGGACGACGAAGTCATCGTGCCGACTTTCTCCTTCTTCGCCACTGCCGGAGTCGTCGCCAGGCTGAACGCCGTCCCTGTCTTCATCGACATCGATCCGGTTACGTTCAACGCCGACCCTGCCGATATCGAACGAAAAGTCACGCCCAGGACGAAGGCAATCATACCTGTCCACCTGTACGGCCAGTCTGCGGACATGGAAGGGATAAATTCTCAATTCTCAATTTTGAATTTTGAATTGGAACGACCGGGACAATATGTAAATAAGAAAACCGGTCAGAGGATTTGTGTAATTGAAGACGGTGCACAGGCGATAGGGGCGCAGTACAGCGACGGAAGAAAGGCGGGGACGATCGGAGCCGTCGGATGCTATTCTTTCTTCCCGAGCAAGAATCTGGGTGGGTTCGGCGACGGAGGACTTGTCGTGACGAACGACGACGAGTTGGGCGAGCTGCTGAGGATTATGCGCGTCCACGGCGGGAAGCCGAAATACTATCATAGGGTCATCGGAGGGAACTTCAGGCTCGACGCGCTGCAGGCTGCCGTTCTGAGCGTGAAGCTGCCGCATCTCGATGCCTGGTCCGAGAAGAGGCGTGAGAACGCATCTCTCTATACGAAGCTCTTCGTCGATCGGGGACTTGCGGAAGAGGAGGGGAGGGTTTCGTTTGACGCGAACAACTCGGTTCTTCTCCCCAAACCCGTCTACAAATCGACTGCTCTTCGGAATTATCATATCTACAACCAGTACGTGGTACGTGTCGAGCACAGGGACGAGTTAAGAAAGCATCTCTCGGAAAAGGAGGTCGGTACGGAGATCTATTATCCCGTCCCGTTCCACCGCCAGGAGTGCTTTGCCGGGCTGCACAGCAACGACGCGGACTTTCCTGCATCGAATTTCGCCGCCGGGCACTCTATCGCGCTTCCGATTTATCCGGAGCTGACCCGCGGCCAGATCGCTTATGTCGTCGATTCAATCGCGGAATTTGTGAGACGGGCGTAAAAACTCCAGCGCTAGGTTGTGGTACAGTTTGGCCCTTATTATATTTGATCCAGGTTCTCCTGGCTCTCTCACTTCAAAGAAATGATTTTCGGCGATCGGTGACAATAGGGCAGGAGGACCCGTAGAATATCTTTGTTATCGTCACCGGCTACAATTTCGTAATTTAGAATTCAAAATTAAAACCTGTCCTGACGACAGGTCAGGAATTGAGAATTCAATCATGAACATTTCTGTCATTGGTACCGGATACGTCGGACTCGTTACGGGTACGTGTTTCGCTGAAACAGGAAACCATGTTATCTGCATGGACATCGATTCGAAAAAGATCGGGCAACTGAAGAAAGGCAAATCCTCGATTTACGAGCCGGGCCTGGACGAGATGCTCGACAAAAATGTCGCGACCGGCAGACTTACGGCAACAACCTCTCTCAAGGAAGCGGTGGAGAAATCCGAGACCGTTTTTCTCTGTCTGCCCACGCCTCCGGGTGCCGACGGCAGCGCCGACCTCAAGTACGTAATGCAGGTGGCGGAGGATATCGCGAAGATCTCGGACGGTTTCAAATTGATCATAACGAAGAGTACTGTGCCGGTTGGTACTGCAGACAAGATCCGTGAGATATTCAGGAAGCACAACAGAGACGAGTTTGTCGTAGCTTCGAATCCCGAGTTTCTGAAGGAAGGCAACGCGATACAGGACTTCATGTTCCCGGATAGGGTCGTGATCGGCGTCGAGGACGGGAAGGCTGAGGAGATCCTGCGAGAGCTGTACGAGCCTTTTATCAGGACCGGCGCACCCATTCTTATCATGGATACCCGAAGCGCCGAGATGGTGAAGTATACTGCCAACGCGTTCCTCGCTACCAGGATATCTTTTATGAATGAAATTGCGCGGCTCTGCGAGAAACTCGGTGCCGACGTCGACAGGGTGAGGAGCGCTATCGGCTACGACAACCGCATAGGACCGAAATTCCTCTTCCCCGGTATCGGATGGGGAGGAAGCTGTTTCCCGAAAGACGTCAAGGCCCTGATCAAGATAGGTGAAGAGGTCTCCGTCGAGACTCCCGTCGTCTCTGCCGTTAATGCCATCAACGAGGAGCAGAAAGGCGTTCTTCCTGAGAAGATAATGAAGCACTTCGGCCCGAAGCTGGACGGGAAAAAGTTTGCCGTGTGGGGGTTGTCTTTCAAGCCTAAAACGGACGACATGCGCGAGGCCCCATCGATCGTTGTGATAGAAAACCTCCTTCGGAGCGGGGCCGAGATTTCCGCCTTCGACCCGGTGGCAGTGGAGAATGCCGAGAAGATATTCGGCAAAAAGATCTCTTACGCGAAAGACCAGTACTCCGCGCTCAAAAACGCCGATGCGCTAATACTGGTCACGGAGTGGCAGGAGTTCCGCGAACCGGACTACGCGCAGATGAAGATCCTCATGAAAGGGCACGTGATCTTCGACGGCAGGAACATCTACAACCCCGACAAGGTGAGGTCGCTGGGATTTGAGTACTATGGGATAGGGAGAAGGTAGGGGGTAAGCAGTAGGTAGAAGGTAGTAAGTAGAAGGTGGAAGGGAGTAGGTGGAAAAAGGAGGGGGAATGGAAGGAGGATCAAGTGGTACGTACAGAGGATTCAGGGACTTGAGAGTGTATCAGCTTTCGTATGAATTAGCCCTTGAGGTGTTTGAAATAACGAAGAGCTTTCCGAAGGAGGAGAAATACTCGCTGGTTGATCAAGTAAGACGGTCTTCACGCTCTGTGTCTGCCAACATAGCTGAAGCATGGTACAAAAGAAGGTATCCAAAGTCGTTCGTGAGTAAATTGTCGGATTCTTCGTCCGAGGCGGGAGAAACCGAAGTGTGGGTCGATTTCGCGGCTGATCACAGATATTTGGCACAGGAAAAGAAAGTCCACCTGCTCGAAAAATATGGCGAAGTGAACAAAATGCTGACTGGCATGATGAATAAACCCGAGAAATTCTGCCATTGATTTCTACCCGCTACATACTACCTACTACGTAGTAGCTACTACTGATGATCCTAGGTGCTTAATCATAAAACAGAGAGTCTACAAATGAGTTCGCGAGTGCTAATCACGGGGGGTGCCGGTTTCATCGGGTCCCATCTCTGCGACAGGTTTATCGCTGAGGGGAACGAAGTTGTCTGCATGGATAATTTCGTTACGGGAAGCCCGGACAACATCGCTCACCTCATCGGGAATCCGAAATTTAAATTCATACAATACAACGTCACCGATTTCATCTACGTTGAAGGTAAGATCGATGCGGTGCTCCATTTCGCGAGTCCCGCGTCTCCCATCGATTATCTGAAACTTCCTATCCAGACGCTGAAGGTCGGTTCGCTCGGAACCCACAAGGCCCTCGGCTTCGCCAAAGCCAAGGGGGCGCGCTTCCTTCTTGCTTCGACGAGCGAGGTCTACGGCGATCCGCTGATGCATCCCCAGAGAGAGGAGTACTGGGGAAACGTCAACCCGATCGGCGTACGCGGAGTCTACGACGAAGCCAAGCGCTTCTCGGAAGCGATGACGATGGCCTACCATCGCTACCATAGCCTCGACACCAGGATCGTGCGCATATTCAACACGTTCGGTCCCAGGATGCGGCTGGACGACGGAAGAGTGCTGCCGGCTTTCATGAAGCAAGCCCTTCTCGGAGAGGATCTTACGGCTTTTGGCGACGGCACCCAGACACGGAGTTTCTGCTACGTCGACGATCTCGTGGACGGCATCGTCAGGCTCCTGCGGTCGAACCACACCGAGCCGGTGAACATCGGCAACCCGGACGAGATCACCATCCTGCAGTTTGCAGAAGAGATAGTCAAGCTCACCGGTAGCAAGAGCAATATCTCCTTCATGCCTCTGCCGGAAGACGACCCGAAGGTCAGGCAGCCCGACATAACTAAGGCCAGGCAGATACTCGGTTGGGAACCGAAAGTGCCGCGGATCGAAGGACTGAAGAAGACAATCGGGTACTTCAGGGAGAAGCTGGGATTGAAGTAGTAGGTAGTAAGTAGAAGGGAGTTGCTGGCGCGTGGCCAGGATGTTCTTGCGACTCGAATACGCTTGTCTTTCTCACCTTTCATTCAACTGCAAAGGGCACAAGGCCCGGAGATTTGCTCGGTAGCACGAAGAACCAGAATGGGTGTGTACCTCTTGACCTTTGTGCGTTCTCCCTTTGTGTTCTTTGTGGTTGCAACTTCTTGCCTATTCTTCCGTGGATTTAATCTAAAATATGCGCGAATTCGGCGGTTGAATTTATCCGGGGGGGCGGATATATTTTAAACGTATGTGCCGGAAAGTCGCCGAAAACACGGCAGTTCCGACCGGCAATTCTTTGAATAGTGTTTGTATAGGTTGAGAAAGGACCTTTGGCTGAAATTTTCCTGGAGACCGCGTCAGCGGAATCCGGAGTCAGCCACTCCCGATCAAGAGTTTAATCGTCGGCGGGCTAATATCACTTGACACGGAACGTTCGTGGCGATTCGTTTGCGTTTCAGAACGGGCGGTTCCTTCCGACATTAATGCTGAATCCGATTTCCTGAGCTATCGGAAGCTCTTTTAGATTTTGATATAACTGGCAGTGTTACTGAGATGACTCGAATCGATACCGGCAGTGTCAGCTTACAATCGCCGAAAGTTGTTGCAGGCGAGCCTTCCCCGCATCGAACTCGCGCCGGTACCGGATCAGAAAAAAAGGAGAAAATTAATGGCTACGTTCATCACTGAAGAGTGCATAAACTGCGGCGCCTGCGAGCCGGAATGCCCGAACACGGCAATCTATGCGGGCGGCGTCGAGTGGGAACTCTCCGG
>JAHECO010000021.1 GCA_024641705.1 Candidatus Kryptoniota bacterium
TCCAGAAAGTCTTGTCTGTCATGCTGAACGAAGTGAAGCATCCATTTTTCAGAACGAATAAGTGGATTCTTCAGTCGCTCCGCTCCTTCAGAATGACATTTTCCTTGTTTTGGGACAACCACCTGCATGCTATGTAAGAGTATACGCAAATCCACACGAAAAATGAAAAGCTCCGTGCGAAACGACCCCAAGCAACTCACGGCAGGAAGCCCTCTGGTGAAGGGGGACCGCCACCCACGGGGGCCAAGCTTGTCAAGGTTTCTTCAACTCAAAGGACAAACGGGTTGGCGGCGTCTCTAACCTTGACAAGGTTGCATCGGGGAAAAAAGGAAACGCGGCCCGGAGGAGGCCAGGCCGCGTTAGGAGGAGCAGTCGATTTCCCGAACACGATGTTCGGGACGCCGATCATCACACGATGTGATTAGGATCGGCGCTCAGGGAGGAGGATCGAGCTCGTTATATGGGATAGACTTAAGGCATGTCGAGTTTCACCGCCGCGTCGGCTACCGTTTCGAAGAAGGACTCAAGCGGACAGCCGAAACTGTCGCTGGTGTAGCAATAACCGGTCTCACCTTTAAACTTGCATGTCGAACAGACTTCCGACCTCAGGGAAAGCATATACTCTTCCCTGCTGCCGCCGTGCGCCGCCTCGAGAGCTTTTGTGATCTGAGGCAGATACAGTTCGAGAACGCACTCGACTCCCGCCTCGGCAGTGCATTTGCCGTTCTCGTCGCTCTTCGAGCACTCCTTGCAGACGCGGGAACGAATCCCGTCGATGTATTGGAAATTAACCTTCGACATTCTCCACCTCGGTCTTCTTGTCGTCACCCCTTGGATTCTCGGCCGCGGCAACCGAAGGCACCGCCGCGGATGATGTGTCTGCACTTTCGGACAGGGCAACCGCGGACAGTTTTCTCGACACACTCTCCTCGGTGAAACGCCTGTACATGGAAATAATAAGCCCGATGAACAGCAATACCGTGCCGGCCCACAGGAAGTTGATAAGAGGCTTCCTGCTTATCTCCGCGGTCAAAACCGGCGCCACCGCTGTCTGCGTCATGTCGCCGGAATGGACGACCATCCTCACGCTTGCCGTGCTGTTCGGCCCGCCCATACCGACGTTCATGTCCATGATAATGAGCATGTGACCGAATGCCTGAGCCGGTTCGGCTTTCTGCTTACCGTTGACGAAGTTCAATTCGGGAGTGACCTGGATCGATTTGCCGTCCTTCATCGCATTGACGACCGCGCCGACGCCGAAACTACCGCCCTGCTCCATCGCGGTGTGGCTCGATGTGTTCATCGCGAATCTCACGAGAGTGAGCTGCGTACCGTCGGCCAGTTTTGTCGGCTGGCCCTTCAAGAGCGTGACCACATCCACGCCGCCCTTGGTCATACCTGCGCTTGAGCCGTTGTCCACCGCCATCGGACTCACGTACAGGTCGTAGCTGAAATAGCTCTCGATATCCGGCTCGCGCATCGTACCCTGGTTGTAGTCGCTGAAGTACATCACCGGCTTGAGCTCGGCCGTCGTGCTCCCCTTCTGCAGGTGCACCACGTACGCATCTTTCCCGTCCACGGTCGTGTTGCCGGTATAAGTCAGCTGTTGACCGTACACGGTCACAGCTTTCCCTTCCGGGAGCTGCACCGTGGTTTTCGACTCGAGCGCCGTAGACGCGACTATTCCGACGAACATCAGGGCCAGACCGGCATGCGCGATCGGGCCGCCGATGAATTTCGGATTTCCCCTGACTATTCTCAGCATCGCGGCCGAATGAGCGACGAACGCGAAAGCGGCGGCGCTCATGATCACGATCGCCCACACGTCCTTTACGGACAGCAGGATGGCCGCAATTGCCGTTAACAATGCCGCGGCAACAGGCAGAACGAGATTCTTCCTGAATACTTTTCCCGCATCCTCCGACACAAACATATTGCGGGATCCCGCTCCGCGGGACTTGTCAGATGAGCGCCTTGCGCCATCCCGCACATCTGTAGATACGGATGAGCGGGACTTGTCCCACCAAACAAGCTGAGCAAAGCCAATTAAGGCGATAATAAGGAGCCCGAGCGGGAGGCTTGTTGTCACGTAGTATGAGGAGTCAACCGCTGTTGGTTTTCCCTGGAGCAGTCCAGTGATTATGGGAGAGGAGGTTCCTACGAGGACGAAAAGCGACAGCACAGAGAGGGAAGCTGCGCCTACGAACAACGCGTTCTCTCGCGACAACAAATTGTGGCCGACCCCCACGCTCGGGATTGAAGATCTGTTCTTGAAAAACGGGGCGAAGCCGAGTGCAAGAAACGTCCCCATCATTAGAAGAAGAATCATGTATTCGCTCTTACCGGGATCCACGAATGCGTGAACCGAGGTATCCCCAAGCACTCCGCTGCGAGTCAGGAAAGTGCTGTAGAGGACCAGAACGAAGCTTATAATAACCAGTATGAAACTCGTCTTGAGATAGCCCCTCGTCCTCTTCGACACTATGATCGTGTGAAGAGCGGCGGCAGAGAACAACCATGGGATAAGCGAGGAATTCTCGACAGGATCCCAGCCCCAGAATCCTCCCCAGCCGAGGGTGATATACGCCCAGTATCCGCCGATGATGATCCCGGCGCCGAGCGTCAGCACGTTCAGTACGAGCCACGGCTGTAGATGTGTCGCCCAGTTGGTGTAGTCTTTCTTGATGAGCCCGGCGACCGCATACGCGAACGGGACGATCGCGCTGGCGAAGCCCAGGAATAGTATCGGAGGATGGATGACGATCCAGAAATTCTGAAGGAGCGGATTAAGTCCGCGGCCGTCCTGCGGCTGCGTCCCGACTGGTACGTTGGCAAATGACTGCCACACTTTGTCGAAGGGACTCTTGATGGTCAGTATCGCCAGGATAAAAACTTCGAAGAGCAACAAAACCGGAATTACTATCGATTCGTACTCATGTTTCCTGGAATAGCGAAGAAGAAAAACGCCGATTATAGCGGTAAAGAAAACCCACAGGAAGAAGCTCCCCTCCTGCCCGGCGTAAGAAGTCGAGAGGAGCAACGGAACCGAAAGATTGTTGGAGCTGTAACTCCAGACATACGTGTATTGATACTGGTGAGAAAGGATCAAATAAAGGAAAAACGCAAAGAGCGTTATAATCGAATAGACGCTGACCAGGAAGAACGACCTGGCCGGTCTCAGAAGACTCTCCCTTTTATTGGACAGGTAATAGTACACTATGCTGGCGACAGCGGCCAACAAAGGTACTATTGTCAGATACTGTTCCATTACTGCTTCTCCTATTTATATGTAAAGTGCCTCATACTTGTCTTCTAAGGGCAATGGATGTGCCGGAATCGGGAGGTTCAAAAGCGTCAAATCGGTGCTCAAAACAGTGCATCTTGAAGGGTGGGGTGGCAATTAGGAACACCGTTGCGGATAAATTGCCACGGAAGACAAGGGGAACCTCCAGGTTCCAAAATCCAGGCTGAAAAGGAGTCTCAAAAAGGTAGACTCCTAATGAAGAAGCAACCTTTACTTGGGTTTCCGCTCTAATGAAATAATGATACAAAAAAACGCGGTCAGGCGGAATCCAGACCGCGTTGGAATGCGATGGTCAGATTACAATTTTACTTTACAACTACCATTCTCCTGATTTGTACAAATTCTGCGGTGGATAATCTGTAAATGTATATTCCGCTCGCGACCCGGCTGGCATCCCAGGTAACAGTGTGGTAGCCGGCCGCAAGCTGACCATCAACAGGTCTTGCAACTTCCCTACCGAGCATGTCATAGACGATGAGCTTGACGTAGGTACTCTTCGGGAGGGCGAAAGAGATATTCGTTGCAGGATTGAAAGGGTTGGGGAAGTTCTGACCGAGCATGAATTCCTCAGGAAGATCAACAGGCGCGTCGCGAAGCTGCAATGAATCCCCTGGCTGTTCTGCTGATTTCTGGCTGCCGGTGTACGGCGAGCAGTCTTCGCATCTGACGTGGCGTGTCACCGATGTCTGCTGGCTGCCGCTGGTTACATCGCAACGAATATCCAGGTACTGATCGTAATCATGCATCGTCGCCGAATAAGAAGTCGTTGTGCTCACAGGGCCGATCCAGTTCCCATGTCCCTGAGGATCCGCGGACCTGACATACCACGCATAGCTGTACGAGGTGCTCCTGCCGGTTGCAGTGACAGTCCATGTCCCTGCTGGCCGACCCCCAAAGGCTGAGGGGGCCGGAGATAGTGGCGACCAAAGGGGAAAGGATAGTGTAAGCGTACACTGCATTCTGCGGCGTCGTTGGATACCAACCCATGAAGAGTCCGGAAAGGGTCCAGACCTCGTAGATATAGGTGCGAAGCGTCATGTTCGTGCTCGTCAATGTGCCGGAACCACATCGCACCAGCCCATTGCAAAGTTCGGAGATTCTGTAGACCATCCCGTTGTGGCGACGCCCCTTCCCCAGGCGAAGTGATTCCTCTTTGCTTAGAAGGTTACCGTCTTTTGAATATCATGGTGCTTGACGTTATAAATCAGAGGATCGAGTCCAGACACGCCGTAGATTCTCATCTGGTAGGTCCCGGTTGAGCCGACGTCCGTTCCGCCAGTTGCCGACGACTGAGTCAATGTGTAAGGTGGACGGAGATAATCCAATGCCCTCTTTGCATTCACGCGGCCGTAACCGTAGTACTGGTCCCATCCCGGATCACCTTTATCATCGGCCGACAGCTGGATGATGCGCTGAACGTCGTCATTGTAAAGATTGGAGTTGTAACCTCTCAGAAGGGATGCAATTCCAGAGACGACCGGTGTTGCCATCGAGGTTCCCGCGAGATACCGGTACGAGCTATTACCCCAGGTTGACCAGATATCGTGCTAGTTGTTGTTCGGATATGGATTAATTCCTCCGGGAGCAACGACACTTATATGGTTCCCGGTTTGAGAGAAACTCGAACGGGCATCTGCGTCGGTGGTTGCGCCTACCGCGATAATTCCTTGGCTGAATGCGGCAGGGTAAATGGTCGGATTACCGCTTTGGTAGGAATTTCCCATTGATGCCGTTGCAACCCGATTCATCTTATATGCATACGCGAATGCCGTTCGCACCGTCGTGGTGTACGGTCCGCCCCAGCTGTTGTTCACTATGGCTGCTCCATTATCTACTGCGCTGACCACTTTGTTGTAGGTGTTCACGTCTCCCATATATCCATCGGGATTGTCTGGATAAGAAATGTAGGCCGTACTGAATATCTGCTTTGAGAGGATTTGAGCATTCCAATCGACGCCTCGTCCTCCCTTGTCATTGTTTGCCTTCGCCGCTGCTATCCCGGCCACGTGTGTTCCGTGATAATCGCCGTCAGGTGAATCACCTGATGCTTTACCACTGAGGTCCTCATGGCTTGTTTCTACGCCTGCGTCAACGATGGCGATCGTTACCGAAGAACTTCCCGTAAAAATGGACCATGCCTGTTCTGCCCTTATATCTGCTCCTGATGTTCCTCCGGACTGCCCGGTATTATTCAAATGCCACTGATTGCCGTACGTTGGATCTGAAAAGAGCCGGGCACTCATATTCGGCTCGGCAAAAATAACGTTTGGGAGTTTCTTCAAAGAGTCAACCAGAGCATTTCCGGTGATGCTGTCCGGCACCTGAATTCTGAAGATCCTTCCCATATTCGGCAGGCTGATTGTTCTGCCGTCAGGGCTTTTCTTCAGCGTATCCGCCTCCAAGAAGGTGGGGAATGCAGAAATCACATGACTCCCGGGGATGTTGAATTGTGTAAGAAGGCGTTGAATTGCCCCCGAGCGTACGGGCGCAGCCTGTCCAGCCGGAGCCCGGTCGATTCCGGAAGCGAAGTAAACCAAAATCTCTTTCGTCGGATCACTCTGCGCATAGAGCAAGTCCGAAGAGACAAATAAGATCGCTGCATTAAGCAGCAATGCAGAGAGTATTCTTGAATTCATTGTCTTTCCTTTCTTATTGACTTGACAGCACATGGCAAAGATCTTTTCAGTCTCACTTCATTAAATATTATTTCACAGACACTATAAGCCCTCGCTGGAACAATTATCCTGAAATACTTCTCCTTGCCGGGGGAATATTAAAGGAGATTGCCCGCGAGGGTGGTCTTATCTACGTTTCATGGCAAGCCACCTCCTTTCAGTACGATAATGGATGATTTTGGCTCCCATCGTTCCGGATGAGCCATAATTTTCCAAACGTTGTATCCGAATTAGTATAGACTATCCAATCTCCCGAAGGAGACCAATCACAGGAATATCCTTGTATTCTTGTAAGCTGGCGAAGATTCGTCCCGTCTGAATTCATCATCCAGATTTGATCGTAACCACCGTAAGGTTGCGAGGTGAATACGATCTTTGAGCCATCAGGTGAGTATTTTGGGTAAGAATCAAAGCTGTTATTACGCGTTAGTTGAAGCGCACTCGTCCCGGATCTGTCCATCGCGAATACTTCGGGGGCACCGGTGCCCACATATCTTTGGTATACTATCAACTGGCCATTTGGGGACCAATCAGGCATTCTCCATTCTCCTGTTCCGTGTCGGCTAATATCTTTCTTGGCTGTTCCGTCGGTTCTCATGATCCAAATTACATTAGCCCCCAGAGGGTCGTTTACGTTAGAATCGTATGCAATCCAGTTGCCATCCGGACTCCAAGCAGGAAAGAAGTTGCGTCCTTCAGATGTCAATTGAGTCAACCCCGTGCCGTCCGTTCTTATCTTGCAAATCTGGGCGTTGCAGGAAAACGCTATCCACTTTCCGTCCGGTGACCATGCTGGGCTGTACGCACTTGCGTTGGAATATAGAATACGTTTGTTTTTCCCATTAGCATCAACAAGCCAAATCCCTGTTTGTCCATTGATTGTATCGCCGTGCACGTATGCAATCGTATTTCCGTCCGGGGACCAGGCCGGTTCAAAATCTGTCAAGCGAAAATTCCATGGACAATCGAGGCATGGAGTATCACCGACGCCGTACGTCAGCCAGGTGGTATAGAAGCTTAAAGAAAGCCGGTTCTTACTTCGATCAAAGTTTATCCCGACCACCAAAATATCCGGCACAATCAATAATGTGGTATCTGTCTGAACCGCAAGACTGGGGATCGATACATGTATTTGATGCGTGCCGGCGGATATTGCTGGAACCAATCGAAAGGCAAAACCATTCGAAAGGTTTGTCCTTGTAGCCCTTTCATAGAGAATTTGATTGTCCACTTCGACAAGGACGGTATCTCCTTGAAAGCCGTTTTGCAGATCGATTGCAAATGCCACGTAATCGGGGTTATGCTGGTCCGTTGGCCCTGTCGGATACAGGCATCCGGAAATTAAGAGTGTGAACAAAAAAATCGCGACGACAACTACTACGGAGAAGAGTTTTGATCTCTTGTGCATCTGGAACCCATCCTTTTATTGCGTCAATTGTTAAACGTGAATTGTATTTCCGTTCCGGTATTGACATCAATCATCCACAGGACGCCGTTCCTTATCGTCCAATCGGTCGAACGATATGGATATCGCGTGTATATAATCTTACTTCCGTCTGGCGACCAACTAAATGGTAGACCGAAGCTGACATCAACCCCAGATGTTGTGAGTTGCTGTTGGTCAGTCCCATCAGAGTCCATCATCCAGATATTGCCGTTCGACCAAAAGGCAATCGTTGTCCCGTCTGGCGAGTAGCGGGGAATACGGTTGTCGTCGCCCGCTAGCGAGATCGTATCTATCGCTTTCCTTAGGGTGACACTGTACCGGACTAATTTGGTACCCGCAGTCATGGGACTAATCCCAATTACGCCTAGAAGGACACTTCCACTTGCATCCCAGGCGGGAAACGATCCTGCAAACAATGCTTCTCTTGAAAGACCGTTGGATCCCATACGCCATATGCCAGCGGGCCCACTTTCATCTGGAATAGATCGGTCGTAAGCGATCCATTTCCCATCCGGACTCCATGCAGGATAGAAATTGCGTCCCGTTTTTGTCAGTTGAGCCAGTGTTGTCGTATCGAATCCATCACCGGTAAATCTCATCTTGAAGATGT
Source organism: Candidatus Kryptoniota bacterium (assembly GCA_024641705.1). GTDB lineage: Bacteria > Bacteroidota > Ignavibacteria > Kryptoniales > JAKASW01 > JAKASW01. Next base: position 8,037 of record JAHECO010000021.1, read on the forward strand.
GAACCTCATTTCCAATCGGGACGCAAAAAGCAATCCACTGACCATCCGGTGACCAGGCTGGACATAAAAGGGTATGGGCGAAAATTCTCCTCATATTTGTGCCATCAGTATTGATAAGCCAGAATCCTGTTGAATTGTAATCAAACACTTGCTCAGGATAACATGGTTCGGGATAAACAACCCCCCGCAATGGTGTATGATTGAATCCTATAAATCTTCCGCTCGGATGCCAGATAGGGCTGTCGTATGAGGGCTCTGGTACAATTAAAGGATCAATCCCGCCGCAGCCGCCGTATGCTAACCAGGTATCATAAGGGATAAATGAAAACCGGCGTGTACCCCGGTCAAAGTTGATTCCGAGTACCAGAGTGTCCTGAACGTCTAACATCGTATCTGCCTGGACAGAAAAAACCGGGATCGATACATGTATTTGATGCGTGCCGGCGGATACTGCAGGAACTAATCGAAAGGCAAAACCATTCGAAGAATCTGTTGTTGTCAGCCTATCATAAAGGACCTGTCCATCAAGTTTGATGATTACGCTATCACCGTGAAACCCGTTTTGCAAATCGATCGCGAACGCCGCGTATTCCGGTGCAGGCCGCTCTGTCGGCTGAGTCGGATGCAGGCATCCGGAAATTAAGAGTGTGAACAATGAAATGGCGATGAGAATTGTGCTGAAAGGAAGCAGAAATGTCTTCATCAGACGACCCAACCTCCCGCTTGAATGAGTCCCGACAGAAGAAGCCGTCGCGGTATAGCCTTCGCTCGACTTATCGGCTCTTGTGCTTCGTGTTTTGCATCGAAAGCCCCCCTCATCTCCCGCACGCGGATTTCGCGTTTTCCCTAACCAGCGGCATGATGAGTGAGCAGAAATGAATTGAGATAACTCTTCCCGAACGCCGCTGACGGCGAAAATGTATACCCTTTTCTCGTGATTGTCAACAAATATTCTTGTTTCGCCGGTTCTAAATAACTGCCCCGGGAAGAACCTTGATGATAGCTGCGTCAAACAGGCCTCGATACTCACTAAATCCTCACCCTCTTTCCGGCCGTTCGTTCTGTCCCATCCCTTCTATTTCTCCGCCTGCGGGGTTATATTTTCTAAAAAGGAAGGCCGCTGGAAACGCTGAATGTTCTTTTTGTAGGAGATATAGTGGGTAATCCCGGAATCGGGATGGTTACCAACTTCCTCAAGAGTTTCGTAGAGAAGCATAAAATAGATTTCGTAATAGCAAACGGCGAGAACGCCGCCGATGGCAAGGGCATCACGGAGAAGATAGCCCAGAAGTTCTTCGGCGCGGGGATTCATGTCCTCACAAGCGGAAACCACATCTGGGACAAGTTCCAGATTCACGAATACATGATGCAGGAGAGGAACCTCCTCCGCCCCCTCAATTTTCCAAAGGGTTCCTACGGCTCGGGTTATGTCATATACGATCTCAGTCAGAAGGGGAAAGCGGCTGTGGTAAATCTTCAGGGCCGGACTTTCATGTACCCTATCGACGACCCGTTCCGCACGGCAGACTGGGCCATCGAGAAGATCAAGGCCGAGACAAACATCGTCATAGTCGATATGCATGCCGAAGCGACGGCAGAGAAGGTGGCGATGGGGTGGTACCTGGACGGCAAGGTCAGCGCGGTAATCGGAACTCATTCACACATACAGACCTCCGACGAGCGGATTCTCCCTGGCGGCACGGCATACATAACAGACGTCGGCATGACTGGCCCGTACGATTCGGTGATCGGCATGAAGAAGGAAAACGCGCTGAAGAGGTTTATCTACGCCACGCCTTCCCGGTACGAAGCCGCCGACAGCGATGCGAGATTCGCGGCGGTCGTGGTTTCAGTTGACAAAGAAAACGGCAAAGCCGTAAGCATGGAGAGAATTTTTTATCCACCATTTGAACAAACTCTAAACACTAAATCCTAAATTCTAAACAAACGCAAAGCTCTAAACTTGAAATTCAAAACACCGGTCAGGAACAGTTGAGAGGAACTCCGATGCGAATTAACCAGTCATCACAAGTTTTTGGATTTTCGATATTAGAATTTGTTTAGAATTTAGAGTTTCGAATTTAGGATTTCAAAAGAGATGTCAGCCACAATAATCGACGGCAAAGTCGTATCACAGGAAATCAGAGAAGAAGTAAAGAAGCTTGCTGCAGTGTTGAAAGAGGAGCACGGGATAACGCCCGGCCTCGCTTTCATTCTGGTCGGCAACAATCCCGCCTCCGAGGTCTACGTCAGGAACAAGGCAAAAGCCTGCGAGGCGCTCGGATTCTATTCGATAACCGAGAAGATGCCTGAAGACGTGTCGCAGCAGAGCGTCATCGACAAAGTCGCTGAGTTCAACGAGGACGGGCGCGTACACGGTATACTCGTCCAAATGCCGCTCCCGAAACACATGAACGAGTACGAGGTCATCGAGGCCGTGCACCCGTCAAAGGATGTTGACGCGCTGCATCCCTTCAATATCGGCATGTACTCGCAGGCCAAGTCCTGGGACGAGATCATGAAGAAGCGCCTCCTCCTTCCGTGTACTCCCTACGGAATGATGATACTGCTGGAGAAATACGGCATCGAAGTGAGCGGTAAGAAGGCGGTCGTAGTCGGACGGTCCAACCTCGGCGGCAAGCCGACGGCGGCGCTCCTCCTTTCCAAGAACGCGACCGTGACGATAGCGCATTCCAGGACGGAGAACCTGCGGTCAGTTTGCCGGGATGCAGACATACTTGTGGCTGTTATCGGTAAGGCGAATTTCATAAAGAAAGATTTCATCAAGCCCGGCGCGGCCGTACTTGATGTTGGCATCAACCGCACCGACAGCGGACTCGTCGGTGACGTCGACTTCGAAGCGGCGAAGGAAGTCGCCGGCTGGATCACCCCCGTTCCGGGCGGAGTCGGGGCAATGACGATCTCCATGTTGATGAAGAACACGTACATGGCCGCCTTGAGAAAAGCCGAGGGGACAAACTCTAAACACGAAATCCTAAACTCTAAACAAATCCGAAATTTAAAACCCCACAAGGAGACACGATTCGATTTAGAAGAAAGGACTGAACGCTTCTCAAAGCGAGTCATCCACTTCGTCGATGCCGTTCCCAAAGACATTGCGGACAACGAAATTGTAAAACAGGTAGTGAGATCAGCAGGCTCGATCGGCGCAAACTATATCGAGGCGAATGAGGCACTGAGCCGAAAAGATTTCTTAATGAGAGCAAAAATTTCCCGCAAAGAGGCAAAAGAGACCCGGTATTGGCTGAGGCTCATAAAGTGCCCGCCGTCACAGGAAGACGAGCGCGATGCACTTGTAGAGGAGGCGACTGAGATTATGAAGATTCTCGGAGCAATCGTCACAAAATCAAGCCAGTAGCTGGAGGACTCCCTTTCATTGCAGAGCAGAAGCCCGTTTACGATTTCGAGCTTTGAATTTAGAATTTGTTTAGGATTTAGGGTTTAGAATTTAGTATTTCCTTGGAAGACGACACAAAGCTAATAGAAGCCGCCAAATCTGGCGACAAGAAAGCCTTCGGCAGGCTGGTCAAGAAGTACGAGCAGCTTGTCTACTCCTTTTCCTTCAAGATCTGCCGCGACAAACAGAAGGCCGATGAGGTCCTCCAGGAGACATTCATCAACGCTTACCGCGGACTCAAGTCTTTCTCCGGCAATTCAAAATTTTCGACCTGGCTTTACCGCATCGTGACGAACAACTGTCTCATGATGCACCGGAAGAAGTCGCATGAGCCGGTCGTCTCGCTGGAGGAAACGGACCTTTTCAAGGGTACGGAGGAGCTGCAGGTCGCGCACTGGGGTGAAACCCCGCATGATGCCGTCCTCAATAAGGAACTGAAGGAGGTTCTCGATGCCGCAATCCAGAAACTTCCGCTCGAATATCGCATCGTATTTGTGATGCGCGACGTCGAAGGGCTATCGACCGAAGAAGTGGGAAAATCGCTGAAATTATCGGTTCCGGCGGTAAAATCCCGTCTACACCGCGCCCGGCTGTTTTTAAGAAACGAACTGAACGAGTATTTTACGAAGTGAAGCTAGTCGACCACAAGAAATATCTCCTTGAGATCTGCGAGAAGGTGGACCAGGACCTGACTTCGCCGACCTGCAAGAAACTCAGGGAACACCTCTCGCAATGCCCCGACTGTGCCGCGTACTACGATTCGCTGAAGAAGACGATTGTGCTCTATAGAGATTACGATGTCGAGATGAAGGGTTCGCGGGTGAAAGAGATCCTGGCACAACTGGACCTCGATGAACCGCTGCGGATCACGCTTCCGAAGAAACGCTCGCGCTGAATCCTCCTCCTCCCGGCTGCATCATACAGCTTGAAAATAGAATTATACCAACAACTAATCCGGGATGACGCCATGAAGAAAAACATCGGAACTGCAGACAAGTGGATTCGAATAGTCGTCGGTCTCTTTCTCATTAGCCTCGCCTTCTGGGGCCCGAAGACGGCCTGGGGCTGGATCGGACTCGTACCGCTCGTGACGGCGCTTATTAACTTCTGCCCGATTTGGGCAGCGCTCAAGATCTCCACGCGCAAGGAAGAACAGAAGCAGGCGTAAGAAGAGCGTACCTGTCGAAGAATCCGACGGGTAAAATCCTAAACTCGAAGCGCTAAACTCTAAACAAACTCAAAATCCGAAAGAATAAAACTCGGAACCCATTGAGGCTAGGCTTCTTTTGAGTTTTGAGGTTTTGTCATTAGAGTTTGTCCCGTCAAAATTATTTATATGTCGGGATGCCGCTGCCGCTTACGGCATGCCGTCTCATAGGAGACCTTTATTTCTGGACGGCAAAGGCGGCATTTAGGATTTAGAGTTTCGTGCTTAGAGTTTTGGTTCAGCCACACCCTAACGCGGCTCGGTATCAGAGGCTTTACAAAGCAGATCGGAGAGAGATATGTTTTTAGATCAGCAGGCACAGAATGAAATTAAGACACGGTTCGCCAACCTGGTCAACCCCGTCAGAATAATCAACTTCACGCAGTCGCTGGAATGCCAGTATTGCAAGGAGACCCGCCAGATACTTGAGGAGCTTGCCGCCCTGTCGGACAAACTCAAGCTCGAAGTTTACAACTTCATCAGCGACAAGGAGATGGTGGAGAAGTACAACATCGACAAGATCCCTGCGACCGTCATCGCATCCGAAGACACCGATTACGGCATACGGTATTACGGTATACCTTCAGGTTACGAATTCGCATCTTTGCTCGAGAGCATCGAGATGGTGTCGACTCAGAAGCACGGACTGAGCGACGAGGTCGCGGAGAAGGTAAAGATGATCAGCGAGCCGGTCCATATCCAGGTTTTCGTGACCCCGACCTGCCCCTATTGCCCGCGCGCTGTCTACACCGGACACCAGTTTGCCTTCCTCAACAAGAACATCAAGGCCGACATGGTCGAGGCGACGGAGTTTCCGCACCTCTCGATGAAGTACAATGTCCGCGGAGTGCCGAGGGTCGTAATAAACGAGACACATCATTTCGAGGGAGCACTGCCGGAAGACGCATACGCCGACGAAGTCCTTAAGGCGCTCAGCGAAAAACAGGGGAATCTGGTAAGCTGAATCGGAAACCGGAGACGGGAGGCCGGAGACCGGAAAAGGGGAAGCGCACATCCACCGTTATTTGTGTGTCAGTAAAGCTTCCCGTCTTTCTCGGCAGTTCTTATAATTTCCTTGTTCGTGGTAAGTAGGTAGAGTACATCGGAGAAGATGTAGAAATCCCCGTCATTTGAGAAAACACAACACTTATTCTGCAGAGCCCTCATGACTGTTTCATACAGCAAATGGTCACCAAAGTCAGCGGAAGCACCTTGAAAGGTTGAGACGGTTTCCCTTACGCGGGGAAAGTTGTCATACAATGGGTATTCGAGAGGCGAAGTATTCCCGCAAATTTTTAACGCCCTGATTTATGAGCTTGCGCCTGAATTGTGCATTGTCAATTGCAAGGGCAAGATCATCCAAATCGTCTTCACTTAGATTGGTGATTTCCACCTTCTCAGCAAACTCCCTGGCACTCAGGTCAAGGTCGATGCAAAGCTGCCCGAAAGCTTTGTTCAGGAACGCGCTTGAGAGAAACTCATATCCCGAGAACTCGACTTTCACGTTACCGAAACGTTCTATGCCCGCCTTGATCTTCCTGCAGAGCTCTTCTCCCTTTTCGTGCGCGATTAGGACAGGATTATCGAGCAACTTAGTAACTTTTATCGTGTTCATATATCTTCTCCTGCCATCTTATAATGACGCACCTTCGCGTTTAATAGCCCATCAAGAATTTGTTCTTCCCATCGCTGGGCCGCGCGAGTGTTTGTTGGTGCGACGCAGAGTGACCCGCACTCGCGAGAAGAAACGAGGCAGAACAGAATGACGGCGAGAATAAGAAAGGATATGACTGTTACCTGGTCGTCAACTCACGTGCATGGGTGATCTCACGCTTGCTGACCGGGCGCACCTGTGTGGCTTCCACTGTCACCACGGCGGCTGTGTCACCTCCCAGCGTGGTGAACTCGACTTCGTAAGCGAGACCGTCGTGGTAAAGGTGAACTACAGTCCCCACATCGCCGGCTTCCAGTCCCTCGTTTGGGATGGCCGCCTTCAACACCACTCGTTCGTGTTCCTTAATCATACCGTGCTCTCACTCTTCATGTGGATATACCGTCACCAGACGCGGAGCATCCTGGTCACGGTCAACAATCCAAATCGTGCGTACCTTCGCCTTCTTGCCGTTAGGCGAATCGATGTAGCCGTCTATAATATACTTGACACCGTGGGTGCATTCCACACTTTTGGTGACCTCCCCCGTTTCAGTCAAATGACGCAAAGCAGAGGCGAGTACTTGCCAATTTCCTGGACTGAAGCCGAGGGATTGAAAAAACGCAGACTTACCGCCGTTGTCGGGGTGCGCGGGGTTTAGGAGGTAACCCACAATTTTCTCACGCTCGATGACCGTCTTTTCGAGACCGGGCAGTTTCACTTCTTTTCACCTTCCACAATCTTTATCTCCTCCTCCGTCAAGCCATAAAGCTGGTACACCAGTTCATCAATCTTCTTGTCTGTCGCGGCGACCTGGCGCTCAATCGGCTCCCGCTCGTTTTGCTTGCTCATGTGTTATGGTTGCTTTCCGCTTCGGTTGTTCAATAAGAAATCCGCAAATCCCAATTCCCACCTCATGACGAGCCTCTTTTCTCTGGCGGCTAAAGAACCATATCGAACGCTGAAGAATTCATGAGCCCTTCTGTGTGCAGCCCGTTTTCAATTTGTGATTGATTTTAGCAAAGGGGGAGGAGATTTTCAAACTGTGGGAGGTCTCTTCCTATCGCCATCCGTTCAAAACGGACGGCTCAATCTCCCGCAAAACCCCGGTCTGCGGGGTTTTCCGTTTTCTCGGCGGCGTCCATTCCTGACCCGACGACAGGCAGGTTCTAATGAATGCCGATGTGGAAAGGCTGACTAGAAAGTCTCTGTGACTCGGTGGCTCAATTCAAACATAGAGAAGAGAATTCTTTTGGGACGGCCACCCCGCTTGTTCTATGCCATCCCGACAAAATCGCATTCTGTCGGAGCACCGACCCATCGGTGCTTTGCATTCAACTGCCATTTCTCCGTCTCAAAAGAGTCCGCTCATTCTTCCAACGAGTCCGCGCCCACTTCAATACCATTTCTGGCACTACCGACCTCATTTCTCCGTGTTCGAACTCCCCCGCGGCGATTTCCAACTCCATCTCTCCGAATCCAGGTCCATTTCTTGAACTTCAATCTTCATTTCTCCCGCTTCGAATTACATTTCCGTAATTTCAATCCTCATTTCTCTCCATTCAAATCTCTCCGCGACACTTTCAAGTCTCAATTCTCCGGCTGCAACCACATTTCTTCCGCCGCGATTACCATTCCTGGCACACGGACCGCGTTTGTCCCGCCGCAATGTCTGTCTCGTTTCAAACTAGCGCCGCCGGACCTGACGTGACGCTGTCCGCGAGAGCTCACACTCCTCCGGGATTATGCCGAACCCCTCCGCGCCGAATACGGAGTCACCCCCCTCTCCGTTCTCCGTGTTCCGTTCTTCCGTCTTTCTCTTGTTAGGATTATACCCCGCAGCGCAAGCGCTCATTCCCCATAAACGGTCACAATCACTTCCCTGGTTCGAGGCTTGATGTCAAGCTCGATCAGGAAGACCTGCTGCCACGTCCCGACGACTAGTTTTCCTTCGCTGACAGGGAGTGTCACTGACGGACCCAGCAGCGTCGCCTGCAAATGAGAGTGTCCGTTGCCGTCGTGCCAGGTCTGCTCGTGGCCGTAGCTCCTGCTCGGCGGGATCAGCCTGTCCAGCAACTCGGGAAGGTCTCTCTTCAGTCCCGGCTCGAATTCGATTGTGCTTATTCCCGCCGTGCTGCCGACAACGGAGATATTCACCATTCCGGCCGCGATTCCGGATTCACCGACGATCTCCTGCACACTCCCGGTGACATCATGCATTTCACCGTGAGTCCGGGTCGAGATTCTGATATTTTTCTGGAAGACCATAGGTTATTTCGGGTTAAAAGGTTAAGAGGTCAAGAGGCTAAAAGGTTAAGAGGAAAAACTTCTTCGCTTCTTTATGAGTGAACTTAACATATAAGAAATCTCCTTCGCTTCTTCAACCAACATATTTGCCTTGTCTCCGGACAAGAGATCGACTTCGGCGGCGATAAGTATCTGCGTTCGTAATTCGCCGCAGGAACCCTTCGCGATTAACAGGAACCGAACAAACTCTTTGTTCGATCCCCTTTCATATCCTTCGGCAATATTCGATGGAATTGACAGGGCCGCTCTCGTCACCTGATCCCTGAATCCAAAGTCCCTGCATTCTCTGAATGTCTTATACATCGCAACTGACAGGTTCTTGCTCTTCCGCCATACCTCAAGATCCTCAAATCTCTGCCCGCTCATGGCACCCCCTTGTTTAATTTGCCTAATTCTATCCGCTTAAAACCTCAGACCAACCACTTATATCATTCACCTCTTCACCTTTTCACCTTTTCACCTTTTTACCTTTTCACCTTTTTACCCTTTCCCTAGAAGTACTCCCCCTCTTCGTCGAACTTCGGTAACGCCTTGTCTTTGCTCGAGACAATGGGGTTGGACACCCTCCATTCGATCGCGATCTTCAGGTCATTGTATACGACCCCGCGTTCGTCTTCGCGCGAGTAGAACTCGTCGACCTTGTAGACCACCTCCGCCTCATCCGAAAGCGTCGAGTAACCGTGGGCGAAACCCTTCGGTATGTAGAGCATTTTCTTATTCTCCGCAGACAGGACGATCCCGTACCATTCTCCGAACGTATCGGACTTCTTCCTTAGGTCGACCGCGACGTCGAACACCTCGCCTCTGATGCATCTTACAAGCTTGGACTGCTCGTGCGGGTCCACCTGGAAGTGGAGACCGCGAATAACTCCCTTCGACGACCTCGAATGGTTGTCCTGTATGAACTCTTCTTTAATCCCGACCTTCTCGAACTCATCGCCGCGGTAAGTCTCCATGAAGAAACCGCGTTCATCGTTGAAAACGTACGGAGTCACTATTATCAGCCCTTCGGGCCTCTCAACTTTTGTAAAGGTAAATGTCATGTCGTTAGGTAATTCTCAATTTTTAATTTTGAATTCTCAATTAAGCATTTAAAATTCATAATTTAGAATTCCGGTCTAGTTTTTCATATTCACGAACTGCAGCGGTATTCCGAGGTTCTCCGCCCGCAGCATCTTTATCACTTCCTGCAGCTCGTCGATCTTCTTCCCGCTGACGCGCACCTGCTCGTCCTGTATAGCAGCCTGGACCTTCAGCTTCCGATCCTTGATAAGTTTCACGATCTTCTTCGCGATCTCGGTTTCTATTCCCTCCTGTATCGCGATCTCGCGCTTGACGTGGCCCTGGGAAGTCGGTTCAATCCCCTTCGGTTTCAGGACTTTGGGATCGACTTTCCGCTTTATCATATGCGTCATCAGCATGTCCATGACCGCGTCCATTCTCATCTCGTGCTCGGCCACGACGTGGATTTTCTTCTCCTTCTTGTCGAGGGTCACTTCGGCCGGCGAACCGCGGAAATCGTAGCGGGTCGCGATTTCTTTCTTGGTGTTGTTGATCGCGTTGTCGACTTCCTGCAAATCGACGCGATTGACGATGTCAAAAGACGGCATGGTCACTCCGATTTTGTAGGTAAAAAGGTAAACAGGTTAAGAGGTTAAAAGGTAAAGAGGAACAAATGGAGAGCTGAATGTCATGCAATTAACCGATGTTGTCGCCGGATTTCGTCTAACCTTTTCACCTCTTGGCCTTTTAACCTTCATTTTATCGATTGATAGTTCTCCTCGAGTTTCGACAGGTTCAGCCTCATCGACTCGATCTTCGTCTTTTCTTTTTCGATCACCTGCGCCGGCGCACGCTGGATGAACTGCTCGTTCTTCAGCTTGGCTTCGATGCCGGCGATAACGCCTTTCACCCGGGCGATCTCTTTCTCAAGCCTGGCGCGTTCGGCCTCAACATTTATCAAGCCTTCGAGCGAAACGAATATCTCCGTCCCGCGAACGACTGCGCTGGCAGATGTCGTGGGTTTGTGGAGGTCGTAACCGATGCTCAACGCTCCGACCTTCGCAAGGCGCCTGAAGTAGGCTTCGTTGGTCGAAAGGATTTCCAGCGTCGTCTCGTCTTTCGGTTTTACAACTACGTCGACGAGCTGGCCCGGCGGCACGCTGGCTTCCTTGCGCATCGCCCTGACTGAGGTAATCGCCTCCTGCACGAGGTCCATCTCCACTTCGATCCTCTCCTTGATGAATCGTGGCTCCGATTCGGGAAATTCGGTGACGGCGATGCTCTCCGTGCGGGCGGGATTCACCAGGCTGTACATTTCCTCGGTGATGAACGGCATGAACGGGTGGAGCATCTTCAGGGCAGCCTCGAAAGTCGCGATCGCGTTTGAGATAATTATGGCGCGCGTCATCTCGACCGTCTTTCCGGGAGCTCCTTCCGGCTGGTCGAGGCGCTCCTTCACCATCTCGACGTACCAGTCGCAGTAGTCGTGCCAGAAGAAATCGTAGATGATCTTCGCGGCGTCGTTTATCCTGAAGTTGTCGAGCGCTGCGTTGAGATCGCGTATCGTGTGGTGAAGCCTGCTGACGATCCACCTGTCCGCGAAATCGAAGACCGACATGTCGGGCGCCGCCGAGACGCTCTGTTTCTCGCGGTTCATTAGAAGGAAGCGCCCGGCGTTCCAGATCTTGTTCGCGAAATTCCTCCCCATCTCGCATTTCGAGCTCTCGAAAAGGACGTCCTGTCCGAGGGGGGCCAGGTAGAGTATAGTGAATCTGAGCGCATCGGCGCCGTATTCCGCGATTACGTCGAGAGGATCCGGAGAATTGCCGAGCGATTTCGACATCTTCCTTCCCTTCATGTCGCGGATGACGCTGGTGAAGTAGACGTCTTTGAAAGGCACGTCTCCCATGAACTCGATCCCGGACATGACCATCCTGGCCACCCAGAAGAAGATTATGTCTGGCGCCGTGACGAGCGTGTCTGTGGGATAGAAGTATTTCAGGTCGCCGGTCTTTTCGGGCCAGCCGAAAACCGAGAACGGCCAGAGCCACGAAGAGAACCACGTGTCGAGGACGTCTTCGTCCTGGCGGTAAACCTTCCCGCCGCACTTCCTGCAGGGCTCTCCCGGATGCGTCGTGCTGACCACGTACTCGTTGCACTTCTCGCAATACCATACCGGGATCCTGTGTCCCCACCAGAGCTGGCGGCTGATGCACCAGTCGCGGATGTTCTCCATCCAGTGCTCGTAGGTCTTGACCCAGCGCTCGGGGTAGAAGTGTATCCGGCCGTTGCGTACCGCCTGCAGGGCCGGCTCCGCGAGCGGCTTCATCTTCACGAACCACTGGTCTGAAAGATACGGCTCGATGACCGTGTGGCAGCGGTAGCACTCGCCCACGCTCAACTTGTAGTCGTCTATCTTCTCCACGAAGCCGAGCGCCTCGAGGTCCTCGATAACCTGCTTCCTGGCTTTGAACCTGTCGAGGCCGCGGTACTTCTCCGGCGCGTTCTCGTTCACCTTCCCGGATATGTCGAGGACGATCACCTTCTCGAGGTCGTGGCGCTCCGCGATCCTGAAATCGTTGGGATCGTGCGCCGGCGTGATCTTGACGGCGCCCGTGCCGAATTCCTTATCGACATAGTCGTCGGCTATCACTTTCATCTTCCTCCCCACGAGCGGGAGGACAAGATTTTTTCCGACCAGGCTCTTGTACCGTTCGTCGGAGGGGTTCACCGCGACGGCTACATCGCCGAGCATCGTCTCCGGCCTGGTCGTCGCGACAACAACGTGGCCGCTGCCGTCTTCCAGCGGGTACCTGAGATAGTAAAGCTTCCCGTTCTTCTCCTGGTATTCAACCTCGTCGTCGCTGATGGCGGTATGATCCTTCGGGCACCAGTTGACGATGTATTTGCCCCGGTAGATGAGACCCTTCTCGTAAAGCCTGACGAAGACTTCCCGCACGGCGTGCGAAAGCCCCTCGTCCATGGTGAACCTCTCGCGGGTCCAGTCGCACGAGACGCCGAGTTTCTTCAACTGCCGTATTATAGTCCCGCCGTATTCCTCGCGCCATTTCCACACGAGGTCGACGAATTCCTCGCGACCGAGCGAATGCCGGTCCTTTCCTTCCTTGGCAAGGCTCTTCTCGACTACGTTTTGTGTCGCGATGCCGGCGTGGTCAGTGCCCGGCACCCAGCAGGCTTCGCAACCCTTCATCCGTCTCCATCTCACGAAGACGTCCTGTATGGAGTTATTCAGGACGTGTCCCATTGTAAGGATTCCGGTTATGTTCGGCGGCGGTATGACAACCGTGTAGGGCTTCTTCTCAATATTCGGCCTGGCTTCGAAGAGCTTGTTATCGAGCCAGTACTTGTACCACTTCTCTTCGATTTCGGATGGAGAATATGTCTTTGGGATTTCTCTATTCATTCGATTCTTCTTCTACCTTGCCAATGCTTCCGCTTCGCGCAAGGTATGATTTGTCACGTAACAATGAAACGACAACGACTTTCCCGGGACACGTGGAGCCGCCGCGGTCTGCTATCTCTCGAGCGCGAGGCCGAGCGCGGTGGTTACTTTCAGGAGGTCGTTGTTCGTCCTGCTCAACCTTTCGCTGAGCACCCACGAAATGTTCAGGAAGGTTCTGTAGCCGATCTCGTGGTCCGACTCGGCGAGCTTCACGAAGTCCGCCAGATCAATCACCGCGAACCGGCACGGCGTGACGGTCCGGACGGTCGCCGCTCGCACGCTCTGCTTCTCGAAGAGCGACATCTCGCCGAAAAAAGGCTGGGCCTTAGAAGTCAACCTCATCAGCGACTTGTCGCGCGGGTCGACCGCGGCGCCGGTCGTGCGGAGCACCAGCGACTTGGACACTTCAACCTCGCCGTCGAGCAAGATATACAGGCTTTCTCCGCTTTCCCCTTCCTTCATCACCGTGCTATTGACAGGAAAGTCCTTCGGCTTTACGATAGCGGATATCTTGGCAAGCTTATTCTCGGGAAGACCCGCAAAGATCGCGGTCTTTCCCAGCTCTATGTTCGAGGCGCGGCTGCTCATCCGATCACTATCGCGTCTTCTTTTTGCCTGATTATATAGTCGAGCGGCGGGTTGAGGTTGAGCCGCAAGCCGCCTTTTTCAAGACCTTCCAACCCGGCTGCCTTGAATTTCCGTTCTATAAAAGAATCGATCGCGCTGTAATCGGACGAAAGGACATCCGAGAGCCTCATCGCGCTCTCCTCGGTAACGAGGCCGATGGCTATGCTGTTGAACTGGCGCTTGAAATACTCCTGCATATCGGCAAAGCTCTTCCCGACGAGCTCGCCGGGGACATTAACCCGCTGCAACCTCGTTCCCTTTTCCGCATCCAGAAGCGCGGCGACAGCCTGGGCTATGCCGGGCGATGTTATCTGCGAGGCGAGGAGGTAGCCGATGTGTTCGTCGCTCACGATCACGTCGTCGATGCCGGCGCGACGGAGGTGAGTGAGGTTCTCCCGGTCTATGATATGGGCATAGACTTTCACGTCCCGCCTGAGAGACTTGACGGCCAGCGCAGCCGGGAGCGTCTTGTCGTCGCGCGGCACGGACGTCAGCGACATGTCCGGGAGTATGATTACGGCGCGCGCCTCCTTCAGATTGGCGCGGGTGAGCGTCGGTTCCTTCGTGTAATCTCCGTAGACGTACTTCAGATTCAAGTTGGAGTAGCCGGTCAGCATCTCCTCCATTCGTTCCGGGGACATTTCATTCACAAGAACAACGCCTTCCCTGCGGTCACGGGCCTCATTGTCCAGAGTCTCAAGAAGGCTGTCAAGCCTCCCGTTCCAACCGCAGATGATCGTATGCCCCTTCAACTTAACCTGCCGCAAGCCCTGGTTCTCCATTATTCTCTGTTCGACAAATATGGACGATATCGTGGCCGTCAGGATCGAAATCACCGATATGCCCGCGAGCATCACGAACATTCCGGCGAGTCTTCCGAGCACCGTCCTCGGGACGATGTCGCCATAGCCGACCGTTGTGATCGTTACGACCGAATACCAGACCGCATCCCAGAATGAATTTATGTTGTCGTGATGCCAGTCGGCGAAGTAGACGATCACTGCACCGGCGATGACGACTACCACCAGCGCAGTAAGTACCGGTACCAGCCGCGTACTCATCAAGCTTCCGCGACGACGGGATGCCCTTTTCATCTGAGCCTGAGCCTGGAAATGACAGTCCTTGAGTTGCCGGCATTGTCGTGAACGACGACCTCCACCCTTTTCTCACGCCGCAGGAGTGCCGCGTCGACCCGGCAGTAAGCCGCGTGCTTGTCAACGTCATATTCACACAAGAAGTCCTGGGTACCAACTCTCAACAAGATATTGTCCGTGTTGATATTCGACAGCCTGTCAAATACCCTGAAATATACGAAATCTCTCCCAAAGTCTGCGGGGGCAACGGACCTGTAGAACGGATTCCTCCTCGAAACCCTGATTTTTTGCACGACCGGAGGAGTATTGTCGCGTATCAGTGCGAATACCCCGACCTCGTACCCGATGTTTGCGGTGAGCACTTTCCCGTTGTTTTCGCAAGGAACATGGATCCAGCTCCCTCTTCCTTTCCTGAAGAGTTGAACCTTGGGATCATCGACATTCCACGTAAGCCGGACCCTTTTCCTCAGCTCCTGTCCTCCGGAGCGGATCCTGAACGACGTCCCGGAGAGCATGTCGACTTGCACATCCGCATCTCTGAGGAAAGCGTTCCTCGGGAAACGAAGCTCCAGCCCCGGCGAAGGGTTTACAACCTTACCTTCGAACGGCTCGATCGACGGCGGGTCGTCCGGATCCGATTTATCGGGCTCGATATTCAAAACGAATTTCCCAGTCACGCTCGCTGAGTTGCCGTTCTCGTCGCGGACGGTAATCTCGTAGAGATGCGTCCCGTTGGGCAAGCCGCTCCCGACCAGCCCGCTCAGCGGAGCGGAAGGATTGAAGACGGTGAACGGTATTGCCCTGTCGACGCAGAGGACATAGTACGTCTTGTAACCGCGCGACAGTTTCAGATCCACCAGCGAACCGACGTCGAGATAATCTTCGGGATCGAAGCGCGTGAGGTCGAGCGAGATGTATTCCCTTCCGTCTATGCTGAGGTTGATATACTTCGGCGGTCTTTTGAACCGGCCGCGCGCGTAGGAGTCGGCCGCGTGAATGACGAAGTAGAACGGCTCCCTCATTCTGAACACGTCGCGGGCACGGTAGCCGTTCCTGATCCTGACAACGCCGCTGACCCGGGCTCTGCCGGAACCGAAGCCTCTTACCGCTACATTGAAGATGCGCGGGATCCTGTATTTCGGAACATCAAGCGACTTGTAGACGAGCGGGTCGACGAAAGTATAATCCTTGTCGTGTATCTCAAAGTGAAGGTGCGGGCCGCCCGCGCCGGTGGCGCCGGTACGTGCGATGACGTCCCCGCGGTTCACCCTGATCTCGTCGGGCCGGAACCACAGGTCTACTTCGTACTTTCCTTCGGACTTCTGCGCCGCCTCCACCCGTTTCTCGATTTCGTCTGCGAAGGCGGAGAGATGGGCGTAAAGCGTGAACGTCGAGTCGGCGTGTCTCAGGACGACCTTTTTGCCGTAGCCGAACGGCGAAACGGTTACACGGTACACGTAGCCCGACCTGGCGGCATACACCGGATAACCGATCTTCCCGTTTGTGGAGATATCTATCCCGCCGTGGAGATGCGTGTCGCGGTAGTCGGCAAAGCCCGAGTTGACGCGATGAGAAGCGTCGGTCGGAAACAGATATGAATCACTCGATGTACTGCCGCCTGCCCGGGTGTATCCCGCAATCGGATTGATGATGAACACGACAATGAGAGAAGCGATGAATCTCATCAGAGAGAGTCTGGCTCCGACGGATTCTTTTTTTCGTCCCGTTCCGAATCTGCAACGCGCCCGTATGACCCCGGCCCGTCGCCTCCCGCATCGCGGACATTCCCGGGCACCGAATCTCTCGCGATGATCTCGGTCGCCAGCTCGAAATACGCCTGCGCCCCCTTGGAGTTGATGTTGTAGAGAAGTGCCGGCCTCCCGTAGAATGCAGCTTCCGCCAGGGTAGAGTTCTTTGGAATGACCACCTTGAAAAGGAATTTCGAATAACGCGCACGGAGCTCGCGGCCGGTTATCTCAGCGATCTTGGTGTTGGGTTCGAACATCGTGAGAAGGATTCCCTCGACAAATATCTGGGGGTTCGCAACTTCGCGTATCCACTTGAGGTAACGCATCAGCCTCATGACCGCGTCGAGCGAAAAATGGCTGGCACGCATAGGTATGATGACTGAGTTCGATGCGCACAAGGCATTGGTCGTTATCCCTCGGAGTGTGGGGGGACAGTCTATGATGATATAATCGTACTGCTTCTCTACGTCGCGAAGGGCAATCCGCATGACGGTCCGGTTCTCGCTCAGACGGAGGAGGCGTTCCTCCATCTGCACGGTCGATATGTTCGACGGGACAAAATCGAGATAGGTGAGCTCTGTCTTATATATGACGCGGTTCAGCGAGTGAGTATAGTTAAAAACGTCGTAAAGTCCGCTCTTGACCTGGTCGGCTGTGTAACCCAGGGATATTCCGCTGGCGCCGAGGGTATCGGCGTCAATCAGCAGAGTTTTCTTCTCGGCCGCCGCGAGGCTCGCGGCAAGATTGACCGACGTGGTAGTCTTGCCTTCTCCCCCCTTCGGAATGGCGACCGATATGACGCGCATGCTCAGCCAATCTCGATATCAAGAGATGCAACGCGCTCCGACGCAATACGTTGCGACACAACATTTTGTGTCGCGACTAGAAGTTCCGCGTGAAGCTTATCGCCTGGATTGAGCTTCGCAACACCCTCAGGTGTCCCCGTGAAGATGAGGTCGCCCCTCTCAAGGGTGAAGAGCCGGGATATGTACGCGACGACTTCCTCGATCTTGTAGATTGTGTTCGTGTAGCTCCCGTGCTGCCGAGGTTTGCCGTTCACTTTGAGATCCAGCTCGAGCGAATTGAAATCCACGCCGTCGACGGGAACCGCATCCGAGATCGGGGCAGAACCGTCGAATCCCTTTGAGATAAGCCACGGTTTTCCGGCATCCTTCAGCTTGTTCTGCACGTCGCGAAGGGTAAGGTCAAATCCGATTCCCATCGCCGCTATATACGAGCGCGCCTTCTCCTTACTGATGTTCTTACCTTCCTTGCCGATAACGAAGAAGATTTCGGTCTCATGATGGAAGTCTTTCGTCATCGCAGGGATGCTGACCCTCCCGCCGGAATGCACGATTGCGCTGGAGGGCTTCATGAATATCATAGGTTCTTCGGGGACTTCGGAATTAAGTTCAGCCGCATGTTTAGCGTAATTTCTGCCGAGGCAAAATATCGAAGGTACGACCACGTCTTCGTTTGACGCGGTGAGATGCACGGTTTTCATGAACTGAATATAAAGGTAGGTGCGGTTTTATTCAAGAATGGGGTAGTAACTCAGCTTGGGATCGGGATGCTTACCAGGTGGGCGGCTTGGCCAAGGTTGTACCGTCGGTCAGCGTGAACGGATCAGGAAATTGGTGGCCAGTATAGACGGCGGCTTTGATCTTAGCGGAGCCCGGACAGAGTTGCGCTAATTCCTTGTTCTTCCGTTTGTAGGGGAAAAGCATTCGGAAGCCAACATGAGGATATAGTATACGAGCTGTTCGTATCGCTGGGGCAATATCTGTGTCGCCAGTGACTACCACAATAGTATCGCACTTGCCGCGCACACAAAGCTCAAGTATCTTTATGGCCAGCGCTACATCCGTTTCTTTTTCTTCGTGATGTGTGGTGTACTTTTTGCAGTTACGACAATAGACCTGCTTTTCCTTGAATCGCGCCAATTCCACAATGACACCCGTCGACTGAATGCAAGAAATAAAGGTCTGATGCCGTGCTACTACACCAGGATTATTGGGTTCGCAATGGGTAGCCAATGCTGAAAAGTAAAATATCTCTTCAAGCGCGTGATCCTTCCCCCATATTTGGAGGTACGATTCACATAAGGATTTAATATTCAGCCACTTTGTCGTCGCACCTGCAAGGTCTATGCTTGCATCGACCACAGAGTGATACAGGTTAAACCCGTCAATTAGATATGTGGTTCTATTAGTACCCATAAAAAAATCCCCCAGACCGTAGCCTGGGGGGGGCTGCATCTGCTATATGCAGATGCAGGGATGAGACTCATGCATTATATAAATAATTAGCTAATAATTGTCAAGTGAATTCTTGCAATTCTAATTGTACTTGATTATATATCGGTCAATTTTGCCAAATCTTCAGTTATCCAAAACTTCTTAGTGATCCCCGCCGCCATTGCTGGAGTTATTCTGAGGCTCTTGTGAATTCTAACGAAATTGTAATACACAAAACGGGTAATGTCTCAATTTCACACTTAACATTACCGAATTGGGACCTCGTAAACCTGACGCGGCCTTCACAGTTCAGACGTCAACGCGGTCGCCTCACGCCCGGATGATACGCCCCCAGTTATGCCGTCAGGACCTTCTTGTAGCACCTGCGTCTCTTGTGCTGTCGCCTGTCGAAAAACTTCCATTGCGCCTGGACCCGGACGTTGTCCTGCAGCTCGCGGTTCGTCTCGACTTTCTCTATCTTGTTCTCCACAAACACCCTGTTCACCTCGTGTATCAGGATTGCGTTCACCCCCTTGCTCTGCATGTCCGGACGGACGGCGGTCAGGTAGAGGTCGGCTTTCTTGTTGTTCTTCATCGCCTTGAGTAACGGGATAAATCCGAACGGGAAGAGACGTCCCCTGTTCTTCTGCAGTGCCTCCGACAACGAGGGCATCGTAATTCCGAACGCAGCAACCCTGCCGTTGCTGTCGAGCACTACCGGCACGTACTCCGGCTTGATGAAGCCGAAGTATTGCTTGACGTACATATCGATCTGCCTGTCGGACAGCGCGACGAAGCCGTAGAGGTCTTTGTACGCTTCGTTGAGAACGTAGAAGATCTCCTTTGCATATGGCAGCATCTCCTTGGCCTTCCTGGCCTTCAGCAGACTGAGGTTATACCTTCTCATCGCGATTTCCGCGACTCTCTGCACTTCCTCGTTGATTTCCTTCGGCGCCGTGACCTCGTACTCCACCCAGTCGGCGTCCTTGACGTATCCGGCCCTCTCGATATGCACAGGGTAATAGGGGTAGTTGTACAGCGCACCGAGAGTGCTCACTTCCTCGAACCCCTCGACCAGCGCGCCTTCCCCGTCCATGTCCGTGAAACCGAGCGGCCCATGCACGGATCCCATCCCGTTTTGCACGGCCCATTCTTCGACCTGGCGAAGAAGCTGCTCCGACACCTCGCTATCGTCGATGAAGTCGAACCAGCCGAACCTCGCCGACTTCGTGTTCCATCTCTCGTTGCATTTCCTGTTGATTATCCCCGCGATACGGCCCACGATCTTTCCGTTGTCATGAGCCAGCCAGTAGGCGGCATCGCAGAAATCGAAGGCGGGGTTCTTGTCCTTTCGCAGCGACTTCATCTCGTCACCGCGCAGAGGAGGCACCCAATACTTGTTGCCTTCATATAAAGAATACTGAAACGAGACGAACCTTTTCAGCTCGCGGTTCGACTCAATTCGTTCGATTTGCATATCACGATCCATCCTTTCATTTCAACCGATAGAGCCCCGGAATTGCAACATACCGGGGGTTAGTTTTCACAGCCGGCCCGATCCGGTGCAATTCATCTTCAGATTCCCTTCCAGGTGCATCAATCGCTGCACAGCCTGCAATCCTCTGCAGGATTCCTTCTACTCTTTCGCCCTCATCGAATCCCACACAGCGTAGCCGCAGAGGAGGACGAACATTACAAGTCCCATTATTTCGCCGCCCGTCGATTCCGCCCAGCCGGCGTTGAACCAGCCGTTGTAACCGAACGACCATTGCTGGTCTATGAATTTCAGGAACGCGTTGACAACGCCGAGGAGCGCGCCGCCCGCGATGAAGCCCGACGCGATCAGCGTCCCGCGGTGTAGTCTTGCGTTGTTCAGCTTCTCGTTCTTACTTCTCGTCGAAACGAACCAGGCAATCGCCCCGCCGATAAGGAGAGGCGTGTTCAGCTCCTGAGGGATGTACATTCCCAGCGCGAAGGCGAGCGGCGGGACCTTCAGCACCAGGAGAAGCAGCGCGATGACGCCGCCGACGGCATACAGCATCCACGGAGTCTGCGCGTTCGACATGAGCGGCTTGATTACAGCCGCCATCGCATTCGCCTGCGGCGCGACAAGCCCCTGCGGGCCCGTGAAGCCGTACGCCTTGTTCAGTACCAGAATGACTCCGCCGACCGTCGCCGCGGACACGAGCACACCGAGGAACTTCCATGTCTCCTGCTTCTTCGGGGTCGAGCCAAGCCAGTAGCCGATCTTGAGATCGGTGATGAAGGATCCCGCGACGGAGAGAGCGGTGCACACGACTCCACCGATTATCATCGCGCTCAGCATCCCGGATTTTCCCGTCAGCCCGATCTCGACAAGGACAACGGAGGAGAGTATAAGCGTCATGAGTGTCATGCCCGAAACCGGGTTCGTTCCAACGATTGCTATTGCGTTCGCCGCGACTGTCGTAAACAGGAAGGAGATAATGACGACCACAAGCAAGGCAACAACAGCCTGGTAAAGCGACGGGACCACTCCGACGGCGAAGAAAGCGAATACCCCGATCGCCGTCAGAAGGACCAGCATAACGACCCAGAGCATCTTGATGTCTGTTTGCGTCCTGACAGCCTGTTCTCCTTCGCCCGATTTCCTGCGCGCGATTTCAACGTAGGCAAGCTTGAACGCGCCCGCGATGATCCTCCATGAACGGACGATCCCGATTATCCCCGCCATGGCGATCCCGCCGATGCCGATCGGCCTCACATAGTTGCGGAAGATATCTCCCGGACTCATCTGCGAAATGAGCGCCGTGACTCCGGCTCCAAGCGGGGTCGTAAGGTTCCGGCCGATTTCATGGACGAGCGGTACAAACACGAACCAGGAAAGGAATGAACCGGCAACAATTATGGCGGAGTATCTCAGTCCAATGATATATCCGAGTCCAAGTATCATGGCCGAGACGTCTATTTTCAGAACCATCTTGAACTTGTCCGACAGGATCTCCCCCCACGAGATTATGCGCGAGGTGACGACCTCCGACCACAGGCCGAAAGCGCTGAAGGTAAAGTCGAACGCTCCACCGATGAGCCCGCTGATCACAAGCACCAGCGCTTCCTTCCCGCCCTTCTCACCGGTGACGAGAATCTCCGTCGTGGCGGTCCCTTCCGGAAAAGGAAGCTTTCCGTGCATGTCCTTGACGAAATACTTCCTGAAGGGTATGAGGAAAAGTATGCCGATGAACCCGCCGAGTGCGGACGCGATGAACATGTGGAAATAGCTCGCCGGGAGGGCGAGTATGTACAAGGCCGGTATAGTGAAGATCGCGCCCGCGACCACGCTTCCGGACGCAGAGCCGATCGACTGGATAATCACGTTTTGTCCGAGACCGTTCGGCTTCTTCGCCAGTCCGGTCACTCCGACCGCGAGTATCGCGATCGGTATCGCCGCCTCGAAGACCTGGCCGATCTTGAGGCCGGAATATGCCGCGGCAGCGGAGAAGAGAACCGCCATGACGAGCCCCCAGATGACGGACCAGGGAGTAATTTCCGGGTAGACTCTTCCCGGCGACATTATAGGTTGGTACTCTTCGCCTTCCTTCAGTTCCTTGAACGCGTTCTCAGGAAGCCCGGTTAAGACAGTTTCATCCCGCTCCATTGAATCTCCTTCTACGTGGTGAGGTTGCGATCAGTGTCTGACATCTATTTATAATGTCCGGATATCATCCTGAGCCGCGACACGGAGGGGCACGTTATTCCCCGCCTTCGCGATTCCACGATTGACGGATCACTTGCTCTTTTCCACCCAGATCTGGAGCGTATTCAATACGGTCTCGACTGCTTTCTGCATCCCCCAGACGTTCACCCATTCCATGCGGCCGTGGAAGTTCGCGCCGCCGGTAAAGATGTTCGGAGTCGGAAGCCCCATTTCAGTGAGCCTCGAGCCGTCTGTTCCCCCGCGGATGGGCTTCCATTCTGCTTCGAGTCCCGCTCTCTTCGCCCCCTCTAACAGGTAGTCCGCGACGCGCGTGTCCTTCTCAACTCCCTCGCGCATGTTGCGATACTGCTCGGTCACCTTCACGTCTATCTTCGCCTTCGGAAACATCGCCTGTACTTCCGGCACCACTTTGTCTACAATTTCCTTCAGCTTGTCGAGTCCCTCGGTCTTGAAATCCCTGAAGAGAATTTTCACCGAGGACTTCCCGACTCCTCCCTCGAGAACGCAGGGGTGAATGTACGGCTCGTAGCCGTCGGTCGTCTCAGGTGAAATATCTTTCGGGAGACGGGAAATTATTTCGGAAATTACCCGCACGGAGTTCACCATGACATTCTTCGCCGTGCCGGGATGAATGTCGCGGCCTTCAACCGTGATCAGGCAGGAGTTCGCGCTGAATGTCTCCTTGTTGAGTTCGCCCGGCGTATCTCCATCGACGGTGTAGGCAAACTGTGCTCCGAATTTCTTGATGTCGAAAAATTTCGTTCCTGCCCCGACTTCTTCATCCGGCGTAAAACCTATTTTGACTTCGCCGTGCGGGATCTTCGGGTTGATCATCAGCTCCTGCACTGCCGTCATAACTGCGGCGACTCCCGCCTTGTCGTCGGCGCCGAGAAGCGTAGTTCCGTCGGTCGTCACGATGGCCTTTCCCAGGGCAAGTTTGAGAGAGGGGTTCTCCGATTCTTTTATGACAATGCTCGGGTCCCCCGGGAGTACGATGTCGCCTCCTTTGTACTCATTTATCACCTGCGGCTTAACATTCGCGCCGGTCACTTCGGGTGAAGTGTCGACGTGCGCGATGAGTCCGACGACGGGGACCGGCTTGTTCACGTTCGACGGAATGGTCGCCATCACGTAGCCGTACTCATCCATCGCGACCTGCGGAACGCCGAGATCTTTCAGCTCCTTCGCAAGAAACTTCAGGAGATCGAGCTGCTTCGCGGTGCTGGGGTAAGACTCAGAATCTTCTTTAGACTGGGTGTCGATAACGACATAGCGGAGAAATCTCTGGAGAACTGTCTCGGCTGGCATGTTAACCTCTCGATAATGATTTGAACCGGCGGGAAGGCGGGATGTGCGATTCTCGTCGCGGAGCGGAGTTGCAACTGTGGTGTCGGGTCGTAAGCACGGCTCTAGCCCTGATTCATGGTCTGGCAAGAAGATACCGAGGCCGCCTTACAAATTCAATGAGAGAAGACTTGCTTCATCCCGACGGCACTATTCCTTACTTCACCACGATCTCGTCTATGAACAGCCATGCCTTCCCTCCCGCACCGATGTGCCAGTCGGGACAGACCTTCCGTGAGATAGCGTCGACCTTTACGTAACGAGCCTTGACCGCAGGGAAACTGACGTTGAAAGGAGTCACGAAAGCACCTCCGGTAGTATCCGGCACCGGATCGGGGAGCTCTCCAACTTGCGTGAAATTCTTTCCGTCGGTGGATACGGAAAACTTCACTTCGAGCGGAAGCCAAATCCACGCATACCATTGCTGCAGGAAAGATGTCTTTATCTCGTGGACCGGCTTGACGGACTGCAGGTCGACGACAGCTTCACAGTTGTCCCCCTGGAAGCCGAGCCAGTTGCAGTGATAGTCGGCCGGGCCGTGGAAGCCGTTCGTGAGAGCCGAGCCGCCGCCGACCGGATATTGATCGCTGTATTGAGTCAGCACCTTCACCGGTTTGCCGAACGCGAGATTACCTCTCACGCTCACATGAAGAAGCTGCTCTACCGATTTTTTGTACTCTTCCGGAGACGTGCCGTGCTCTTCGAGGCGCTGCATGCCCGCCTTCTCCGCTTCAGCGACGAACGAATCCAGCAGTTTCCTCATCGACTTGCGCACGGTCCAGTTCTTACCGTTCTTGTTGAAGTAAGACAATTCCGGTGAAACGTCGTGTATCGAGATATCCAGGATCGCGAATTCGAGCGGGAGCCGTGCTCGCTTTACGCGCTTGAGAACGTCGGCGTGATTCGCGACCGCGCGTTCAGCCTGGTCGAACAGCCGCGAGTATTTCCTGATCAATGCCGGCGTGAGGTAACTATTGATCTGGTCGTAGGGATAGCTGTAGATACCAAGTTCCTTCCCGGATTTCGCCAGAGCGTCCTCCATCGTGTTGATATATTTCCGGATGTAAGGAGCCGCCGCGCCGTAATAACCGTGGAGGAAATCGTTCATCACCGAGTCGATGTTGATGTCCGGATTCCATAGAAGTTTCGCGATAAGATAGGTACGCAGCGCGCCGAACTCGCCGACGTTCGCACCGCATCCCTGTTCGAAAATCATCCTTATGCCGTTCTTCCTGAAGAACCGGATGTTCGGCTGCAACACACGGAAATTCGGAAACGGGCTTATGAGATTGCGGAAGTCGACGACATAATCCCACATGATAATGTTGTGAGTGAGCCTGCCCCAATCTTCCACGTCTTTCCTGAATGAAGCGCTCCGCGGATCCGTGGCGATCGGCTCGCTGCGGTTGCATTCGATGGAGCAGAGCATGATGTTGACGTTCGGCGCCGGCTTGATGTGCGTGGGGGCAGCACGCGTGTACTGGTACGCGAGTGTCGAGATTATCTTGCCGGGGAACTGCTCCGCGACATGATTGACGAAGTTGATCACCGTTCCGGAGCTCCCGCCGAATTTCTCGTTCAAAGCCCTGCACGAATCGCACTGGCACTCGTTGAAGTTGTCGTTTTGCGAGACCGACCAGTATTTCGCCGCAGGCTGTTTCGCCATCATAGCCCGGAGGTTCTTCACAAGCGTATCCAGCACGTTGGGGTTCGAAAGACAGAGCTGGCCCGATGGAATCCGCCGGCCTCCCTGCTCCGTGAAATATTCCGGATGGCTGGCGAAGTATTCCGACGCCGGAACGAGCTTGTCAAAAGTGTGAACCCACATTCCCCATTCTTTCCGCTGGTCCGACAGAGAATACAGCTTCTGCCAGTCGCTGTAGCCGCGGTCCATCGCGTTGAGATAGTGTACTTCGCGCCATCGGAAGAACGGATTATAAAGGACATGCAGCTCCGGCAGAACGATATTCCGCGAATGCGGTACGACGGTCACGGTCGCACTGTATTTACGGCAGCCGAGGTAATCCTCGAGAAGTGAATAGATTCCGTAGAGGGTTCCCTTCCTGGCGCCGCCGCATATGACGAGTTTCTGACCGTCGGTTCGAAGGAGATACCCGTCTGCTTCGAGCGAATCGAGCGTCTTCGCGGAAATGATCCTCTGTGTTTCCTGTGTTCTTCCGACGAGGATCTCATGTTCATAAGAAGCAGGTTCGCGCTCGATGGGGAGGACTGCGCCGCTTATCTGCCTGAAGTATGACTGGAGCTCCGACGCCGCGTGCTGCTCGACGGAGTCCGCGTCAGCCGATATCACGATGTGGTAATCACTTTTTCCGTCGACGACTATGCGGGTTTTCTCTCCGGCGGCAGACTTTCCAAATGCGGACGACAAAATCGTGAAGGTGAGGCCGAGGAATAGCAGCAGCTTAGTCATGAGGCATCTCCTGTTTGCGGATTGAACAAGGTCCGGCGCGAGTATAGCGGGTCCTGTAACATGTGAAGCTAAGCAGCCGGTATCGGAGATACAAGAGGAGTGTGTCGGTTTGAGAATTGGACCGGGGGTTTGCTTCGAAGGAACTCTGGGCAGGAGTGGTCCCGGCGAACACGCCGGGAAGGGACCAGACCGTTTCTACTTCCCGGAGTCCGGGACGAATATCAGCGCCGCAGAATTCATGCAGTACCTTTTTCCTGTCGGCTGCGGACCGTCGTCGAAGACATGGCCGAGATGATTGCCCGCCCTGTCGAGTACCTCAATTCGCGGCTCGCCCGGGAGGCTGCAGTCCCAGCGAAGGACTACCGCGTTGGGGCTTATCGGTGCCCAGAAGCTCGGCCAGCCTGTGCCGGAATCGTATTTCTGTTTTGAGCTGAAGACCGGCTGGTGAGTTGCGGCGCTGTAGTATGTGCCCGATTTGAACTCATGATCCAGCTTGCCGCTGAACGGCGCTTCCGTGCCGGCCTCGCGCATGATGTAGTACTGGTACGGCGTCAGGAGTCTCTTCCACTGCGGGCCAGTCTTGAACTCACTCGTGTCGAACGTGCCGGAAATGATCTTCCCGTTCGACGGGACGGGACCGGGCTTCTCGCCGGTTCCCTTGCTCAGCACCGCGCCGACTCCGCCGACTGCAACAGCTAGTAGTATGATCCAGATGGTTTTCATTCACTCAATTCCCTATATGTCTATATTCTCTCATTTCTCTGCGTCTCTCTGTGCCCCCTTTATGTTTCTCTGTGTCGGTGCTCTATCTGTTACACAGAGTTCCACACCTGTGTGCCGGAGCACTTCGGTGCGCAGGCACAGAGAAGCACAGAGTGACACGGAGACGAAGACGTGCACTCATACGCAGGAGCGTGCACTGTATCGAGAATTCTTCATCCGAATGTGAAGGCGAACGCTTCGACGCCGGGATTCTCGAACTCCAATCTCAAGATGTGGCTTCCAGCCTTGCCGTGCAGGTCTACCAGGGCATAGAGTCTCGCGGAGTCTATCGTGATCACGCCGTCCTTCACATCCGAGCCGGTGGTCGAGCTGTCGGCGGGCTTCCCGTCGACGAATACTCTTACCTTCGCGCCCACCCCCGCACTCCCGGGCCGCAGCACGAGAAAGACTTTGTCGGCCGAGAAGTGGTAACTCAGCACAGCCCCTTCGCCCGATACCGCCTCGTGCTGTCTTATGTCCCATTCACCTCCCAGGCTGAAGGAGTTTACCTGCGGTTTTCGGGCAAGGACGAATTCCCGCTTCCCCGTCGACAGGGTCCCGGACGGGTAGTAATACTCCATCCTGTACGCGCCGAGATACGTCTCAGGCGATTGCATTCCTTCCGGCGTCTGATCGGGGATGCTTGCCAGAGGAGAACTCACGCTCTGGCCCGCCTGTCTCAATAAATCCTGAATCGCCAATTCCATCTTGTCATACTCGCCTTCGCCGAAGTGCGTCCTGCGCACGACGCCGTTCGCGTCGATCAGGTATTCAGCCGGCCAGTACTCGTTGTTGTAGTTGTCCCAGGTCGCATAGTCGTTGTCCTGCGCGACCGGGTAATGGATATGGTACATCTTCATAGCGTCGAGAACGTTGTCGGTATTGTGCTCGAACTGGAATTCCGGCGTATGGACGCCGATGACGACGAATCCTTTGTCCCTGTATTTATCGTACCACTCGGTCACGTGCGGAAGCGTTCTGATGCAGTTGATGCAGGTATATGTCCAGAAATCTACGAGGACCACTTTGCCTCTCAAGCTTTTCATGGATATCGGGCCGTCCGTGTTGAGCCACTTCGTCACGCTGACGAAATCCGGAGCCCTGTAATCGGCATTAAACAGATTACTCTGGGGAGGATCCGTGTACTTAACGGGCCTCACTCCTTTGAGAAGGTTCAGCTGCTCGGTCACCGCACTGTCGCTCTCGAAACCGTTGAGGGTGAACTGCGGGAACGCGTTGAGAAGCCTCGTCTCGATATACCTGTCGTAGTTCGTGTATATCGCAACGGCCGCGAGAATTATTATCACGCCGAATCCCTGCTGTATCTTTCCGAGATGCGCCGAAAGAAATCTGGTTCTCGTAATGACGCGCTGTCCACCGTACGCAAAAATGAAAAGAGGTATTCCCACACCTATAACGTAAGCGGCGGTCACGAGTACGACTGTGAAAGTAACCTTCCCTGTCGCGGCGAGCGTCGCGATCGCTGCGAGGATCGGGCCGGCACACGGCGACCAGACGATGCCGAGCGAAAGCCCCGTCAGGAAACCGGCGCCGAATCCGCTCCCCTGCTTTGACCTCTGTCCGAAGTAGCTGCTGAGCCTGCTGATGAAACCTTCCACCGCCCTCGACAAGGAAGGAACAACCATCGTCAAGCCGAGGAAACCGATGACGAACACTGCGACGACGCGGAGCGAATTCGGATCGAAATGGAATATCTTCACGAGATATGAGATTGCGAGCGTGAAGAATCCGAAACTCAGCATGATGCCCAGCGTGATGCCGAGCGGTCTCTTATGTCCCTTGCTCGCGACCGATGACGAGAGTATTATCGGCAGAATCGGCCAGATGCAAGGGGCGAGGATCGTCACCAATCCGGCCAGGAAAGCGAATCCAATCAGTACTATCATGACACTCCTATCTATTTGTAAACTCAGATCAACTGTGAAAGTTCCGCCCGCTATGCGCGCCGCGGGCCTTCAGATGATCTGTCGTGGAAAAGCCCGAAACCTTACATGACGGGACACGCTCTTTCGCCCCGCGGCCGAACCGCCGTTTGCGGGCTGGACGGGGCGGTTTGAGATATGGCCGCGCCGGGCGGGCCGGGGCCCGATACTAGTTTCATTCTGCGCGGAAAAAGTCTTACTTTATGCCCAAGGGCATGCGTTTCAGGTGGCTGTTTGTGACCTCCCCCCTCATCCGAGGCGGGTGCAGATCGTGGTAACATCGCACGCCCCGCGAGAAGTATTCCGGATTGTTTCGTCAACTATCAAGGAGGTTTGTGGCATGCGCAACCCAAGGGTATTCATCTCAATACTGATCTGTCTCTTCGCGATACCTGCGCTCTCCATCGCACAGAAGTCATCGGGAGCCGGGACGAGCGGAGACATTGATGTCCCATATCAGAAATACGTCCTGGATAACGGTCTGACGCTGATCGTACACGAGGACCACAAAGTCCCGATCGTAGCCGTCAACGTCTGGTACCACGTCGGCTCGAAGAACGAGAAGGCCGGAAAGACCGGCTTCGCGCACTTGTTCGAGCACCTAATGTTCAACGGAAGCGAGAACTTCAACGACGATTACTTCCAGGCGCTCGAACGCGTAGGCGCGACAGACCTGAACGGGACGACGAGCGAGGACCGCACGAACTATTTCCAGAACGTCCCGACCTCCGCAGTCGACCTTGCACTCTGGATGGAGTCGGACCGCATGGGACACCTGCTCGGCGCCATCACGCAGGGCAAGCTGGACGAGCAGCGGGGGGTCGTACAGAATGAGAAGCGGCAGTATGAGAACCAGCCGTACGCGGTCGCAGAAGAGCTTACCATCAAGAGCACTTACCCGGCCGGGCATCCGTACTCCTGGTCCGTCATCGGATCGATGGAGGATCTTAACGCGGCGTCGCTCGACGACGTAAAGGAATGGTTCAGGTCATACTACGGCCCTGCCAACGCGGTACTCGTCATCGCGGGCGACATAGATGCCCCGACGGCGCTGGAGAAGGCAAAGAAATTTTTCGGCGATATCCCGTCCGGACCGCCCGTCGCGAGACAGGACGTCTGGGTTGCCAAGAGAACCGGGACCCAGCGCCAGGAGGTCCAGGACCGCGTCCCCCAGGCCAGAGTGTACATGGTCTGGAACGTGCCGCAGTGGGGGAGTGCGGAGGCTGATTACCTGAACCTCGTCGGGAAGGTACTGACGTCAGGAAAGACATCCCGACTGTACAAGCGACTGGTCTACGACGACCAGATCGCAACGGATGTCTCCGTTTATCTCGACGCTCGCGAGATCGGAAGCCAGTTCGACATAATTGCCACAGCCAAGCCTGGAGGTGACATAAGGAAAGTTGAGGCGGCGATCAACGAAGAGCTGGCCAGGTTCCTGAAGAGCGGCCCGACACAGAATGAGCTTAAGCGTGTGAAGACCGAATACATCGCCGGGTTCATCCGCGGCATCGAACGCATCGGCGGGTTCGGCGGGAAGTCGGATATCCTCGCGCAGAACCAGGTTTACGCCGGCGACCCTGACCACTACAAGACCACGCTCGCCCGGATCGATAACGCGACCGCCGACGATCTCCTGACGACCGCCAAAGCCTGGCTGTCGGACGGCGCGTATGTCCTGGACGTCACTCCTTTCCCGCAGTATTCATCGGCACCGTCCGATTCCACCGTGCGCAAGACGATGCCGCAGGTGGGTGAGCCCCCTACGGCGAAATTCCCGGCGCTGCAGCGTGCCACGCTGAAAAACGGTTTGAAGGTCGTACTGGCGGAAAGACCATCGATCCCGGTGGTCTCACTCAATCTGCAGTTCGATGCCGGCTACGCGTCCGACCAGTTCGCAGCCCCGGGGACGGCGTACCTCGCCATGAACATGCTTGACGAAGGAACCACCTCGAGAGACGCACTTGCCATCAGCGACGAGCTTGCCATGCTCGGTGCGAACCTGAGCACCGGCTCGAACCTGGACGCGTCGTACGTGTCGATGTCGGCGCTCAAGGCGAATCTGGATGCTTCGCTGGAGCTCTTCGGTGACATCGTCATGAACCCCTCGTTTCCTGAAGCGGAGCTGAAGCGGTTGCAGGCACAGACGATCGCGAGAATCCAGCGCGAGAAATCTCAACCCATACTGATGGCTCTGCGGATACTTCCCCGCTTGGTTTACGGACGCAATCATCCGTATGGCAATTCCTTCACGGGCACCGGCACGGAGGAGTCGGTCGGCAAGATGACCCGCGACGACATGATGAAGTTCTACCGGAGCTGGCTCAAGCCTAACAACGCAACTTTGATCGTCGTCGGGGCCACGACAATGGCCGAGATCAAGCCGAAGCTGGAGAAACTGTTCGCGGATTGGAAGGCAGGCGACGTTCCCCGGATCGACGTGGCGAAGGTCGAGCTTCCCGCCAAACCGGTCGTTTACGTCATGGACAAGCCGGGTGCGCAGCAGTCCGTGATCTTCGCGTGCGAGGTTGCTCCCCCCACGAACAACCCCGACGAGGTCGCGATCGAAGCGATGAACACCGTTCTCGGGTCGGCATTTACTTCACGAATCAACATGAATTTGAGAGAGGACAAACACTGGTCCTACGGCGCCGGCTCATTCCTCCCGGACGCACGGGGTCAGCGGCCGTTCATAGCATACGGACCGGTGCAGTCGGACAAGACCAAAGAAGCCATGGCCGAGATGAGGAAAGAGCTTGGCGACATCCTCAGCAGTCGTCCACCGACGGCAGAGGAGCTCGCGAAAGTGAAGAACAACCTGACCCTGGAGCTGCCGGGGTCGTGGGAGACGATGAGTGCGGTAAGCAGGTCGATATCCTCCCTCATCACGTATGGACTCGCCGATGACTATTACGAGACTTATCCGGCGAAGGTGCGGGCACTCACGCTGGCGGAAGTGTCCAATGGCGCAGGAGAAGTCGTTCATCCCGACAACCTGATCTGGGTCATCGTCGGCGATCGCAGCAAGATACAGTCGGGTGTCGACGAACTCAAATACGGAGAGATGCACTTCATCGACACCGACGGAAACATTGTCGAGTAGCCACTGGCTGCCTCGAAGTGATTATGACACCGGGGCACGACCAGTGCCCCGGGTGCTTCATCATAAGATCGGAGAAAAAGTGAGAACTTTCGTATTCATATTCGTATCGCTCCTCATTTCCGCGCAGACGTTTGCGCAGGAGGAGACATTGATCAGCGGCCCCGTTGAGAACGGCGGGTACGGCGGGCCGGTTGTGAAATTCTCAACAGTCAGCGACAAGTTCGCGGTGCTCGTGGGAGGTTACGGCGGGTGGTTGATCAACCACTCGTTCATGATAGGCGGCGGAGGCTACGGCCTCGTCAACAGTATACACGCATCGAGAGCCGCGCAGACTTACTACGGCACGGGAGATAACCTGAGAGTGCAGTTCGGATACGGCGGACTCGTGCTGGAATACATCGGCATACCTAACAACCTCATCCATTTTTCGGTGTCGGCACTCATCGGTGCAGGCGGCGTCAATTACAATTACCTGTACGATGTGTACCTCCCCTACTTCGAGAACACACAGCATAATTCTTCATGTTTCGTGCTTGAGCCGACCGCCGGAGTGGAGCTCAACGTCACACCATTCTTCCGGATGAACGCGGGTGTGGGCTACAGGCTGGTGAGGGGGACGGACCTGCCGGGTATTACCGACGCGGATCTATCGAATGTTTCCGGGCACATTACATTCAAGTTCGGGAAGTTCTAGCGGGTTGCGCCGGAGCCCGACTCTTCCTCCATGGCGTCGAAGAGCGGGTCTATAAGCCCGGCCTCTGCGCTGAGCATCGTCGCGACGAGCGAAACGCCGTAGTACATGAACTCGTGTAGAATTGTTTTCCCGATGAAGCTCTGCATGTCTGAGGCACCCAAAGCTGTGTACAGCGGATTGAGTCTCCCTTCCGGCGCCGCCGAGTGAAAGAGAGAAGGAAAGTCTCTCTGAAGCCGGGCAATCTTGTCTGCATCGCCCGACGCAATTACCTCGATCAGCTTCTCGTCAGACTTCGCTCCCGGCTCGAACTTATCGCTACCGTAGTAACCGTATCTTATCAGGTCAAGCCTGTGGACCGGCGAACCCGTTCCAAAGACTGCGAACGTCCCGTCGACCTTTTCAGCGGCGGATTTTATCGCCTCTCCGAACCTGATATGCTCTTCCGGATCGGCAGAGGTCATAGATACCGGGACGACCCTGACTTTCTTTTCCGGGAACATGAAATACAAAGGAAGCCATGCTCCGTGGTCCAGCCCCCACGCTTGTGAAGTCGTGACTTCGAGCCCTCTCTCACGCGAAGCGTGGACGATTTGTTCGGCAAGCGAGAGACTGTTCTTCACCTCATAGGAAAACCTGTAAAGTTCTTCCGGGAAGCCGTAGTAATCCTGAATGCAGGGAATGTCTTCCCGCGACTCGACTTCGAATCTGCCGTGTGTAAAGTAGTGCGGAGATGAGATGATCACTGTATCGACTCCGCGCCCGGTCAGAATCCTCCCGAGTTTCTCATAGACATCATGAATCGCGGTTCTCTCGACCAGCGACGTCGGCGCACCATGGGATATGTATGAAGTCAAAACGATTTTACCCATGTTTCTCCAGGAATCCTTTCAATTCGTTTCTTGCGTTTGATATGAGCCATCTCCCGCCGTGTCCTGCAAGTATGTATTCGAAATCATATTCCAGAAGCTTGCGTGCACTCACAAGCTGCAGTTCGTAGCTGTATGTCCACGAGAAATTTTCCGCGACCGGCTTTCCGCGGTCGGCCGTGATATGATCGCCGGTGAACATTACCTTGGTTTCCCCTTGCCTTCGATGAAGCTTAAGTTCTCATCGATGAATTCAGGTACGTCGACCATGAAAGTCGTTCCTTCTGAGACGATCAGGTACGAGATCCCGCCGAAGCTGTCGGGATTCGGTGGGAACGCGAAAATGCCGGGAAGCATCTCCTTCACCGGGACCGGTGATCTTTTCAAATCAAGCCTGGCTTGCGTCATATCACAAGTCTCTCTTGATCGACGCGGTTCCGGGCACCGAAAAGATATTCCGGCACGTCATTGGAATCATTCTTGCATTGAAGTATTGTTCGACCGTTTTACCAGTCTCAACAGCAAAGGCGGCCGGGCAGTTTCAGCGATTTGGATCCCCTGGCAGGACTGTCGCTTAAAACACCATCGTGAATATGGTCTGTTCACCCGGTTGCGAGGTCACGCTGATCAGCGCGTTGTGCAAATGGAGTATTTGGCGGGAGAGACTCAATCCGATCCCTGAGCCGTTGTCTTTTGTGGTGAAAAACGGGATGAATATCTTCCCCTGTATTTCCTTCGGAATGCCCGGCCCGTTGTCCTCCACCCGAATCGTTACCTTCCCCTTCTCTTCGAGCCGTGCCGAGAGGCTTATCCTTCCACCCGGTTCCCCTTCCAGCGCCTGCACGGAGTTCATCACTAAGTTTAGAAGCACCTGCTCCAGCAAGCCCGGGTCGGCCGTCAGCTCGAGCGATTCAGGTTCCACTGCCGTCGTGAGCTCTATGCCGCCCTCGCTTATAGCCGACCTGACCAGCTGCTCGACGCGCGAGAAAAGCATCGCGATCGGGAAGATCACAAACTTAGGGTCGGGTACGTGAGTGAGGGTCCTGTAAGAATTGACGAAGCGAAGCAGCCCTTCGCTTCTCCCCTCGATTGTCCGAACCGCCGTTTGAACATCCTCGAGGACCGGCGGCAGCGGCTGTCCGTCTTCACGGGACTGCGTGTGCGTATCGGACAACAGTTTGCTTGCCGTTGAAGCGAGCGACGCGATGGGTGCAATGGAGTTCACGATTTCGTGGGTGAGGACCCGTATCAGATTCTGCCACGCTTCCAGCTCGATCTCCTCCATTTCACCCCGCATGTCCTGCAATGACGCAAGGGTATAACTAATCCCCCGCATCCTGAATTGAGAGAGCTGCACGGCCAGCCGCACCGAGAGATTGTCGTTCTCTATGCGGACAAGGTTCTTGGTTTGCGGACTGTTGCTGCGCAGGATCTGGAAAAGATCGCTGCTTATAGCGGCAATCTCCTCCACATTTTTGAGACGCGACACCCCGAGCAGCCGCTTGGCAGCCCTGTTCATGATATCTATCTCGCCGTCTCTCCTGAAAACCATGAGCCCAATAGTGAGCTGTTGCACGACGAACTGGAAGTATTGAAACTGACTTTCGCTTTCGGCTTTCATCTCTTCGAATCGCTGCGTTATTCTGTTGAGCGTCTTGTTCAGCTCATCGAAAGCCTTCCCCGTCCTGCCGACGCTGAAAGTCTGTGTGAAATCCTCCGCCTCGACCGCCTCCAGGAACCGGGCAAGATTCCGGCTCCTTCTTTCCATCCACCTGACCAATGCAAAGACCTGGTACAGCGCAAG
This sequence comes from Candidatus Kryptoniota bacterium, assembly GCA_024641705.1. Taxonomy (GTDB): domain Bacteria; phylum Bacteroidota; class Ignavibacteria; order Kryptoniales; family JAKASW01; genus JAKASW01. Next base: position 43,432 of record JAHECO010000021.1, read on the forward strand.
AAGGCCCATGACCGCGGCCATCTCGTCCATCTTGGTGTGGAACAGCAGGTACGCAAACAACGAGATCGTGCAGGCCAGGAGAATTGCGCGCGCGACCGCGGCCATCCTGAAACGATCAAGGGTGATGAAACGGCCTTTCAGGTTACCAGGCATGGTAATACCCTACGGCACGATATAAGTCGCCGGCAACGAGTTGCCCATGTACGAGCAATGACTACTCGACGGCACGATTTGTCGCCTTGCGGCGCAGTTGAGGTTCAGATATGCGCCTTCCGGGCTCATGACCTTTTGTACAATCCCTGGTCCGGCTTCTGATTTTCGAGGCACTGTTACACCAACTATCCTTTTTATATCCCGAACTTCCTTATTCTTCTGTAGAGAGCAGTCCTGGTCAGGCCGAGTTCCTTTGCCGCCTCGGAGACGTTCCCGTGGTGCTTCTTAATCACCATCTCAATATGCCTCTTCTCCACTTCGTTCAGCGAGTGATCCGATACCGTCCCTTCCCCGCGAGAGGCGGGGGAGGGTTTGAAAAGGATCTCGTCCGGTCGCAGATCGTCCGAATCGCTCAGGATCACTGCTCGCTCTATCACGTGCTGCAGTTCCCTGACATTACCCGGCCAGTGGTACCCGCCCAAGACCTTCATGGCCTCCGGGGATACGACGATGCCCGGCTTCTGGTACTTCCGGCCGTAGGTTTTCACGAAATGTTCGACCAAGAGAGGGATATCGTCCAAACGGTCGCGCAACGGGGGCAAATTGATCTCAACCGTATTTATACGATAGAGGAGATCTTCCCTGAATCTCTTCTGCATTACCATTTCATGGATCGGCATGTTCGTGGCTGTAATAAGACGGATGTCGATCGGTCGTGGCCGGTCGGAGCCCACTCTCATCACTTCGCGTCTCTCGACCACCGCCAGCAGTTTAGCCTGAAGGGTCAGCGAAAGATTGGCTATCTCGTCGAGAAAGAGAGTGCCCCCGGACGCAATCTCGAACCTCCCCATTCGTTCGCTCGTCGCACCCGTGAATGAGCCTTTCTCATGTCCGAAGAGCTCGCTTTCAAAAAGAGTCTCGCTGATTGCACCCATGTCGACAGCTATGAAAGGGTCGTCCGCCCGTTTCGAGAACCTGTGTATGGCGCGGGCCACCAGCTCTTTGCCCGTGCCGTTCTCACCGAGGAGGAGTATGTTCGCCTCGGTCACGGCGACCTTCCGTATGGTCTCAAATACGTCCGACATCGCCTGCGACTTCCCTACTATCTCCTGAAACGGCTGGTCAAGATCGGCGCTCAACAACTTCTCTCGGGTACGCAAAGCGGCAAGTTTCACCTGAGACTCGCGGAGCTTAAGTGCCGATGAGAGGGTTGCCAGGATCTTCTCGTTCTGCCAAGGCTTCACGACAAAATCCGTTGCGCCCTCCTTGATAGCGCGGACCGCCGTCTCAATGTCACCATATGCCGTGATCAGTATTACGACGGCACCGGGATCCACCTTGAGTATCTTGTTGAGCCACTGGAATCCTTCTTCGCCCGTCGTCACTCCCTTGGCGAAATTCATGTCCAAGAAGACAACATCATATGACTTTGATTTGAGTCGTTTCTCGATGTTGCGCGGATCTCGTTCCGTCTCCACCGAACGTACATGCGGTTTGATGAGGAGATCGAATGCCGTGAGAACGGCGGTATCGTCGTCGACGATCAGCACGCTCCCTTTGTTTTCATTAGTTGAACCCATGCCCAAATCTAACCATCCCAGGTCGATAATGCGAATACTGCGCTCGAAATGTGGAGAAAGTCGGACCTGTATCGAATCCGAACACGTGAATACCAAAAACGAACAGGCCCAGTACGCGTTGTGCATTTGTGAAATCCAAAGCGCGATACGAAATTAGGCATGGACTTTGAACTTGCATTCACGAATAGCAACTCAGCAAGGACCGGCTGGATGATACGAATTGCTGATCTCAAGAAAGTATACCGAACCGACGAGGTCGAGACGATTGCGGTAGCCAATGCCAATTTGCGTGTCGACGTCGGCGAATTTGTAGCTATCATGGGGCCGTCCGGCTCCGGCAAGACAACGCTGCTCACCATACTCGGGCTTCTCGACAGCCCAACCGAAGGGGAGTATTATTTCCTTGGAAACGATGTTTCACAATATTCGGAGAAGCAGCGCACAGCCCTCCGTAGAAGAAATATCGGCTTCGTTTTTCAGAACTTTAATCTGATAAACGAAATGACCGTGTACGAGAACATCGAACTCCCGCTGCTGTATATGGGAATCGGCTCCTCGGAGCGCAAAGCGATGGTGACGGAGATGCTGGAGAAGATGAGGATGACGACAAGACGGAACCATCTCCCGCAACAACTGTCCGGGGGACAGCAGCAGAGAGTCGCTGTTGCGAGAGCCGTTGTCGGAAGGCAAAGGCTTATCCTTGCGGATGAACCGACGGGAAATCTCGACTCGAGGAACGGCGACGAAGTCATGAACCTTCTCGCCCAGCTGAACGAAGGAGGGGCAACAATAATCATCGTGACACACTCGACGGAGTACGCCAGCTGGGCCAACCGGACGGTGCAGCTGTACGACGGTCACCTTGTCAACGAAAACGTTACGCGTGGAGTGGAGGATGTTCTGGAGCTACGTTAAGACGATCTTCAGGAATATATCGAGCTCCAAGGTTTACTTCTTCATAAACATTGCGGGCCTTGCGATCGGCTTCACGGTCTTTACGCTGATAATGCTGTTCGTGTTGAACGAGTTCAACTACGATACCTTCAACAGGAAGGCCGACCGGATATACAGGGTGGTCGAGACGCAGAAGGCGCCCGGGACAAAAGCGCAGCAGGTTGCCATAACCATGGGTGCTCTCGCGCCGGCGCTGGCATCCGGATTTCCGGAGGTGGAAGATGCCGCCAGATATATTCCATGGTCCACTGTTCTGTGCCGCTATGGCGATCGGCAGTTTTACGAGAACGGCCTTTCGTTTGCCGATTCAAGTTTCTTCCAAATTTTCACCTTCCATTTTATCGAGGGAAACGAGTCCGCGGCATTTGACGGCCCCTATAGTGTGGTCATCGACAAATCGACTGCCCGAAAGTACTTCGGCGATGCCGATCCGATCGGAAGAACCCTGAGCATCCAGGCGGGTCTCGACCAGAACACGTTCCAGGTTAGTGGCGTGATTCAGGATTTCCCCCGGAACTCTCACCTGCACTTCAATATGATCGCCTCGATGAATGCGGTTGAAAGGCACTCGCGGTTCTTCAACGGATGGGGGAATAACAACGCCGTCACCTATGTCCTGCTTAAGAATGGGTACTCTCCCGAAGAACTTGAGAAACAATTTCCGGCGCTCCTGAGAGCAAACTTACCGGCGGACAGCTGGAATGCACTGGAGATGCATCTGCAACCGCTAAGAAACATTCACTTGTATTCGGACCAGATACTGTACCAGGTCAACTACAACAAAGGGGACATTGACTATGTGAGGTTGTTCGTGCTGATCGCGTTGTTCGTGATTATCCTCGCCTGCATAAACTTCATCAACCTGACAACCGCGCGTTCCGCAATCAGGAGCAGAGAGGTGGGAATTCGCAAGCTCCTCGGATCGTACCATTCACATCTCGTTTACCAGTTCATCGGGGAGTCGATAGCACTCTCACTGATCGGTCTTCTCCTCTCTTTTCCGGTAGTCGAAGCACTACTCCCGACGTTCAATTCTATAATGGGCGGCAGGATCATTATAGACTACAACAACGAGCTTTCGTTTCTCCTCATGCTGATTCTGGTCGCTACCATCGTCGGCCTCGTCGCCGGCTTCTACCCGGCCATCTACCTGTCGTCGTATCACCCGGTGGAACTCCTGAGGGGGAGGTTCTCATCCAGCAGGAGGGGAATCATTCTGAGAAAGATACTCATCGTGCTTCAGTTCAGCGTCGCGATCGGACTTGTGACAGGAACCGGTATAGTCGTCAGTCAGATGGATTACGTCTATAGCAAGCCGCTGGGGTTCGATAAGAACGATCTGATGTATATTCCCCTTCATGACGCGGAATCGAGAAACAAGATCGGATTGCTCGGCGACCGGCTTCTCGGTAACCCGAAGATTCTGGCCGTCTCGGCGGGGGAACGGACGGGAGCGGGTAGAACTCAGGGGCCGGTCTCTGTTCTGGGAACGAATGGCCGGTCCCGTTTGCTGGTGAGGGAAAGCTATGTCGATTACGGTTACGAAAAGACAATGGGCATGCAAATTGTCGAAGGGAGGAGTTTCTCCCGAAATTTTCCCTCCGACTCAGCGTCCGCAATCATCAACGAGACTATGAGAAAAATCCTTGGCTGGAAGGATGCGATTGGGAAGCAAATCGAGATGGACAATGGGCGAGTGTTTTCAGTGGTCGGCGTGGTAAAGGATTTCAACTATTCCTCTCTGCAGCACAAAATTGACCCCCTTGTTATCTGGCTCGATCCTGGCAGATGCCCCTACCTCCTCGTCAGAGTGGCTCCCCAGAATATGCAGTCGACGATCGACTTTGCAGGGAAGACCTGGGATTACGTATTGCCGAACCACCCGTTCGAGTACGGTTTCGTGAACAATCACCTGGATAACCTGTACGGGAATGAACGCCAGACCGAGCACCTTCTCGCCCTCTTTTCCACAGTTGCCATACTCATTGCGTGTCTGGGGTTGTTCGGGCTCACACTGCACACCACTGAGCAACGGACGAAGGAGATTGGCGTCAGAAAGGTTCTCGGGGCGTCGGTTGGGAGCATAGTATTTATGTTGTCGACGGAATCCATCAGGCTCGTCATTATCGCAGGCTTAGTTGCGTGGCCGACGGTATACTACCTGATGAGCAGGTGGCTTCAAAACTTCGAGTACAGAACCGCGATAAGCGCGTGGATATTTGTCCTTTCGGGAGTTGTCGTCTTCCTGGTTGCCATGTTTACCCTGAGTTTCCAGGCAATCAGGGCCGGCCTTACTAATCCAGTGAACGCACTAAGATATGAATGAGAAGGGTTATCATGACTGATACAGCTATGTTCGGATTCTTTGGTTTGGTGGCGAGCGTCCATTCTCTTTTTCCCTGGAGCGCAGCGAGTCACCTATTGCCTGCTCCAATTCACGGCGTACACTTGCTGATGTCGGCTGTTGCCGCTGCCGCTCTCGGCTTCCCAATCGTCAGGAATGCCGCCGTCCAAAAGATTTACGACCGTGCCCGGAAGCTTTCCAAATCCGATCTCCCCATGTTGATTTCCGGCGAAACCGGGAGCGGAAAGGAAATCCTCGCGAGATACGTTCACGAGAATTCTTCGAGAAGTTCGACCGGGAGCTTCGTGGCGATAAACTGCGCGGCGATCCCCGACAATTTACTGGAGTCCGAGCTCTTCGGGTACGTCAAGGGGGCCTTCACCGATGCGCGGGCCGACAAAACGGGCCTCTTTACTATGGCCAGCGGCGGCACGCTTTTTCTGGACGAGGTTGCAGAGATGAGCCTGGCCGTTCAGAAGAAGTTGTTGAGGGCGGTGGAGTACCAGGAGTTCTACCCCGTGGGCTCCGTCGTGCCGAAGAAGGTAGATTTCAGGTTGATCTGTGCTACAAGCGAGGACCTGGATCAGATGGTCAGGAACAAAACTTTCAGGATGGATCTGTACCACCGGATCCAGGCGTGTGAACTGACCTTGCCTCCTTTACGTGATCGGATCGACGAGATCCCGCTTCTGGTGCGGCATTTCCTCGACGAGAAAGGATACGGCGAAGTTGTCGCATCACCGGATGTAATGGAAATATTCTCCTGCTACGGCTGGCCAGGCAACATAAGGGAGCTCAAAAATGTCGTGGAGTATGCCCTGGCTGTTCTCGAGGTTGGTGAAACGGTAATCGAGGTCGGTCATCTCCCCGCCGAGAAGTTCGGATCCATGGATTGCGGGATACTGCGGGGGGAAAGTCTTAACCTAAAGGAAAAGGAAAGGTGTTTCAAAGAAAACCTTGTAATTGCCGCGCTCACCGTTTGCTCCGGTGATTACAAGACAGTGGCAAAGTCATTGGGAACCTCAAAGAGCACAGTCTACGAACTTGTCGGCGGCAAAACTACTAAGCAAAAAGCTTCCGCGGCAGTAGAAGAGTAGCTCTTCCTTTCGGCAGGTCCGGCTGGATCTCCTCAAGTCTAATCTTCCCTGGAACTGGAAAATCGGAGAGCTGTATTTCCAGATTTCTGGAAAACTCTCCTTCATTCCTGCCCATTCGCAAGAAAATACAAGGGTCAACACCGGCACGGTTTTGGTAGAACTTCTGTGACCATCAAAACCGGAGTGTCGGTATGAACTATAAAAAGAGCCGCTATAACGTAAATGTGAGAACGGAAACCGGTGTACGTCTTTTCAATGCCAGGACCGGTGCCATAGTCGAACTGTCATGCACAGATCCGCTGTTTCCAAAATTCGAGGAGTCCTGGAGGCGTGAGACATTCCAGCTGAGCGATCACGAATGGTTCCCGCCGCTGGAAGACGGCAAGTTCATCGTTCCTGAAGGAACACAGGAAATACCGGAATATATAGCATCGTTCAACGCAAGGCAGGCCACCAAAGACAGGATGAGCCTGATAGTACTGCCGACGGAGCAGTGCAACTTCAGGTGTGTGTACTGCTATGAAACCTTCCAGAAGCCGAGCATGAGCGAAGAGAATCAGGCTGCCCTGAAGAAATACATCTCAAAAACCATGGAGCAGGTCCGCGGTTTCATGATTGAATGGTTCGGCGGCGAACCTCTCCTCGGAATCGACGTCATCAGGGACATTTCCACGCATGCAGTCGCAGCTGCCAGGCAGCATAACGCCTCCTACGACTCATCAATTACGACGAACGGGTACCTGCTGACTCCGGAAGTCTTCGAGGAAGCGATCAGCGAGTGGAAGATATCGCGCTACCAGATCACGATAGATGGTCCCAGAGACTTTCACAACGGGCGCCGTGTCCTCGAGTCGGGAGGACACACTTACGACAGAATCATCTCCAATCTGCAGTACATGGCCAAATCGGATCATCCCGAGCTGATGTACATAGTGAGGATGAACGTCGACAGGGACAACCTGAGGACCGTGCCGGAATTCGCCGGGATTGTCAAGGACATCGTCGGCGACGACAGGAGGGCACGGTTTTATGTGAGGCCCACATGGGGAGAAAGCAAGTTCGACCTCCTCACCAACTTCGAGACCCGCAGCCTTAGGAAGCAAATTATCGAAGTATGCAACGAACTCGGATTATATCTGTATGACAGCGATCTCTTCCTGAACCCGGCACTGGGAATGTGTTATGCAGCCGATCCCCGTTCTCTTGTCATCGGTCCCGATGGCAGCGTTTATAAATGCACCTCCGCTTTTGACCTTCCGGAAAACCTGGTGGGCAGGTTGACCAGCGAAGGAACGATAAAGCTCAATCAGGAACACTTCAGCCTTTGGGTCGAATCCGGCATCGAAAAGTATCCGCAGTGTCGGCGCTGCGCCGTGCTGCCGATATGCAATTCCGCTCATTGTCCCAAGATAGAAGTTACAAGATCGAAGCTGGGAAACCGGGACAACCATCCGGTGTGCCCTCCATACAAGGATCAAATCAAGATGTTCGTGGGCGGCGCACTTCAGGAGAAATTCGATTAGAAGAACCAACTGAGTAGTCTCAATAAACGATCCTGTAACACTAAATCACTGGCGAGAGAGGAAAGGAGGTGAAACAGATGAAGATAATTGCAAAACCTAAGGTCATTGAACAGTTAGCTTACGGTCCCGACCTGAACTGCACGATGTGTAACTCAAATCTTTGTTGGCCCGATTGAGGTGCGCCAACAAAGCCGGCTGGCAACACACTCTGGAGAGAATCGAGTCGTGTTTCGACTTACAGCTTAACCGGTAAAAAATTATGTTTGCCAGAGACTGTCCCGGCGAATGCAGTCACTTCTTGGTGATCGTTTCGGGAGGCAGGAAAGCACACATCAGTACAGGCTTTCTCGCTCACCCGGACAGTAAGGTAGGGGTGGCGGCCGGGACAGCCGCGGCATACAGAAGGCAGTTTCCATCTATGCCCGCCACGGAGAGCGACCTAAGGGCAATGGGCATACTATACGGTCGCCGGGAACATTTTAGATTCACGAGCCCGGCTGAAAGGAGAATCTGAGTGTATTCCATCTCTAGTGGCATGATGAGGCGAAGTGCAAAAGTTACTTCGGCGGAAGGCAAGCATACCCTTCCTGCGACGGAGGCGAACAACCCCTGGGCAGAGCCCCAGGATCTTCAGCAATCATACCGTAATCGCGCAACCCCCTTTTGCAGGTACAACGACGGCATCGTGGGGCGCATAGAGTTTGAAATCGTGCGCAGAACAGAAGTCGGATCACATGAGTCGTGAAGGCAAGCGAAGACATACGCGGGACAACGCCTCAAGTAAGCCGGACCCCCTCGGCGACCGCCAGTATGTCAGTCAGCACCTTTCGGAAGAGAAACTCAGACGACAGTCTCAGGAACAGCTGCTTCAATCACAGAGGCTCGAGGCGCTTGGGACTCTTGTCGGCGGAATCGCTCATGATTTCAACAACATCCTGAACGTGATCTCGGGTCATGTGTCGCTCATGGAAAGATGGAGGGAGAGTCCTGAACGATTCATGAAAAGCTTCGAGGCCGTCAAGAAGGCAACCGAACGCGGTGCCGGCACGGCCAAACAGCTCCTCACCTTCGCGCGTAAAGTCGAAGTAGTGACAGAATCGGTCAGGATGGAAGAGGTCATCGATGAACTGGTAGTGTTCCTGAAGGGGACCTTCCCCGAGAAGATCGTTTTCCGCGTCGAGATCGGTCCTGATATCCCCGCAATTTCCGCCGATTCAAACCAAATCCACCAGGCACTTCTCAATCTCTGTCTCAACGCACGCGATGCCATTCCGAATTCGGGTACCATAAACATCGTCGTTAAGAACGTCGGGCCGGGAATCCTGAAGGGACACTCGCGTGAAGCTGAGGCCGGAAGGTATGTACAGGTTGCAGTATCGGATACCGGCTCCGGAATGGACAGCGAAACCCTGAGCCACATTTTTGAACCGTTCTTCACGACGAAGGCGAATGGACGCGGCACAGGCCTCGGTCTGTCCGTGGTATTCGGGATCATGAAAGCGCATAACGGTTTCATCGACGTCGAAAGCAAGGCCGGTATGGGCACCTCTTTCTCTCTTTATTTTCCGGCCCTTCCTCAACCGGCCGAGGTGCCGCCCAGAAAAAAGGTAAGAACAGAAATACCGAAAGGGCACGGCGAACTGATCCTTGTGATAGAGGACGAGGAGCCCCTGAGAGATTTCCTGAAGACGGTTCTTGAAGAAAGTGGATACAGAGTGATCCTCGAATCCGACGGAATCAAGGGCCTCCAGACCTACCGGGAAGAAATGGACGAAATCAATCTCGTTCTTCTCGACATGGGGCTTCCGAGAATGAGCGGGAACGAAGTCCTGGAGGAACTCGTACTATTGAACGCACACGTGAAAGTGATCTCGGCAAGCGGTTACATCGAGCCGGAGGTTAAGTCAGGCGCCTTCGACATCGGGGCTCTGGATTTCCTCCCAAAGCCGTACATGATAGAAGACCTGCTCGTGAAGATTCACGACGTGCTGCAAGCGGGGTCCGCTCCGAGCATGTAAATAGACGGAGGAGGTCCCACTCCTTCATGTTCCCGCATGGCATTCCCTTCCACAAACCTGCATTCTCCGGCCGTTTGCGGTCGGGGCTTGACACCGATAGTCGCAGCCCATCGACCGCGTCCCGCCGGAGCACGTGTTAGTCCGAAACTACCTGCAGGTTGTTGACCACGCTTATGGCGTCCGTCCGGAATCTTACCTGGCTGGCGAGATAGCCGCGTTCGCCCATCGAATCGACGTACCCTTCGAGGATAACCCTGTCGTTGTCGACTATCACATGAATCGGCGGATTGAGCTCGAGACCGTACTGCCAGAACATCGGGTCGTCGTAGATCAACCGCGCGACCCTGTAGCGCAGGTAACCGAAGCTCATCTCTGTTTTCAAATCGTTGACGATCTTCCTCACTCCGGGAACCCTTGACGCTTCGGACTCGTACTGGCCGACATCCCATGGATTGTCCACCCATCCGTGCAGTGTCACCACGCCGTTTCTTACTCCGACCGTCAGCCAGTCGAATACCGTGTAGAACACATGGTTTTCAACGCGTTTCAGGACTGCGGCCGCAAGAGCGCTGTCCGGCCTGTAAGGCGCAGAAACCGAGAGATCGTTCACAACGGCGTAGCTATCGTCGACGTCACGGGCCTCTTTCTCAGCTTCCATACGATCGTGAAGCGTCGGCACGGTCCCGGTAAGAGTTATCTTGCCGTCCGCCACACCTACCTTTATGTTGTCGTTCGTGAGTATTCCGTCTTTCGCGAGTTTATATTCGACGAATATTCTTATCGTGCCGTCCGGTCTTCTTTTGTTCTCCGCCCGCGCGGGGAGCGGACCGCTTATCATCGCGAGTGTGCTCACGGCGAGAACCACCGCCAGTAATGGTGCTATGCGATTCCTTTTCATGACTTTCTCCCTTTCTTTTCCGCCGCATCATGTGTGATCAGTGCGCCACTCCCCCCGCGGCGTGTTTGCATCAGGATAGACGCCGGATTGTCGCTAGAAGTTTTGCCGCCGGTTGTGACAACGCGTCACAAACCGGTCTTATGAAAGAGATTTAATCTTCCGGGATCAGAGTAAGCTGCGTGGGAATACGGCAGTTTAGAAGAAGGCTCTCACTTCAGCGGTCATGGTATGCAACGGCGCTCCGCCGGCCTGACTCCGTCCCGAATAGTCCGCGTTTGCCTGTATGAAGGAGTTTATACGATACTGGAAGCCTAGTTCCCATATGTACGTTTGGCCGGGGAGGAACCCCTGAGTAAGTTCGAAGGGCATGTAGACATTCGGCTGCTGATTGCTGATGGCAACCTCGTCGCGTTCGAGCTGGACGGTCAATCTTCCCTTCGTGAGGATCGAATAAGCGACTCTGAGGATCTCGGAGTTCGTCGAGGCTGTGAGATCCGATCTCGATGCGTCGACAGCCTTCGAGACGACAAGCCTGAATGACGATTCAACGTTTATGTTCGGGCGGTAGGAAAGTTCGGATGAAATGCTGTTCGAGCCGATCAGGTGCGCCCGGTCCGTGTACGTCGTGTAAATGTTGTCGTCGTTCCAGGAGAGATCGAGCTGCTCGTAAAATGTATCTGTCAGTTTCGTCCGCAGCCTCATGCTCTGCTCGCGGCGGTAGCCCTGCTCCGTGGCGATCGAGTACTGGCTCAGCGACTTGTTTTGCAGGAACCTGAGGCGAAGCGAGAAGTCGCGGTTGTTCTGAAGGACGTACAAATCCTGCTGGAACACCTGCGCGCCGCCGATCGTCAGGCTGTCGTTCAGGAACTTCGAAAGGCGGAGCAGATAGATATCGCTGACGTTTGACGTCTGGTTGTTTTCAGCAATCTGCCATAGAGTCACCGACGAAAGCGACCGTACGACCGTGTTCAGTATACTGCCGTCGTTCTTCACAAACTTGTCGGGGGTGAGCGCAACCCTTACGTTTGTCTTGAGGTCCACGACCGGATAGAGCGTCGTCGTCGGTCTCGTCAGGAGCACGTAGTCGCCGTTGTAGTTCACCTGCTCGAAGTCCGCCGGGTTGGTTATGTCCACCTGGCCGTTGTGGTTGCCGTCGATCCACTTGTACTGCCCCTGTCCCGGCTGCACTTTCCAGAAAATCTGTTCCAACCGCGCCGCCCGTTCGGTCGTGACCTGGTAGAAAAAGTTGGTCTGGATTCCTCGGTTGAGGGGGGAGTAGTTCGTCTCCCACTTCGACAACACGGATTCGTTGTCCGAATTACCGAGGTTCCTGAAGCTTTCTGTGTAAGTCTTCTTTCGGTAAGTGAGCGTCAGGTTGGAATTGAAGTCGTTCCATTCCGTAATCCGCATCGAGAGCTGGTCCATGACTGAAGTGGACGACGGGAGGAGTTCCCCTCCGATGATTCCGCTCTCGTTCCTGAAAAACATCTGGGCCGACAGGTCGATGTTGTAGAACCTCGCGATCGAGAGACTGGGCCCGTATTCGAAGTAGCGGTAGGAGTTGGTCCAGAGAGAATCGGTTCCTGTGGTCGCGAGCCTGCGGTCTTCCGATTCGAGCTTGAAGCCGGGGGTGAGCTTCCAGACCGTGAACTGGACGGTTCCCTGCTGCCTGAACCAGTTCCCGGAATTGGAGAAGGTGTTGTCCCTGCTCTTCACGAGCGTCGCCTGGTAGCTCACGGACGGTATCCAGGTCGAGTCCCCGCCAAGGTTGAAGAAACCGGAGTATCTCCCGGAGCTGAACCCCTCCCCGCGCGTGATCCGCCCGACGTCGCCGCCGAAAGTAAGCTTCGCCTTCTTCATCGAAGGAGAGAAGTCGACATGCGCCTGGTTGAGGATCTCGTCGACCGCCGTGAGCGTATCTATTCCCCACTCGCGGTTGAACTCCACGTCGTTGGTCCGGTCCATGGGATTGAAGTTCCTGTTTTCGAAACGCGTCATCTCGTTGAAGGTCAGCGCACCGATGTCGGAATCACCGATGCGGATGTTCTTCGGTGCATAGTCGAGCCCGAATTTCATGCCGTAGCCGTTGGTCGTCACGCCCGGGAGTGAAGACAGCCTGTTGGCGTCGAGACTGCTCGCGGCGTACTCCAGACTGACGGCGCCGTCTTTATTGAACCTGTACCTCGTGTTCACATCAGCCATCTGCTGGAACTGCGGCATCGGGAGGATCACTATCGGTGCGTAGTCTCCCTGATTCACGCCGACGAAGTTGAATTGTCCGAACCCGACCGACTGGTAGTCCCCTTTGCCGGTGCCGACAAGCGAGAAGGCGACGCTGTACACGGCGTTCACCAGGTCCACGGTGTCGGTCGGCTGTACGAAGGAGTAGTAATAATACGGTTTCCCGTTGGCCGTGGTCGAATCGAGCATGTACTGTCCCTTACCCATGCCGGTGACGGAGTCGCGTCCGACGTAAACTACGCCGCTGCGCGCGGCCGCCAGCCTGTTCTTCCCCGCGTCCCTGAGCAGAGCCTTGTCCGAATCCGCCAGAGCGACCCCGAAAGACGAGTTGGGGTCGTCGCCCTCCTGGTAGTAAGACACACCGACTTCCACCTTGTTGTTCAAGACTTTTGTCTGAGCCGCGCCTCCCGCGAACGTGCGCTGGAACTGCCCGTCTGAGTATTCGAACTCGACGAAGATGCGGCTCAGGTTTGTGATGAGGTGCTTCGGAGTGAACGTCACCTGTGCGTTCGAATAGTCGATGACGTAATCGTTGGTCTCGCCGCGGACCATCTGCACTCCGTCGAGGTAGACCCTTTCGGTTCCCGCTATTACGATAATATTCGGACTGCCGTCGTCGCCGAGGAGCTGATACGGTCCCTGGCTGCCGTCTATCGGCGCGACCTGCTGAGTCGTGAATTTTCCCCTGCTCACCGCGCCGCTGATCATCACCGTCGATTCGCCGTAGTTGGCTGTCCCCATCGCTCCCTGAAGCTTCCTGTGGATGATGCCGAATTCTGTGCCGTTCTCAGCAAGCTCAAAATCACCAAGAGTACCCGAAATGTGAGGCGAGCGGATGTTCACAAAGACCTTGTCGAATTCCTGCAGAGTCTTCGTGTTCCCTTCGGGCTGTATCGGGCTCGACTGGTCGGTCAGGGCGGCGGTGACTTCGACGTCGTTTGTAAGCTTGCCGTCGAGCTGCATCCTGAAGCCGGAGTTGACCGTGAGGTCGCGGTTCGAGCCGATCGTGAATCCGCGGACGATGCTTCCGCTCTTTTGTATGTTGCTGCCGAACATTTCCGCGGGAGTCAGCGGCGCGCTTTCCTCGATCATCGTGATCTTTTGCTTCGACGTCGTGTCGAACCTGGTAACGGTTATATGCCGCGTGTATCCGGTCGGAAGATCGAAGGGAAAATTGCGGTACGATATGCCGATCGCGTATGAGCTGTCTCTGCGGGAACGGAAGAAGGCGCCGCTCGAATCGAACCTGACGGTGCCGGCCGTGTAATCGATGTTGTAATCGACTCCGCGCCTCAGAAGCACGGAGTCGCAGACTACTCGTTCGGAATTCTGTATGATATACTTAGCGGGGAGCCGGACCGTAGAGTCCGGCGAAGTCACGCGGACGACAAGCGAGTCGGAGGTTGACTGCGCGAATGCCGCGGACGATGCTACCAGGCATAGCAGGATGGAACAAACGCACTTGGCAGTAGACATCGTCTCAATTGCGCAGCGATCACCTCAGGCTGTTTCCGGCAGAGATCACGCCGACTCCGGACAAGCCAAGGAATGGCACACGGATTACGCTGATAAAACAGATTTTCACCGATTTCACATCAATATCTTTATCCGTGAGAATCGGTCCTATCCGTATCATCAGTGTGCCGTCGGAATTTCTTTGGGTGAACTCTTCACGATCTTCGCGAACGAATCTGCCTTCAGGCTCGCGCCGCCGACAAGTGCACCGTCCACGTCGGGCTGCGAGAGGAGCTCGACCGCGTTTTCCGGCTTCACGCTTCCGCCGTACTGTATCGTCAACGCCGCGGAGGCATGTTCGCCGAGCATCCCAGCGACGGTTTTCCTTATGAAGGCGTGAGCGTCTTGCGCCTGCTGCGGAGTAGCGTTTCGCCCTGTGCCGATAGCCCAGATAGGTTCGTATGCAATGACAAGAGAAGCGAGCTGCTGTTCGGTCAGGCCGGCCAGTGCCGCCTTGACCTGGCGCTCGAGCACCTTCTCCGTCACGCCGCCGTCACGCTCCGCCAGGGATTCGCCGACGCAGAGTATGACTTTCAGATCCGCGGATAGCGCCTTCTTCACCTTCTTCGCGACGATCTCGTCGGTCTCTCCGAAGTACTGTCTTCGTTCAGAGTGACCGACTATCACGTAGTGCGCACCGAGTGACTTCAGCATCCTGGCAGAAATTTCGCCGGTGAAGGCGCCGTCCTCCTCGAAATGGAGGTTCTGCGCGCCGAGCTTGAAGGGGCTTCCCTGCAACAGCTCGAATGCAGTGTCGAGCGCGATGAAGGGCGGGCAGATAACGACCTCCGCCGCTGTCACGACACCCTTCATCTCGTTTTGAAAAGCGTAAATAAATTCCGATGTCTCGTTTACATCCTTGTTCATTTTCCAGTTTGCCGCTATGATCTGCTTTCTCATATTTTCCCTTCGTTGAGAAAATCCTAAATATTAAGCACCAAACTCTAAACAAATTCGAAATACTAAAGGCTCGGGGCAACCAAGCCACGGATTTGTAGGTTTAGGATTTGGGCTTTTGAACATTGTTTAGGATTTAGAGTTTCTTCTGCCGTATTAATACAAACGCATTAAGGTATGTTACATAATTGTTTGATTTTTCTGGGAGACCAGGCTCGTGTTGTTTTCTGAACTGTGCAAAGTATGTCGTCAAGACTTGCAAACCAGCGATTTGTTGTTGCTTCGTAACGCACTCGACGCCATAT
>JAHECO010000094.1 GCA_024641705.1 Candidatus Kryptoniota bacterium
ACGGTCGGGAGCGGTAAACTGACGGTCCGGAGTGTCTCGGAGACGGTCGGGAGCGGTAAACTGACGGTCCGGAGTGTTTGACTGAGAAAACCTGGGGTATCATACTTTTATGTGCCGGAGGTAAGCAGATTTCTCGGAATAATCATAGCTATCTATTACCGCGAGCACACGCCGCCTCACTTTCACGCCATTTATGGTGACTATGAAGTGACGGTGGAGATTGACACAGGCATTGTGAGCGGCAGGTTTCCGAAGAGAGCATTATCACACGTTCTGGAGTGGCACGGATTGCATAAGGAAGCGTTAATAGAAGATCAAACCATTGGAGTAGGATGATGGTACCGAGACTGAAAGAAGCGAAACACATTTCATCATATACGCTCTGGATCAAGTTTGCGGATGGCACTGAAGGAGAGATTGATTTAAGAGACGAACTCGTCGGACCTGCTTTCGCGCCTCTTAAAGACCTGGATTACTTCAATAAGTTCAGAGTTGATGCGGAGCTTCACACACTGGTGTGGCCGAATGGCGCCGACTTCTCACCGGAATTTCTCTACGAGAAAGTTCGCATCCCTGCGTGACGAAAATCGGATAGGGACAGCTGGGTTTATTGGGGTCGCGCGATCGAGAAATATTACTCGAGGCGGGGGACGGTCCGAAGAGTGAAGGTGACCTTCAGCGACCCCCGGAGAGAAGGTCACCTTCTCCCTTGAGTCCGGTCTGGAGTGTCATAGCGACGGTCGGGTTTACCACGCGATTAAGTGCAGTTCTTGCGTTGACGATAACTGCTCTCGTTGCAATGCAGCAAGAAATAGAAGGTCTGTTAGCCTGGCCAAGGAAATTGAATCCTTCAAAATGTTCAGAATCGATCCTGAACTCTATACGCTTGTCCGGCCCAACGGCGCCGATTTCTCGCCGGAATTTCTCCGTGAGAAGGTTCGCATGACTGCGTGCGAAGAACAAGATAGTGGATGTTGGTCTTGCTAGAGGAGAGGCATGCTCAAAACATGTCGCTCAAGGCGGGGCGACGGGGAATGAGATCGACAACATGATATTTCAAGAGCAATCCTACTTCTTGTCAATGCGGAGATAGGCTCCAAACAACCTCTTTGACTCTTCAATCTGATTCCAGAACCAGTCAGTAATCTTTTTCATCTGAGTCAATGTCTCGTCGCGGTCTTTGTCGTCCAGACGTTTCTCCAGTCTATCGCCAAGAATCTTCAGCCCTTCCCCTTTCTTGTTGAGTTCCTCCAGATAGTCCCTTATTTCATCTCCGAACAAGAACCCAAAATCGATCGAGTTACGGACCAATTTAGTTATCCCCTCTCTGGTCATTTGACCAAATTGAACCGCAAAAAGGATATAGTCCCTCACCGAAAGGAAAACGGGATAACGCTTGTCGTACAAAGCCAGCCTCCATCGTGAACGGGCCAGCTTGTACTGAAAAACTGCAATCACGGCACCAATTACCGCGATCATGGGAGTCAGCAGAGCTGAAGACAATTCAACGATCTGCCTGTAAGAATCAATTATTTCCGTTAGCATGCTAACCAACATAGGCACATCTCCCTGAAGTCTTGGCACATGATTGACACGGACTCACCAACAAAAGAGGCCCCACTCAAACAAACGAGGCTTCTTAAATCCCTCCTGCAAAGGCCCGCCTCCGAGACGCACGCTTCGCGGGACAGGCCACATTATATCCCTCCGGTATAAGGCAGGCGGAGTCCCGGCCAGTCATCGTACTGATGCCATCGGCTCTGAGGGGTTCTACCTCTACAACTTCTGTAATTCTTCGACGAATCGCTCCACTGAAATTTCTATCTCGCGGAGAATCTCTCTGACGAGAGGACGCGAAAGGTCCCTGCCGGGATGATCCGGAAGCGTAGTTGTGCGACCGTCAGCATGCCTGTAGAATATGTGACTCCCCTTCTGTCGTACTCGCTGGAATCCCAAGTGAAGAATCATCTTCTCCATAGTCTTGAAGTCAACTACAGGAAGGCGTGTCATACAGTGATTTCGAGCTGCTGCAACCCTACGAAGCGCGGCAACTCCTCGATCTTACCCTGAAATTCTTCCAGACAAAGCTCCAGAACTTCCTTCAGATTCTTCTGAAGCTCATCGAGGGTTGCGCCCTGTGTGTGAGCACCTGGAACCCCGGGAATGAATCCGACATACAGATTCGAATCTGGATCGTACTCAATGTATGCCGTAAAGGTTCTGACATTTTGCTCGACTTTATCCATACCCATTTCCCTTCTTCGAAATATAGCCGCTCATCTCTACAAATAAAAAAACCCGCCACATGGGCGGGGTTTGAAATAAACCCGGCAACGACCTACTCTCCCGGCCAGTTACCCAACCAGTACCATCGGCTCTGAGGGGCTTAACTGCCGTGTTCGGAATGGGAACGGGTGTTTCCCCCTCGATATAGTCACCGGAAAAAACTTAGACAATTTGGGAATCTCGAACGATGGTACATCATTCGGGACAAGTTTGAAACAATTTATCTGGCGTCTCACCGATCTCAAAAAAAGAATAGGTTAAGTCTCACGACCTATTAGTACTGCTCGGCTCAATCCGTTACCGGACTTACACCTGCAGCCTATCAACCTGGTAATCTTCCAGGGGTCTTGAGTCCCGACATTGCTGTCGGGAAGGGAGACCTCATCTTGGGGTGGGTTTCGCGCTTAGATGCTTTCAGCGCTTATCCCTTCCGGACATAGCTACCCAGCGGTGCCGCTGGCGCGACAACTGGTACACTATGGGTCCGTTCACTCCGGTCCTCTCGTACTAAGAGCGACGCCCCTCAAGTCTCCTACGCCCGCATCAGATAGGGACCGAACTGTCTCACGACGTTCTGAACCCAGCTCACGTACCGCTTTAATTGGCGAACAGCCAAACCCTTGGGACCTCCTACAGCCCCAGGATGCGATGAGCCGACATCGAGGTGCCAAACCTCCCCGTCGATGTGAACTCTTGGGGGAGATCAGCCTGTTATCCCCGGAGTAGCTTTTATCCTTTGAGCGACGACCCTTCCACGCGGAATCGTCGGATCACTAAGCCCTGCTTTCGCACCTGCTCGACTTGTTGGTCTCGCAGTTAGGCACCCTTATGCCTTTACACTCGACGCACGATTACCAACCGTGCTGAGGGTACCTTTGGGAGCCTCCGTTACCATTTAGGAGGCGACCGCCCCAGTCAAACTACCCGCCTGGCAATGTCCCCGAACCGGATTACGGTCCCGGGTTAGAGTCCAAATAAAACAAGGGTGGTATTTCACATTGCGGCTCAGCCAGAGCTAGCGCCCTGGCTTCGAAGCCTCCCACCTATGCTACACATGCCTTGTTCGAATCCAATGCCAAGGTATAGTAAAGCTTCACGGGGTCTTTCCGTCCCGATGCGGGTAACCGGCGTCTTCACCGGTACCACAATTTCACCGAGCCCGTGGTTGAGACAGTGACCAAATCGTTACACCATTCGTGCAGGTCGGAACTTACCCGACAAGGAATTTCGCTACCTTAGGACCGTTATAGTTACGGCCGCCGTTTACTGGGGCTTCGGTTCAAAGCTTTGTCCCGCTTTCGCGGGACTAACCTCTCTCCTTAACCTTCCAGCACCGGGCAGGTGTCACACCTTATACTTCCACTTACGTGTTAGCAAAGTGCTGTGTTTTTGATAAACAGTCGCTTGGCCCATTTCTCTGCGCCCCGATACAAGATCGGGGGTCTCTTTTCCCGAAGTTACGAGACTAATTTGCCGAGTTCCTTAACCACGGCTCACTCGAGCACCTTAGGATACTCTCCTCATCTACCTGTGTCGGTTTGCGGTACGGTCCGCCTAAAATCTCCCATACGAGGTTTTTCTTGGCAGTCAGATTAGGACCAGTTTGTGGGCATAAGCCCTCCCGTTCGCGTTTCAGACTTGCCTTGCGGCGGGAAAGCGGATTTACCTACTCTCCCATCCTACGCGCTTAGACCGTCTAAGCCAACAGACGGATGGTCTTTCACCCCTGCGTCACCCCTTATAGTCAAACGATTTCAGACAGGTACGGGAATTTTCGCCCGTTTTCCATCACCTACGCCTTTCGGCCTCGGCTTAGGGTCCGACTAACCCTGAGACGATGAACGTTGCTCAGGAAACCTTAGATTTTCGGTGGACAAGATTTTCACTTGTCTTATCGTTACTTATGCCTACATCTTCTCTTTCATTCGCTCCAGTATGCCTCGCGACACGCCTTCCCCCGACTTGCGTCGGGGCGATGTCCACCATCGTCGCGAATGAAATGCTCCTCTACCAAATCTCCCGACAAGTCGGGAGAAGTTCATAGCTTCGGTAACAAGTTTTAGCCCCGATAATTTTCGGCGCCGAGTCGCTTGACCAGTGAGCTATTACGCACTCTTTAAATGAATGGCTGCTTCTAAGCCAACATCCTGGTTGTCTCAGCAACTCAACATCCTTTGATACACTTAACTTGTATTTAGGGACCTTAGCTGATGATCTGGGTTATTCCCCTCTCGGCGACGAAGCTTATCCCCCGCCGCCTGACTCCTAGGAAACATGTTACCGGAATTCGTAGTTTGCATGGGTTTGGTACCGTTGTGACAGCCCTAGCCCAAACAGTGCTCTACCTCCGGAACACTATAACCTAAGGCTAGCCCTAAAGCTATTTCGAGGAGTACGAGCTATCACCGAGTTCGATTAGCTTTTCACTCCTACCTTCAGCTCATCCGAGTAGTTTTCAACCCACACCGGTTCGGACCTCCATGAGGTTTTACCCCCACTTCATCCTGGCCAAAGGTAGATCACCCGGTTTCGCGTTTGCCGCCCGCCACTGAATCGCCCTATTCAGACTTGCTTTCGCTACGGCTCCGGCCGTAAACGGCCTTAACCTTGCGACGGACGAGCAACTCGTAGGCTCATTAAGCAAAAGGCACGCCGTCATGGCGCCGAAGCGCCACTCCGACCGTTTGTAAGCATACGGTTTCAGGTACTATTTCACTCCCCTCTCGGGGTTCTTTTCACCTTTCCCTCACGGTACTTGTACACTATCGGTCACCAGAGAGTATTTAGTCTTACGAGATGGTTCTCGCAGATTCCCACAGGCTTCCACTCATCCCGTGGTACTTGAGAACGCCTACCAGAGAGCTGCGCGTGCTTTCATCTACAGGACTTTCACCTTCTATGGTGTGCACTTCCAAACACTTCAACTAACACCGCAGTTTGAACTCTCCGACCTACTGCAAATCGGTCCATAAGCGCCTCACAACACCGCCGATACAACGGTTGCAGCCTTTAACATACCGGACGGTTTAGACTGTTTCCCTTTCGCTCGTCGCTACTGAGGAAATCTCTAATTGATTTCTTTTCCAGAGGGTACTGAGATATTTCACTTCCCCTCGTTGCCTCTACCGCGCCTATGAATTCAGCGCGGAGTCACTCCGCATTACCGGAGTGGGGTTGCCCCATTCGGAGATCCCCGGGTTAGAGGTTGTTTCCACCTACCCGAGGCTTATCGCAGGTAGCCACGTCCTTCATCGACTTCTGGTGCCAAGGCATCCACCGTATGCTCTTAGTAACTTAACCAAAAAATCCTTTTTTGAGACTAGAGTAACCAGATACTTCTACTGCCACCAGTTTAAACTGGTGGCTAATTTAGGGACGGTTTCATTATTTCTAATGAAGACCGTATAAAAAAATGTTCCAGACTCAGTAAAAACAATCGACTCGTTTGCTACTCTGACCGAAATCATTTTGCTACTAGTCATCGATCGCATCTACTTCCCAAATTGTCAAAGAACGTTGTTAGCGTTTAGCCATTAGCTTTCAGCTATTAGCTCGCTAACAGCTATCAGCTAATTGCTAATAGCTATTATCGTGGAGCTGAAGGGATTCGAACCCTCGACCCTGGCGCGAAACGCGCCATGCTCTCCCGTAGCTGAGCTACAGTTCCAAACCTCATCAAACAAAAGAACCAAGTAAAACACAGTGGAGCTGAAGGGATTCGAACCCTCGACCCTCTGGTTGCAAACCAGATGCTCTCCCAGCTGAGCTACAGCCCCGTAGCCGGTAGTTCACCGGCACGCCGAGTGTGGGCCTGAGTGGAGTTGAACCACTGACCTCACGCTTATCAGGCGTGCGCTCTAACCACCTGAGCTACAGGCCCAGTGTTTTGCACTACATCAAAGAACAGTCTTCAATTATCAATCAGCAACGATCAATGATCATCGGTAATTGTTAATTGATCATTCAAAAAAAATATTGACAAGTTGTGCACAGGATGGATCAATCGGTTTAGGCTCCTTAGAAAGGAGGTGATCCAGCCGCACCTTCCGGTACGGCTACCTTGTTACGACTTAGCCCCAGTCACCGGTTTTACCTTAGGCAGCTCTCTTCCGCCTTACGGCGGATTGAGACACTGACTTCGGGTACCCCCGGCTTCCATGGCTTGACGGGCGGTGTGTACAAGGCCCGGGAACGTATTCACCGCGCCGTGCTGATGCGCGATTACTAGCAATTCCAGCTTCATGCAGTCGAGTTGCAGACTGCAATCCGAACTGAGGCCATTTTTCAGGGATTGGCTCCACCTCGCGGTTTTGCAACCCGTTGTAATGACCATTGTAGCACGTGTGTAGCCCTGGACGTAAGGGCCATGAGGACTTGACGTCATCCCCACCTTCCTCACCGCTTGCGCGGGCAGTCCCACTAGAGTGCCCAGCATTACCTGATGGCAACTAATGGCAGGGGTTGCGCTCGTTGCAGGACTTAACCTAACACCTCACGGCACGAGCTGACGACAGCCATGCAGCACCTGTACCAGCACTCGGCTTTACGAGTCGTTTCCCTTTCAGGATCCTACTACTGGCCTTTCAAGCCCAGGTAAGGTTCTTCGCGTTGCATCGAATTAAACCACATGCTCCACTGCTTGTGCGGGCCCCCGTCAATTCCTTTGAGTTTCAACCTTGCGATCGTACTCCCCAGGTGAGGTACTTAATGCGTTAGCTACGGCACCCCCGTTGAACGGGAACACCTAGTACCCATAGTTTAGGGCGTGGACTACCAGGGTATCTAATCCTGTTTGCTACCCACGCTTTCGTCTCCGGGCGTCAGTACCGGTCCAGATGGCCGTCTTCACCACCGGTGTTCTTCCTGATATCTACGCATTTCACCGCTACACCAGGAATTCCGCCATCCTCTCCCGGACTCAAGACCAGCAGTTTCAAAGGCAGTTCTACAGTTGAGCTGCAGGATTTCACCTCTGACTTGCCAGTCCGCTTGCAGACCCTTTACACCCAGTGATTCCGGACAACGCTCGCCCCCTACGTATTACCGCGGCTGCTGGCACGTAGTTGGCCGGGGCTTACTTTGGAGGTACCGTCAGTCCCGTAAAACGGGATTTTATTCCCTCCCTACAGAGGTTTACAACCCATAGGGCCTTCATCCCTCACGCGGCGTCGCTGCTTCACCCTTTCGGGCATTGAGCAATATTCCTCACTGCTGCCTCCCGTAGGAGTCTGGACCGTGTCTCAGTTCCAGTGTGGCTGATCATCCTCTCAGACCAGCTACCCGTCGTAGGCTTGGTGAGCCGTTACCTCACCAACTACCTGATAGGGCGCAGGCTAATCTTCAGGCCCCCGACTTTCGTCGGGGTTTAACAACTGTCACCATGCGGTGCCGCTGCATCGCCCGGTATTAGTCCCGATTTCTCGGAGTTATCCCGGTCCTGAAGGCATATTGCCTACGTGTTACGCACCCGTGCGCCAGTGATCCCGACAAATATTGCTATTTGTCGGGACCCCTTGACTTGCATGTGTTAGGCACGCCGCCAGCGTTCGTCCTGAGCCAGGATCAAACTCTCCGTTGTAAAAAAACAACTTTGAGCTCGCCTGACATTATCTTTGTGTCAAGGCTGAACCTTAAAACCGAATTGACTTCTCGCTGTGCACAGACTTGTCAAAGAACATGCCCCGAGTTGCTTAGTTCGAGACGAAAAAAATCGCCCCCGAACACTAAGAGGGCGGTTCTAAAATCAGACTTTTTCAAAAACTGTTACGACCAAGAGTCGTTCAAAGCGTTAAAATATATATCGTGAGCCCCGAAAAGTCAAGCATTCATGGCACTTATTTGATGTATTTTTTAAATCTCTCCCCCCTATCCGACGTAAGAATTTCCCCTAACCTGTAATTTTTACCCCCTTGTTCCTCCCACAACTTCCTCAAGGATCACCGATGGCCCCGAAGTCCCTTATAACACCGAGGTTTAGCATCGCTTTCCCCTATCAAGCATTCGGCCGGCCAACGGCACGGAGGTTGAACCATGTATATGCGTACATCAACATTCAATCGGTGAGCGAGAAATGTCGACAATGACAGAAAGCCTGAACATGACGAGACAAGCCGGCGAGCCCGGTCGGTTCATTGACCCCCACTCGCGAAAAGCGTCTTCGATGGGAGACGGAACCACCGAGTTGCGCCTCGTCGTAGGTCGGTCGGGTATAGATGTGAAATTGTCGAACGCCGTTCCCATATCGGCTTTGAGATTCGAGATAACGTTCGAAAAAAAAATCAGCTACAAAGCCCCGGACATCCGCCCGAGGATACAGAACCTGAACAACTATATCAATTTTCAGGACAACGTTGTCACGTTCGTGCTCCTCGACATCGACGGCAAGGGGATAGCTCCCGGCAACGGAAGCATCCTTAATATCCCTTGCGAAGCCGGAATGCAGTTTGAAATTACCGCCGTGTTCGCCTCGACCCGAACATCCGGGATCGCCGAGATCCCGCATGCCGTCGTGAGAGAACTTCCTGACAGAGAGACCCTGGTGCTGGAGCAGAACGATCCGAATCCGTTCAGCGGCAGGACCCGTCTGGATTTCACGATCCCGAGCGACGCCGATACGAAGCTTGTCATTTACGACGTCGGCGGAGCATTGATCAGGACGCTCGTGGACTCGAAGTTGGAGTCGGGTTCTCACTCGGTGGAGTGGGACGGGAAGGACGACAGCGGGAAGGCAACAGAGTCAGGAATTTATCTTTACAAGCTCTATGCGGGAGTTTACAGTGTAACGAAGAAGATGGTTTTCTTATCCGAAGGATCCCCCGGAAAATAGTTTTCCCTCCAAGCCAACGCTCAACAAAGGGGTGCGATTCAAAAAGTCGCACCCCTTTTATTATTTACCTAAAGCTCTGTTGATTGACGTAAGGATATCGTCGAGGTCGTACGGCTTGCTGACAAAATCGGACGCGCCAAGCCGCAGCGATTCGATGGCGTTCTTCACATCGGCGTAGGCGGTAAGCATGATTACTTTCGTTTCAGGTATGTTGCTCTTCACGTACTTGAGAACCTCAAATCCGTCTACCCTGGGCATCTTAATGTCCAACAACACGACATCGAAGCGATCACCCTGTTCGCTTTTCCTGCGAACAAGGTCGATCGCCTCATCACCATCGCCGGCACTCTGGACTTCAAAAGCCTCTGCCTCCAGCTCGCTCGCGAGCAGGAACCTCAGTGCTTCTTCGTCATCTACGACAAGTACCTTAGGTTTAGACATTAGCCCTTCTCACTTTCCAATTGTCGGGTCGTATTGCCTGACCTTGTTTTCAAGGTCACGCAATAGATCCTGCACCGATTTCTGCGGTTGGGGTCCTTTCAGCTTCAGCGTGTCATATCGCTCCCTTAATGTCGGAAGAACGTCGGCCTTAATCAATATGATAAGCTCTTTTGTTTGAACGGTGACGTTGTCGGAGCCTGTCAGGTATCGCAGCCCGAGGACCCACCAGGGAAGGTCTTTAAGTACCGGGATCCCCTCCCTGTGGCTCGTTCTCGACGTGCTGTAAAGACCACCTATAGTAGTCTGCTCGTCGTTCAAGAGCAATACCTTCGTGTTTGCCTGTTCGGTGTTTATCTGAAGGGTGGCCGTCCCGATCCCCTGGGCAGAGCTGTTTTGGAGCTGCAGCTGCAAGCCGACGAAGTCGATACTGTCCTGGCTGTATACCGTCGGGGTTACGTCCATGATAATGCCGGCGTTCTGTTTCGTCTGCACGGTGTTTCCCGCAAAATCCCTTGTCGTCACGAAGAAGTCTACGCCCACCTGGACGTGCCCAGCCTCACCGGACTTAACCGTAATGTCCGGACTCGCAAGCACCTTACCGAGATCCTCCGATTCCAGGAAGCCGAAGAGTGCGGAGAGAGTCCCGAAGTTGAAATCGTGAGCTCCGCTGAAAGAGAGCTGACCGCTGACACTTCCCTGCGAGGCACTCGGCGCGACTATCCCGACATTAGGTGTGGTCCCGTCGATAGACCTGATGCCCTTCCAGGTATTCTGGATCAGCAGGTTGATGTTGACGCCGTGGGCAGTCAGCTTGGTCAGATCCGCCTCAAAGAACACCGCCTGGATATTTACTTCTCTCGTGTCCAGCGTAGGAGTTCCGGGGGGCAAAGCCGGCGCCTGCTTCTCCTCTCCTTTCACGACAACCTGCTGCGCCTGTCCGGGAGTGATCTGGATATAGCTGTCGTATTCCTTGTACCATAGATTATTGGCTCTGAGTATGGCCTCGAAAGCGTCGAGCCACTGCATCCGGTCTACGTCGACCCCGATCGCCCCGGTCCTGTTTTCCGGATCGACAATGATCTTCTTGAGGAACTTCCTGCTGTAGCTGTCAAGGATGCTGATCGCTTGGTTGAAAGGTGTGTTAGAAGCGATGGTAACTATCTGGTCCGGAGCGACATAATTGTGACGGAACTCCTTAGGTTCCGAACTGATCTGGGCCTTCACGTCCACGGCGCAGAACAGGACGACTAGGAAGAACAAAACTGGTTTTTTCATCACTTTCCTCTTCTATTTTCCGAATCTTACTTTCAAATCGACACGGTCTATTATGCCGCCCTTGTTGAGGGTAAACTCGGCCTCGTTCTTGTTCTGATTGATCTTGGTGAGGTATCCGAGGTAAACCTCGTCACCGATACGCAGGATATGTCCCATCCCGTTCTGGTCGACGATAAACACCTTATCGGACATAACGGCCTTGAGATCGGATCTCTCGACATCCACCAGCCCTCTGACATTCGGAGGAGGCTCGGTCGATATCAGAGGTCTCAGGAAATTCAACCCCACGTTGACGGGCCTGTAGAAAGTCGGATCGACACCGGTCACCTCAGACGACACGCCGGCAACGGACGAGTAGTATGCTTGCAGCTCCATCGTGAACGGGACGATCGTCTTTGTCATTCCGGTCTGGTCATCGCGCACTTCGTGACCCGTCACGGAAAGATCGCTGACCTTGTACAGGAGCCTGGCATGTTCAAGGTACCAGATGAACTTGAACAAGCTCGTGTAGGATGTCTCGCCTTTAAGGTTGTAAGTGTTGTACCCGTATTGCCTCATGGACTTTGGACCCTGATAAAGCATATCGAACTTCACGAACCCGCTCGAGTTCATTATCCGGTCGAGATAAGCGTACGTAAGTGCGGTTGTGTCGTTTGATGGAATGACTTTGAACCTCTTCGCGTACCTGTTCTTCATTTCTGCGAGCTTATCCTGGGATGATTTCAATTCCGCTGCGACAGCGGGACGCTGGTCGATGGTCCTGTTGAGCGTAACGATCTCGGTCTGAAGTTTCTTTTTCACTCCCGGCTGTACGACTTTCGTCAGATAGAACCCGACGCTGAATATTATCGCCAGAAAAGCCGCGAGGACTATTGTGTTTCTCAGAGCATAGGACATGTTACTTTATCCTCACTTTTGCGGAACGTTCAAATCAATTTGGAAATCGTATACGGTTTTGCTGCGTATCTCCTGGATAGTGACTTTTCTCAAAACAGAGCCGGGATACATCTGGGCGAAACGCGGTATCCTGTCCCGGTACACGGAAAATCCCTCCACGAAATACTTACCGTCCTTCAGCGCATGGACATCCGTCAGCCACATGCTCCCAACCTGCCTCACGGACCGGGATAGGGAACCCATCAAGTATGACCACCTATCCGTATTCGGCATCAGCGAATCGAGAATACCGATCGCTGTCGAGTACTTGGTGAATTGCGACTGCACGGAAGTGATTTGGGCCTTCAGTGCGGCCACCTCTGCCGCCTGGGCTCTTTTGACGATGATATCGGACCTGATCCTGGAGATCTCGCTCTGGTTGGAGGAATAATTATAAGTAAAGAAGAAAGTGGAACCGAAAACCAATATGGCGAGAAGAAGGCCATGCCAGGCGAGCTTGAAGATTTTCTGACTCTCACGGATCTTGTTCGGAGTCAGGTCGGCGGCATAGTAGCTTTTCGATTTTCCCACGGCGGCGCGCGTGGCACTCGCTATCGGCACAGCGTATTGCGGAATCAGGTCGGCGCCTCCCGCAGGAAGCTGCGATACGTCAACCCTGTGCAGCTGCAGGTAGTCTACCTCAGCGCCGACGAGCAACGACGAAAGAAAGCCCTTGATGTCGAAATTCTTGCACTCGCCGCAGAGGATTACCTGGTCTATCCTCGGAAGACTCAGGTTATCCTGTCCGAGAAGGATCCTGCTGTAGATCGTGTTCTGGACGCTGAATGAGTCCGCACCTTCGCTTATGATAGGCGCTATGTTGAAGAGATGTTTCCCCCGCATGAATATCAGCCTGGTGTATTCGATGCCGACATAGACGATAACCGTCACCTCGTCTTCCCTCAGGGGGTAGTTTGTCTTCACGAGGTTCACAAGAGCGATGTCGCTGCTCTCCACAAACGCGATCTTCGGCATGCGCGATCCGAGGAAGGGACGCGCGCTCATTACCAGATCGAGCACTGGAATCTCCTGTTCCCTTACCACGCCGACGAAACTCGTCTCAGAGGTGCTGGAGAGGAGCTGCACCTGCTCCTTCGTTACGCCTGCGCGGGTCGCCTGCAATTCCTCGATTATTCTCGCCACGATCTTGTCGCGCTTTTGCTTGCCCTGGATCTCGATGGGATGATAGAACACGTAAGGTTCTCCAACCGACAGGGCCAGGGATTTCTTCTTGTTGTACCTGTTGAACACCTCGGTTATCACCGAGGCGTTGTTCTCTTCGCTCGGCGCCTCCTGCAGAGAAGCCTGGGTCAGGTCGATAGTCTCGGCAGCCGATTCAAAGCCGGCAGCGGCCGCCACGGGTGCGGCGACCTCCAGTTTCTGGGCAAGCTTGGCGTTATAAAGATCGAGAAGGATGATTTTTCGTCCGCGTCTGGCGACGTGAGCGACCTTCAGATCTACTCCGTCAGCATAAAGTCCGAGGGCATCATTGGCAGCCATATTGCACTCCTAGATTTGGGCTACATCATCTGCAGGAGTTGTTCCATCCTGCGTTTATTATTTGCATAGTTTAATGCGTTCTCTTTCGAAATCCTGCGCTGCATATAGAGCCGTTTCAGATCCTGCTCCATCGTCATCATTCCGATATCCGAGCTCTCGGAAATCATCTGGTAGATTTCGCTCGTGTTCTTGTTCTTGATGGCGGCCTTCACCGAAGGGCTCGCGACAAGGACCTCCTTCGCAAGCACCCGCTTGCCGTCAAGACTGGGAACGAGCTTCTGAGATATGACACATTGGAGGACGTCGGCAAGGCGCTGCCATACGCGTTCCTGTTCCGTCGCAGGCACCTCGGCCACGATCCTGTCGACGCTTTCCACTGCGGAAGCTGTATGCAGCGTTGAAAACACTTTATGTCCGCTGTCCGTAATTTCCAGCGCGGTCATTATCGTATCTGAATCCCGCATCTCAGCAATCATCACTATATCGGGGTCCTGCCTCAGGGCCTCAATAGCACCCTCTTTGAAGGACAGGGTATCCCTCCCCACCTCGCGGTGGCGCACGATACATTTATCGGAAGTATGCACATATTCAATAGGAGATCCGATGACTATTATGCCACCGCTGACAGTGTGATTGTTCATGTCGATGATCGAATCGAGCGTCGAGCTCTTTCCGGATCCCGTGATACCGGTGACAAGGATCAAGCCCTCTTTCGTGTGCGCAAGACTGAGAATGTTGAGCACGTTCGGATGAAAGACGAGATCGCTGACGGAGCGGACCTGCTCGTTAATAGCGCGCATGTTGAGTGCAACTTCTTCCATGTCAAGGTAGACATCGGCACGGAAGCGGGAAATCCTCTTGTCCTCCTCGAACATGTAGGAGAAATCGAGGTTGCGTTTATCATAGAAGAACTGGCGCTGCCGTTCCGTAAGAATGTTCTGGATCATGATACTAGACTCTTCGGCGCTGAACGTCCCCCAGGACTCCTCCGGCTTCTTCGCACCAAAGACCCTGTACCATACTCCTCCCTTGGCACCGAAGCCGCCAATATCTATATCCGAAGCGCTGTTGTCACGCATCTTCGACAGGAAGCCGTTGAAGTAGTTCCTGATTTCGATCCTCTGATCGTCCGGGAGGTTGGCAACCATATTGCCTATGAAAATATGTCGTTCGATTCCCCGGACAAGATCCGAAACCTGTGATGACAATTGCCTCAGTAAGTTTCTTGCAGGCGACGCATCATTTGCCTGAACAGCTTCCAATTCGCTCTCCTATGTTAGTGCAGCAATTTCGTGGCCCTGACCGGCATCACGGGAGTCATCTAGTCCTCTGTGGTAGTGGCGGCGACTTCTTCCATTGTCGTCACCCCTTCCAGAACGCGGTGAATGCCCGCCCGACGCAGCGTCCACATACCGTCTTTTATAGCCTGCTCACGAATGTCGTCTTCGTTGATATCCTCTCCTGCGCTCATTATGATGCGCTTTATCTCACGTGTAAAATACAACGCCTCGTGTATGGCCGCTCTTCCTTTGTAACCCGTACCGGTGCATTTTTCACATCCGACCGCTTTGTATATAGTATTGGCCTTGAGTTCCTCTTCGGTAAACCCGAAACGCAGATAAGGCTCCTTGTCAATCTCATCCTTCCCTATCGGCTGCTTGCAGTTCTGGCACAGCGTCCGGACGAGTCGCTGAGCGACTATAATATTAACCGCACTCGCGAGAAGGAAGGGTTCGATTCCCATCTTGTAAAGCCTGGCGACGGCACTCGGAGCATCATTAGTGTGCAACGTCGAGAACGTCAAGTGACCCGTGTTTGCCAGCTTTACGGCAATTTCGGCCGTCTCCCTATCACGGATCTCACCGACGAGGACTATGTCCGGGTCGTGCCTCAGGATCGACCTTATCGCCTGCTCGAAATTCATTTTCGGACCGATTCGGAGCTGCCTTGCTCCATTGATAATATACTCGACCGGGTCCTCGACGGTCAGCACGTTCACCGTGGGGTCGATCACCTGGTAGAGTGCCGCAACCAGCGTCGTGGATTTGCCGCTTCCGGTGGGTCCGGTAAGAATGATCATACCCTGCGGCTTCTTGATCGCCTTGTAGAAACTCTCGCGAGCGGGCCCCTGCAAACCCAGCTTCTCGAGGTCGGTAATAACCTTTCTGTCGTCCAGCACGCGGATGACAACGCTTTCGAACTTGTGCCTGAACTCACTGGCCACCATGGGGAGGATGGATACACGGAACCTGATCCAGTGGTCGTCTATCTTACGCTGGATGAAGGCATCCTGCCCGGCCTCGCGCTCAAACCTGTCTGCTCCCTTCGATCTGTCCTTGATTACGGCGGAGACCGCCTCCGGCAGCACGCCATCCTGCGTGTACCACAACCTAAGATCGCCGTCTATGCGGAAGTGCACGTCGGTCCTGCTTCCGTCCCTCGGCACGACGTGAACGTCGCTTGCCCCTCTCCGGACAGCCTCCACCAGCATTCCTTCGACAAGATTGATGAGAACGCTCTTGTTTATTTCGGCTTCAAGCTGCTGCTCGTCGATACCCTCTTCTTCGCCTGATGTAATCTCGCCGAGCTCGTCCTGAGTTGAGCTCGTCAGTACCTTCAGAAATTCGTTTTCGGGAGGGAACACTTTGTCGATTAATCCCTGAAGATCCTTCAGCCTGACGTAAGCGACTTCGTATCGCTTGGCTGCGAAGCTTCTTGCGAGTCTCGGGATCTCCTTGTTGGTGGGGTCGGCGGCCACAATGATAAGTTTATCGGGACGCGCTTCGTCAAATTTGAGCGGGAGCATCTTCGCGCTTATGATCTCGTCCTTGAGATTGTCGCCCGATTCGACCAGTTTCTTGACGAAATCGATTCGTTCGGCGTCGATCACCTCGTCTGCCAGATAAATCTCCCGAAACCCGTACAGGTTGGCGACTTCTCTGAAAACCAGATCGTGTTCGACGTTGAAATCGGAGACCAGTATCTGCGCGAGCGTGCGGCGGGTCTTTGAATCCTCCGCTTCTTTCTTCTTTATCGCGAGTTCAAGCGTCTCGTAATCGATGATCCCCTTCTTGAGAAGCGTATAGCCTAGCTTATCACTTATGTCAATTTCAGGCATGAGGCCCCTCAACCAGCTCCTGGCACCGATGGGCTGATCAGTGCAGACTCAGAAGAGACTATCGTAAGGGCGATCATGACTATCATGATTATCATCGAGACGATGACCTGGATGAAATCGATCGCATTCTTCAGCTTGTATCCGGTTTCTTTTTCGTAGTAGTTCGCGAGCTGCAGCGCCGTATTCCGCACAGTTCCGGTCTCAGCACCGCTGTGGAATCTCGAGATAGCCGTCTCACTGAAGACGTTGGTAGCGGCGAGCGATTCGGTAAGCCCCTTGCCCTGCGTCACCATCATGGGTATGGCGACCGTTTTGATCTGGTGCTCCATGTACTTGTTTCCGCATGCCTCGGCGGCGAGCCTGATGACGTCAATGTTCTCCCCGGACCCGCTGTACATAGCGTAGAACACCCTGCAGAATATCTCTATACTTGTTTTGTGCAGCAACCCACCAACCGCAGGTATCTTAATCATGTACTTATCCATGTAGAACCTGCCCTTCTCAGTGGTGGCAAATCTCGCCATGAAAATCGAACCCGCGACAACGATCAGGCCCATCCACCAGAAGTTGGCCGTAAGGAAATGGCTGAGTTTCAGCGTAGCAGCCGTCATAGGCGGAACCTGACCCAGCTTCGCGAACAACTCGGCGGTTGCGGGGAAGATATATGCCACGTAGTAGATGACGGCGATGAACAGGACAAACATTGTAACGGCCGGCATTATGAGAGCGCTTTTGAGATTCTTCTTGAATTCCGCCTGCCGTTCGAGGAATTTCGCCGTGCTCTCGTAGATCTCCGACATATTGCCGCTCTTGGACGCAAGACCGAGCATATGGGCCGTAAATCGGCCGAAAACTTTCTCGTGTTTTAGGAACGCCTGTTCGCTGTCCTTACCCTGCTTTAAGTCGTTGTTGATGTCCCGGACCGTGTCCCGCAAAGTCTTGTTCTCAATATCGTTTGTCAAGAGCTGCAGGATCTCATTAAAGGGAAGCTTCTCCCTTAGCAGGTCGGCGCTGACACGCACGAACGTGACCACTTCAGTGGCAGGGGGTTTCGGTTTGAAATCGAGAAGCTTCTTCTGGACAGAGATTACCTGAAAATCCAAATGCTGCAGGGCCTGCTTCACCTCTTCCTTCGTGAACGCCTTCTGTTCGCCGGTCACGGGCTTCTCCCCGTTGCGGCGCACCCTATACACAAAGGTAGAGCGGGCCCTTAGGTCTGTCAGTTTGAATTGGTTTTTCGAAGAAAGGTCTGCGACGATCTTCTTTGCCTGTGCGCGGGTTTCTGCCGAGACTATCCCTTGAACTGCGCGCCCGCCCGGCTTAACGCCCTGGAACCTGAATTCCGGCAACTTTCGCCCTCCTCAAAATAAAAGGCAGGCGGGCAGCAAATCCTGAAACTTCAGGATTACTGCCCGTCTTCCCTATCAATATGTGACTAGTTAAGTACCTTCGTCGTTGCGCCGTTCTGGGTCACAACAGTTACGGCCTCAACATGGTTTATGTTGTCGTTGCCGACCTCGGTTCCAATACCGCAGATATAGATTGAATCCAAGGCAGTACCGACTGCGCCAACAGTACCGCCCATGATGCCCGTATGCGCAACGTACGTGTTCGCAGGACCCGGATCAGTCGCCTGTACCCAGTAGCTACCGTTTGCATTGCCCGTGTCCACGGCGGCCATTGTGAACCCGCCGAAGCTCTGTCCGCCACCCGCCATCGCTACCGGTTTGCGATAGAACTGCTGTGCCTTCGCCGCGAGGTTATTCAAGTCGTTAATAACCTGGTCGCGGTTCGAGCTCTGTGCATTGCTCTTGAACATCGAAATTCCGACCGCTATCGCGATTCCTACTATAATGACTCCAAGAACAATTAGCAGAAGTTGTTGCTGTCCCATACTTACCTCCTTTTAATTTTTAGGGGACGTTAAAAGAAAACTCTTAAACGCCATGCCTCAACCGAATATTAACGGCATACGCCAAGAAAGTCAAGTTTTCGGCCCTTTAACGAGCCGTCTAACTGATCAAGGCTAAGCAATATATGCAACTACGGTGCCGACATCTTGACATTGTCTTTTCCTATAGTATCGGCCCAAATCGTCTCAATCTTGGGAAGTTCAAAAAGAAAGAATTTCCTCATGGCCGAAAAAATTACCGTGACGTAACGCACCTGTGTAAGAAATGGAATACTGAAGACCGGAGACGGGAGACCGGAGGCTGAAGAGACCGCACGCGGGAGAAACCAGATGGAAATGTCATTCCCTGCCCACGGATTTTCCGGCTCCGGTTTCCGGTGTCCGGACTCCGGTCTCTGTTATTACTTTCCCCACAACCGGAATCCGTACCTGACTTCCTCCAAACAAAGGCCGCACGCGGGGGCGGACATCGAGGCAAGGCTCCTATCCCCCGAGTCGACGATTTTTCGAAATTCATCGACCGATATTTTGCCGCGTCCTACGTCGACCAGGGTTCCGACAATCGCCCTGACCATGCCGTGGAGGAAACGATTAGCTTCAACTTCGAACCGGAGACCGGAGGCCGGAAGCAGGACATCGCTTTCCCGGTTCCGGAATTCCGGCTCTTCTCTCCAATCCGCGGCCTCCGATTTCCACTCGGCTCTCATCATGTCGCAGATGAAGTGTCGCTGCTGGTCAGCGTACTTGGTAAACGACTTAAAGTTCCTCTCACCGAGAAGAGACGCTGCAGCCAGGTTCATGGCCTCGAGGGATAGGGAGAACGGGAAAAAAGCCGCAAAGTGCCTGAGCATTGGAGCTTTTCTTGAGATGATTCTGTAACTATATCTTCTGGCAGTCGCCTCGAAACGGGAGTGGAATCGGTCGGGCACTTCAGTCGCCGCGCGGACAGCCACATCCGCGGGTAAAGTCCCGTTAAGTGCATAGACGAATTTCTCAGGCGCCCACTCGTGCCCTGTATGGAAATTGGCAACCTGTCCCCTCGCATGAACCCCCGCATCCGTCCTTCCGGCTCCGATGAGCTTCACCTTTTCCTGCAGAATCTCGGACAAGGTCTTCTCGATCACACCCTGGACGCTGTTGCTGTTCTTCTGAACCTGCCAGCCTCCATAGGCCGTACCATCATATTCTATCAGGAGTGCGATGTTGCGCATTGACACTATTCGGAGAGGGAGGGACATTGAGATGGGGGGACAATGGGACAATCATGGAAGTTCATACGGTCCAATTCTGGGGCTGATTTGACATAACGACTAATTTCCCGATTATACCATCATATCTGCTTTTAATTTCGGTAGCTGTAGCATGATTCACGTAGTTGCAACTAGCTGCAAATTCCAACCACGTCTGCGTCTCGGCAGCTTCAGCTTCTGCGTCGTTAAGCTTTGAAACGAAGGACTTGGGATACCGTCTCCTTCTAAACGCCTCAGCTATGTTGGCACAAACAGATCTTGACGATCTGCGTATCTGGTCGGTAAGGGAATATTTCTCTTCGAGGGGAAATAGTTTAGAAATCTCAAAAATGCGCATAGCGGAATCAAAGCCCGCTCTATAAACCTCAAGGTCTTCGTGTGTCCTTATTCTCATCTTTCCCGCAAAACCTCGTTCCGATATTCTACCGTCCTATTCGTTTTTCACT
This sequence comes from Candidatus Kryptoniota bacterium, assembly GCA_024641705.1. Classification (GTDB taxonomy): domain Bacteria; phylum Bacteroidota; class Ignavibacteria; order Kryptoniales; family JAKASW01; genus JAKASW01. The sequence continues at coordinate 19,991 of JAHECO010000094.1, forward strand.
CGCCCGTTCTCCCCCTCCCACACTCCCCCACTCCCAGATCCTTTTTCTGTGTCCCGCTCCTTCCCGGCTTCCGTTATCAGAAGCTCGCCGCAACCTTGAAGTAAACCCCCTGAGTCCCCGGAGAATTGTCCAGGGAAGTCGCTGCAGAGGCATTGACACCCGCGGCAAGCCGTCCGGCATCGACGGCGCTGATAAGATGGTTAAGGAAGATGACGGCTAGAGTGTAGCGCCCGTAATTCAAATAAGTATCGGCCTTTATGCGCAGGCTCCTGAACTGGGCGCGTTCAGCGTCGGATTTCCACTGCCACTGGTAGGAGGGCTTGGAATATATCAGGCCATAGTAACCGTCATGAATCTTCTTAATGTTGTAGTCTTCCGTGTTCAGGAAGTTCCCGATGTCGACGAAGAACTGGCTCGACTTTCCTGTGACGTCCGCCCCCGAATTTATCGCGGCATAATTGACAGCGTCGTCCCTCACCTGGTTCGAATACAAATCGAGACCCACGTACAGCACCCAAAGGGAGACTTCCGCAATCGTCGAGTACTTCCCGACGTCATACCTTCCGGCATAGAGTTCGCCCATACCGGGGACCAGGAGTGACGCAAAAGTGGCCAGGGTGGGGGATTTGCGCACCGGGGATACGTTATCCGTCATGACCTGTATGCCGGGGCCTGAGATAATCCTGTTCTGGAGGTCAAGCTTCGACTGGCTCATTGCCGGACTCGCCGCAACCGCCGCCAACAGCACTACCGCTGCAATCTTCCTCATAGTATCACCTGCCCCAACGCAGTATTGTCGCTTGCACCTGTGATCAGGACATCGGAGATCTCGTTTACATGCATGGGGTTAGCTTCCATCTCTACTCTAATGTAATTCGACGTGAACCCGTACATCTTTCCGTTCTTCACTTCTTCTTCCACCAAGACTTTTGCTATCTTGCCCACGTACCGACGATTGAACTCGAAGCGCTTTTTCGTGGAAAGCATTCTTAGCAACTCGCTTCTTTTTCTTTTGACGCGCGGATCGATCTCACCGCTCATACCGGCGGAGGCAGTCCCTTCACGCTCCGAATAGGAGAAGACATGGAGATAGGTGATAGGGAGGCTCTCAATGAAATTCATCCCCTTTTCGAATACCTCGTTGGTTTCACCCGGGAATCCGACGATGACGTCGGCTCCGATGCCGGCGTCGGGGATGACTTCCCTGATATAGCTGACAATATCCCGGTACTGGTTCGAGTTGTACCGCCGCCGCATCCTCTTCAGCACTTCATCGGCACCGTTCTGCATCGGCACATGGAAGTGTTTGCAGAAGCGCGGAGACGATGCGACGAACTTTACTATTTCTTTGGTGAGAAGATTCGGCTCGACAGAGCTGATCCGGTACCGCGCCACTCCGTCGACCTGTTCCAAAGCCTTGAGGAGCTCGAGCAGCGAGCGCCCGTCCTTCGAACCGAAGTCGCCGACGTTTACGCCGCTGAGGACAATTTCTTTGAAACCCGACGCGGCGATCTGTCTGGCCTGATTCACGAGGAAATCGATCGACGGGCTCCTGCTTTTGCCCCGCACGCGGGGGATCGTGCAATACGAACAGCTGTAGTCACAGCCGTCCTGGACTTTCAGAAATGCCCTCGTCCTGCCCGGCACTCCCGAGCGCTTGTCGAGATGAATCGTTTCCGGGGAATCGGGTGATTGAACCTGCAGACGGCTGCCGTCTATTGCAGAGTCGGCGGCTCCAAACTCCACGACGTCTTCAACGGGACCGACAAATATCCGGCCGTGGTAATCTGTCTGGGCACCGTCGCCATTCCCATTTGCCTTCGAAAAACCGTTGACGAAATCGAAGAGATGAAACTTCTCCTTTGCTCCGAGGACCAGATCAACGCCGTCAATCTGCGCGACCTCGTCTGGTTTTCCCTGGGCGTAACAGCCCGTAACGATCACATAGGCATCGGGAGAACTTCGAAGGGCGCGTCTGACGATCTGCCGGCAGTCGCTGTCGGCACTCTGCGTTACCGTACAGGTGTTTATAACGAAAACATCGGCCGAAGAGGAGGAATCGACAACCTCATAGCCGCGACTAATGAATTCTTTTTCTATCTGAACAGTCTCGGCATAGTTCAACTTGCAGCCAAGACTCTCAAAAGCGACTCGTTTTCTTTCCATTGAGCTTTGGTATGAATTTCGACCGCTTAAAAGTGAAAATCAAGGTGTCGGATTGGCGGTTACCGATGTTCGAGGACCAGACCGGGATATTCCTCAGACATAGGCCTCAGGCGTAGTGAGCTTTCGCCAATCCCCCACTATCTCCAGCCAATCACGGAGCGACAACTTCCCGGCGAATACTTGCAGCAGGAGGCCGAGTCCCCCAAAGATAGCAACGCGGGTAGGATATGCGGTCCGGTAAAGTCTCGAAAACTCCTCGAGGAATCTGCTCGGCTGCAACTTAGTATTCATCACAGGGTGAAACAGGTCAAACTTATCATAGTCTAGCGATGTCATCTCCGCCGCCTTCTGTTCAAAGAGGTTAGTGCCCGGGAGCGGCGTCAAAATTGTGAAGAGCGGCATTCGCAGTTTCATCCTCTTCACGAAATCCCGGAGCGCCGCGAAGTCATCGCCGTCGGCTTCGGTATCCGTGATGAAAGAAGTCACGGCGGCGACATCAAGCGACTCGAGGATTCTCAGCGCTGTCTCGTTGTTCTCGACCGTGTTCCTCTTTTCAACGGCATCGAGGCCGTTCTGTGTCACCTTTTCCACTCCCAGGAACACTCCTCGCAATCCGATCTCGGCCCAGGTCTCGATCAGTCCCGGGTTCTTTGCTACGACATCCGTCCTTGTCTGCAGCAGGTACCGCTTTCTAACTCCGGCGTCCTTAAGGAGAGAAGCGATCCTTGAAGCCCTTCCGGCGCTTGAGAAGAAGTTGTCATCGACAAAAAACACTTCGTCCGTAGCGGCATCCACGATCTCACCGACGACAACTTCGGGAGATTTCATCCGCACCTTGCCGCCGTAAAATACCCACACGCTGCAGAAGTTGCAGCGAAACGGGCAGCCGCGCGACGTCTCGATAGAAGTAACGTCGTGCTCGGTGAAGAGGCGATATTGCTTCCTGAACCTGTCGACAAGCGAACGTTTCGGAGACGCAAGTGAATCGAGATTCCTGATAAGCCCTCTGGGAGGAGTCAGCGATTGACAAGATCTTGAATTGAAGGCAATCCCCTCTACTCTCTCGAGATTTCCTCCCGCCTCGACAGATCGACAGAGGTCCACAACGGTTCTCTCCCCTTCACCTACCACGACGGCATCGATCGAGGGGAGAAAGAAATCGATCGGGCGAAGCGAAGGGTGATGCCCGCCGACGAAGACAAACATCCCGGGGTTCACCTTCTTGATTGTCTCTGCGAGCCGGACGACCGGCTTGTAGTCCATTGTGAAGGTCGACGTGATTCCGCAGGCACGGATTCCGTCGTCGGCGATTCTGCGTGTCAGTTCCTCGGTGGAGGCGAACCTCATGTCGATGAACTCCACATCGGCAAGCGTCTCCAGCGCGGCCGCTATACTCTCGAGGCCGAGAGGTTCAACGGCTCCGAAGGGGCGCGCAAATCTAACCGGGCTAGATCCCGGCTGAATCAGCAAAATCCGCATGAATCGCTCTCATTCGCGCAATCTTGAAAGAGTATAGGTGATTCCTGGAGGGTTTGCAACTGCCGAGGAGCGCTCGGATAAAACCGCCCCGCCTATACGCAGAAATGCGGAGGCGGGGCAAAGTGTTACGTGGTGCCTGTCCGAAGAGCTACTTTCTCATCCTGTCGCCGGGCATGACAAGGTGTTCACCCAAGGACTCGACAAGCGTTAGCCGCGGCAGGCCGGCACCTTCGAGATCACGGTTCACTTTCGGTAAATCGTCCCTCTTAAGATCGAGCCAGACTTTCTCCGAAGTGGCGTAATTCCTTTTCAGTATCTCAAACGCCTCCCGCATGCGGGAGGTCGGTTCCCTGTCCGCGCTCATGACATCACCGATCAGACCGGCAAGTTCGCCGTCTTTCAATGAATCGGATAGGAGCGCGAATCTTCCTCCCAGATTGGCGACTGCAGATTTGACATCAGCATTCAATTTGCCCTTCGAAGCCAAATCCGAGAGTTGAACTTTCAGCGTGTCGAGCGCAGTTCTCAAAGCGCCGGCATCCGACATTACATTCCAAATATCGACCGCCAGAGCCAACTGATCTCTCAAAGCCTTTTCCGTCACATGTACCCTCGGGTCCATTTCTACCCTCAACCATTGCGAGTATGAATGCCCATTCACTTTCAGAGTCACTCTGTACTCTCCCGGAAGGACAAGCGGACCGGGGGGCTCGATTGCGCTATGAAGGTTCGCGACAGCCATCGTGTATCTGCGGGTCTCGACGGGAGGCGCGGCGTACTGCAAATCCCAGACAAACCTGTTAAGACCCGCATGCGACGTTAACGGATGAAATTCCGGGAGCCAGGCGTTCATGAAATATGGCGGAGTGTCCGGCCGCGGCTCGCGAGCCGCGCTTGCGAAATGATTCACAAGATTTCCATCAGCATCGAAGATGTCGAGCGTGATTGGTCCTGTCGTCGCGTTCTTAAGATAGTAGTCAATCACGGCACCGGCAGGAGGATTTGTACCATGCGGCATTTCCGGCGGAAGAGGAGTATCGGTGTTGACGCTCCTGCGGACGCGTACCGCGGTCCCGGGTGTAAAGAGATGGACATCGGAATTCAGCACCTTGCGGTCCAGCTGCCGCAAGGGCATGATGTCGTCAAGGACCCAGAAGGCCCTGCCGTGCGTGGCGACGATCAGGTCGTTGTCGTGTATCGCCAAGTCCCGCACGGACACGGTCGGAAGATTAAGCTGGAGCGGCTGCCAGTTGCCGCCGTCGTCGAACGAGACATAAACACCCGTCTCGGTACCCGCGTAGAGCAGGCCTTTTCTGACGGGATCGGCTCTCACGGCACGGACGTACGACAGCGAGCCAATACCGCTGTCGGCACGCGCCCAGTGTACCCCGAAGTCCGTCGTCTTATAGATGTATGGAATAAAGTCGCCGAGCCTGTGCCTGTCGATAGCTGCATAGGCCTCGCCTGCCTCGAAGGGAGATGCCTCTATTAGGCTGATCTTGCTCCAGGGGGTGAGGCCCTTAGGGGTCACGTTCTCCCAGTGGCGACCGTCGTCTTTCGTTAGATGGATCAAGCCGTCATCCGAACCAACCCAGATCAATCCCTCACGCACCGGGGACGGTGCCACGGTGTAGATCACTCCCCACCCGGCATGAGAGACTTCTCGTCCCTCCCCCTTCACGCCGGTCTGTGTGAGGTCGGGACTGATTGTCTGCCAATGGAGCCCGCCGTCTTGAGTCCTTAGCAAGACCTGAGCCCCCAGGTAGAGAGTGTGTGTGTCATGTTTGTCGAACATGAGCGGCGAAGTCCAGGTGAAGCGATATCGCCTTTTCAGGGCCGGGGTGTAGAAATCCGAGAGGAACGACGGGGAGATTACCTGCGACTGCCCCGTAACCCGGTCGAACCTGAATACTCCGCCATAAGTGTCGCCTCCGTAAACGATGTTCGGGTCAAGCGGGTCAGGGGTGATATAACCGGCCTCGCCTGCGCCAACCGGCATCCAGTCTCTGAAAGTGATTTCACCGTAGTCGCTCCTGCTCGCGATGGAGACAGTTCCCGCGTCCTGTTGGGCACCGTAAATTCTGTAGGGGAAATGATTATCGGTGATAACATGGTAAAACTGCGCCGTCGGCTGGTCATACCAGCTGCTCCAGGTTTTGCCGTCATCGAAGCTCGCGACTGTGCCCTGGTCGCTGGCGACGATCATTCGCGTGTCGTTCGTCGGGTCTATCCATAGATAATGGTAATCGTCTCCTCCCGGCGATCCCCTGATGGCCGTGAAAGTCTTGCCTCCGTCGGTGGAACGCATGATCGACCTGTTCGGAACGTAGACGATTTCCGGGTTCTGCGGGTCGACAAAGACTCTTCCGAAATACCACATCCTGGTCACGATTCGCGGGTCGGTACTGGTAAGCTGCCAGGTCTTCCCGCCGTCCGACGAATGATATAGTCCGGAACCCGACTTTAGCGCATTTACGAGTGCGAACACATTCATGCCGTTCGAGTTCGTTGCGACGGATACGCCGATTCTTCCGTACGGCTTGGGAGGGAGCCCGTGTCCTTCCAGCTCCGTCCACGTCTTCCCTTCGTCGGTCGATTTATAAATCCCGCTTCCGTCTCCCTGGTCGGGAGGATACTGGCTCCAGGCAGGTCTGCGGGCCTGCCACAATGTCGCGTAGACGATCGCGGGATCCTCCGGATCCGAACCGAGGTCGACCGCGCCGACATCCGGATTCTTGTAAAGAACTTTCGTCCACGATTTTCCGCCGTCTGTCGTACGGAACACTCCCCTTTCACTATTTGAGTCATAACCGTGCCCCAGTGCAGCGACCAGTACCAGGTTGGGGTCCTTTGGATCGATGATGATCTTCGCGATATGCCTTGTATCGTCGAGCCCCAGATGCTCCCAGTGTAGTCCGGCGTCGGTAGATTTGTAAACTCCATCGCCGTAAGTCATGTCGGATCGCATATCCGACTCTCCGGTGCCCGCGTAGATGACCTGCGGATCGGAAGGAGCAACGGCAAGTGCGCCGATCGACGGACTGACCTGGCCGTCTGAGATTTGCGTCCAGGTCAAAGCGCCGTTTGTGCTTCTCCATATCCCGCCGTCGACGGAACCGAAATAGAATGTATATGGATTGCCCGGAACGCCGGTCGCGGCCAGGGCGCGTCCGGCCCGGAATGGGCCGACGAGTCTCCACTTCAGCACAGAATAGGCCTGCGGCGGCATGGTCTGTGCCGACGCCCCGGCGACCAGGATTAGTATGACTGCGATGGCAAATCTATATGTAACAAAAGATGACAACGAGTTGGATCTACGAGCGGATGAACATGTGTAAGGATGGGGCCTCAATGATATTTCCCTTTCGTGTTTGTCCTGCCTGTAACTCAACAAGGGCGACGCTCTCCAGTCAGCGTGAGTGCACACACGAAGAGGCATTCTCGCTATCTGCCGACGGGGGACACGCGCCAGTAGGAACCTCTGAATTGAAGCTAGTCAACTCTGCAGGAGAACGCAATCGCTGCTGGTGACGTTCCTAAGCAGGATCGGCAGGAAAGCAACCGGCAATACCCATGAAAGCCTGACAGGAGGGACGTTCACCGCTATGCCCTCCTGTCGGGCACACTCGTCACCTTCCCGGTTCAGGCGGCAGCGTATCGCAAAGATGATTAAGCGCCTTCGCTATTGTCTCTTTGTTGCCCGAGAGACCCGTTACGGCTTTTCGAAGCCCGGCAAGTTCGATCTGGAGTTTCCCGAGCCGGTTCGCCGCCGAGTCAGGATATAGAGATAGGAAATCTCCCGTCTGCGCGGCTTCGATGAGCATGTCGGGGACCCAGTCATCCGGCCACAGGTGGTTCAAGATATTCATCGCCACCTTGAGGCGCGCGATCTTGCCGCGTACCCCGTCGAGGAGCGGCGACTCGAAAGATTCAGGGAACTCGACCGTCAGCTCGACTCTCTGATCGAGATCGAACGCGCGGGTACTGATCACGGTCTCGAGCTTATCGCCGTCATAGGTCCATCCATTATCCCCGCGCTTTATTTCATCACCGTTGCACGATACTCGCACGGGCGGGAAGACGTTCATCAGCTGGATCACATAGCTCCTGCTTTTGTTCATCCCGGGATAAGTCCCTCTGGCAGGATCGATCGTAATACGCACGATGCGGTTGTTTTCGGTATGGTAACTGACAGCGGTGCGGCTGTACTCACCGTGCTTGTATCCTTCGCTGTTCCCCTCATCCCCGTAAACGCTCGTGGAGCCGTACTGCGCCGGGAAGATCCGCAGGACGAGCGGATCCACATTCTCGATATTCGCCTTCTGTTCGACGGACTGCATCGGTATCACCGCGCCGGCCCGGACGAGAATCGGGATCTCATCCAGCGCGTAATGCCGCTCGACCACCTTCGGCCCCTGCAGTTGATCGCCGCTGTACCACTCTACCCACGACCCGGGCGGAACCCAGATATCCTCCGTTGCCAGGAGTGAATCCTGCGAAATCGGATGCACCACAGGCGCGACGATGAGGTCTTTGCCGAAGAAGTACTCGTCGCCAAATTCGTAAGCTTCATCCGACTCCGGATAATCATAATAAAGCGGGCGGATCATCGACACGCCGGTGTCATACGTGTTCCTGGAAGCGGTATATATGTATGGGAGGAGCCCGTACCGAAGCCGGAAGGCGTCTCGCATGGCTTTCGCGTAAGGATAGGGATATGCCCAAATCCTCCTCTCCGCCTCCGCGTTGCGGGTCGTGTGGGTCCTCAGGATCGGGCTCATCGCGCCCCACTGCACCCAACGTGTATAAAGCTCCGGTGTGACGGTGCCGGGGATATGACCTCCGATATCGTGGCTCCAGTAACCGAACCCGACATTGGCGGCGGTTGCCGTAAAGTAGGGCTGGAACTGCAGCGACGACCAGTCCGTGATCACGTCGCCCGAGAAGCCGATCTGGTATCTGTGGTCGCCCAGCCCGCCCCAACGTGCGAGTATGATCGGGCGCGCCTTGCCTTCACGTTCCATGTCCGTGTAAAAAGTGTAGTTGAGCCACCAAGTGGGATTAAGGTTCTTGATCTTTGTGGTGTCCCACTGCTGCCAGTCTATCCACCAGAAATCGACCCCTTCTTTCTCCAAAGGATGGAGGACAAGGTTGAAATAATTTTCCGCGAATTTCTTGTCGGTCGGCTCAAACGGAACGTACTTCTGCGACGCCGGGTCTATCCCCATGGCGCGCGCCATCGCGGGATAGCTCTCTTCCCACGGCTGGATACCGGAAGCCGGGTGAAGGTTCAATACTACCTTAAGGTCCTTCATATGACACCAGTTCAGGAATTCCTGCGGATCGGGAAAGAGAATCTTGTTCCACGTATATCCGGTCCATCCTTTCATCTCGCCTGCCTGGTTGAGGACGCGCCTGGACCATCTCAGGTCGAACGTCTGGTGCCAGTCCATATCCACGACGAGGACATCGAGCGGAACGTCGTAAGTCGAGAATTGATTGACAAGGCTCTTCAACTCCTCGTCGGTATACGCCCAGTATCTCGACCACCAGGCACCCAGCGCGAACCGGGGCGGCATCGGTATCTTGCCGGCCACCTTAACGTAATCGCCCAGTTCCTTTTCATAATCGTGCCCGTAACCAAAGAAATACCAATCCTGCGCTTCATCCGCAGGTCTGTTGATCACCCATTTCCATGCTGAGTTGTCGAACAGCGGGCGACGGCTGTCGTCGATGAGGGTCCAGCCTCCCCTCGACAGTAGTCCGGGTGCGAGCGCGATGGGGCCCTTCACGCCGTCGAGAGTCCTGATGGTACCCAGGAGGTTCGTCGTATCTTTCAACCCCGGGTGCCATATCAAAGACTTCCCGTCGAAGTTCATCTCTATGCTCAAATTGTCCTTGTCAAATTCTCCCGAATCCTTCTTATACCTGAGCGTCAGCCCGCTGGTCTTGATAACCAACCACCCATTTTCGGTGAACGACCGGTGCGGCGGTACAGGCAAGTTCCGGTTGACGAAGACAAGAGAGGGGGAATCGATAAACTTCCCGTCGTTCGACCATTCCATCCTTATGAGCTCGGGCGTGAGCACGGTGAACCGTGCGTTGCCTTCGGTGACCACCGCCGCAGGGTCGGCGACGGGATTATCAGCCTGCGCGACCACCTCGTTCATCGCCGGGAGTAAGGCGATGACGGATAACAGCATGATGCGAAATATTGTTCTTCCGGATTGTTTCATCTTATCTCCACGATTCTTGTCCAATTTTCGGAGCTTACGATGTTAATGAAACGCCACTATTCGCAGTCTTCCGACGGTTTTGTTACTGTTTAACACTTATCGTGATTTCATGTTTCACGAAGCCTTCACTTCCTTTAGCCGGCACACTGAATTCCAGCCTGGAGCCATTAAGAACTGCCCCGTCGACACGATCCACAAGACCGGGATTCATGATGCCCAGCGAATAACCGGTCCCCGCAAGACCCTCGACCTCCACATGCAGTTCATTCGCGGAGGACGAGACTGAAATTACCTTCAAACCGCGATCGGGGTCTCCAGTCTTTGTGCATATTACCGGCGGGACGATTTCGACGGTGGGCTTGCGGATGAATTCGAATTTCATCGGACCGCCGGAAAATCCCGCCGTCACGGACGGCTCAACGCCTTGGGAATATTCCGTCGACTTGAATTGTACTGGCTTGCCGTCAATCGAGGCCGATAGAATTTTTGTCCCGGGTGAGAAAACCGGTGCGACTTCGACATTGTAGTCTTCCCCGTTGACGCCGGATACTATTACGCACGTAGTGTCGCCCGTTCTCGTGTAGTCGAATGAGAACTCCGCTTTCCCGACTCCGTACTTCGAGCACGAGGCAGACTGCCAGTCCGCTGGAAACTGCGGGGCGAAGGTGACCGTCCTGGTCAGAGCATCGCCGTCCAATCCGAATAGTCCCCGCACAAGTGGAAGGACTACGCCGGAGGTAGAGAAACCCTGGTGCGACACGGCCTCACCGAGCCAGACGTTCGTCGCGCCCGAAAACACTTCGGTTACATCCCCCGGCTCATTGTCGAACGTGTGCCTGATGGACGCCATCAGCATCCCGTAGCCCTGGAGGCCGAACCTGTGTTCGAACTCGGCAGTCGAAGCCCAGCTGGTAATGAACGGCCACACGGTGCCGTAGTTATAGTTCAACGGATCGTAATACTTGCTCTCGTCCGAAATGCTGCGGACTCCCCAGTCGGTAGTCAGTTCGGAAGACGCCAGATGCTTCAATGCCTCGTCCGCGTGAGCCGGTTCCCCGATGTTCCATGCAAGCCCGACCGACATCCACGGAGTCAGCTCGCTTACCTGCTCGCCCTTCGAGTTGAACGCGTAGGAATAATATTCCTTGCCGGCATTCCAGAACTTATGTTCATACGCGGTGCTCGCCTTCGCGTAGTTGCCGGCGGCCTTCTTCTCGTAATCGATGTTCCCCACGGCCTTCGAGAGTTGTTCCATCGCGTATGTCGCCCGGACCCAGATGGCGGAGAGATAGACATCCGATTCTATTCCTATCAGCGAGCCGAACTCCAGCGCGCCGAGCCCCGCCTTGCTGTTGTCCATGAGGCCGTCGCCGTTCGCGTCTGTGGAGAGGCACCAGCCATATGCCTTCGTCAGCGACTTCCAGCTGTCCGCGACAAACTGTTTGTCACCCGTCATCCTGTAATAATCATAGACGGCATCTATGTAGAACGGCGTCGTGTCGGCGTGGATGTAGGCATAGCCGTACTTGTGAAACCAGTCGACGTATCCGGCAGCCTGCGAGAGCTCGTGTGCCATCTTGCCGTCGGTGCGCTGCCATTTCTCCGTGAAGGCGAGGGCGTCCCTGACCGTGTGGAATGCGCCGTAGCTGTTCAGACTGAACGAATTGATGTACGCGTCGCCGCCGAAGAACCATCCGAACCCCGGCCGGCCGCTCGTGCCGGACATGCCGAGTCCTGCAACAAGGCCCTTTCCTAGATCGGGATTGTCGACGACGAGGTTATCGTACGCCACCTTCGCCCACCTGAACGCGAGGTTCAATTCCCTGACGGGAGTCTCGATCTGCAGAGTATTCTTTTCCAGCTTCTGATAGTGGTCCACGCACTCTTCGTAATATCTCTGCGGATTCGACTGCAGACTGTCGTAGACCGCCTTTACCGAATCCCACTTCCCCTTTCCGCCGGCGAGATAGATCGGGATATAATAATTTCCGACGGTTGCCGGGTCCTTAATTTCAATCGTGAACTCGTTCGGATAATCCGAGAGCATATGGGCCGGCGTGTACGAGATGCCGGTGGCTGCGGGTGAACCGACAATGCCGTGATTTCCGCCGGTCGGTTCAGATATGATGTAAGCCTTCATGTCGTCGTCCCAATAAGCATACTGACCGCCGATCCCCGCGGGCCACATCGGCTGAAGGACCGGCAGAAAGCCGCACACTATTTTCAAGGGGACGTCCGAGTTGACGGACAGGAGTATCATCGCGCCCGGTTGGCCGACCGGCGTAATGAAAATTGCCTTCACCGTGAACGACTGGTAGACGTACGTTATGATCGTGGCGGCAGGAGATATGTCGATATACCTGACGATATCGGCAGCTTTGATCGGTCTCGTCGAGTTCTGGAGGAAGAAAGAAAATTCGAAATTGCGCAGGAGCTTGAGCGGATAGGCCCACACCTCGAACGAACCGCTCTCATATCCGAGTATCGCGAACTTTCTCCCGACCTTATCGAACGGCGTAAAGGGCTGCGCGAGCTGGGCTATCGACATCCCGCTGTGCGCGATAGGAAAGGCCGGGATTGTGCCGGGCATCCGTGAAGGCTTAGTGCCCGGCTGCGCAAACGTAAAAGATGAACAAATTAGAACAGTAAAAAAAAGAAATAACAACTTTTCAATTCGCATGGAGATTTCTCCGTTTTATTTTTCTTGAGTCATTACGTCCATGAGCATCCTGCTGACGAGTCCTGCCCAGATGTAGGTCCGGTGATATCCCGCCCATTGCGCGTCGGGGTCGTAGAACTCCCAGAAATAGTGGTCTTTCTTCAGTTGCGCGATTACGTTCGACGTGACCTTACCTACAAGCCTCTTCGCCACATCACGATACCCATATCGCAGGAGGCCGCGCTCAAGGAGATACTCCCATTCTACCCAGACTGGGCCGTTCCAGTAACCTTTGGGATTGTAGTACGGATCGTTCGCTGCAAGAGACGGGACACCGTACCTCCGCCAGAACTCGCCCGTGTCCGTCATCGTCTTCACGAGTCTGGCAGCCTGCTCTTTATTGGAAATCCCCGCCCAGAGCGGCAGGAATCCGATTATCTCTTTGCGCTTCAGGTCGTCCGGTGTCTTGAACGTGAACGTGTGGCTAATCTTGTTGACGTTGTAATAGAAACCGGTGGAATCGTCCCACATGTATTTGTTGATGAGTGCCGCGATGCTGTCTGCCTTCAGGTTCCATTCCCTCGACTCGCCCTTCCTCCCGAGTGCCGCCGCCATATTTGAGAGTGATCTCGCTTCCACGACCAGCATGCTGTTCAGGTCCGGCCCCTCGAAGTTGCTCGGCCAGCCGACCTGGTCCCACACAGCGACCTGGTCGTCTCGCACCGACTCCAAGACGGCGTGCCCGCCCCATTCGAAGAGGCCGTCGTGCTCAGTCTCGCGGTTCCTTTCCCAATAACCGAAAAGCTTCTCCCCCGATTTGTATGCGTCGCTCAGAAACGCCCTGTCCTTCGAGACTCTGTAGATTTCCCAGTTCTCCCAGCTGAACCAGGGAGCGGATGTAGTCAGCTGTCCGTTGTAAGGGATGGTCTCGTCGAGATATGAACCCGTGCGGTAGTTGATATAGCCGTCTGGGTGCTGACTCCCCATATAGACTCTCTGCGAATTCATGGCGCTCTCCGGATCCATGAAGACATACGCAAGCATTGAAAGGCTTTCATGGAACACCTGTCCTCCGTGTCCCCAGCCCCACACGGGTTCGCGGGAAAAGACATAGTAATTGAAATGCGACTCCCCTTCCGGTGGAAGCATGCACTGCCTCATGAGCGAGAAGGCGCTCCAGTACATCATTTCCTCATCAGGGTTGGAGAAGTGAAGGGCCGGTATCTTTGCGTACAGATTCTCGTCTGCCCGGACGAAAGACGGCAGGTCGAGCCGCAATGCCTCTTCGGCAGAACTGAGCATGGCTTGTGAACTCGAGAGAGGACGTCCCACCGCCCTCACTACCCTGAACTTCACCGTCCCTTTCGGCGGCAGTTGGATGTGCTTGAAAAAGGCGAGAGTTCCTGCGGAATCCGGCGATTTTTCGCCTCCTCCCCACGGAAGGCCGGACAAGATAGTCACGACCGAATCGGGGCTGAAGCTCGGGAGAAATATATTCGCCACGGTATCCACATGCGGCATATTGCGATCGATCATCCAGCCGTCCGGCAGATCGGTATAGGTGAAAGCGACGCAACCTCCTCTTCCTCCCGCCCTGACCGAGTGGTACCTGCTTTGCCCGGCACTCAGATACGGCACAGCCTCGATATCGAGTTGTTGACCCGACAAATTACTGAGAATAAATTCCTGAACGGCCACATGAGAGCTGTAAACAAGGAAGGTGACCTCGACGCGAAGATCCTTGAACGGGTAGTAATGATAGGATACGATATCTGAATAAGACGTGGTGATGATCGGTTGGCGATAAAGATCGGGAATCTTCCACACATATCGGTGCGACTGTTTGTCATTCAATTCCGCAAAAGAGATCGACCAGTCACCGCCTTTCTGATTCTGGAATTCGATTCCTCTCGAAGAATCGTAAAAGATCATATGGTAGCCTACATCGAGAGTGAATTCGGAACGCTGGAGTGCGGCGGCGTAAGTGGTGTAGAGGGAAGAGTCTTTTGTCGCGTGAAGATTTGAAAGGTAGGGTTGTGCGGCTTGAACTGATGGGTTAAGGATTGCCAGACCGGCGGCAATTATGACCCCCAACAGGGTAGCTTTCGTGGCGGTGGTCCTCACAGGTTTGGTTCGACAGAGAGACTGTGGAGAACGACAATGCGGGGGGACGCGGCTCCTCAGCCGGCCGGTCCGCATTGTGAGAAAATATAACCACCGAAGATGTTAAGCTCAATGGAATTCCGAATGCATTCGACTCCCTCGCAGTGAGCCCGATACGTCCGCGCGTTCGGGAGAGAACTTCAAGAAAGATGTACCGGGAACTGAAGAAATGTCCAAGGAACAGCGCTACCGCAAGTGTGAAGACCGCTATCGCGAGGATCGGGATGACACTGAAACCCGTCCAGTTCTTGAAAGGCCCGTTGACCGCCAGGCTTAACGGGATTGCAAGGCTGAAAGTTATCGCGGCGTCGAGGAGCAGGATCGGTCTCATGCGGCCGAACTTCACCTGTGAGATATCCGAATACGGCACTTCCTCCTTCTCATCTCCAGAAGCTCTCAGTCGCAGTCCTTCGGTTGTGAAGGCAAGGCTTTGGCGCGTAATCATGTACTGGGTTTTAGCTTCGAATGTAATCTCCGCCAAAGGAGACCTCCGGCCATCGATCGCGACGCTCTCAACTTCGATGAACGAGAACGGTCCGGAAGGAGTGTACGGGGGACCCAGAGTCAAATAGAGAACCGCGAAGACAACCTGTACGAAGATTATGGGTATTTAGGGAAAATTATCCTGTGCCGGGAATATTTGCAAGCGTTTGGAGTACCACGGACAGCAAGTTGGACATGGACTAATTCACAGCGGACAAGACACGGTGCGGAAAGCCCACTCTCTCGACGGCAACGAGAGCGGTGTAAAGCGACATGTCTACCTTGGACAGTCTAGCGATAGCCTGATCAGATGTCTCTCCCCAACTTGAAGGAGGGCGATCCGTTAGTCGCCCTTCCGTTTCTTCGATAGAAACTTGCGGCGGTCCCTCGCTCCGGACGGATCCGCCGCGTCCTCGACTCAATCGAACTTCAGGCTTCCGTGAAGCTTTATATCCCTGCTTGAGCTCCCGATCATAACTTCATAAATTCCCGGATGCGTCACCCACCTGTCCTTCGCCGAGTTGTAATGGGCGAAGTCGCTCCTTTTAAGCGTAAATTTCACGAACGCGGTCTCCCCAGGTTTCAGCGAGACCCGATCGAATTTCTTAAGCTCCTTCACGGGCGCATCCGCCGCCGGGTCGGGATCGTGCACGTAGAGCTGGGGAACGTCTACACCTGCCGCCTTCCCTTCGTTGGTCACCTTGAATGTCACATCATACTCGTTGCCCAGCTGAGTTAACCTCAGTCCGCTGTAGCTGAATTTCGTGTACGACAGCCCGTACCCGAACGGGAAAAGCGGTTTGATGTTTTTTTTGTCGAACCATCTGTACCCGACAAATATGCCGTCGCTGTAGACGGAGACGCTGTCCTGGTGTTTGTATGAACTGTAGGCGGAGCAGTCGGACCACTTGAAAGGAAATGTCATCGGCAGCCTGCCGGATGGATTATGTTTTCCCAGAAGCACATCTGCGACGGCATTCCCAGCCTCGTCCCCGCCGAACCAAGCCTGCACAAGCCCCGGGACGTCGTCGATCCAGCTGCTCATAAGGACAGGGGACCCCGTGATCATGATGACAACGGTGTTCTTGTTCGCCTTGCTGACTTCCCTGATGAGTTCATCCTGGTTCGCCGGGAGCTTGAGATCGTCCCTGTCTCTCCCTTCGGTTTCGTAGTAACTCGACGTGCCGGCAAAGACAAGCGCGACATCCGATTCCTTAGCCGCCTTCACGGCCTTCCGGACGAGCCTGTCACCCGCTTCCCTGAGTCCGAGCATGACTCCCGACCCGCCGCCTGCCTGGAAGTACTCCACCTTGATATCGTGGAATTTACCCTTCTCGAGGCTGAGCAAGCAGGTCTTCGATTGAATTGCGTGCTGTCCCCAGTTGTCGATCACGAGCTTCCCGTCGACATACAGGCGCGAGCCGTCGTCGCTGGCAAGGTCGAGCATGAATTTGCCTGTCGCGGGAGCCTTCAGCCTGCCGGTCCAGGCAGCTGAGAAACTCTGGCCGGAAATTCCGGGAGCCGGCGGTCCGCCGTGGAAGTTGAAATCGATTTGCCTATCCACCTGGGTCACCTTGGGTTGGCCCTGGAAATTCTGGTTGTCGAAGAACTCAGCTTTGAGTCCATGCTCATCCTTGTCGGGCTGGAACAGGTACGAAGCGTCGATCGAGGATACGTCGCCGCCGAGTTCGACTCCCTGAGCGTAATTTATTTTCACTTTGCCCCCGAGTTTCTTTTCAAGAGCCTCGAGAGGGCCGACCGAGTAGATCGGATCGACCATCGCGCTCCCGCCGCCGGTGGTCCGAGCGATCGCGGCATTCGGCCCGATGACGGCGATCGATTTCAGTTTAGAGAGATTCAAGGGGAGGATATTGCCTGCGTTCTTCAGCAGGACGATGCCCTCGACAGCCGCCCTGTACGCCACCTGCTGATGCTCCGGCGTGTTGACGAGCGCCGAATCGGGCATCCTGGTATGGTCGAAAAGCCCGAGCTCGAATATGACTCTCAATATCCTGCGCACTTTTTCGTCGATAGTACTTTCTTTGACCTCGCCGGATTTTATGGCGGGAAGGAGCGTGCTGTCGTTCAGAAACTGGCCGGTCGGCATCTCAAGGTCCATTCCTCCGTTTGCGACCGGAATCGAACTGTGCACCGCTCCCCAGTCCGACATTACCAGGCCTTTGAATTTCCAGTCCTCCTTGAGTTTCCTGTTCAACAAATAATCGTTCTCGGTGCAGTAGTAGCCGTTGACTTTGTTGTATGCCGCCATCACGGCAAGGACGTGCGCTTCCTCCACGGACGCTTTGAATGCGGGAAGGTAGATTTCGTTCAGCGCACGTTTGCTTATCTTCTCATCGACGAACATTCTCTCATATTCCTGGTTGTTCGCGGCATAGTGTTTCACCGTTGCCGCGACGCCTTCGCTCTGCACGCCTTCTATGTAGCCGACTGCCATCATCGAGACCAGGTACGGGTCTTCGCCGTAAGCCTCGAATGTACGACCGCCCATCGGCAGCCGCGCGATATTGACGCAGGGGCCGAGGATCTCATCTCTCCCTTTACCCTTAACCTCCTCGGCAATCGCCTTGCCGACCTGGTATATCATCGAAGTATCCCAGCTCGCTGCCATACATGTAGCAGCGGGAAAAGCGGTGGACTTGCCCCATCGGACACCGAGAGGCCCGTCATCCATCTTGAGGGGCGGTATCCCGAGCCTTGCGATGGGCTGGGTCGTAAACCCCGTGCCGCCGAGCAAAGCGATCTTCTCCTGAAGCGTCAATCGCTTCAGCAGGTCTTCGACTCTCTGTTCGACCGGAAGTTTCGGGTTCTTGTACGCAGGGATTTCTTCCTGATTCCGGGAAGAGTTGTTCCCGAAAGCGGTGAGCAAAAAGAGGAACGTACTCATCAACAACAAGTAGCCTATGGATATTTTCATGACGGTGCTTCTCCCTTTCCTATTTGTTGATGCTGGATGAATTTCGTGTGCCGCCTTGGTTAGCGCGTTCCGACACAATCGCACGCGCAATGCCGGAAGCCGAAATAACATTCAACGTTCTAAGCCGACGTTCGATCAAAAACGCTGCTTCAAGATTCTCGAGCTTGAAGAAAGCTCACCAATATGATTTATAATCTCAAGATGGCCCCGATGTCGAACCTGCGGCGCGGTGAAATCCGATCATGCCACGATGCCCGAGTTCCCCGCCAAATTTGGGAGCGTGATTTTAAATATCGTTCCGCTTTGTGTGGATGTCTGGAACGTGATTGTCCCGCGCAAGTACCGTTCGGTGAGCAACTTCATACTGTAAGTGCCGATACCGCGGCCCGGGCCCTTTGTGGTAAAAGACCGCTGGAATATCTGCAGCTGCACGTCGCGAGGCATGAACGCGGGGTTGTGGACACTGAAGGCCACGCCGCGGCCTTCCTTCGCGCATGAGAGAGTCACGGTATCGCCCGACCCGGAAGCCTCAAGCGCGTTCTTGACCATGTTCCCCAGCACCCTCAGCACGAGTTTCCTGTCCGACAAGAACTCAACCATCTCCGCCCGGGGCGCCATGAGGAGATTCCTCGACTTTCCGGCTTCATGCATCCGGTACGTCTCCGCCACGCGGCCCAGGCATTTCAGCGAGTTGATTGGCTCAGGGCGGATCTCGAGCTCGTCGTTCTCTGCCAGGACGAGATCCCTCTGCGCCTGGATTTCCTCGAGAACTTCCTCGCTAAGCTTGACGATCGAATCTCTGAAATCACCGAGCTTGCCTTCGGGCGCGCTGTCGAGTAGCTTCGCGTAGGCACGCAGTCCCCCGAGAACGTTCAGGACATCGTGGAAGAAAATCCGCTGAAGGGCATATCTCCTCTTCTCATTGCTGATGTCGGCCATCGAGAACACGGTGAAATGTCGCACGTCAAGAGGAAGGGGGATGGTCCAGACACGCAGGTCTAGCGGCTCGTTGTCCTCGCCGCGAGTTATCCTGCATTCCTGGATGTCTGTCTTCCCTTTCTGTGCGGTGAGGATCGCCCTGACGGCGCCGCAAGTGCTGCAGAACTCCGTCGTACCGCAGCCTCCTTCTGTCTCCGTCGAGTGCACGCAGCTGAGTGCCTCTCCCGGCCGCAATCCCAGGGGACTTTTGTCCGCGCCCACGAACATACGGGTCGCCTCGTTTGCGAAGACAATCTGCCTGCAGCGGTTCAGGATAACGACGGGGTTCGGAACTCCGTTCACTATTGGTCTCAGGAGATCCGCGTCCGAGAATATCTTTGAATCGATCTCGATGCTCTCCGGCGACTCTCTTTCCGCCGGCGCAAACCTGGTTGCCAATGTAATTGGTTTCAAATCTCGCCTCCCTGCCAGAGTTCCGGATTTGACTTCACACTACAAAGTTGCGTGAGGAGAAATTGATAATCAACCGCGGGGATTCCGGTCATCAACGGGTCAGTCGTGGTTAAAGACACGGCGCAGTCAACTGGGGCGGTGTTCCAACGAGGCTGTCATAAGAGATCGGCCCCCCTGCTGCGAAGCGAGGAAGGTGGCACAGAGCATGTCCTGAGAGACCGGACCGCGACCCCATGTTTCTCGGTTCACAGGTTGGATACGTCCGGGACTTTTGTGAGAAATTCGTTATCGTTTTATGTAGGAATCGTAACGAGGGATCCGGAGACATTATCAGCGGGTGATGGACGAATCAGACCGCGCGCGGGGCGACAGATTTTTCAAAGCGTTCAAAACCGACGATAAGTTATACGTGACCGATCAGGAAATGAAGATAGTGCTCATTTTTCCGCCGGTTTGACCGCCATTCGGCTCAACCTGCAAGAGACCTGACCCTTTCATTTGCGCGATTTAGCAAGATTCCCATTCACAAGATCAAGTAACATTTACCTCGCATTAGTAATTATTACAGAAAATTACCCCGCAGGTTGAGGCGGATTTTCGTCTCTTTCCTCAAACCCTCGAATTTCGGCCAGATACACTGCGTTCTTTCGCCATTCTGACCGTTCAAGATGGCACGAAGATTGTCCGATTTAATGGCGAGAGCGTATGTTCAGACTATACCATTTTTCGAAATCTCACATGGTCTACGAGCCTATCAGGTGGTCCAGGCTCGCCATGATGGCTGGTAGCGTATTACTCCTCTCCTCAGTAGCCACAATGATCGGCGGATATTTCGGCTTCGATCCTCTCGGGCTTCAGGCGCTGCGTGCGAACAGTATCTCGAAGGAAAACAGCGTGTTGAAAGCCCAGCTCAGTTCGCTGAACAACAGGCTCGACAGGTTCGTCACGGTGATGAGAGAGCTCGGCACGAGTGACGATCAACTGAGGACGTCCGTGAACCTCCCCAAGCTCTCCAACGATGTTCGGAAAGCCTCGGTCGGCGGTGTGGAAGAGAACAGGGATTTCGGAGTCTCGCGCAGTGCCAACAGGCTGATCTCCGACGCAACGAACACTCTCGAAATGCTTAGCAGGCAGGCGAGGTTACAGCAACAGAGTTACGCGGATATCCTCTCAAAATACAAACGCAATCAGGATTTGTTCCGACACATCCCCGCGATTGACCCGATACGCGGCGGCATCCTTACCGACGGTTTTGGTATGAGGTTCCATCCGATACTCCACGTACTGCTGATGCACGAAGGCATCGACCTTGAAGCTGAAGTTGGCACCCCGGTCCATGCGACAGGCAATGGAGTCGTTGTCTATGTCGGGCGGCGCGGCGGATACGGGGATGTAGTGGAGATAAACAACGGCTACGGCTACACGACCCTGTTCGGACATCTTTCCAAGTTCCTGGTCAAGGATGGACAGAAGGTTACGAGGGGCCAGGTGATAGCACTGAGCGGCGACACAGGTCTCTCCACCGGTCCTCACCTGCATTACGAGGTCAGGAAGAACGGAGTCCATCTCAACCCGGTCGATTTCTTCTTCAACGGACGTCAATACAACACTACCGGCTTCTACGGGGCGCTCGCAAAGAAGTAGTCTCTGAACCGACTACCCCATCTGCCTTGGCAGCATTCTCCCGACATTGTTCTTCCCAAAATTCCGGCTGCCCTTTGGGCTCCCTGCAATCGAAGTGGAGGCTTACAACTCTATTGGGTTGAACGAAGGCGGCTACTTCGAGAGGACTCTTGCCAGCTTCACCACACCCTCATCGATCGTCTTCTTGTGCGAGTTCACTTCCTCCAAAGGTGTCCTTGCGATCTTGTCGCTTATGAGGCCGATAAGCACACCCGTCTCCCCGTCCGCCAGGGCCTTGACGGCTGCTTCGCCGAAACGTGAGGCAAGTATACGGTCGAACGCACCGGGCGTCCCGCCGCGCTGGACATGCCCCAGGATAGTGACCCTCAGGTCGAAACCCAGACGCTCATGGTTCTCTTTGAAATAGGCTTCCAGTTTCGTCGCGTTGTACTTTGCACCCTCGGCGACAACGACGAGAGCATGGTTTTTGCCGCGTTCATAGGCGGAACGAATTTCATCCGCCACGACTTCAGGATGAGTATCGACCTCAGGAATAATGACGGCTTCAGCTCCGCCGGCGATACCGGCCATAAGCGCAAGGTATCCGCAGTCGCGTCCCATCACTTCAATGACGAATGCCCGCTCGTGCGACGACGCCGTAACCTTGAGCCGGTCGATCGCTTCCAGTATGACATTCAAGGCGGTATCGACACCAAGCGTTATTTCAGACCCGTACAGGTCGTTGTCGATCGTTGAGGCAATGCCGACAACGGGAAACCCGCGCTTTGAAAGGGCATAGGACCCCGCCTGGGAACCGTTCCCTCCGATCACGACGAGCCCTTCGATCCCTCTTTCACGCAGCGCGTGCAGTGCTTTCATTTGCCCCTCTTCAGTCTTGAACTCGGGACAGCGAGCGCTTTGCAGGAACGAGCCGCCTTTGTCCAGGATTCCGCCCACATCCCTCGCGCGCAGTGGGACGAAATTCCCGACGACCAAACCCGCGTAACCGCGGTTCACCCCGAAAACTTCCATATCTTCTTCAAGTCCGACACGCACAACGGATCTTATGGCGGCGTTCATACCGGGAGCGTCGCCCCCACTCGTCATTACCGCTATTCTTTTCATTAGAACTCCGGATTGTCTATGTATGTAGTGAGAGTTAGAGACTGTTCCATCCTCCCGCGGGAGGTCTGCGGTAGTTTCCTAACGGGCTCATGCCGGCTTCCGAACGGCGGCGCCGTTACGCATACAAACGAATATGAAGATTCTGCAGCTTCAAAATCAACTAAAATAAATGGCGCATGATGGAACTTATTGGGTCCGTCAAGGATTATCACCATTACTTGTGGAGGATAGACAGATGGTGAGAAAGTACTTTTGCTTGAGCTTATCGCTCTTGCTTGCAATTCTGTTCATACCTGTGATGGCCATGGCACAGGAAGCCAAGCGAACAGACTCTTCGGCGGCAGAGTTGTCACCCGGCATCGGCACTGCGACAAACATTGCCGGATCTTCGCTTAAGGAAGCGCTCGACCTGAATCTGGAGCCGGCCCCGGATAACGCGGAAAGCGGTCCCGATTTCAATCTCTTCGGCAATATCGGAAATAACTTTCTTCACAGCTTCAAGGGGGGCAACCTTTACCTCCAGCTGAGCGCTGTCGCAGCAACGGCAGCACTCGTTCCGACAGACGTCGATTACAAAGTGGAACACTACTTCAACACTCATCCCCAATACACGGGCTGGGCGCACGCGGTGGGCTACACAGGCGAGCTTCTTCCCTTCATCGTAGGCGGCGGGCTCCTTGCCTACGCGAAGCTCGACCACAACGACGAGGTACTCGGGGCTTCGTTTGCCGTGATACAGGCAAGCCTCATCGCCGTCGTGTATAATTCCGCGCTCAAAGCAATCACGGGGCGACCCGGCCCCGACTGGCGACACAATTCCAATATGGAGGACCTCAGCGAGACGTTCAGGTTCGGATTCCTCCGGGGAGGCATCTACTGGGGGTGGCCATCCGGACACACCGTCGCAAGCATGGCGGTGGTTTCTGCTTTGACGAGTTACTATCCGAACAGCACCTGGTTGAAGATCGCCGGGTACGGTGTGGTGGGTTACACGATGGCTGCCGTCTCGGCAAATAACCGCGGCGGGATGCACTGGTTCTCAGACGCGGTAGCCGGCGCACTTATCTCTTACACGATAGGGTCGTCGGTAGGAGGCTGCTTCAGAAGCGTTTACTCGGGCGGGACGCCTCATTGCGAAGCCGCTTCAGGCCTTAGTCTTTCACCGACCATATATCCGGCGGGACTTAGTCTTTCTTACAAGTTCTGAAGAACCGGGAATGGCGGCCGAGGCGCGGCTCAACCCTTCTTTTTTCTGAACAGGAAATACAAAACGGCTAATGTCGCGATTCCCAATACAACATAATCTGCCTGCCTGAAATACCTGCCGATCTCAACCCACCTGCTCCCCAGAAAGTACCCGATGTAGGTGAGGAAGATCGACCAGATGAGCGAGCCTGACAAAGTGAGGTAGGAAAACTTCCACTTATCCATCTTGCCGATCCCTGCGGGGAGAGAAATGAAAGTCCTTACGACGGGGACCACCCTCCCGAAGAATATTGAATAACTCCCGTACTTGCGGAACCACTCGTTCGTCTTCTCGATATGGCCTTCAGACAAAACGGCACGCACGATTCCAGATCTCTCTCTGATCCTTAGTATCCATTCCGCCAGGAAATAGGAGAGGAGTGAGCCCGCCAGGTTGCCGAGCGTACCGGCCGACACTACAGCCCAGAAGCTGAACGAGCCCTGAAGCGCGAGAAACCCCGAGAAAGGCATTACGACTTCCGAAGGGATCGGGACATTCACACTCTCCAGTGTCATAAGGATGAATATTCCCGGATAGCCTATGTATCTGATTATTTCGATTACCAGGCTGGAAAGAAGTTCAATCATTTATTCTCTGGAGTAGTGAGCGGCGGGATTACGGCTAATTATCGACATCGGTATCCAAGTTACCGCATGGCAGGCGATGGGACAACCCCTGATGTTAACCGCAACTCCGCTCAGACGTGAGCCGCAGCTTTCGGTCATTATGAGCTAGTTCTCATCTTCAACGGGCCACGGTGCAAACATACCCTGATCGACAAGCGCTGCCATGATGTCGTTCGCTATCGCGCCGATTTTCCATTTGTCCACATCATCGTGAGGGACCGTCTCCACCGATGCGTTCTCACGCAGGACACTGATGCAGTCTGTCAGGCGTCCCTCCGGGATGAACGCGAACTCCTCTTCCTTCCTCCGCGCTATCAGGGAATAAAGTTCGAACGGTACGTCCTCGTTCTCCCATATTCCCGTATCGATATCGCGTCCGTTGTATGCCCTGAAGGTGACGCGGTACTCGCCGTCGCCAATCATCACCACTTTCTGAACCACTCCGCAATAGTCGTCCATTGTGCTTTTCCTCCTGTCGTTTGTGATCAATCTTTCCGGTCGCAAGGCTCGATATCTTCTCACGCCAGTTTGCCTGCGCGATATTCGAGGAGAATGGAACGAAGCTCCCGGTAGATCCGGTCGGCAATCCTGCCGACCATCCACTCTCTCTCCAGCCCTTCGGCCGGAGAGCCGACCTCAACAGATTCGTAGAACGCGTCCATACACCTGTTCAGCTCTCGATCCGGAAACAGGATAGTCCGGTCACCTTCAATAGCTATATCGGCTCTGTAAACCAAAAATTGACCCTGCTCTTCACCTGACAGCAAAAGCCTTGATTTTTGGTCGTTTTGGGCGGGATAGACCCCTAAAGTCACCTGATAGGCATCCCGACCGCGCCTGATTACGCTCTGAACGATCCCGTAGTATCCTGCCATTTGTTCTCCCTTTGTTTTACGGCATATATATAATGCGATGGTCGGGGTGAAATCGTATCATCGAATGATAGTATTTCACTGAAAGCCGGACTTGGAGAGGAGACGTGAAATGGGAATAGTGGAATAATGGAATGCTGGAATGACGGGATGGTGAAGTGGTGGATGGCGGCGATGTCGATTTGTGGAATAGTGGAATGGTGGAAAGATGGAATGATGGAGGTGGATGCGAGACGAGGTGCCTGCGCGCCCCTGTCAGTCGCTGCTACTTCTTGCTTTTACCGGTTTCCGCGCCGTTCCGCTTGAGAATTCCTTTTGCCTTCGCGACGACGTACTCTCGCAGCCTGGCCGGCTTAACGACTTTCACTTCTCCGCCCCACGACAGGACCCAGCTTCCGACTTCCTCGATTGAGTTCACCTTCATCTCGAGGAGAACGCTGCCGTCGTCGTTCACTTTCAGTTCCTGTTCTTCGCTCCAGACGCGGTTGCTTATGACTTCCGCAACCTTCCTGCCGAAGAGCAGGGAAACCTCGAACACGTCGCTCCCGCTGAAGAAGCCGAAGCTCCGTGCGTAGTAGTCGTCCGCAGAGTACTCCTTCTTCCTGCTGAACTTTTCACCCGATCTCACGATTCCTTTTATACCCCCAATTATGAACTGCTTGAATATGCCGCCTGAGACGGCGATGAGCCGCCAGTCACGGTTGCCGGGGATGATGTCATACGGTTCGAGGCGGTATTTCAGGAGCTTCGAGTCCTGGTGTCGAACGTAATCGATTTCGATTTTCTCCTGCAGCTCGATCGCCCCGACAAGCGCGGTGAAGACCTCCAGGGTATTCGCTGACAGTTGCTTGACCGTCAGCGAGATATTCTTCGGGAAGCTTATTATCCCGCTCACCGAAGTCAGGTATGTGGACAATAGTATCCGGTAGTCTTTTTCCGACAAATCCTTCAGGAGGGTGAGCCTGTTCTTTGAGCTGTGGATATCGAACCCCATCTCACGCAGGTCGCGAAGGTCCCGCTGGAGTGTCGCGGTCTCCACACCGAACCTGTCGCACAGATCCGCGACGGCATGGGTGGACGGCTCTCTGTGTACGAGCGAAAGTACCTCGATCTGCCTCGCCGTCTTCGCGCGGTTGGTTTGCGGTTCGGTCTTGCCCATCCGGATCCTCCAATGTGTTGTTTTGTCTTGACCGGGAGTAAATCATCGCGGTGCCAAGGTCCGGCCATTATCCCCCGCTTCCTGGGAATAGCGGCCTCCGTCTCATCGATGACAAAAATGAAATTATTGAATTGGGTCGCATATTTCAATCCTGACGTTGTCTTCACGCAATCCATCCGATCTCGCCTGTCGGTAGGACAGGCCCCGGCAACCACAAAAAAGGCGGATCAGTAGATCCGCCTTCTCTCAAAAGTCGTGTTGCCGATGCCGGTCCTTACTTAACCGGTGCCACCTCGAGCACCACAAACGAATTCTCTTTCATCGTCGGCCGAGGGTGCGGGTTGGCCGCAGTCGGTGCCGGACGAGGATTAAACTCGGCTGTCGGGAGGAAGAGATGATGGTTTTTCGTGTCGAGGGTAATAGTCCTTGCTCCGAGCTGCGTGGGGAGATCCTCGAGCACCTTATACGAATCCTTCCCTTCCCTCTGAACGATCGTCAGGGTACCCTCGCCGTTCGAGCTATATGCTCGCTGAAGGACCGGATCGTATGCGGCATCGTCTACGTGTCCCCCGATCGGAAGCGTGGTGATGACCTTCCCGTCGAGCGCGTTCATAACGACCATCAGCTTGTTGTGGCACACCGAAAAGAGGACATGATTCCCGGCATCTATCGCAAGCCCGCTGGGATGTTCGCCGGGCGCAAGCGGCCAGACATGCTCTATCTTCATAGTGGCGGGATTGATCTCATCGATCAGACTCTTGTCCTCGATATTGATGTAGATCTTTCCATGCCCGTCGGTGACCGAGAACTCCGGCCCTCCCGACAGCTCGATCGTGCCGATGACCTTGTCTTTACGCGCGTCAATCACCGTCGAATTCGCCGTCCTGCCGTTGCAAGTGAACACTCTGTGAGTGAACGGATCATAAAGTATGGCATCAGGGTCTCTCCCGGTAACTTGTATTTTCGCCGTGACTTTCAACGTCTTCAGGTTGAACACCGTGACCGAGGAGTCTGCGCCGTCGCTGATGAACCCCTTGTTCAGGTCCTCTGCCAGCGCAATTCCGTGCACGCCTTCAGTATTCGGTATCGTCCCGACGAGCTTGCCGGTTTTAACGTCGACCACCTGGACCATAGTACCGCGAGAGACGAAGATCCTCCCGGTTGGGGCATCGAAAGAGAGGTAGTCCCACCAGGTCACTCCCGGCAGGTGAATCTTCCTCACCACCTCGTAATTGGAATGTTTGGGTTGAGCATTTGCGGAAACGCCGGTAACGGCAGGCAAAACGAATGCTAATGCAATCGCTAGTCTTCTCATTCTACCACTCCTTTCCTTGTTTTTACATTCCGGGCGACTTCGTGAAAATGATTCCTCGCCCGTGAAGTCATCGGTTTTTTCCTATCGCAGGAGGGGCCTCGCGCTCCTTCATGAATGGGATGGAAATGCACGACGGGAACAGGGCTTAAGCGCCGATTCACCGGCTGCAGTTCCATTATGAGTCCAAATCTAAGTTGACAAAATGAAGTCAGGATGAATTCGAGAGCGCGATGCGCGGGATCAGGAGCCGCCGCACGATCGCCTTCGGCCACGTTGGCCCTATTCTACGGGTACAGGACCTTATGAACCTTCTTGGCAAGTTCGTAAGCCGTGAAGGGTTTCTGGAGGAATTCGACTCCGTCACCGAGGACCCCTTCGGGCGCGAGCGCATTGGCGCTGTACCCGGACATGAACAGCGTTTTGATACCCGGCCTGAGAGCAGCTATCTTCTCGCTCAACTCCCTCCCGTTCATGGCCGGCAATATTACATCTGTCAACAGGACATCGATCTTCTCCGGATATGCCTCGCAGAAAACGATCGCTTCTTCCGCATCGAGCGCCGTCATGACCTTGTAGCCGTATTCTTCCAGGTTCTCTTTTACGAGCTCGATCAGATCGGCCTGGTCCTCGACCAGTAGGACGGTCTCGCTCGACCGGAGGGATTGAGGAGAAACCATTTCCTCCACCTCTTCAGTCTGTTCCTTGTCGAACCGCGGAAGGTAAATGCAGAATGTCGTGCCTTCACCGGGCGCGCTTCTCACCGTTATCGCGCCGTTGTTACGCTTGACGATCCCGTAGACCGTCGCCAGCCCCAGACCGGACGCCTGACCTTTTTGCTTGGTCGTGAAGAAAGGTTCGAAGATCCGCTCCTGGAGGTTCCTGTTCATCCCTCTGCCGGTATCGGAGACAGAAATCATTACGTATTCGCCCGGCGTGAAACCGACATGCTTGCGGACGAACGATTCGTCCACGACGACATTGGAAGATTTTATCTCGATCGTCCCCGAATCTCCGGTAATGGCATCCCTTGCATTTGCCGCGAGGTTTACCAGCATCTGATCCAGGTGAGTCGGATCGATCCTGACATTCCACAATCCCTTCAACGGGACGATCTCGAGTTTGAGTGAATCTCCGATTATCCTCTGGAGCATCCCCTCCACCGTATCGATCGACTTATTGACATCGACAACCCGGGGGGACATCACGCCCTTCTGAGCGAAAGCAAGGAGTTGTTTTGTGAGGTCAGCACCCCTCCTTGTGGCGGTAAGGATGGCCTCGACCGGCATCCGGGCGGGATCATGTTCGTTCAGTTTCCTCTTGAGCAGCTCGCCGTATCCGAGTATCACACCCAGGATATTATTGTAGTCGTGCGCGACTCCGCCCGCGAGTTCACCTATCCCTTCGAGCTTCTTGGCCTGCAGGAGCTGATCCTCGAAGGATTTGCGCATAGTGATGTCCTGCTTTATCCAGACGAAGTGGGTCACCGCCCCCTTGTCGTCAAGAACCGGCGTAATTGTAAGATCTTCCGTGTAGAGCGTACCGCTATTGCGACGGTTTATGATTTCACCGTGCCAGACGCTCCCCGAGAGGATCGTATCCCAGAGAGACTTGTAGAACCTCTCATCCTGCTCGCCGGAGCCGGTAATATCGAAAACTTTCCGGCCGGTCGCTTCTGAAACCGAGTAACCGGTAAGCGTCTCGAACGCAGGATTGGCCCACACGATAACGCCCTCTTTGTCCGTCACCACAATGGCATTTGCCGCAGTCTTCAGCGCCACGTTCTGCAGGCGGAGCTGTTCCTGAACGCTCATCCGGTTCGTCATATCCCTTGCGACGACCTGGACCGAAGGCTTTCCGAGATAAGTTATCGGCGCCACGATCACGTGCACGTCCAGGCTTGAGCCGTCTCCGCGGAGAAATTTCTCACTCTCCAGCTCGACGGGCTTTAGCGACTTATGCATCTCATCCAGCCCGCCGGCAATCCGCTGATGGGAATCGGGATGGACCAGATCAAGAAGCCTATTCCCGACGATCGCTTCCGTCGAATCGGCGCCGAGCAGCTTAAGTGCCGCAGGGTTTACATAGACAAGGCTGTCTTCGGTGAGGACCATTATAGCATCCGGAGATTTGTCGACCAGCAGTCGGTGCTGCTCTTCGCTCTCTTCGAGCTTCTCCCTGGCGTTTCTTCGCTCCGTCACGTCGTACACTGTGCCGAGCACTGCAACATCCCCTTTGTAAGTCGTCGTGGCCGCGGTAAAATCGATCCACCGGCTTTCACCGGATTTGGTCCTTACCCTCAGCTCGAAGTGGTTGGGAACGGTTTCACCTCTCTGGCGGGCCATGCCCAGCTCTTTTACAAGCTCCCGGAAATCAGGATGGACGACGTCCCAGAAGTCCATCTTTAAAAGCTCTTCTTCGCTGTATCCCGTCACCCTGACACAAGCGGCATTGACGTAGCAGATCTTGTTCCTCTGGTACATAAAGATCGCCGTCGACGCAGACTCGGCGAGGGTCTTGAATTTCTGTTCGCTTTCCCTCAGAGCGTTCTCCGCCATCTTGCGCTGCGTAATGTCGTAGAGCATGAACTGCGCCTGCTGGATCTCACCGTCCGGGTTGCGGACGATCTTCCCCTCCACGGCAACCGTGACCCTCCGTCCGTCCTTGGCGATCACGTCGACCTCGAGATT
This sequence comes from Candidatus Kryptoniota bacterium, assembly GCA_024641705.1. GTDB lineage: Bacteria > Bacteroidota > Ignavibacteria > Kryptoniales > JAKASW01 > JAKASW01. The sequence goes on from JAHECO010000094.1 coordinate 50,157, forward strand.
CCCGAGCGCGCCCGCTGTCTTGAATGCCTCAAGCCTTTCCTTGAGGAGATCCGCGTGCTCGGGCGCGACGAATTCGACGAAATCCTTCTCGACAGCTTCACCCTTCCGATATCCCAGCAGGTCCATCCAGCTGGTATTCACGTCGACTATCTTCCAGCGGGCATCGAGCAGGTGATACGGAACGGGTGAGTTCTCATACAGCAGCCGGTAGCGCATCTCGCTTTCCCGGATGGCGTCGTCGGCTTTATCCTTCTCGGTAATGTCTTCAAAGATACCTATGCCCCCGGCAGCAGATACACCCTGAGGCGCGATCGCCGTGAAAGTAGTGCGCACGTGTATCGTCTTGTTGGACGTGAACGAGCGATATTCGCCCTCGTACACACCGAGTTTGCCTTCAAGCACACTCCTGACGGCGCTCACCAGCTCCTTGCTCGGCAACTCCAGCAGCTTCAGCCCTATCACCGACTTCCGGGAAGACCCCATGATATTCGCGAGGCTTTCGCTGCAGTCCGTTATGATTCCGTTGTCGTCGAAATGAAGGATCCCGAGGGGAGATTTCTCAAAGATAGACCTGTACTTTTCTTCACTCCGTTTCAACGCGGTCTCGGCACTCTTTCGCGTGGTGAGATCGCGGCTGATGCTCACAAAATAATCTTCACCGTCGACAGCAAGCCGCTGCAGCCTGGTTTCCACCGGGAAGCCAGAGCCGTCTTTTCGTTTATGCATCGTTTCGAAAACAATGCCACTGCCGTCCGCCGTGTTGATTCGCTGCTGTAAAGATTCCCATGAATCGGCAGGACGCAGATCGTATATCGTCTTCTCCAGTAATTCTTCCCGTGAATATCCATATACCGCTTCCGAGGCCCGGCTCGCCTCAACGATCTTGCCGTCAGCCTTCCGGAAGAAGAGGACGATTTCCGAGGACTCCCTGAAGAATTGTTCGTACTTGTTCGTCCCGGGCTGGGCGGCAGGATGATGCGTGATTTCACGACAGAACCCTTCACGGTAAACGATTTTGCCGGCATCGTCGCGCACGTACCTCGCGTGGTCTTCGACTTCTATTTCAACTCCGTCTTTCTTCCGCAGGCGATAAGTCTCGGGCACGACGATGTACTCACGCATCTCATTATTGCTTCCCAACACGGGAGCGTCGACGTAGATCGACCCTGACACGTCGGGGGACAGCAATTCTTTCCTTGTATAACCGAGCATCGAGGCAAAGGCCTGGTTCGCCTCCACGAACTTATCTTCGGGTGTTCTACGGTAGTAGCCCTCGGGCATGAGCTCCATGAGCCGGTTGATATCCGGCGTGTCTTCGGTCGGCGCCACCTCTTCGTGCTTCTGTGCGGATGCCTCACCGATTATGAGGTGCACGAGTCTTTTTTCGCCGACGGTTACCTCCGTCCCCTGCATAACGCACGAGCGCGTCTCTCCTCCGGCCAGCCGATGGTCACAGTAGATCATGCTGCCGGCGCCTCCCGACATCGAATCGGATAGTTTCTTCAACAGTTCGTCGCCCGGGAGAGCGACAAGGTCCGCGATCTGCATTGAACTCAATTTCTCGCGGGGGTACCTGTAGAAGGAGGCCGCGGACGGATTGGCATCGGAGATCTTTCCGCTCTCCGGTTCATACAAAATCATGGGTGCGTTGTTCTTCTCGAAGATCAGACGGAAGCGATCTTCACTCTCCTGGCTGGTTTGAGGCGAGCGATTTTGTCCCAAAAGGCTGTTCACTATTACGAAGGCCGCCCTGTGTCCCTCGTATTTCAGACCCTGGGTGGTAATGTCAACCTCGATGACTGCCCCGCTCTTCAACCGGTGTCTCCACCCTCGCCATTCCCGTATTACCGGCTTTCCGTCGACCGGCTTTTTGCCCGGGTCGACCTCTTCCGGCGGCCTGAGATCGTTGATCGACATGCCGAGGAATTCGGGCCTTGAGTATCCATACCTCCGGACCGCCGCCTCGTTGACCGCAAGAAAACGCAAAGTCTCGAGATCGTAAATCCACATCGGGAGGGGATTACTATCGAACAGAGTCCTGAATAAGTCTCCCTCATTGGGAGTCGGTTGACCCATGTAGTGTTCCGTGGCTATCATTTACCCAAACCGCCGTTTGTCCTTGCAAGATTGACGAATGACCAAACGGCTCTCAGGTAGATTGTGCGAAATCCCTGTGGCCCGGTTTACGGAATGGCGCAACGAAAGGAGATAGTTATGGTAAAACCCCGTCCAACCAAGTTCGATTTGTCCCGCTATCTGTTCTCCAGAATCTCTCATTTGTAAAGCCAATGGTTGCCGCTCATTCGCAAACCGAGATAAATACCGAGTACGATTACCCGGATTGCCTTTGATCTATTATAACTCACACATGTCGAGACTTCAAGCGGACTTGCGCGAAAGTCACCACTTTCCAGCCGAATGTGGGACGCCCTTAGCGTGTTAAGGTAAGGCCTTGATCCCATTATGTCCTGTGATTGCGGTCTCACAACCAGGCTTTTTTCGACGTTTTTTGACGTGCGCACATCTGCATAATGGTATAATCGGCATTTTTTCCTGAATCTGCAGGACCCTGTGAAGCGCGATCCTTATCGGAAAGATGGCCATCTCCAGCCGTCGCGGTGAGGCTAACCGGATGCCGATGTGGAACAGTCTAGCGGAAAGGATAAATATTGTATGGGAACCCCCACCAAATGCTCCCCGGGGGCCAATGAAATAACACAAAAGGTGCCGACAACACGACAAATATCCCTGTGTAGATCGCGAGAAGGATAGCCACTTCTCTGCCGGTTTCGGGAAGTGCTTTTCCGAGCACAAGGCGCGTTGGGAACGCGCCCAGCCTCGCAAGAAAGCCCGGCAGCGGCAACATGAATGGAGTCCTTTCACTGTACCGCACGTATTCTGCGCCGCGTTCGCGCCTCATCTTTATCTCCTCGATCAGCGCAACCCCAACGATCACAACCGACGAGATGCAGCCTAATTCAGGATACCTAAGAGAGGATTTGTTGACCTACCGGACGCAGACCGCTCCACCATGCCTTCCCGGTCGTCACCCCATCCCGCCAAAGAGACGACTACTCCCACCAGGAAGCGATCAGATACCTGTAAGCACTGGGGTAGGCCGGAGGGGTCTTGCTGCTGTAACGCGCGTCGTACCGGTAATCGCTGGTCCAGCCGTCAAGCGATGAGTTTTCGGTGGCCCCCAGACTGTAACCGGTGATGGAGCCGTAGACTGTGATAGCTCCCATCGGTTGGGTTGCCATGCTGTAGTTCGCACCGAAGTCCCCGTTCTGCGAGAATATTGCCGCATCGATAGTATAATTGTTCTGCATCTGCGCGGCCGACGGCGGATTTACGAGAACGTTGTACGAGGCGACAACGCCCAGCATATCGGTGCTGTTCGGATTCGTGCTGGGATCGGAGTTGTAAAGGACATTTCCCTCGACGTAAACTTGCCCTCCCCAACTCGAACTCGAGCTGTAGGCGCCGACAGTCGCGCGCCCGTTGACCGTTCCCTGCAAATGCAAAATCCCGTTGTTCACTATGATGACTCCGTTCGGTGCGAGCGTCGTCAGCGCGACGGTTGAATCTGCCGCCATGCCAGGGGTCTTGTAACTGACCGTTCCGTTGCTGTTGAAAGTCAGGTATACGTTATAAGCCGTGCCCGGACTTGGATTGTTGAAGACGATTCCTCCGGTCTGGGCGGCGTTGAGAACGGACGACACACTCGAAGCCGGCATGGGCACGCTCACCCCTGTCTTCAGGTTGTCTTGAAATATCGGGCCGACGGGAGGAGGTCCGGGAGAGTATGCCGGTGAAGCGTTGAGCTTCCCCGCTATTGTGACTTCTCCTTCAAACACCGGGCTGCCGCTCGTGTTCAGGTCGCCTTCGACGTGAAGGGGACCCCGGATCGTATCGCCCGTCGCCCAGGAAATTCCAGACATGGTCTGCATGCTCACCGCAAAGAGGCTGAAGTAGTAGCGTCGAAGGACTATTATGACACTGTCGACCACTCCGTCGTAGGAGCCGACCGCCGTCAGTGTAACGTTTGAGTCAAGCCCGGGGATCAGCGCGGATGTGACCGAATATGTGCCGTCTGAAAGATCTCCGGTGACATTCAGATTTGTCGTATTGTAGTTCCAGAAGAGCGAGTCCGCGCCTATGTTTGCAGCACTGACGGCGATGTTGTGGACTACCGTCGCATCGTAGTACTCCGTCATATTTTCCGTGGCGGCGAGGCGGTTCCTGTTCCAGTATTGCGAAGACAATCCGAAAATGATGCTGAAACCCAGGATGACGATTAATGTACCTCTTCCTACCAAAATATACCTCTACCTTGCCAGCAAGTTCCTTGAGATTAGTCTTGTCTCTTTCCAGACAGACCACACGGTGTCGTATGCCGCATTGTACATTGCGGTCGGCTCGATCTTCACTGTCACCTCTATTATCCTCACATTGTCCGGCGCAACGATCGGCGGCTGAAGCGTGTCGTCAAACTGATCGAAATACGTCAGGTTGAATTGCGCGATCCCCAGATTCGCTTCGATCGCAGGCTGGTCGTCTATCTTTCTGTAAAAATATTTCACATCCGGATTGGGACATCCTGCGACGGGTCCTCCAAGGAAATAGCTCACAGTATCAAATTTCCCTATCCTGTCTATGTCGGCTTCAAACGCCACGGAATCAGATGTGCCCGCAAGTATGAAATACCGCCTGTCGGGAGTCACGTTGATATTGTTTATGTACCCTATCTTTCCGAAATACCATTCGATTTCCTGTACCACCGACGTCAGGTTCTGCTGGACAGTCAGGGTAGCCTGCGTCTGGTAAGTGTTCTCCGTCGCCTTCTCATTCATCTTCACGGCAACGAGGAGCAACAAACCACCGACAAGGATGGATCCGGCGATGTCTATCATTGTCGAGCTGCCCATATTGCTACTTCCTCACTGGAGAAAATACCAATATGCGTACACGGTCGACATTTTCACCGTATCCTGAGGAAAATTGTCATTCCAGACGTACACATCGAGTCGTTTCGCCCAGGTGGGTGTTGAAGAGTAGGTAAGATTTCTCCCCGATACGTAGTACACCTTCGTAAACACGTGATATATTCCGCTTATCAGTGTGTCAGGAGGAGCAAGTCTTCCCATGCCCCCGGGCGTCCCGTTGTAGTCGTCGAAATCATCGAAATCGTTCGACCCGGTCTCCTGCCCCAGAGAAGTTGCCGGCGTCAGCTGGCTTGTTGATGTGACCGGAACCCCGCGCGAGTTCTCATCGAATGAGGTGTCTGTAGCCGCCTGTATCACGGATGTCGCGAGCGATATCGATTCCAGCTGAATATTCGTGTAGGTTGTCGCTTGATTGTTATTTATGAGACTGGTATTCGTCGTGAGTATGATTGATCCCAACAGGATTATTGCCCCGACCGTCAATAACATCTGTCCCGTTCCCATCAGAATCTCGTCAGCCTTCTCATATTAAGATGTAAGAGTCCCGGTTCCGAATAAGACGACGCTCTTCAGGTCCGGGGACGAAAAAGGGGGCGGCTCTGGTAAGACCGCTCTCCATCCCAGGACGTCAAATTTCTGCAACATTGCAAGACCGGACTTCCGCAGGTCTTGCGTTCAAAACGAAGGCAGGGCGGTATCGCAGGCCGCTGTCGCCGGCAGGATGAGAAAGCCGACTAAGCCCTTTTTAACCGCATTGGTAGCTTTCTAAACAGTTCAGTGGTTTCGACAAATCCCCGGACGCAGGGGACGCCTTTCCCCTCGAAAGCATCACTGCACTTCATGGGCATAGAATAAGCAAGCCCGTCAAGAAAACCAAGGGGGCTGCAAGTGGGGCGTGATTGCTCCCACACAGTAACCCACAAAAATTCCCGAAACGCTGAACGACGTGACCGCCGCGACAGCCGATAGAAGGCCGCACAGAATGACCGGGAGCGATCCGAAATACTCACTGCTGCCACATTCACCACGCATGAAGATCGCCCGGTTCATCCGTCCACAGACTTAACTAGACTCCAATAGCAGGGACGCGCAACTTCCACGGCAACTCTCACCCAGTAATGATTTCTTAATTTGCATGAGAGGCAATTCTTTCCCATTCTTGTACATTCAAAAACCTGATACCCAAGAGGAGATACATGAAGAACATTTCGCCCGTGATCCTGGCGGCGATTGCCTCGTTCTCGTTTTCAGCGGTGCCAGCCCATACTGGCTCACGGCGAGATTCGATCCGCCTTCCCAGATACGACCATATAGTGATCGTCATCGAGGAAAACAAAGATTATTCACAGATAATCGGAAATAAGAGTGCTCCCTACATAAACAATGTTCTTGTAAAAGAGGGGGCTAATCTGACGCGGATGTACGCCGAAGAACATGAGAGTGAAGGTAATTACATGTGGATTTTCTCCGGCAGCAGCCAGAATGTCGGGCATCGCGACGTCATACCGAACAGGAAGAATAATCCGGGCTATCCGTTTGAATCGCCCAACCTCGGCGAAGAATTGATAAAGGCAGGCCATACGTTCAAAGGATATTCAGAAAGTCTTCCGCGAATCGGCGACACGATCCCGGGGACAAACGATTATGCCAGGAAGCATGTACCCTGGATAAGCTTCGCGAACGTTCCGGACGGTAAGACGGAGGAGACATCAAGCAATCTGCAGTTCAAACAATTCCCGGGTGATTTTAATAAACTCCCCACAGTAAGCGTCGTGATCCCCAACCTGATCGACGACATGCACAGCGGCAAGCCTTCCCTGAGAGTCAAAGACGGAGACGAATGGTTGAGAAAGAATCTGGACGATTACTATCAATGGGCCAAAACACATAACAGTCTCCTGATAGTAACCTTCGATGAGAACAGCGACAGCCGGACACATTACATCGGATTCACGGATCCCGCGAGTAAAGAGCCGGATATCGAGAACAGGATCCCGACGATAATCGCCGGCGCACACATCAGGCACGGCAATTATGCCGAAAGCAAGGGAGTAACTCATGTGAATCTCCTTCGAACGATAGAGGCTATTTATGGCCTCCCAAAGGCCGGACATCAGCAGATGAATGCCCAGAAGTTCGGAATACGGGACAGCTACGTTATCAGGGATATCTTCACCGCCGACTGATGGCCGCAAATCGCGAGACCCCGAGCCTGTAACGCTTGCCAATACTTTCGCGGAGCGCTAACTTTGCACTGTCGCGCTATTTCACCGACTGCCTCGAGAAGCCCGCGCGACATGAAGGAGTGAAACAGAATGAAGAAGATATCATGGGGAGTCCTGAGTACATCGAAATTTGCCCTGAGGGCTACGATCCCGGCCACCCAGAGGAGCCGATATTCGGAAGTCACCGCAGTCGCATCACGCGATTTAGAGCGGGCCAGGACCGTCGGGGCCGACATGAACATTCCGAAAGCGTACGGCAGGTATGAAGAAATCCTCGCCGACCCGGACATAGATGCTGTTTATATCCCCCTCCCGAACCACATGCACGTGGATTGGACGCTGAAGGCTCTGAAAGCCGGAAAACACGTGCTCTGCGAGAAGCCTCTCGGGCTGAACTATGCCGACGCCAGCCGTCTTGTAGACGCGGCGAAGGACTATCCCGGCCTCAAGGTCATGGAGGCGTTCATGTATCGTCACCACCCGCAGTGGCACAAGGTGAAGGAACTCGTTGACGAAAAAGCCATCGGCGAAATCAAAGCCGTCCATTCTCTCTATTCATACTGCAACGTCGACACATCCAATATCCGGAATAAAGTGGAAACCGGCGGAGGTGTCATGCTCGATATAGGATGCTACTGCATCTCGCTCTCAAGATTGGTTTTCGGGCGGGAGCCAGGGCGCGTCCTCGGACGAATCGAGTACGACCCGAAAACCAGGATCGACAGACTTGCATCCGGGGTGCTGGATTTCGGCGAGGGAGCGGCTACCTTCACTTGCGGGACACAGCTGCAGCCTTATCAGAGGGTGAACATCCTCGGAACGCAGGGCAGAATTGAAATTGAAATACCTTTCAATGCTCCGAACGACCGGCCTTGCAGGATATGGATGCAAAGAGGAGGATCGACCGAAGAGATAGCCTTCGAGGTCTGCGACCAGTATACGATACAGGCGGACCTTTTCGCGGAGGCAATACTCAATGACAGAGATGTGCCCACTCCCATCGAGGATGGTGTTGCAAACATGAGAGTGATCGATGCCGTCGGAGAGAGTTCCAGGCAAGGCAGCTGGATAGGCATTTGATCGTGCTCCTCTTACTGCAGCCTGTCTCGGCCTTCACTCGCCTATTATTCCGCCCGCGGTGAGACGCCGGCTCTTACAGCTTCAATATCCACTGCGTCGAATTGCGGTGTGGCCTCCGTTTTAGTTACCACGTAAGCTCCAAGGAGGTTGGCGGTTTCAATCATCTCTTCATCGCTCTTGCCCTTGATGAATGAGGTCAGCAATCCTGCAAGGAACGCATCGCCGGCACCGACGCTATTTGCGGGATCGACCTTGAAGCCGGGATGCTGGACCCATCTCCCCTCGTGCCACAGGCTTCCGCCGTCTGCCCCAT